>NZ_OEZH01000130.1 GCF_900243075.1 Clostridioides difficile
AAAGGTGCTAGAGGTCCTCAAGCAGAAAATATAACTATATTATAATATATAGATTTTTCGGGAAAGACTCTTTTTAGGGTCTTTTTTTATTGTTAATACTTCTTCTGTTATCCAATATTCATACTTTGCCATATCAGCATCTCATTTTGCTTGTTTTAGGAATAAAAAAAGAGCACTTTCTAGTGCCCTTTAATATACTTTTATTGGTATTCTAAATTCTTTTGTTTCCATGTTATCAGCTGATAATACTACCTCTATATAAGCTTCTTTTTTAAGTACAACACAATTTTTAAAATTAAATTGCTCTATTCTAAAATTTATTCCTTTATGAATTGTCATATTATCTTTTGGGTGCCATCTAAGCTCACTATTTATTTGTTCAAAGTTATTATTTTCTCCAATATCTACTTCCATATTAATAAATTTTAAACTTAATACAGGGCTTTTGGCAACAATCGCACTTTCATTTTCTATTACAAAATCAACTAAGTTATTACTATGAATTTTAGTATAAATATCAGATTTATCATCTATGATATTTAAATCAAGTCTGATATACCCATTACCATTTTCATAATAATCACCAGCCATATTATTCTCATTATTTCTTCTATATTTTAATATCAATTTAGCTTTTTTATTAGATTCCATAAAAGCTATAATTGATATAATTAAGGCTGCTATTGCTGCAAATGATGCAATTAAAGAAATTAGATTTACATAGTTACCAATAAATTCATTAAAATGATTGAGCATATCTTTTTCTCCTTAAAAACATTACTTTATCTTATTACAATTGTATAATATTTTGTCCATGTATCTTTAATTTATTACACAAACTTATTATATAAAAAAAGACCATCTATCAAGATGATTCTCTAAACTAAGTATCTATGTTTTTGTTTATACTCTGTAACAGCATCATTTCATGCTTCTTGCTCTCTTATTCCTTTTTCTCTAGCAATTCTTTGTGCTATTTTTCTAACTAATTCAGCACTTTTTAATATTCCTATACTAATCACTTCCTTATCTCTACTCTACATTATACCATATAATAAACAATAAAGCTAATTTTTAATCAAAAGGTTCTAAGATTAGTTTAAATCATTTCTATTAGTTCTTTAATCTTTTTATATGCTTCTTTTGTAACTCATAGTGATATTGATATGGCAATAGTAAATAAAGATTTGAATATTTATTTCAATACTTTTAAAAAATGGTACAAATATAAAACATATTTAATAACGATTAGGTCACAGTAAAATAGCTACAACAATGAATACTTACTCTCATATAACACATAAAATAGAAATTTAAACAGAAAATATTTTAGAAGGTATTAGAATATAATTTGCCACCGATTTTATAATATGATGTCAAATCGGTGGCAAATTCATAATTTTTTATACTATTTATCATCTAATTCGTTGAAATTTATCTATTTAGTTACAGGAACTTGAATTTCAGTTACAAACTCCTCTACAATTCCAGTCTCATGTATATCTATCTTGTATATTTCTATAGGGTCAGCAATTATTTTATAATTATTTTCTTCTATAAATTTAAATACCTTTTCCATATATATCTTATTATTAGAATTACTTCCAGTGTAATTTAAAGTTACATAATATCCTTCATCAAAAACTATATTATATACTTTCTCATTGTTTTCTAAAAAGCAAAACACAGATTTAAACTCATTAAATATACCTTTATTAATTGCTTCAGTAGAAAAGGCAGAACCAATATTGTTGTTTCCAAGTATATTAAATCTATCTTCATATTCTTTTTGAAGTTTTTGAATTAAAAAATCAAAGTCTTCATCCCTTTTTATATCAGCATTTAATTCTAAAGCTTTTCTTTTTTCTATATATACAACCTCTATCTCATCTATTTTTGTATTTTGAGTTACACTTTCAATTGAACTTAATCTTTTTATAATATTTTCCTTATGGCTTATAAGTTCATATATTTTTTTATCAATTAAATCAAGTTCCTCATTCAAAATATTTTTAGTAGACTCTATACTTCTGTCATCTAGGTATTCTTTTATTTTTTTCATTGGAAAATTCAAGCTTCTAAATTCTTTTATTAAATTGAGTTTCCATATGTCTGATATATTATACATTCTATATCCATTTTTATCTCTAACTGGCTTTAAAATACCAATTTCTTCATAATACATTAATGAATCTCTACCTATTCCATATATTTTAGATATCTCTCCTATTTTATAGTAATCTTTCATTTATATAATAAAATCCTCCATAATACTATTTTTATTTTAAAATCAACATCATTATTCTCTATAACTATAGTTTTAGAATATACTAAAAAACCTTCTAAAACAATGATACAAAAATAAACTTTCTACAATTAACCATTAAAATATATTTATTTATATATTATAATATATAAGTATAATATTGCTAAATTTTTTATGTATTCTCACAATATCCAATTATATTTAGTAAAAAATAATCCTTATCATAAAACTTTAAACTAGATTTTAGAGTTTAAAAAAGATAATACAAGTTATTGATAAATTCTGCTTATATTATAATTAGCAGGAGATTAATTTATTGTCATATTTTCTAGCGAAGTTGGCAAAAACTATGTTTATTCGCAACTAGAAACCGTAAAAAAAATTTAAAAGTATATTATTTAATATAAGTATTTTACATTATAAATATGTATTTATATAAGATATCAGCATTAAAAGCTGAAGCATGTATTGTTTCAGTTCTTTTTCGTTAAAATTAACCTATTTAATAAAAATATCATAGTTCAACAAAGTTTTTAATTTAAATATATTAATGTATAATATAATTAAGATATAATAACAAAAAGAGAGGAGGAATATCATGAGCATACTCATAAAAAAAGCACCCAAATTAGCAAAACATATTATAACAAGTTTTTATATAAATAGAGATATTGATGAAGTATTAAAGTACCTTTCACAAGATGTCACATGGATTGGCCCAGGAGAACAGGAATTTCTCACTTCCTTTAATGAAATTAAAAATTATTTTTATGCAGGTCAAGATGAAATTCCTTCCTGTGATATAAGTAATGACATATTTGAAATTGTAAGTGAATATGAAAATAGATGTATGGTATTAGGAAAATATACTGTTCGTACTAAAGAAAATGAGCAAATGATTTTAGAGGCAAATCAGCGTTGTACATTTGAGATAATTGAAGATAGAGAAAAATTATTAGTAAAACACATGCATATATCAAACCCTTATGGTGAAATGCAACTTGATGAATACTTTCCTACTAAAATTGGAACACAAAGTTATGATTATCTACAAAGATTACTAAAGGAAAAAACAGAAGTTATCGAGATGATTACGAATAATATTAATGGTGGATTAAAAGGTAGCAATGATGATGATACATACTCGTTTTTCTATGTTAATGAAGGATTGCCCAAAATATTAGGATATACATATGATGAGTTCATGGAAATGAGTGGTGGTTCAGCAGTAGGTGCTGTATATCCACCAGATTTACCTAAAGCACTGGAAGACTGTGAACGATGCTTTGCAAAGGGACCTACATATTCATCTGAATATAGAATACGAAAAAAAGATGGAACATTAATGTGGGTATTAGATTCTGGCATGAAATCATTAAATAGTGATGGCATAGTAAAAATTAATAGTATTATTACTGACATCACTCAACTAAAAAACATAGAATCTGAACTAAAATTAGAGAGGGAACGATATCGTATTGCTTTACAAAATATTACAGACATAATGTTTGAATATGATATTGAAAATGACAACTTTATAAAGTATCAACGTGTAGAAATTGATAAAAAAATTGAATTAGAAAATTTTGAAACAAAAAATTATTCTAAAATGCTAGAATCTGGAAAAATCATTCACCTTGATGATATTGGAAAATTATTAGAAATACTTCGTGGAAATCTTCGAGAAACAATTGAGATACGACAGCTAAATTCATTAACTAAGGATGAATGGAGATGGATTCGTGTTCAATGTTCTGTTATCTATGATAGTGACCACAATCCTATCAAAACAATAGGTGTTTTAAAAGATATAACTGAAGATAAATCTAAATTAGAAAGCTTAATTAATCAAGCTCAACGCGACCCACTAACGCAATTATATAATCAAAGGGTCTCACAAAATTTTATCCAAGAGTACCTATGCAGTTCTAAACCCAAAAATAATGATGCTCTATTAGTTATTGATATTGATGATTTTAAAACTGTAAATGATACTTTTGGACATTTAGAGGGAAATGATGTTTTAGTTGCTGTATCAAAAGTACTGTTACATAACACACAGGATAAAGATATAGTTGCTCGCATTGGTGGAGATGAATTTATGATATTTATAAAATCACTAACAAAAGATTTAATAATAAAAACCACTAATGATATTTTAAATGATGCAAGTAAAATAAGAATAAAAGATAAACACAAAATAACATTAAGCATTGGTGTTGCTTTTGCTAGTGATTCAACTAAATTGTATAAAGATTTATTTTCTAAAGCTGATAAAGCTCTGTATTTATCAAAAGCACATGGTAAAAATTGTTATAGTATATGCGAATAATAAAGCTGCTTATATGGATAAGAATGAACCTTTAAACTCAAGTTCAGAGTTTGACAATCAAAGTAGTGTTACTGTTGAAGCTAATCTTATAACTGGTCAATTAGTTACTAGAGAAAATTTAGACAAGATATTTATTGATACCGCTCATTTTTCTAAAAAATAAGCTTATGTAAAAAATTAACCTTTATGTATTAAAGATACTAATGATAAACATGTTGTTATAAGCATTTATCATTAGTATGTTACATCTTAAAACAAAATAATAATTTATCTATATAAAAAAGTGGTTTGTTGACAGGGTTCACTTTTTTATATAGATACATAGTTTAAATATGAATACATGTTTTATTCTATACATTTTAGTTAATATAAAACAGAGGGCAATACATTAACTAACACATGCAAAGATATATTTACATACCACATAGTTAATATAAAACTAACATAGACACAAACACAAGCGTTTATATAAAGTCATTTACATACCACATAGTTAATATAAAACGCAGAAATAATTAAATCTACAATAGATTTAGCTATAATTTACATACCACATAGTTAATATAAAACTGAAACATTAAATAAAATCTATTCTTTGTTTATAAAATTTACATACCACATAGTTAATATAAAACATGCACTTAAAAGAGGATTATTTAGTTCTTTTCTCACTTTACATACCACATAGTTAATATAAAACCCCAAAATAAACTAAGTATTTTCAATACTTACATATATACAACTCTCTCAAATTTGCAGTGAACCATGAGTAGTGCAATTGATAACACTTATCATACACTCTCAATACCTTATATTTCAATGTTTAAACCATACTTTATCAAAAATACCGCTCACTGCAAAACTATTTATATTTTTATTATATCATAAATATATTATTTTTAAATATTTCTACCCATTTGTAGCTTAGCAAAAATAAATTTAGTTTTTCATGTAAATATATAGAAAGCATTTATAAAGTCTTATATACTTAAATTATTATATTATTTAAAGATATTAACAATAAAAACCTAAAGCAAGAATTGTAATACAAGATAAAATATTTTCTAAATAGTATTGATTTATCACTAAAACAACAATTAAATTAATATAAAAATAGAGGTGATTAGATATAATGAATAATTATAATTCTATAAGTAACTTACAAATTGGAAAAACATATTCTAATGATGAAATAAAAGAAATATTTAAATGTTCTCCTCAAGGTGGTATGAGAAAATCAAATACTACAAAGACTCTAGTTATATTCTCTGATCATACAAAAAGTATATATGATGATATCTGGTATGATGATACATTAATATACACTGGTATGGGAAAGAAGGGTGATCAGGTATTAAAAGGTAATCAAAATATAACACTTTATGAGAGCGAAACTAATGGAATAAAAGTTCATTTATTTGAAACTTTTGTCTCAACTAAACATATTTATAAAGGACTTGTTAAACTGTCAGGTACACCTTTTATAGGTGAGCAAGAAGATGTTGATGGAATAAATAGAAAAGTATGGTTATTTCCTTTGAAATTAATAAATAATATACCTATAGAGAAAAATCTATTAGAGTATAATAAAACTCTTAAATCTAAAAAAGCTAGAAAAATGACTCAATTAGAACTAAAAGACAAGATAAAAAATAAAACAAAACCATCTACAAGAACTGTTATATCAAAAACATATGTAAGAGATGAGTTAGTTTCTCAATATGCAAAAAATAGAGCAAATGGAATTTGTGATCTATGTGGTTCTAATGCTCCCTTTAATGATTCTCATGGTAACCCATACTTAGAATGTCACCATATTAAGTGGCTTTCTGATGGTGGCGAAGATAGTTTATATAATACTGTTGCACTTTGTCCTAATTGTCATAAAAAAATGCATATATGTAATTTAGATGAAGATATACATAAGTTATTAAATAAAATTAAAAATTATGAAAGGTAAATCATTAAATTAAATAAATATAGAAATAGACTAGTATTTAGCTAGTCTATTTCTATATTTATTTACAAGATAAACAAAATCAGTTCCATCATCTTCTCCAGAATAAGTAAACCAATAGTAATTATGATACTTTACATACCACATAGTTAATATAAAATTTGAAAATATAATAATATTATATAGATTAAGTTACTTAATTATTTCAAAAGTATTTATAACATAATCAGCAGCAACTTCTCTCATTTTTCCGATTTCATTTAACATAGCTTCATCATTTAAAGCATCTACAGATGGGTCACCCCCTAAATCACAACAGAACACTTTATCTTTAGATGTTCCAATATAAGTATATCCATTTAGTCTAAAGCTCTCTTCATCATAATCATTTTTATCAAATGTTTCTATACACAAAGCATCATCGTAACATTTTCCATTTTTATAATAATTAAAACTTATATCTCCATCTTTATACTCATTAATTTTATATTTTCCTTCCCAACTTTTAGGTATTCGTAAACTAAATCCATACTTACTATTTTTATAAATTGTATCTGAATTGTTAAAACTATATAATTTTTCAAAAGGCATACCACCCGAAAATCCACCATTTATATCGTTGTAAGTATAAAACCAAAGTTTATTTTTATTTTCTAATTTTATAAGGTGTTGTAAGTCTCCATCTGGATAATGAACATTAATTTTAACACTCTTATTTTTTTCATCTATTGATATTATATCGTAACTATTTCCATCAATTGTATTATTAGTTATACCAAAATTAAAATCCTCATAAGAATCTTTATCATACCAAACCCCTAAAATATCTCTTAATAAAGCATTTGTTATATTTAAACATTCTTGAAGTGCATTTGAATCTACGATTCCTATTGATGTTATCCTAGTTGCATCTTTTAAATTTTCTTTATTACTTCCAATATCCACTAGCACAATAGGATTATTTTTAGCCATTGTAGAACCAACAAGTGCATACACTAAATCTGTTCCACTTGCTATGTAAAATTCTTTTGCTCCACTATAGAACTTATTTACTATCTTCTTATTAGTATCATATCTATCTTTACCGCCCAATCGAGTTGAATTAGTATCATTTACTAAGTTATCACTAATTGATGAAATACCACCTATTACATAACTTTCTATTCCAGTAGTATTAAATGATACACTATTCCCATCAGTTAATACTATAGGGGCTTTATCTCTAACAGCTACAGAAGCAATACTCATTGCATCTGGTTCACCTTTGAAAGCATTAGTTAATATTACCTTATTTACTTCATTAATAGAATTTATTTCTTTTGCTACATTATAACTTGTCTTAATCCTATCACTACCTTGAAGCCTTTTAGTCTCTATTCCTTTATCTTTTAGAAAAGTTTCTGTTGCTTTATCAATAGAACTTTCTCCACCTATTATGTATACCTTTTTAGCTTTTTCTACTCTTTTAAGAGTCGCATTAGGTATATTATTTTTCTTAGTTAAAAGAATTGGTGCATTTGTTGCTCCTGCAAGTCCACTTGCACTTAGCCCATCAGCCATTGTACTATCTGCATTTATAAGTATTGCAGTAGTATAACTTTGTTTGTCAGCTATGATACCAGCAGTTTCGTATTTATCTGCTCCTTGAATTTTATCAATTTTATCAAGTGCATTAGCTGATATAGGAAAACCAGCAACAAACATTGACATGGCTAACCCTAGTGATAATAATTTCTTTAATTTCACAATATCTCCCCCTTTTATATATGAAATACCATACATCTTAATAATTCTACATTAAATTTTCTTTTCCTCCTTTAACGATATTTATCTTCCTGTTAATTTAAGTGTATACAAATACGTGTTATAATGTAACTGTAAAGAATTAAAAAGATAATGACATAATTAGAGCAGTCCAACTGTTCTTTTATAAAACTAACTTATAAAGGGAGTGTACATATGAATATCAAATCAGCTTTTATAAGAAAAAGAGGGGGGGAATTTCATGTATATGTGGAATATGTGGAAGAAGAAACTGGCAAAAAGAAACAAAAAAGTTATGGGAGCTACGAAAGGAAAAAGGATGCTGAAAAACATTTAATTGAAATAAAGTCTACTATAAACAATAATAAGTTTGTTGCTCCAAGTGATGTAACACTTGTAGAAAGATGTTACAGATATATAAGAGATAGAGAATGTAGTTTTTCTCCTAATACTGTTAGAAATAGAAAAAACATGATTAAAAATCAAATTGAAGTTTTCTTTAAAGATATGAAATTAATAGATATAACTCCTTCTATTTTACAGTCTTATATAAATAGCATATACAATGAGCACATGTTAAATTCAGCAAAAAACCAAGTCGGTTTTATAAAATCAGTATTGAAAGAATCTTATAGATTAAAAGAAATATCAGAAAATATTTGTGATTTTGTTACAACCCCAAGCAAAAAAATAATTCAACTTCTAATTTTTATACAAAACAGGAAGCTCAATTATTATTAGAAAAATCAAAAAATACTCCTATAGGTATACCAATTTTTTTGATGCTAACTCTTGGATTACGTTTTGGTGAAGCTGTATCACTTAGATGGTCAGATGTAGACCTTGATAAAAAAATCATACATGTAAATCAAACATTAGTTTATGTAGACAATAAAATAATCTTCAAAGACCCTAAAACCCCTAAATCCAAAAGAAAATTATTTGCTCCTGATGAACTTATAAGTTTACTTAAAGAGGAAAAATTAAAACAAAATAAGTTAAAATTACAGGGTATATTGAAAAATGAATTCGATTTGATATGCTTAAATAAAAGATTCAACCCGTGGGTTCAACCAACTTTTGTTGCTCCTTTTAAAAAACTATTAAGAGATAATAATCTTAGAGATATAAAAGTACATGAATTAAGACATACAAATGCAACTTTGATGTTACTTTCAGGTACTAACATAAAAGCTATTTCTGAAAGATTAGGACATGCAGATATAAAAATAACTATGAATAGATATTCTCACTTATTAGATGAAATGGACAAAGAAGCATCTGAAAATATAAGCAAAATACTATTCAAATAATGGTCAGTTTTATGTCAGTTAAAGTACTTTTTTTCCTATTTGTCAGTTAAATGTCAGTAATATATATAATAGGATATACTTATAAAATGTTTGAAATCACTATTATTTAATAAAATTTATAATTATTTACTATTTGCTGTTGACATTGGTATTATACCATAGTTTATCATTTATATTATAAATAAAATTATTAATTAATAGTTTCGTAATTTTATAATAGATTTACAAGGAGTGATAATAAATGGATACAAAAATATCTATAAATGAAAACATGAGTCTAGGTAAAAGGTTTTTTAAATACCTAGCACCATCTGTAGTTGCAATGTGGGTTTTCTCACTATACACAATGGTTGATGGAATATTTGTAAGTAAAGGAGTTGGAGAATTAGCTTTAGCTGCTGTCAATATATCAATGCCTTTTATTAATTTTATATTTGCAGTTTCTCTGTTATTTTCAACTGGTGCATCCACTATAATTGCAATTTATCTAGGCAAGAAAGATATTAAGTCTGCAAATGAAGTCTTTTCATTTAACTTAGTGTCAATAATTATATTATCAATAATTATATTAGCTATAACTTTTTTTAATTTAGATAAATTAGCACTATTTTTAGGAGCTACAGAATCTACAATTGGCATGGTTAAAGATTATTTAAGAATAATAATATTTTTTAATGGCTTCTTTATAGTATCTTACTCTTTAGAAGTTATAATAAAAACTGATGGCTTCCCAATATTAGCTACTGTTGGTGTAATAATATCTGCTCTTACAAACATCCTACTTGATTACTTATTTGTAATTAAATTTGGATGGGGTGTAAAAGGTGCTGGTATTGCAACTGGTTTGTCTCAAGTCTTTTCTACCATTTTCTTCTTAATACACTTTTTAAGAAAAAACTCTACTTTAAATTTTTCAAAATTTAGAGTTGATTTCAAGACACTTAGAAAAATTGTATTTATAGGTTTTCCTGATTCAACGACTGAGTTAAGTTGTGGTATAGTTGTCTTACTTTTTAATTTGAGTCTTACTAAATATATTGGAGAAAATGCTCTTATTTATTATAGTGTCATAAATTATATAAATACACTAGTACTTATGACTATGATGGGTATAACTCAAGGTATGCAACCACTTACTAGTTATTATTATGGTGCAGGAAACATAGATAATGTAAAAAAATTATTAAAGATGGGTATAAAAGCCACAATAATAGCATCAATTGCTGTATTTGCAATTTGTATGGCTTTTTCAGGACCAATAGTTTCGTTATTTATACATCCAGAAGAAACAATACTATTCAATGAAGGAATTCGTGTATTTAAAATATTCTCTATATCTTTCTTACTGGTGGGAATTAATGTAATAATTTCTGGATTCTTTGTTTCAGTAGAAAAACCATCAATTTCTACTGTTATATCTCTTGGCAGAGGACTCGTAATAGTTGTCTTAAGTCTAATTTCAATGATACTAATATTTGGTGGTCAAGGAATATGGATGACTACTATTGTTTCCGAATTTATATGTCTTATTTTGTCAATAGTTTTTCTAAAAAAGAATTTTTCTACATTAGACTCTAATCTAAATAAGGTTGCTTAGATAGTAGAAGTAATAGTACGTAAAATATATAAATAAAAAATACCTATTATACAATCTTGCAAATAGTAGACCTTTGCAAAAACTAGGATTATATAATAGGTATTTTATTTATGTAATTATTTTATTTCTAAATATCCATAGCCATTTTTTATTAAAGTTCCTTTTACTTCATATTCTACAGGTTTTTTAAATATTGGACCATCCACCACAAATGTATGATATTCTCCATGCTCTCCACATGGGTCTGCACCTGCATCTTTTATCTTTTTCACAAGTTCTCTAGTCAACTTTTCCCCTAAGAATTCCTCTCCTAGATGCTTTAAGTTTACTTTTGTTACAACACTACAAAATCCACTGTCTATAAATTCATATACTAAGTTCTCTCTACTCTCTTGCCATAATGGTAAATTTACCTTCATACCAACTGCATCACATCTATCAGTATCCCATTTTCTATGACTTTCTATGTCTATATCTCCATATGCACATATTGTTGCTCCCATGTTTTTAGCTTTTATTAAAGCTCTCTCAAAACTCTCTTCATATCCTTCTACTCCACATTCAGCAACTAATAAAGGTAATCCTATATTGCTACTTACTTGTTTAAGCATATTATATTCTAAATTATGTGTCCATGATTTTCCATGTTCTTCACTTATAGTTGTCAAGAGTGCCACAGGCTTATATCCTTTTTTCAACATTCGATTTAATGCTAATATACTATCCTTACCACCACTAAATGACATTACAAATTTTTCATCAGCCAATTCTAACACCTCTTTCACCTAACTTTGTTTTATTACTATAATTATACCAAACTTCTGAGTTATATAGCAAATTATACTGCTTTAAATGGTTAATTTACTATAAAGAATGTCCCTAATATTAAAAGTATAACCCCTATGTATTTGTATAAATGCATTGTTTCTTGTCCCAAAATCACGCTATCAATAAAAAAACCAACTAGAACTTGAGATACAAGTGTTAGTATAAGTGTATTTGATACTCCTAAATTTGGAATTGCTTTTACTGTAAAATATATTATTAGCCCACCAAATACACCTCCTAGCAATAGCTTATAATTAAAACCATTTATAGACACTAAATACTTTAAGTCCCCTGTAACTGTTATACTTACCAAAAAAAATATTGCTCCTACAGCTAAACTTATAAAGGTGGCTACTAGTGCTGTTGTACTTTTCCCTAGCTCTCCATTTATAAAAGCTTCAAGAGCAGTAGACCCACCTGCTAATAATGCAAATATTATTGCCCATAATTTTGTCATGGACAAACCTCCTCCTATATAATTCTATTAATAGAAGTTTATGATACAACCTATTAATTAATTACTAAGTATAGTTTAATTTTTATACACTGTGACTTTATTTGGATATGAATTTCTGTTATAATTGTTCTATTGATTTTGGAGGTGATTTTATGTACACAAATTTTAATATCGATTTTAATAACTTTAATAAAAAAGAAAATGCTACTAAATTTATGCTAATGGGAGTATTGCTTGTTATATTAGGATTATTGTGCCTTACATTTAAGACATTAGGTATAAGATTGATTTCTTGGACTTTTGGTATTGCACTTTTATTCTTTGCATACTTAAACCTTAAGAATATCAACGAACTAAAAAGATATGCAACTAAAGAAGAAATCAAACCCTCCACTAATGTCCAATGGATTCTAATAATTGTATGTATATTACTTTTTGTATTTCCTCAAAAAATACAAAGCATATTTTCATTATTTTTAGGATTTTATTTAATCTTTAATCAACTAGTGACACTTGTAAATAGTAAGAATAATCCTTACTCTAAATTTACAACTTGGAATATAATTAAGACTTTATTTGGTATATGCCTTATATTATCTCCTCTTTTTCTATCTAGATTTATAGTATCGATAATGTCCTTTTTTATAATATTATTTGGACTAGTTCTATTCTTCTCTGGAAATAATGCAAGAAAATATTAAATATTTTCTTGCATTATTTTTATATTACTTAAAATAGAATTTGTTTAAGTTATCTATTTATGGTAATATGTTTTTTGTACAAGTTCAGTGTACAATTTTATTAGAAATAGGTGATTACTTTGGATAAATTTAAATATGCTTTTGATAATAAAAGATATCATACTTGGAATTACTATCTTAGAAATACTTTTGGAGAAAAAGTTTTTAAGGTATCTATAAATGCAGGATTTACTTGCCCAAACATTGATGGAAGTCTTGGTTATGGCGGATGCACCTATTGTAGTAAAGAAGGCTCAGGTGACTTTGCTGGAAATCCTAAAGACAATCTTATTAGTCAATTTTATAATATAAGAGAAATGATGTTAAAAAAATGGCCCCATGCAAAATATATTGGCTACTTTCAAGCCTATACAAATACGTATGCTCCCCTTGAAGTTTTAAAAGAAAAATATGAGACTATATTAGAGCTTGAGGATGTCATAGGTCTTTCAATATCTACAAGACCCGACTGTTTGCCAGATGATGTTGTAGAATACTTATCTGAACTAAATAAAAGAACTAACTTATGGGTTGAACTTGGACTTCAAACAATTCATGATTCCACATCTAAAATTATAAATAGAGGTCATGATTATAAAACATTTGTTGAAGGTGTTGAAAAATTAAAGTCTAAAAATATAAAGGTTGTTGTACACATTATAAATGGTCTTCCTGGTGAAGATTATAATATGATGATGAAAACAGCAAAGGCAGTTGGTAAAATGGGTGTAGATGGTATAAAAATCCATCTATTGCATGTTATAAAAGATACTCCTATGGAAAAGATGTTACAAAATGGTATGTTAACTCTTATGGAACAAGATGAATATATCAATCTTGTCTGTGACCAATTAGAAATACTTCCTGAAACTATGATAATCCATAGACTTACTGGTGATGGTAAAAGAGATGAACTAGTTGGTCCTATATGGAGCCTAAAAAAATGGGAGATTTTAAATCAAATTGATGATACTTTGAAAGCTCGAAATTCTTATCAAGGTTGTAAGTTTGTTTAATACTAAATAATTATTACAGATAAAACAATATCTATAAAATAATAGCTATAGAAAGAGTTATATAAATATAATGCTTTCTATAGCTATTTAGTATTTGTAAAACAAAATATTAATTTATACAATATATAATAAAAAATAGATAATCTAAATTATATATACTTATATTTTGTTTGCATTATCTATTCTATTCTGTAAACTTTATAGAAAGCTATTTTCTAATATAAAGATGGTTTGGTATGCTTTTTGTCAGACTCTAAAATATTTACCAATAAATACTTTTTAAGCACCTAATTCTAAATACTTTCTGTTTTCTCAATCTGCTTTATCTTGTTGGATTTATAAAACATTCTTATTCCATCATAAGAAAGATTAAGTGCTACTACTGCTGATATTAACATCAACATCACTCCAAATAACTTCCATAGGGAAAAACTTTCTCCTAATATGGTACAACCAATTATTACAGAACCGACCAACTCTACCGATGCTACAACGCCTGCCACAGATAACTCTACCCCTTTAGATATCCCTGCTGCATAAAAAATATATGCAAGTGCAGCTGGTACAATACCTAACATTAACATACAAAATAAAATATTTAAATCTTTAGCATAATTCAATATCTCCCAAGGTCTAGCAGAAGGAATCATAAATATAGCTCCAAATAAGAAACTGTATACTAGTATTGTTGAACTTGAAAATTCTTTTAAGGCATTTTTACTAATAGTTGGCATAAGTGCATAGGCTATTGCTGATAATATCCCAAGTAAAAGTCCAAAAACACTTAAACTTTGAAAATCCAAACTTCCGCCAGTCACTGCCATAATAGCACCAATAAAACAAAAGATAAGTGAAAGTATTTTACTTCTGGTAATACTCTCTTTATAACAGACTTTTGAAAATACTGCTAAAAATAATGGTGAAGTGTATAGTAAAACTGCTGCTACTGATACACCCACAGTATCAATCGCTTTAAAATAACATAAATTAAACATAGCTTGACATATAATACCTATTATTATCGAATATATGATTCCCTTTTTACTTATTTTTAAGATTTGTGGTGTTCTTATAAATGAATACACTCCCAAAACTATAAATCCAAAAAATAACCTTGTAAATGCTACTTGTTCTGATGTCAATCCATTTCCCATTAAAAACTTTCCAAATAATCCAAGTGTAGCCCACAATAACCCTGCTGTTGCTATAAATACATACCCTTTACTTTTTTCTCCCATTTTAAATTCCCCTCTAATTTTATTTAGTTAATTTACACTATTTTATTAAGCAAAAATTATGCCATTTTAATCCAATATATATCGACATTAAAACCCTAGTCTTTTCAACAATACTAATAAAATTTCAATTTTTTCATATTTATTTTTAACTTACTTTAAGTTGATTTAGACTTGTTTAAATTGTAAAATAAGTTATATGTAACTTATTTAAAGTTAAAATAGACAAAAATTTATATTATATAAATTTAAAATTTTAAGTACATTCAATTAATTGAACTTATTTTAATATATCACTAAAAATTTAGGAGGAAAACATAAAAATGGATTTAAATTTAGAATTAGATTTGGAATTTTACAAAAAAATATTAGAAGCTTCCCATGACGAAATATGTGCATCTGATAATAAAGGAATAATAATATATTGTAATAAAGCATTTGAAGAAAATTATGGTCTAAAAAAAGAAGATATTTTGGGAAAAAATGTTTCTTTCTTAGAGGAATCTGGATATTCAACAAAAAGCCCCATACCAGTTGTATTAAAAACAGAGTCTAAATTTTCACTAGAACAAGATACCCAAACAGGAAAAAAACTCATCATAACTGCTACTCCTGTATTTGATGAAAATGGAAACTTAGAATACACTGTTGAGAACTGTAGAGATATAACTGAACTTAATAATATAAAAAATAAACTTGAAGACACAAAAAAACAAGTAAAAAAATATAAATCTGAAGTAGAAACACTATATAGAACTGCTCTTAGGATTGAAGACACTGTAATTATGGATGGAATAGTGATGAGACCCATCATAAATACAGTAAACCATGTTTCTAAAACGGATGTAAGTGTACTTTTGTTAGGAGAGTCTGGAACAGGAAAAAGTTCGCTTGCTAGATATATACACCACAATAGTAATAGAGCTAATGGTCCATTTATAACCATAAATTGTGCAACTATATCTCCACAACTTCTTGAATCCGAACTTTTTGGATATACTTCAGGTGCTTTTACAGGTGCAAGTACTAAAGGTAAAGTTGGTCTTGTAGAATTAGCTGATGGGGGAACTCTTTTTCTGGATGAAATAGGAGATATACCACAAAATCTACAGGCAAAATTTTTGCAATTAATACAAGATAGAACTTTTACTCCAGTTGGAAGTTTAAAAAACAAAAAAGTCGACATAAGGATTATATCTGCGACAAATGCTGATTTAGTTTCAAAAGTAAAAGAAAAAAAGTTTAGAGAAGATTTATATTATAGATTAAATGTTATAGAAATAAAATTGCCTCCTCTTAGAGAAAGAAGGGATAATCTAGTAGAAATTATAAAATATTATTTTAATAGGTACTCAAGTGACTTCAATCTAAATAAAACTATTTCCAAAGAAGCTATAGATATTATTGCAAATTATAGATTCCCAGGTAATATAAGAGAATTACAGAATATAATTCAAAAAATCTTACTTACTTGCACAGATAATCATATAACAATAGATGATTTACCAAACATTCTTACAAAAAATATACATATTACCAATGATGAAAATAAAGTACATATAACCCAACTTAATAAAGTTACTATATCTGACTCAAAATCTATTGATTGCAAAAATAAAAATTTTGATACCTTAATTATGGAGTACGAAAAAAATATAATTTTGGATGCTTATGAAAAATTTGGTAGTTCTTATAAAGTAGCCAAACACCTTGAAATTTCTCAATCTAAAGCTAGTAGGTTAATTAGAAAGTATACTAATACTTAATTTAAAATTTGATAAATAAAAACTTAACACTATTTACATATTGTAAATTCGGCCATTTACTGGTATTATGAATATGGTTGAAATTATTTAAATAAATGTGATTGACTTAGTTTCATATATTTACCATTAAACTTTTATCATAAATATCATATCATAATAATATATTTAATAAGTCTAACAAACTATACGAGGTGTAAATATGTTAATGAATACCCATTTTATTATGGCAAAATCAATACTTGATAATATAGATGAAAATAAAACATTCTTTATAAGCGAAAAAAATTTTATATATGGTAATATAAAGCCAGATGCTTTTTCTAAATATAAATTAAAAAAACATTATTTAGATGAGTCATTTAATATGATTGTTTCTAAGATAAACTATCTGTGCAGTCTTAATATAGATAGTCTTTCTAAATACTTTTCAGTAAGTAGACTTAGTCAAGAACTAGGAGTCATATGCCATTTTTTATGTGATTTTTTCTGTGTAGCTCACAGTGAACGC
The DNA here is from genome assembly GCF_900243075.1 of Clostridioides difficile. GTDB lineage: Bacteria > Bacillota > Clostridia > Peptostreptococcales > Peptostreptococcaceae > Clostridioides > Clostridioides difficile_D. The sequence continues at coordinate 17,780 of NZ_OEZH01000130.1, forward strand.
TGGGAATTTAAACATAGTCTAAATAAACATGTCACTTATGAAAGAGAACTTGGAGCATTTGCAAAGGATGTTGATTTATCTAAAATTAAAGGTGGTACTATAAATAATAGCTTTGAAAAGTTTTTTACTAAACTTTATAGTGACTACAAAAAGAAAACTGATTATATGAATGATTTAAAATTTTCAGCTTATACTTGTAATAGTGTCATAAATTATATACTTGACTCTATTTTATCTAATACAATAAAATCATATCATATAGCAAATTGCGGCTAACTTAAGAATTTTTAAACTTATAATTGAGTATAATCAGAATGACTGCTCTATAGAATATAAAATATAATTTTATATTTCTTTGGAACAGTCATTTTTTATATTTAACTATTTATCTTCATTATAACATCTATGGCACTTTTTACACTGTCTACTATATAATTTGCACTTTGTTTTACATCCTCTCTTGCCTTAGACATTGCAAAACTGTATTTAAATCCTTCTAACATACAAATATCATTTGGAGAATCCCCAATAGTAGCAACTTCATCTGGACTTACATTTAAAGTTTTTATTACATGTTCTATACTTCCTCTTTTTGATACACTTTTAGGAACTATATTTAAGGTATATGTCCCAGAAAAATATATTTCTAACACTTCACTAAACTCACTTTTTAGATACAACTCTATTCTAGATAACTCCTCCAAATTTTCAGAACATACCCCTATATTTCCTATAAGATTATCAAAGCTACTTCTTTTCTCAAAATCAGGGTCCACTATGAAATCACTAGAATAGTGTCTAAAAGCAGTTGTATCACTACCCACAATTACATCACCCTTATATTTAAAGTATAATTGTGCATCACTTGACTCAAATCTATCAATAACTTTTTTCACTAAGCTATCATCTATGGTTCTTTTAAAAATTACATTATAGTTTTTATCATGTATGAATGAACCATTTTCACATATATAATATCCATTCATATCTAAATTATCTTTGATAATATTACGAGCTTGTTTAAATATTCTACCTGTAGCAACATTAAACTGCACTCCCTTTTTTTCTACTTCTTCAATTGCTGATATATCCTCTTTTGTTATAGTTCCATTTTCATATAAAGTTCCATCTAAATCACAAAATATATGTTTTATCATAAATTAAAAGCCCTCCAAAAATGATTTTATATTTATACTAATGCTTTAAATATATCCAATATCATAATAACTTAAAGCTTTTCTAATTGTATTCTTAATTCATTAAGTAAATCTCTAGTAGCTCTTAATCTTATCTTTCTTCTATCTCCATTAAATATATTTTTCTTTACTATTGTTTTTCCATTTATATATATTGCAGTATAAACTAATCCCACAGGCTTTTCCTGAGTTCCTCCGCCAGGTCCAGCTACTCCAGTTGTAGATATGCCTATATTAGCTTTAAGTCCTTTAGCAACGCCCTCAGCCATTTCTATTGCTGTTTGTTCACTTACTGCCCCAAACTCTTCCAAGGTTTCTCTTTTTACTCCTAATCTTTTCATTTTAGCTTCATTAGAATATGTTACACAACCTTCAAGAAATACAGAAGATATTCCTGGATAGTTTATAAGGGATGAAGAAACCAAGCCTCCAGTACAAGATTCAGCTACTGCTATTGTTAGATTTTTTTCTACTAGAAGTTTAGAAACAGCATCTTCTAATACAGTCTCGCCTTCAGATACTGAAATATCTCCTTCAGTATATACATATTTGCCAACTCTATTTTTTATTTTTTCTTCTACTGGTTTTATTAATTTAAAAGCTTCTTTTTCATTTTCAGCTTTTGCAGTTATTCTTATTGTAACTTCTAATTCCTTTGCATACAAAGCAACTGTTGGATTGGTTTGTTCATTAATTATATCGATAATTTCTAATTCTAGATTTGACTCTCCTATTCCATATAATCTTAAAGTTTTAGATACTAGCATTTCATTTGTGAATTGTTGTAAGTAAGGTTTGACACTCTCATTGAACATAGCTTTCATTTCTCTTGGAGGTCCAGGTAATACTATTATAAATTTATCATCTTTCTTTAAAATTGCTCCTGGAGCTGTACCATTATTATTTTTTAGTACTACAGCATCTTTTGGAAAGTATACTTGTTTCATATTGTTTTCGGCCATTTTTTTTCCTGTTTTAATAAAGAAAGATTCTAAAACTTCTAATGATGGCTTATGCAATTCTAGCTTCTGACCAAAGTATTCTGCAGCAGTTTCTTTTGTCATATCATCACCAGTTGGTCCAAGACCACCTGTAGTAATTACTAAATCACTTCTCTTTAAACTTTCATCAAAACATTCTAAAAGCCTTTGTTTGTTATCTCCAACTGTACTCTGATGGTATACTTCTATTCCCAATGCTGCAAGTTCTTTAGCTAAAAATTGAGAATTTGTATTTACTATATCTCCTAATAATATTTCTGTTCCTACACTTATTATTTCAGCTTTCAAAATTTATCACTCCTTGATTTATAGTCATTAAGACTAGTCTTAAGTTCATAACAATAATTTTAGCAAAAATAATAGCATAAATAAAGTTAAAAAAACATTTAAATATTTCTTTAAACTAAATTATTGCTCTAAAACCACACATAATATAAACTTCATATATAGTGGTACTTTCATCATCAACTGTTAATTCATATAATTAAGTATGTAAACAAAAAATTTACTTTAAAATAATAAAAATCAAAATAGGAGTGTATAATATGAAAATAGCAGTTATAATGGGTGGAATATCATCAGAAAGAGAAGTTTCTTTAAATTCAGGAAAAGAGATATATAACAATCTTGATAAAAATAAATACGACGTTGTAAAAGTAATAATAGATGATAAAAAAGATATATTTACAAAGATACCAGAAGATATAGATTTTGCAATACTTGCTCTACATGGAAAGTTTGGTGAAGATGGATGTATCCAATCAATACTTGAGACTATGGATATACCATATTCTGGATGTGGACCTCTTTGCAGTGGAATGTGTATGGATAAAAATATAACTAAAAAAATGCTTAGAGATTCAAATCTACCTACTGCTCCATGGGCTTTGGTAAAATCAGTTGATGAAATAGACTATAATGAAATAGATAACATAGGCTATCCAGTATTTATAAAACCAAATTCAGGAGGTTCTAGTGTAGCCACATTCTTTATTCATTCTAAAGATGAAGTTGAAGAAGCAGTTCGCAAAGGTCTGGAAGTTGATGAATTTGTAATGATTGAAAAATATATACCAGGTGGAGAATATACTTCATTCATACTAAATGGAGAAGTATTCCCTACAATATCCATAAAATCTGATTCAGGCTTCTTTGATTATGAAGCTAAATACTCAGTTGAAAAAGGAGCAAAAGAAGAAGTTGTTTATTTAGATGAAGAACTTCAAAAAAGAGTAAATGAAATTTCTGAGACTTGTTGGAAAATTTTTAATTGCAAAGCATATGTAAGAGTTGATATGATTATAAGTGAAGGTATTCCATATGTTCTTGAACTAAATACCCTTCCTGGCATGACTCAAACTAGTTTAATTCCTAGAAGTGCTGCTGCTAGAGGTATTAAGTATAGTGAGCTATTAGATAAACTTATAGAATACTCTTTAAATTAGATGAAATAATTTGAGGTGGTAATTTGATATTTTCAAATCTAAAATTAAATGATAATGAACCAATTTATATACAAATTAAAAATTATATAAGTGATATGATATCAAAAGGATTAATTCCAGACAATAGTAAGCTCCCTTCTACAAGGGAGCTTAGTCAGCTTTTGCAAGTTAGCCGAAATTCTGTAGTTTCAACTTATGAAGAATTAAAATCAGAAGGCTTAATCTACTCTATTTCAGGAAAGGGTACATTTGTTAAATCAAAGAATAAATCTTCAAACACTACATGGTCATTAAACTGGGACTGTTTAGAGAATACATACTCTAAAAAAGCTAATGAATTGGATATTATAAAAAGTGAGATTCCTTGGAATTCTGACCTAATTTCTTTTAAAAGTATTTCTCCAGCTGGAGATTTATTCGATATGGAAGAATTCAAAAAATCCTTTTTAAACAGAATATCACTAGAGGGTCACAAATTACTCAATTATGGATACGCACAAGGTTATAAACCCCTTATTAACTATTTACTAGAATATATGACAAACAAGGGTGTTGATATAAGTAATAAAGATATACTAATCACAAATGGCTTCACAGAAGGCTTTGATATTATCATGTCGTCTTTTACCCAAGAAAAAGATTATATAATATGTGAAAATCCTACTCATAATACTGCTATAAAAATTATGAAATCGCACAATCTTAATATTTTAGGTGTAGATATACATGAAGATGGTTTAGACTTCAATATTCTAGAGGAGCGTCTAATTAAGTACAAAAATAAAATAAAGTTTGCATATATTACACCCTCTTATCACAATCCTACAGGAATTGTAATGACTCCTGAAAATAGATACAAATTCTATAATCTTATGAAAAAATATAACATAGCAATTATAGAAGATGGATTTAATGAAGAATTGCTCTACAATAGTTCTCATATATTTCCTATTTGTTCTCTTGATAATATGAATAACGCTGTTGTATACATTGGTAGCTTTTCAAAAATTTTATTTCCTGGAATGAGAATTGGATGGATATTTGCAGATAAAAAAGTAATAGATAAATTGGAAAGTGTGAAAAGATGTAGAAACATACATGTATCTTTTTTGGACCAAGGAATTCTATTTGATTACTTAAGTAATGGAGGTTTTGAAAAGTACGTCAAAAAAATACGTAAGTTCTATGGAGATAAATTTAACTTTGCATATGAATGTATAAAAAAATATATAAAAACAGAATACATCTTGGGTGATGGTGGTTTGCATATATTTATAAAACTAAAAAATATAGATACTAGAACTCTATTAGAAAAATGTTATGAAAAAAATGTTATATTTATGCCTGGAGATTTATTTTTTACAGATAACTCTGGTTCTGACACTTTAAGACTTGGATTTTCTAGATTGTCTTTTAAAGACATTGAAATTGGTATAAAAATAATTGGAGAAACTATAGATGAAATGTCCTAGGTTAACTAAATATTGTTAGCCTAGTTTATTTTTATGAGGTATAATATATATAGTTTATATGAATCTAACACTGGGGGATAATATGAGTAAAAAGTCAAAACGAAAAAAGATTAATAAATTAAAACTAACAATTGTAATAACTATATTATTTCTTGCCTTATTATCTATATATGAGATACTTTTCTCTAATCCCAACAAAAAAGATAATATAAAAAGTCAAGAAACTATGCAAAATAAAAATAATACAACAGAGGCTTCTAAAAGTAATCAAAACTCTAATAAAAAGAAGGAAGATAAGAATATTAAGCCTACTTTTTCATATTCTTCAATACCAGATAATATAAAAAATAAAATGATTGGTAAATCTATGCCTTCTGATGAACCGATAAGCTTTGATAGCCTATCTTACTTAAAACTTACATACTATGGATTTGATAAAAAAACTCATCAAGGAGAAATGATAGTAAACAGTGAACTGGCTCCAGAAGTTGTGGATATTTTTAAAGAATTGTATGAAAAAAAATATCCAATTGAAAAAATCAAACTAATAGATGATTATGATGCTGTAGATGAAAAATCTATGTCTGATAATAATACCTCATCATTTTGTTATAGAACTATAGCTGGTACAAATGTCGTTTCAAACCATGGTAAAGGATGTGCTATAGACATAAATCCATTACAGAACCCTCAAGTTTCTGGAGATAATATTAGCCCTAAAGTAAGCACAGTCTATGCTGATAGGTCTACTGTAAAATTTGGAATGATAAAAAAAGGTGATGATTGTTATAATGCTTTTGTAAGCAGAGGTTGGAGTTGGGGTGGATATTGGAAAAACCCAGACTACCAACATTTTGAAAAATAATAGATTAGAAATAAAGGTGAATTATATGAATTTAATGACATTGGAAAATATAAGTAAAAGTTATTCTGAAAAAAAATTACTTGAAAACATATCCCTTGGAATAAATGAAGGGGAAAAAATAGGACTTATTGGTGTAAATGGTACTGGTAAATCTACTTTGCTTAAAATTATTGCAGGAGTTGAAGAAAGCGAAACTGGTAATATAACAAAAACTAATGGTGTTAGAATAGAATATCTACCTCAAAACCCAACTTACAATGAAAATTCTACTGTACTTGAACAAGTGTTTAATGGAACTTCAGAAGAATTAAAGCTACTTGGTGAATATCAAGAACTTCTAGAAAAACTTAATTCAAACTTTACAGAGGAATTAAATAAAAAACTATTATTAATACAAGAAAAAATAGATGCCTTAAATCTTTGGGATTTAGAAAGTGAAGCTAAATCAGTACTTACAAAACTTGGTATAAATGACTTTAATCAAAAAATAGTAGAACTTTCTGGTGGTCAAAGAAAGAGAGTCTCTTTGGCATCAGCTCTTATTACACCTTGTGAGTTTTTGATACTAGATGAGCCTACGAACCATCTAGATAATGATACTATAGATTGGCTTGAAGAATACCTTAATTCAAGAAAAGGTTCATTGCTTATGATAACTCATGATAGATATTTTTTAGACCGTGTTACAAATAGAATTATTGAACTGGATAAGGGTAGATTATTTAGTTATGATGGTAATTATTCAATATTTTTAGAAAAAAAAATGGAAAGACTTACATTAGAGGCAAGTATTGAAGATAAAAGGCAAAATTTAATTAGAACAGAGCTTGCTTGGGTTAGACGAGGAGCTCAAGCTCGTAGTACCAAACAAAAAGCTCGTTTACAAAGATTTGATGAACTCATAAATAGAGACTCTTTCAAACCTGATGAAAATCTCGATATATCTGTTGCATCAAGTAGACTTGGAAATAAAATAATAGAAATACACAATGTATCCAAATCATTTGACGGAAATACTGTTATAGATAATTTAGAATATACTTTAGCTCGTACAGATAGAATTGGTATAATAGGCAAAAATGGTATGGGTAAATCAACCCTTATAAACATACTCAATGGAGAAATAGAACCTGATAGTGGATATATTTCAATTGGAGAAACGGTTAAAATAGGTTGTTTTTCTCAAGATGACTCTCATATGAATATCGACATGAGAGCCATAGACTATGTAAAAGAAGCTAGTGACTATATAGAAACTTCAGATGGTACTAGGATTACAGCTTCTCAGATGTGTGAAAGATTCCTTTTTAATGGTACTATGCAGTATACTTTGATAGGTAAATTATCTGGTGGCGAAAGAAGAAGACTGCACCTTCTTAGAATCCTTATGACAGCTCCTAATGTACTTCTTTTAGATGAGCCTACAAATGACTTAGATATTGAAACACTTAAAATATTAGAAGAATATCTCGATGAATTTAGAGGTGTAGTAATTACAGTATCACATGATAGATACTTCTTAGACAGAATTTGTAATAAAATATTTGCATATGAAGGAAATGGAAAAATTCATATCTATACAGGTAATTACAGTGATTATCTTATTTATAGAGAGGTTCAAGGAATTGAGTTTGAAGAATCTAAAAGGGAATCAGTTAAAAAAGATGACTCTACTATCTCAAAAAAAGAAAAACCTAAAAATGATAAAAAGCTTAAGTTTTCATATAATGAACAAAGGGAATTTGAAAATATTGACTCCGACATAGAAAAACTTGAATCTAAAATTTCAACACTTGATGAAAGTACTTCAAAATTTGCAACTGACTTTACTAAACTTCAAGAAATTTTAGATGAGAAATCTAGACTAGAAAAAGAACTTGAGTATAAATATGAAAGATGGGAATATTTAAATAATCTAGCTGATGAAATAGCTAATAATAAATGATATTAAAGTAATCTTAAGTTTAATAAGTTTTACTTTAAATCTATACTTTATAAATATTTTATAAGGGAGTGTCTCAAAATGAACTTTTTAGTTTGTGAGACACTCTTTTTTATATGAAATCAAATATATTTTTATCATTTCAACAATGAAAAAGAGGCTTATCTCTCTATTTTGAGACAGCCTCTTTTATGATTTTTATAATTATCTTCTAATTTATATAATCTGATATACCTATAATAATTTTTATTATATCTATATATCCAGTCTTTCAATATAGTGACAATTAACTTCAATATGATTTAAAAAAACTAACAGTCTTTCATAAAGTGGATGAGATTCTTCTCCGTATTTAGCTTCTAAGTTCTCACCTATTTCTCTAACAGTCTTTTGACCATCGATTTGTAAAAACACAAAACTAGAATATTCATCTAGCTCTATTTTTTTATATTTAGGTATTCTAGCTTTTAATTTTCTAAAAAACCTTTGAATCCTATGGTCCTGTTTTTCAAGAATAGTTACAATACTATTCTCATCTACTTCATATTCAAGCTCATTAGCAATTTTAAATACGATATCTAAAACATCATTACTCTTGCTCATTATTTTTTACTTTAGATAAAATAATAGGTAAAGCTGTAAGTACAACTAAAACTACTAATAAAGCAATTGCCATTGAGTTTGTTGCAGCAAATCCACTTGGTACTTTTGGAGTTATAACTCCAGTTACTTGTAATATTATACCTATTAAACCAATGATAGAACCACCAGCAACAAGACCAGAAGATAAACTTATACCATTAGAAACTTTAACTTCTTTTTCTTTTTCAGTTTTAGATACTAATTCAACAAATAAACGAATTAATGCTCCAACTAATATTATAGAAGTAGTTGCGATTGGTAAATAGAATCCTATAGCTATAGTCATTATTGGTAATTTTAGTGCATATAAAACAATTGCCATAAATACTCCAACAATAATCATAACCCAAGGTAAACTACCTGACATAATACCAGAAGTTAATGTTGACATTAAATTTGCTTGTGGTAATGCAAATTGTACATTATCACCAGTTGCTCTAAGTTGGTCAGAAAGTAATAAAATTACTCCTACAACAACTATAACACCAACTATACTTGCAATTGTAAAGTAACGTTGCATTTCGTTTTTGCTACCACCAATAATATAAGTTACTTTTTGAGATTGAGTATAACCTCCAGCTATCGCAATAGCAACAACTATAAATGAACCAAATAAAAGTAATGATTTATTGGCTTCTAAATCAGTCCAGCCCATTATAACAAATACTAATGTTACAATAACTAGAGAAGCTATAGTCATACCAGAAACTGGAAGATTTGATGTTCCTATTGTTCCTGTTAAACGACCAGCTACTATGACAAATAATAAAGATAATAAAAGAGATATGATAGCTCCAATAATTGCCATAACAATATTACCAGAAATTAAGAATGCTGCTAAAAATCCAACAACTACTCCACCTAATAAAAGTATCATTTGTATAGATGAACCTTCTTCTCCTTCTCCAGAACTTGATTTAGCTTTAAGTGTTTCTTTTATAGAAGCGATTATAGTTGGTATAAGTTTTATTGCACCAATAATACCTCCACAAAGCATCATACCAGCACCTATATATTTTACATAACTACTAGATATAGCTCCAACATCCATTTGGTTAAGAGGCATCGCTGGATTATTCCATACCATAGCTCCATCTTTAGCCATATCTGTAAAATATCCTATTAAAGGCGCGATACCAAAGTTTGATAAAATACTTCCTGCAAACATTGTTAAAGAAACTTCAAGCCCTACTATAAATCCAATTCCTAAAAGTAGAGGATTTACTTCAATATCAAATTTCCATTTGTAGAATTTGCTTCCTACAAGACTCATTACATTGTTTGCTACATTTAAGAATGAACCAGTTAATACAGTAATAAATCCACTTATTACAAATCCAATTCCCATGTACTTAATTGAATCTCCACCAGCCTCTGAAGCAACAAGTGTCTCAGATATAGCCATTGATTCTGGGTACATAAGTTTACCATGTTCTTCAACTATTAGATAGTTATGAACTATAGCAGCAACTCCTATACCAAATAAAACTCCACCAACTCCAACAGCTAAGCCTTCTAAAAATGTAATTTGGCTTCCAATTAATATAACTGCTGGTAATACGAAAATAAATCCACTTGCAACAGATTCTCCACCACTTGACATACCTTGGATTAAATTCTTACCAAGAATACCCTTTTGACGAGCAAATGCTCCAACAAAAGCAGAACCTATTATAGCTCCTGGAATACCTGCGGCAACTGTAAGACCAGCTTTCATTCCAGAGTAAGTTGTAGATGCGGCAAAAATGGCAGCTAAAATAATACCGATAATCAGTACAGCTACATTTCCACCGGTTCTGGACTTATCTGTGATGTATGGAACGTAATCTTTTCCACTAACTTCACCATAAGCACCCTTAGGTAATTTTTTGTTCATAAAATTTTCACCCCTTTTCAATTTGTATATATTATAACATATATACATATAAAACTTAACTTTTTATTATTTTACAAATATCGAGTCAAAACTACTAAAATTTAACCCTATATTATTAATTTCTACTTTTAGATATTTTTATGCTAATTTTCTTTTTATTTTTCAATTCTACTAAAAATTATTAATATGTAAAATAAAAAATTTTTTTAATGTAAAATTAATTTTGTTAAAAAAGCACTTTAAAACACGGAAAAGTATAAAAAATACAATAATCATTCTTATAAATAAATTTTCATCACAGTAAAAATATACAGAAAATTCTTGTTTTTATGTCAATTGATTTTTTCATAAAAATATGTGTCATAAAGAAATGTCTGAAATCACTTTATGACACCCTGTCATAATAAAAAATCACTCTGGCAGTGCTTTTTTATTTACTTTTCCGATTGGTGTAACTGGTATTTTATCTATCCTCATTATTATTGTTGGAATCATATATGGAGGTAGATGCTCATTTAAATATTCTCTAATAGTTCTTTCATTTATCTTATCGCTATCCTCATCATCAATCACATAATATGCACATATATACATATCACCCTCATCATTTGTCCTTGATATACAAACAACACTTTTAATTTCTGCAATATTGTTTATTATATTTTCAATCTCATATAGCTCTATTCTAAACTCATCAATTTTTACTTGATTGTCCATCCTTCCAATATAATCTAAATTTCCATCATCTAGCCATCTTACTAAATCACCAGTTCTATACATTAATTTATTATGTTCACAAGTTTTGTAAGGATTCGCTACAAATACTTGCTCTGTTAACCCTTTTTTATTTAAATACCCTCTTGATATTTGAATTCCTGATAGGCATAGCTCTCCTGGAACTCCAATTGGACATAGTTTATTCTTTTTATCTAATACATATGCATAAGTATTAAATATAGGTTTTCCTATTGGTATTTTTCCATATTCTCTGTCCACATAAAAAGAAGTCGATACAGCAGTAAATTCTGTTGGCCCATACTCATTATATAGCTCATAATTACGCCTTCTGTATCCTTTTAATCTTTCTCCTCCAGTCTGTACAACTCTAAGTGAACTATTGTTGCAATTTTGTATAAACAGTCTTGCGAATGCTGTTGGTAATGCTAGTATAGTTATATCATTTTCCTCACAATATTCATTTACTGTATATTCATCAAATTTAGCTTCTTCAGGCATAATATTTATTGATGCTCCTATAAGCAAATAAGGGAATAGTTGTTTCATTACAGCATCAAAACTGAAACTTAAGTATATACCACATATATCATCTTCTGTAGCACTTATATATTTTACACTGTAATAACACATATTTACTAAGCTCTTATGCTCTATAGCTATAGTCTTTGGTCTACCAGTTGAACCTGATGTGGATATAGTATATGCACAATTTGATGGTGTTATTTTTTCAGTTAATTCATGTCCAATCTTAAACATATCCTCATCATTTATATCAAGTACTATTGTGTTTTCATTTATAACTTTACTTCTGAGTTCATCTGTAGTTATTACTACTTTTGCGTTACTATCTTCAAGAAGGTAATTCAGTCTTTCCTCTGGATTGCTCGTGTCTATTGGAAAAAAAGCTCCCCCTGATTTCATAATCCCTAAAGCTGTAATAATTATATTAATATCTCTTGGTAACATTACAGCTACTATATCTTCGCTTTGTACTCCTATATGATTTAAATAACCTGCAAGTTTATCAGTTAATTCATCCAATTCTTTATATGTTAAATTCCTATTTTCATCTCTAGCAGCTACATTACTAGGTGTTACTTTAGCTTGTTCCCTAAATAAATCAATATAGCTTTTATCATATGGAACTTCATATTGATTATCATTAAAATCTTCTAATAATACTTTTTCTTCTTTCTTACATACAAATTCTAAATCTTCTATTAAAATATCGTTATCTTCTATTATTTGTTCTACTATATAGTCAAACTGATTTAGAATTCTTCTAATAGTCTCTCTTTTATATATAGATGGTTTATACTTTATTTTTATTTTAAGTGCTCTCTTAGTATATACTATTACAGATAAATCATATCCTTTTTTTTCTATGTCATAATCATATGATAAATCAAAACTTTTAGCTATAAATATTGTATTTATAAGTTTAGTATTCAGATGATTTTTATTCTCTATATCTGATAATAAATAATATCCATATTCTAAAGACCTACTCCATTGTCTTTTTAGCTTCCTTACAACATCTACAAATTTTTCACTTTGTCTAACCTTAACTCTTATTGGAATTATATTCATTGTTTTACCAAAAACTACATCATCTGCATATATGTACTTTTGAAGTATAAGACCATATATAGTTTCTATGATAGAGTTTATGCCAATATTATTCATTTTAGAATACTGAATTAATCTTTCATGTTTCTCAATATTCATCTTAAAAACCTCATCTACTACTTCATCAGAACAATCTTTATAAAAAAAATCATTTGGAATTTTTGCTATATTCGTATAATCATCTAACAAATCCATCCAATAATTCATAGCTCGTTCTAAATTAACTTCATACATATCAAAATTCCCCCTTACTACTAAGTCTATAGAAAAAATTCTTTTGGAATTTTATTTTTCGCAATATATAAATATATTAATAATACATATGCAAGCTCTAACAATATGAGCTTGCATAAAATTATATCTATTATTATGACTACTAAATTCGTAATATTTACAATGTTTAAAATATATTATAACACATATATGATTTTATTTTTCTACATTTATATAATATATAAATTACAAATAGTTATTTAATTAATATATAACAATACCTTTTGGAATATGATATATTATATTAATTAAAATTTTATAAGATAAGTTATATTTACAGAAAGGAGACATATAAATGAATATTTATGCTCATAGAGGGTTTAGTGGAAAATATCCAGAAAACACTATTCTAGCTTTTAAAAAATGTTTAGATATGGATATATATGGAATAGAACTTGATGTTCACAGGACTAAGGACGGAAAAATTGTAGTTATTCATGACGAAAAAGTTGATAGAACTTTTAATGGACATGGCTTTATAAAGGACTTGACTTTAAGAAAACTAAAGACTCTAAACTCATCTTTTGAAGGGTATCAAAATAATAAAGAATGTAAAATTCCAACTTTAGAAGAAGTATTAATTTTAATTTCGCCTACAGACCTTATTTTAAATATAGAACTAAAAACTGACAAGGTAAACTATCCTAATATAGAAAAAGATGTTTTAGAGCTTATTTTAAGGTACAATATGAAAAATAGAGTTATTATATCTAGTTTCAATAGTAATAGTTTAAAAAACTTTCATAAATTAGACCCTAGTGTAAAAACAGGATTATTATGTTATTTCCCTATAAACAATGTAGTAAATTTTGCTAAATTTCTAGGTAATAGTTACCTTCATCCACCTCTAGTTTTAGTAAATGAATCCCTAATTGAACTTTGTCACAAAAATCTACTTGGCGTCAATGTATATACTGTAAATGAAGAGGACGATATACTACACTGTATAAAACTCAATGTAGATGGTATTTTTACTAACTATCCAGATATAGCTTCAAATCTTTTACAATCAAAACAATATAGCTAGCTACACAATAATTTGTACTCCTTGACTTTTATATAATTAATATGTACAATTTTATTAAATTTAGCTTGGAGGTATAACTATGGATAACTTATTAAATGAACTTGAAGCTTTAAAAAATAATTTAGATAATCTACCAATAGAAAAAATAGAAAATTATGATTTGGCTAAGACTGCTTTATTTATAATTGATGTTAACAATGGTTTTGCAAAAAAAGGTGCATTATACTCTCCCAGAATAGAGTCTTTAATAAAACCAATCGAAATGTTTGCAAAAAAAATATCAAATAAATTAAATAGAGTAATAGCATTTACTGATTCTCACACTCCTAAATCTATAGAACTTTTGAGTTATCCTGTTCACTGTTTGGAAAATGATGTAGAAAGTGAATTGGTTGATGAGCTTAAATCAATAGAAAACTTAAAAATTCTTCCTAAAAATTCTACTAATGGATTTTTTGCATTAGAAAATTTAGATTTTGATGATATAGACAATATAATTATAGTTGGAGATTGTACAGACATCTGTATATATCAATTTGCAATAACTCTAAAATCCTATTTTAATCAACATAATATTGAAAAAAATATAGTTGTACCTATGAATTTAGTAGATACTTATGATATTTCTAATGTTCATCCTGCTGAGATTTTAAACTTAGTATTCTTTAATAGTATGATTCAAAATGGCGTTAAGGTATTAAAAGAAATTCATTAATACTCCAATATTTTATATTCTATATAATATAATTATCAAATAACCTATTTTTAATATAACTAAAATAGAAAAAGACAGTAACAAATAGTTTTAATGAGGATATTAAAATTTACAAATGTTATTTATTACAACTAATCTTTATAATATAAAAATCGCAATTTATATATTCCTTATACGGTTTTGTAAGGAATAATAAATTGCGATTTTTATTTTTAAGTTATACTACTAATCAATACTGCTTCAGTAGTTAAATCCATCTTTTAATAGTCATATTTATTTGTAGTTTCACACATTACTACCTTTATTTTTTTGTTAAACATATTCTTATATTCTAATAAAAACTCATTTAGTTCTGAGTCCATAAGATTTATTTTTTTATCACTACAAAGCATTATCTTTTCTTGGTCAATTATCACATTAATATCATTCAAATCATTTTTTATAAATGTTGTTATGCAACTCTTTGGTTGAATTTTTTCACCATATTTCTCATAAAATCCTGCACTCTTTTTGAATGATTCTAAATCTTCTGTAGATACTTTGCTGGAAGCACTATTACTCATAAAACCTGCTGCAGAAGGGTCGATTCCAAAACTTCTAAGTTGTTTTTCTACTTCTTCGGTATCCATGCCATATCTCTCCATAAATTGCTTTTGTATTTTCATAAATTTTTCTTGAGATATATTGTTATCCCTCATATAATCAAATATTTTTCTTGAAAACTCAGCCATAGACATCTTCCCATCCATAACAGAAAAATATAAGTTATATATATATTGCTCAAATTTATCTACATCAGAATCTTTAACTTTGTTCTTTAGTTCGTTAAAGTCTATTATTCTATCATCAGACATTCTTCATCCTCCTAGCTAAATTTTTACTTGTATAAGATTATACCATATTTCTGTTATATTTATATACACACTATTTTTTTAATTTAACCATTTTTTCTGTAGCATTTAATTCACACATTCTACCCAAAGGAATAGTCACCATTGGAATACAATGTCCAGATTGAAGATTATATATAGCAGGCTTATTGACCTTTTTGGCAAACTCCATTAGTAGTTCTATTAAATCTTTTTCTTCAATACAATCCTTAAAATCTCCAAAAATTATACCACTACATTCATCAAGTTTTCCTGAAGAATATAGTTGGGTTAACATTCTATCTAGTTTATATTGAGATTCTCCAATTTCCTCGATAAATAAAATTTTATCTTTTGCATCTATTTCATATTTAGTTCCCATTGTAGCAATTATTAAGGATAAATTTCCTCCCATTATTATTCCCTCTGCTTTACCTTCACATACAGTATAAATTTTTTCTTCTTTTGGGTTTTCTAAATAGAGTTCATCTTTAAATTCCAAAGCATCTATTAGAGATTTATAGGTAAACTCATCCCATTTAGCTACATTTGCTGCCATTATTCCATGATATGTTAAAAGACCACAATTTTTATAGAAAGCTAGGTTTAGTCCTGTTATATCAGAAAAACCTATAAATGGTTTTGGATTTTGCTTTATTATCTCATAATTTATTTTGTCCAATATCCTTGTTGTGCCATAACCTCCTCTTAAACACATAATCATGTCTACGTCTTTATCTAAAAACATATCTTCTATATCTCTTGCTCTAATATCATCATTACCAGCTAAATAACCTTTATAATTTAAACTGCAACTTTCAGAAAATTTAACTTCATAACCATAATTCTCTAAATTAAACTTTATTTCCTCCAAACTCGTATTTCTTAATGGCCCAGATGGCGCAATTATTCCTAACATTTAAACACCTCTTATTCTAAAATGATATATTCTTATCCATGCTAAGTATCTCTACTATAATTATAAGATATTTTATTTGCACTTGATACAGAATAATGATTTATATAGAATAATATAATTAATGAAGAAAAATAAATTTTTAATATAGTTTAATATAGTTAGGATGTGTTTTATGATTAATATAAAAACTCTTTGTTATGAGATAAATGATTGGGTTATAAATATAAGGAGGGATTTACATAAGACTCCAGAACTTGGGTTAGAAGAATTTCAAACTAAGAAAAAAATTATCAAATATTTAAGTGAAATAGGTATAAGTTACATTGAATATAAAAATCATACAGGAATAACTGCATATATAAATGTAAATCCAAATTTAGAAACAGTTGCAATAAGAGCTGATATAGATGCCTTACCTATAACAGAAGAACTTAATTCTTATTATAAATCCATTAATCTTGGTAAAATGCATGCATGTGGTCATGATGCACATACTGCTATTTTACTTGGTGCTTGTAATATACTATTTAAATTAAAGAATTATCTAAATGTAAACGTAAAATTCTTTTTCCAACCTGCTGAAGAAACTATTGGTGGCGCTCAACTTATGATAGAAGATGGATGTCTTGAAAATCCAGATGTAAAATATATATTTGGTCTTCATGTAAATCCTAACATTGATAAAAATCTAATTGAATTAAAATACAACACTTTAAATGCTTCCACTGACACACTTCGATTAACTGTACATGGTTCAAAATGTCATGGAGCTTATCCACATCAAGGTATTGATGCTATAGTTATATCTGCTCATATCATAACAGCTCTACAAACAATCGTTAGTCGCAACACAAACCCTACTGATTCTGTGGTTATTTCTCTAGGAAAAATTGAAGGTGGAATCAAAGAAAATATAGTTTGTGATAAGGTCATTATAAAAGGCACCTTGAGAACTTTAACTCAAGAAACTAGAGAGTTTTCAAAAAAACGAATTAGAGAAATTTGTGATTTTACTTGTAAAACATTTGGAGGAAGTGTTTCGGTTGAAATTGAGGAGGGTTATCCAGCCCTTATCAATTCAAACAGTCTAGTAGATTATGTTAAGCAAAATGCTGTAGAATTGCTTGGAGAGGAAAATATTCTTATTAAAGATGTACCTACTCTTGGTGCTGAAGACTTTTCATATTTTCTAAGGTACTGTGAAGGAGCTTTTTACCATCTTGGTTGTGCAAATCGAGAAAAAAATATTGTTTCTCCTCTGCACACCTCTACTTTTGATATTGATGAAGATTGTCTTATTACTGGTGTTATGCTTCATGTAAAAAATGTATTATCATTTTAATTGTTAATATTTTTATCTATTATTTTTTATATTGACCCTCACATGGTGTCACGCTGTACTATAAAATTACAAAAGACAAACCAAATAATTGGAGGTAATATTATGAAAGAAATATTAGTAAATCCTATAGGTAAAATATGTATTCAAGGTGAAGAAGTATTTATTAAATTAAACAAAAAATACATACCTGCATTAAATGAACTCGATAACTTTAGCCATTTAAATGTATTTTGGTGGGCTGATGGGTTCGATAATCCTGAACTAAGAAGTATTTTAGAAACTCCAAAACCTTATAAAAATGGACCAAATGTTATAGGAATATTTGCAACAAGGTCACCTATTAGACCAAATCCAATAGCATTGACTACCGTACAAATCATCAATATAGACCATGAAAATGGTATAATAAAAATACCATATATTGATGCTAATGATAATAGTCCTGTTATTGACTTAAAACCATATACTCCAAGCGTTGATAGGGTTGAAAATCCATCAGTTCCTAAATGGTGTAGTCACTGGCCTAAAAGTGTAGAAAAATCAGGAGAATTTGATTGGGAAAATGAATTTGAGTTTTAAACTATTTTTCTTTGCTTTCATGGGCTTGTTTTAAAAATAAAAAGTATAACTAAAATAATATATTTAAGTTTTGAGAGTTATTCAGCAACTATAGAGTGTGCTTTAGCATATTAAGTATAGTTGCTAAATAACTCTCTATTTTCTTCTTTTTATTGATTTATACAAATAAGTGCAATAGATTCTGTAAACAATCTAATTTAATCAAAACTTAACCATAAGAAACACCTTCTTTTTTCATTCATTTCAAGTATTTATAGTAATTTTAGATGTTCTAAGTGATATTGGTATCAACAAATTATTATAATATATCCTTAATAAATTAAATTTTTCTTCTACTCTACTATTTTATAATAATTAATTTAACTTAAAAATAATACCTAACTATTTTAACTATGTTAAACTAGTAAATGTAACCACTTATATGTTACAATTTTATATAAATATTATATATAAAAAATTAGATAAATAGATGACACCTAGTGTTATATTTTTTAATACCAATTTAGTTATTTTTCAGTTACAGATTTAATAATAATTAATAGTAAGACATAATATTTTTATGCCCTCTATTGATTATGTATTATTTCCTGTTATCTGTTATTATCATTAATAATAAACGTAAGGGGGTATATATTATGAAATTGTATTTAAGTGCTGATATAGAAGGGACTTGTGGTATTGTAAATTGGGATGAAACAAAACTTGAATGTGAATTTTCACAACACTACAGAACACAGATGAGTAAAGAAATAGCAGCTGCATGTGATGGAGCTACTCAATCTGGTATGCATGAGATACTCGTCAAAGATGCACATGATAGTGGTAGAAATATTAATCCAAATATTCTACCTGAAAATGTTAAAATACTTAGAGGATGGACTAAAGACCCACTAGTTATGATGGCTGGAATTGATGAAAGCTTTGATGCATGTATATTCACTGGTTATCATTCTGGAGCTACTTGTAATGGTAATCCTCTTTCTCATACCATGGATATTGATTATGACTATTTTAAAATAAATGATGAAATAGCATCTGAATTTACTATAAATGCTTATATTGCTGCATACTATAATATCCCTGTAGCATTTTTAAGTGGAGATGAAATGCTTTGTGAGAGTGCAAAAAAATTAAATCCAAATATAGTCACTGTGCCTGTGTCAAATGGAATTGGAAATGGTTCAATTTCAATACATCCAAATCTTGCACTAAAAAAAATAGAGAAGGGTGTTAAAAAGTCTTTATCTGGAGATTTATCTAGACATTTAATAAAATTACCAGATAAATTTAAAATAGAAATAAAATTTAGAGAACATTACAAAGCTTTTAAAGCATCTTTTTACCCAAATATGAAGAAAATAGATTCTCAAACAATACTATTTGAAACAGAAGACTATTATGAGTTTTTAAGAATGTTATTATTTATATAAATTAAGGAGTTGATTAAGATAAGTAATAAAAGAAGAATTCCTTTAGGCGAATTTATTTCTGTATTTTTATTTTTTGCTGTTTTTTTTGGTATAACTTTTTGTATTTTCACGGTTATAGGAATTGGCTTCTTATCATTCTTAGGATTTGAATATAAATCTCTTGGAGCTGTACTAATTTTCTTTTTAATATATTTTTGTATAACTACTCCAATTGATTTTCTATGCACTACTATTTTAGATATATTCAGATATGTAAACAAATTACCATACTCAATATATAAAATTTGCGAATTTATAATTGATTTTATACTAACTTTTCTAGCTATGAACATAATTGATACATTTATGGATTCAGTAATGATTCCTCTAAGTACAGAAATCTTATTTGCTTTACTTTCTTATCTTTTATCCGAATGTATGGATTTTTTTGATAGGGATAAGAAAAAACCTTAAAAAAAGATAGATTTTTTAATAGAACACATCTTTTGTATTTCTATTACCTAATCTATCTTTATTTTATTTAACAAGTTTTTCTTAATTAAAATATAGTTTCTTCTATCTCTCTAGTCATTTGTTTGGCATTATCAAAAAATTCTTCTATATATACTACCTCATCACTAACTCTTGCATATTCAGCTGCAAATGCCATTACATGACTTTGTATCGCTTCTTTTGCTGCTACTTTACCTTTCTCTAGTTCTTTACTAGAAACTAATTTAATAAATTCAGCTATAAGATTTCTATCGTATTCTTCTACCCTGTTCTGTTGATTTGATGGACTTATAACTATCTCTTCATTTTTTCCAAATTCTTTAATCCTTATTTCATTTTTATTTAAGTCTCCACCAACTTCACCATGACTAAACATCAACTTTATAGTTCTTCCATTTTCTTTAGTAAATGCACATAAATTAAAAGTGGCTGTCACTCCATTTTCAAACTGTAATATATTTACCATATTATCTACAACATTATTATCACATCTATAAACACATCTTCCATATGGGCTTGTCTTAAGTATATTTAATAGATTCTCTTTAGTTGGATTTATATGAACAGCTCTATTTATACTTCTATCTTTTTCTAGATAAATTCTCTTTGCTGAATATGGGCATTTTTTTTCGACTAAACACTGAAGACAATTTTGTGCCATCTCTCCACTAGCATTTTGGTTATTAAGATGCTTTAAACTTCCAAATGCAGATATTTTTTTACATCTACTTCCTACTAAATATAATAAAATATCCATATCATGACAGCTTTTAGCTAAAATTAAAGGGCTTGTTTCATTGCTATTTCTCCAATTCCCTCTAGTAAAGCTATGTGCAAAATGCCAATATCCTATATTTTCATTGTACTGTATACTAACAAGTTCTCCTAACTTTTTACTTTCTACAATCTCTTTTAACTTATTATAAAATGGAGAATATCTAAGTACATGACAAATCATAAAAATCTTATCTTTATACTTATCACACAAATCATTTATATGTACCAAACCATCCAAACTGTTAGACATTGGCTTTTCTAATAATATGTGATAACCTTTTTCAAGAGCTAGTTTTGCTACATCATAATGTCTATCATCATTTGTAGCTATTATTACTGCATCTGCCATCTTGTCCTGTTTAAAAAAGTCTTCTAAAGTTTCAAATACATTTTTACTATCTAGGTTATATTTTTGTGTAAATAGTTCTCGTCTTCCTTTTTTAGGTTCTGCTACAGCAACTATTTCACATACATCAGAATTTTCATAAATATATGGAGCATATGCATATGTTCCTCTATTACCTGCTCCAATCACAGCAACTTTCACTTTTTCCATACTTTAATTTATCCCCTTTATATTATTTATACTACTCTATTATAGTCTATTTTTATAGACATTTGGATATTTTTAATAAAAGAAACAGCAGTTATAATTTTTCAGTTTTAACTGCTGTTATAAGTCAATATATCAAACATTTTAACTCAATTTTCTTTAATACAAAGACTTAAATATTCAATATAAATTATAAGAACACTTTTATCTAGCTTACTTCTTCTTTTCTTTATCTAATTTATCTAATTTCTTATTGTATAAAAACATATAAAAAGCTGCTGAAAATACTATTAAATATCCAACAACACTTAACATATCTGGATAAACATTGAATAAGAATATACTTAAAATTGCTGAAAAGATTATATTACTATAGTCAAATATAGAAATTTCCTTAGCAGGTGCATACTTATATGCTAAAGTTATTCCAAATTGACCTAGACTTGCAAATACTCCACCTAGTAATAGATATATAAGTTGCATAAGAGTCATTGGTTCGTATACTGCAAAAGCAATTGGTCCTACAGTAATTAATGAAAAAACTGAAAAGAAAAATACGATTGTGTAGTAATCTTCTCTATCTCCAAGAACTCTTAAACAAGTATATGCCATTGCTGCAAATACAGCTCCTGCAATTCCTCCAAGATATGGAATTACTTCTACACTAAATGTTGGTTTTATTATGAATAAAGCTCCTATAAATGCAATTATAATAGCTCCTATCTGCTTTACATTTATTTTTTCTTTTAGAGCAATTGCACAAAATATAACTACAAGGAATGGACTCATTTTATTTAGCATGTTTGCATCTGAAAGCATCAACCTGTCAATTGCATAATAGTTAAATATTACTCCTAGAGTTCCAAATATTGACCTATATAAAAGTACTTTTAAATTTTCTTTTTTACCAGTTAGACTACCTTTGTGTTTTATGATAAGCCAAAAAGCTATTACAGCTGATACTAGATTTCTAAAGAACACTTTTTGAAAACTTGGTAAATCTCCAGCTAGTTTTACAAATGCAGACATCATTGCAAAGCCAAGAGCTGATGCTATTATAAACATTATACCCTTTATTCTATTTGATTTGATTGTACTACTCATATTTACCTCTTTTCTATATAAATATATAAAGCTGTATTTATTAATTAAAGACTTAGACTTTATACATTAAATAATAATTATCTAAATATTCCAATTTATACTATAATTAAAAGTGTAAATTATGTCAAGTAACTAATAAATCTTTTCAATTAATAACAATAATAATTATAGTTAAAAAGTTATATGTTTTTATGGATTATTATCAGAATATATAATATAATTTTATATAGTATAGACTTTTTTTAATTTATTATTTAGATTTTTAATAGATTTTTTAATTATGGAGGTATTTAAAATATGGAAATAAAAAGATATGAAGGAACTGGAAGAATGAGTAGAGCTGTAGTTCATAACAATACAGTTTATTTATGTGGACAAACTCATGCTGAAGGCGGAATAATTGAACAAACTACTGAAGTTTTAGCTAAAATAGAAGATTTATTGAACAAATACGGTTCAGATAAACAACACTTACTATCTGTTACTATTTATTTAAGAGATATGAAAGATTTTGAAGCTATGAACTCTGTTTGGGATGCTTGGGTTGAAAAAGGATTTGAGCCTGCTAGAGCTTGTGTTGAAGCTAGACTTGCTAGAGAACATTTATTAGTTGAAATGAGCGTTGTTGCAGCTACAAAATAATGAGGCTAAAGAATAAGAGGCTGTCTCAAATATAGAGATAAGCCTCTTATTAATACATATAAACTTATTTATTTTCTATTGGCAATATTAATCTAGATGGATATTTACCTCCATGATAAATTGTATTCTTTGCTTCTATATACTCAGTACTATTGTAACCATCTGTTGTGTTACTATTTTGGAAAATAAAGTTTTTAGCACTAGATGTTATGTCTAGTCTAATTTTATGACCAACTTTAAATGTATTTGATATTTTTGAGGTTATAATCGTAAACTTATAAATCTCTCCTTCTTCCATAAACTCTGACTTATAAAAACCATTTCTAAATCTAGCACTAAGTATACCGTCAGCTAATTTAATTGAATTTCCATCTAAATCTACATCCATAATTTTTATAACCCAGTCAGTATCTCTGGCAGAACTTGATGCAAAGAACTCTAACTTTATATCACCTGTTATAGTAAATTCTTCGCTAAAAACATCTGATGTATAACACAACATGTCACTTCTTTTTTCCAAATCCTTGTAGTTGTTTGGGACACCAACTTCATTTTCTGACATATCAATTAGTTGTATTGATGGGTCTTTTGGATTATATATATAACTATCACACTTTTCTTCTAAAGCCCTATCAAATACTAATTTTCCATTTCCCAAAGATGTATTAGCATCTCCATCACTCATTAGATACATACTTTTATCAATTTTTTTTGTTATTGGCCAATTTGCTTCTGTCTTCCACTCATTAGAACCTACAGAGTAATACTCTATCGAAGCAGTCTTATCTATATTATTTTCTATACCTTTTAAATATTTATCGAACCATAATAGATAATTATAATCCAAATCATATCTTAATGAATTATTTCCCAAAGAAATACCATTTATATCTCTTAAAGTATTTGAATTGTGCATCCATGGACCTAGAATAGCCTTTCTCTTTCCTTTTTCATAATCCTTTATAACATCTAAGGCCTCTGTCGTTCCCATACCATTATCATCATACCACCCAGATATAACCAACGCAGGTACATTTATTTTTTCTTTTTGTAGATGCCAATCCATCATATCCCAGTATTCATCTTTTTCTACTCTCTTTAGCCATTCTTCCAGAAATTCAATTCTATATCCAAGAGCTTCAACAGGTATATTCTCTATTGGTCTTATATTTAAAACATCATCCCAGTCATTTCTTACCATTTTACTTCTATCAACTTTATTTCTTGATACCATAAATGCCCATGCAAGCATACCAGAGACAAAAGCTCCTCCTTTTCTTGGTATATCAATAAAAGGGCTTCCTGATGTTACTATACTAACCAAAGCCTTAAGATGCTTGTTACTTGAAGATGCAGCTGCCCATTGAACATAACCAAGATATGATGCTCCAAGCATTCCAACTATTCCATCTGACCAATCTTGTGATACTATCCAATTTATAGTACTATCTCCATCTTCTTTCTCATGAATCATAGGTTCCCACTTACCTTCTGATTCATTTCTTCCCCTAACATCCTGTATTACAACAACATATCCTCTTTGTACATATTTATAATATATTTCTTTATCATTTTCTTTTCCATATGGGGTCCTCATAAGTATTGTTGGTGCTTTTTTAGTAGAATCTACAAAATTAGGAAGATATACATCTGTAGAAAGTCTTATTCCATCTTTCATATCAATCATATAATTTCCAACAAATTTTATAGAATATATCTCCTCGTTTTTATGAGTTTTCTTCCATTCTTTTAATATAGTATAATCCTCATATCCATCCATAATTAATATAGTACAAGTTTCTCTAGACAAACAGATAAAACCGACTATTTTATTATCCACAACAATTATATCTAGTGGAAACTTTTTATTTCTTTGAACCCATATGTATTCATTAAGCTTAGAGTATGTTTCTCCCAATTTATTTATAACTCTGTCTTTATCTGTGTTCACTAAACTTTCAGTATATACATCAAAGTTATCAAATAAAAATTTTAAATCTATTTTTGTAAGATTTAAATAGTATGTATTTTCTTCTGTATCTATTTGTTTTAAGCTTTCTATTTTATTTGTAAAAGGATTCAATTTTTCAAGTAACAAATTATCATCAAAGATTACATTTCCACTATATAATCCAGATATATATAACTTAAATTTTGCCAATTAAAGCACCTCCTATAATCCTATAGCCATCTTTATTGCATATGCCACTGAGATACCTGCATAATTTCCTAATACTCCACCAATTACTCCCATGACGACTGCTACACTTACAAGTGAATTCCATTTTGCAGAAGCAGCTACTAAAGCTGACGTAGGACCATCAGCAATTGCTCCTACTATAGAAAGTATTACATATTGATACTTTATCTTTAAAAGTCTAGTTATACATAAATGGAAAACAAATGAAGCAAAAATTATACTAAAACAGTAAAGTGTTATGGTAAAAGTTGAGCCTAAAAACTCTTTTATATCTACTGAAAAACCTATAGTACATAAAAAGAATAATGCAACAAATAATCCTAAATCTAAATTTCCCTTTAATTTCTTTACTGGCTTTAATTGAGCAATTATAATTGAAATTGTTGTGACTAAAAGAATTCTTGCTGCACTACTAAAACTTGAATTAAAATATCCAGCAAGTATTGTTGCAACCTCTGTAACAACAAAACCTATAGCCAACATCCAAGCAATATCTTTAATACTCCATTCTTTTGACTCCATAAATTCTTCATTCTTACAATCCTCTAATTCCGATTCTTCTACATGATATGGCCAAAGTTTTTTAAACTTCTTTGAATTTTTTAGTATAGCTGGTAGAGCAAACATAAATATCAATGTTGGTACTCCAATTACATAATCTGCTGCATTTGCAGCAGCAAGAGTCTGTCTACTTACATTAAGACCTGTTCCAATGGCTGTAAGATTAGCACTTCCTCCAGTATATGTACCCACAAACATTCCAGCAACTTTCCAACCTTCTGATATTTTTTCTGCAAATACTAGTCCAAATAAAAATGCCATAATACTTACAGTTATTACTGCTACAAAAATTGCAATCAAGGGTTCTCTTGATAACTTTGTCATTTCTTTTAAATCAACACTCATCAGCATTATAGTCATAGAAACTGGAATAGCATATGTAGAAATAGTTCCATATAACTCAGTACTTACTGGTACTACTTTTAAGTTTGAAAGTATTATTCCCATTATGATTATTGTAAGTGCTGGTCCTAAGCTTTTAATGGCTTTGTATCTTTGTAAGTAAAAACCTAATGCAATCATTGATGTCATTACAGCAAGTATACTACCTGGATTTGAAAAAAGTGTATTCATATTTAACCTCCAATTTTATCATAAGTTTACTTCTACTCCTAAACCTGGTTTATTGACAAGATTCATAATATCTCCATCCATTACAAATCCTCCAGATATACTTTTTGATTCTTCACAAAACATAAAACTATCAAGGTCAGCTTCTGTTATATTCTTTTTAGATGCTATTAAATTTGCTGCTGCTGTTATACCAATTCTCGTTTCTAGCATACACCCTAACATACAATTTACTCCACTTGCTTCAGCTATGTTATTGATTTTTATAGCAGGATATATTCCTCCTGATTTCATCAGCTTAATATTAAATGTATCGACTGCATTCTTTTTTATAGCTTTAATTGCATCTATTGGTGAATGTAATGATTCATCTATCATAATCTTTGTGTTACTCTTATTTCTTATATAAGCAGTACCATCTAAGTCCCAATGTGGAAGTGCTTGTTCAATTGCATCAACACCAAATTCTTCTAACCTTTTGATAGTATTTATACTACTATTTACATTCCATCCTTGATTTGCATCAATTCTAATTCTTATACTCTCTCCAACAGCCTCTCTAATTAGCTTTACAGCCTCAATATCATCTTTAGGATTTATACCTGCTTTAAGCTTCAATATCCTAAATCCTTCTTTAACTCTTTCTAAAGCTTCTATTGCCATTTTTTCTGGTTTATCTATACTTATAGTAATATCGGTTTGAACTTTATTATCAAATCCTCCAAGAACTTTATAAAGAGGTACATTCATAATTTTACCCTTAATATCATATAAAGCCATGTCAATAGCCGCTTTTGCAGAAGTATTACCTATAATAATTCCATCCATAATTGTATGTATAGTTTCAATATCTAGTGGGTCTTTCCCTATTAGCTCTTTTTTAAACATAAGTAATACTGAAAGTACATTATCTAAAACTTCACCTGTGACTGCTGCAAGAGGTGCTGCTTCACCAAATCCACAACACCCTTCATCTGTTTCAACTTTTAAAATTATACTTTCTCCATATTCAATTACTCCAAATGAAACTACTACAGGTTTTTTTAATTTAATTCTCAGCTTTTCAAATTTGATATCTGTTATCTTCATATTACCCTCCTTATTTTTTGAAGTTATAATTCAATTTTTAAAATTTTATACTTAAAATTATATTATTACTTCAATATATATGTCAAGCTAATTTACTGAAAATTTATTATTTTCTAAAATATGCTGTAATAATATTATTCCACTTAATACTCCTTCACTAAATTCTTTTTTGCTATCATTTTCTTTGTATTAATTCAGCAATAATTTATTTTCATAGGCTTTTATTTGCATTTAATTAATTTTAATTATCAAAATCTTAATTAATTTTTAATTGTCAAAATCTACTATGTATTCTTATTGCCACTACTTCTATGTTATGCTATAATTACTTTGTTTTAAGCGAATATTTTATATTAATTTTATTATTTGGAGGTTCTTATGCTAGGTGAAAAGATGAGAAATATAAGAAAAAGCAAGAAAAAAACATTAAGTGATGTTTCCAAATTGACAGATTTATCTATAAGTTATATCTCTCAAATAGAAAGAGATGCTATTGAACCATCCTTGTCTTCATTGAGAAAAATTGCTGAAGTTTTAGACACTCCTTTATATATGTTTATGGATGATAACAATACTGATGATTTAGTCATTAGAAAAGAAGATAGAGTTATGATGAAATTTCCAAAAAGTGAAATGTTTTACGAGATAGTATCTCCAATGCCTACATCTGAATTTACACCTTCAATTTTATTTGTAGAATTTGAACTTAAACCAGAAAGTGAAGATGCTAAAGATTATATCTATCATGCATCAGAGGAAATCATGGTAGTAACGAGTGGTATGGTTGATATTTGTATGGGTGAAAAGGTAGTAAGATTAAATCCAGGTGACTCAACATTTATAAAATCTAATGTACCACATAAAATCATCAATCCAAGTAAAGATACAATAGCTCGTGGATATGGAGTTATATCACCTCCAATTTGGCCAATAAAATCTAAATAAGATTTATATAACATATCTACTTTTTATAGATACTAAAAAAGATTTAAATATCACTTTTATTTTAAATTGAAGTATTTATTTAAATTTAATATATTTACTCAAACTAAAAAATAGCTATTTGACTAATCTAAACCATTTTAATTATGGTAAATAGTAAATAGCTATTTGTAAGTTATATTTTAAATTTTAATAAAGATTGTATCTATTAATCTTAAATTAAACTGCTATATCGCTTAATACCTTTGCTTTGACAATTCTTATATTCTTCATACTCTTATAAATATCTTGAATCTTATCTTCTTGTTCTCTCAACAATTTATGTGCTTCATATATATCTACAAATTCAAATTTTACTACATCATTTGGCTTTGCTTGTGCTAACTTATACAAATCTACACTTATAACATTCCCTATCTTAGTATAACCACCACTAGTCTGTCTATCTGATAACATTATAATAGGTTTTCCATGCCCAGGTACTTGTATAGCTCCATAAGAAATACCGTCAGATATAATATCTGCTCCATTAAGGTGCTTTATACTCTCTCCATCTAGTCTACAGCCCATTCTATCTATTTCATTTGTAACTTTGTATTCATTTGATAAAAATTTTTCTACTTCATCTTTAGAAAAAGCATCAAATTGAGGTCCTTTTACAATTCTTAGTATGATTTCTGAACTATAAGTTGGAATATATTTTGAATTTAATTTTTTATTTATTGTAAAATCTTTTTCCTGAATAAAAGTATTTATATAATCACCCTTTTTAAGTGCTCTACCTTCAAACCCACCAATTTTGGCTCTTGTATAAGTTGACTTGCTTCCCATTGCAAGTGGGACATCTATTCCACCAGCTATTGACACATATGCTCTAGCACCTGATTTCACACCTCTAAATGATAATACATCACCTGGATTTATTTGATATGACCTCCAGTTTTGAATCTCTTTTCCATTTATTCTAGCTCCTAAATCTCCACCAGTTACTGCTATTTGCGTATATTCATCAAATGTAATTGTAGGGCCTAACATTAAAACTTCTAAAGAAGCCTCATCTTCAGAATTTCCAACCAATATATTTCCTACTCTATGTGCATACTCATCCATTGCCCCACATCCAGATACACCATATTGTCCATATCCAACTCTACCTCTGTCTTGTATTAATGTTTGGAAACCTCCTAATTCAACTTTGAATCCCATATATACCACTCCCTGTACTATAACGATATTTAAATATTTAAGTTATTTTTTTCGATTTCTATAAATTCATCTAATGTTATTGGAACAAATTTTATAAAATCTCCAGCTCTAAGTAAAATCTGTTCCTCTCTATTTTCATCATATAATTTTAAAGGTGTCCTACCAATTATTTGCCATCCACCAGGACTATCGATAGGATATACACCAGTCTGAGAACCTGCTATTCCAACACTTCCACCATAGATTTTAGTTCTTGGCACCTCTAATCTAGGGGTAGCTATTCTTTCATCCATACCTCCTAGGTATGGAAATCCAGGAGTAAATCCTAACATATATATCAAGTACTCTCTACTTGTGTGTATTTTTATAACCTCATCTACAGTAAGATTATTATGTCTGGCAACATTTTTAATATCTATACCAAAAACCTCATCATAGCATACTGGAATCTCATGTGTTTTAGGTTTTGGTAATACTATACTTTCCAAATTATCTTCTATTTTTTTCAGACTCTCAATCAAACTATCAAAATCTATTTTCAATGGATTATAGCTTATCATAAGTGACCTATACGTTGGCACCATTTCTGTTACAATCCCTTTAAGATTTGATATTTCTATTGCTCTCATAAATGAAATTACTTTTTTGTTTATATCTTCTGATATCTCATTTCCAAATTCAGCAACCACTGCCTTATCTCCTGATAGCAAATATCTAGTTTCCATAAATGTCACCTCTTTTAAATTAAGCAAATAAAGCACCTAAACTACCAAGAGAAGTTATTCCTGTATAGGCAGATATTAAAACTACTATTAATCCAAATATTAAAAGCCATGTAGGATGTTTGTAATCTCCAACAATATCTTTTCTTTTAGAAGCTATAAGCATAATTCCTAATGTGATTGGAAGTATCAATCCATTTAAAGCCCCTGCTAAAATTAATAAAGTCGCTGGCTTTCCTATAAATGCCATTATAAGTGTTGATATTGCTATAAATGCTATTATAAAATATTTTTCATATTTCTCTATAAAAGGATTTAGTGTCTTTAAGAAAGAAACTGATGTATAAGCAGCTCCTATAACTGATGTAATTGCAGCAGACCATAATACAAGCCCAAAGAATTTATATCCTATTGCTCCTGCGCTAAATTTAAAAGCTGAAGCAGCTGGGTTTTCTGGGTCAAGTTGAAGACCTTTTGAAACTACTGCTAATATTGCTAAAAATAGAAGAACTCTCATCATTGTTGCAACTAATATCCCTAAAAAAGAAGATTTAGTTATTTCTTTTATATTTTCTTCTCCTGTTATTCCACCATCTATTAATCTATGTCCTCCAGCAAAAGTTATATAACCTCCAACACTTCCTCCAAGTAGAGTTATTATTGGGAATATCAATCCTTTTGGGTTTTCTGGTTTTACCATTCTAAAAACTGCATCTCCAATAGGAGGATGATTTGATATTGCTACATATCCAACTATAATTATCATACCTAATGCTAAAAACTTAGTTATCTTATCTACTAGAGAATTTGAATTTTTTGACATAAATACAAATATCGCTATCAACCCACTTAATATAGTTCCTAATGTCATATTCATATTAAACATTACATTCATACCAAGTGCAGCTCCACCAACATTTCCTATATTAAAAGCTAATCCTCCAAGAGCTACTAAAAAAGCTACTAAATAGCCTAATCCAGGTATTATTTTATTTGCTATATCTTGACCTCTAAGTCCTGATACACCAATTACTCTCCATACATTTACTTGAGCTCCTATAAAAAGAATTGTTGTAATTAAAATTACAAATGAAAAACTCGGTCCAAAATCTTGAGTAAATTGTGCTGTCTGAGTTAAAAACCCTGGGCCAATTGCTGATGTTGCCATTATAAATGCTGCTCCTATAAGTGCTCCAACATCCTTTTTATTTTTTGTTTTATCAGTAATATTTTTTGTACTCATATTTTATCTCTCCCTCATATTATCAGTTTTATACTGTGTTCTCTGATGAACAAACTTCCATATTTTCTAATGGACAAACTTCTATATTTTCTAATTCAAAACGCTTTCTTATTTCTTTAACAAACTCTATTGCTTTTGGATTATCCCCATGTACACATATAGAGTCTGCTTTTATATTTATAACTTCACCTGTTAAAGTTTCTACAGTTCCTTCTTTTACCATCTTAACAACCCTATCTATTGCGTGTTTTGTATCGTGTATAACTGCCCCATCTACACTTCTTGGAACTAAAAAACCATTATTATCATAAGCTCTATCTGCAAATACTTCATTTGCAAATTTAAGCCCAATCTCTTTAGCTGAATTTATCATTTCACTATTATATAGACCTAACAGTATAATATCCTTATTGACTTCATATATAGCTTCACAAATACCCATAGCCAACTCTTTATCTTTAGCTGCCATATTGTATAAGGCTCCATGTGGTTTTACATGTTGTATGTTACATCCATTTGAATTTGCAAATGCCATTAAAGCTCCTAATTGATATTTTGTATAATCTTTAGCTTCTTGCCTAGTTATTTTCATCTCACGCCTTCCAAATCCTATTAAATCTAGAAAACCTGGATGTGCTCCTATTTTCACTCCATTTTTTTTGGCAAGTTGAACTGTTTTTTCCATATGACTAGGGTCACCTGCATGAAACCCACAAGCTATGTTAGCTGATGAAATATATTTTAAAACCTCTTCATCTAAACCAATTTTATATGTTCCAAAACTTTCTCCTAAATCACTATTTAAATCTACTTTATACAATTTATGACCTCCCTTACTAACATTTTGATAGAATAAGTAGTTTTAATTCTTAAATTTTGTTTATTTTATATATTGCATGAAATATTTTATTACTTGTATTCAATTTTATTTTTGCAACTATTTTATTGCATTTAATTAATATAATTTTACCATTTAAGGGATATCTTTGCAATTATTTTAATTAAACATTCATTTGTATTTCTTTTTCAAAAAATGCTTTTACCATTTTTTAGTTAATAATTAATTATTTTCGCTTAAAATAAGGGCTTTAGCCTTCATTTTTAAAGTGTTTTTCATTTTTAATCACTTTATATGCAAGACAGAATCATTTTTCTTCATTCATCTGTTTGTTTCATCTATATAATTATCATTCTTTGTATGTAAAATATCTTTATATTTTTATAAGTAATTCTTTATATAGTTTTAAGTATGATAAAATCGTGTATACTAAATGCAATTTAAAATATTATTTTAAAACATGCACAATATTTGTACATATTGTAGACATCTAAACCTATAAATTATACAATAGTATTGTTAAGATTATATATTTTTTAACATAAATTTTGTATTGGGGGAAAAACAATGGATAAAAACTATACGATGCCAATATACCAAAAAATAGCATTGGATATTGCAAATAAAATATACACGGGCGAAATACAAGAGGATTCAGTATTATTTGGACGCTCTGTTTTGGCTGGTAAATACAATGTATCTCCAGAAACGATAAGAAGAGCTGTAAAAATTTTAGAGGACATTGGCGTTGTTAAAAGCATAAAGGGTAAAGGTGTTATTGTACTATCTCCAGACAAAGCTTCTTCTTTTATAAAAAAATATAGAGATATTACAAATATATCATCATATAAATCAACACTTTATAATTTAATAGATACTAAATCTAATTTAGAAAATGAAATATTAGATACTATAAATAAAATTTTAGACTATTCTAACAGACTTGAAATAATCAATCCTTTAGTGCCCGTTCAGTTCACAATAAATTCTAATTGTAAATATGTTGGTCAAACAGCTGCACAAACTAAGTTTTGGCAAAATACAGGTGCTACAATAGTTGCAATTAAAAGAGGTGAAGAACTTATAATATCTCCTGGACCGTATATTGAATTTTTAGAGGGAGATATTCTCTTAGTTGTTGGAGACAAACATATTTACAACTCTATACCAATGTTTTTATATGAAAATGAAAAATAAATTATACTATTTAGTATGATTGTATAAAAATTTAGAATGAATAACAAAAAAAGAGCTTCATATTTTACATAAAGCTCTTTTTAAATTCAAATAAATTTGACTTTGATTAATTTTTAAATATCCAATTCATCTTCTTTTTCCCAGCTTAAAGCTCTTGATACAGCTTTTTTCCAACCTTTATATAATTTACATCTCATCTCTTCACTCATATTTGGATTAAACTCTTTTTCTACTGACCATTTTGATGTAATTTCATTTTTTCCAATATAGAATCCAACAGATAGTCCTGCTAAATAAGCAGCTCCTAAAGCTGTAGTTTCTACTATCTTTGGTCTATCTATATCTACATTTAATATATCTGACTGAAATTGCATTAAAAAATCATTATTACTTGCTCCACCATCAACTTTTAATGACTTTAGTTTTAATTTTGAATCATTTTGCATTGCTTCCAATACATCTTTTGTTTGATATGCAATTGATTCTAATGTAGCTCTTACTATATGTTCTTTTTTTGCTCCTCTTGTAAGACCTAAGATTGACCCTCTAGCATACATATCCCAATATGGAGCTCCAAGACCTGTGAATGCTGGCACTACATATACACCATTAGTATCCTCTACTCTATTTGCATACATTTCACTATCTTTTGCAGATTCAATTATCTTTAATTCATCTCTAAGCCATTGAATAGATGCTCCTCCAATAAATATACTTCCTTCTAATGCATATGTTACTTTTCCATCAACACCCCAAGCAATTGTTGTAAGTAATCCATGCTTAGATTTAACTATGTTACTGCCTGTATTCATAAGTAAGAAACAACCTGTTCCATAAGTATTTTTTGCAGTGCCTTCTTCAACACAATTTTGACCAAACAATGCTGCTTGTTGGTCTCCAGCACATCCAGCAATAGGTATTTTAGCTCCTGATAGCATACGCTCATCTGTATGACCATAGACATAACTAGAAGGTTTTACTAATGGTAACATACTTATTGGTATATCTAATTCTCTTAGTATATCTTTATCCCATTCTAAATTATTTATATTGTACATCATTGTTCTAGATGCATTTGAGTAATCTGTTACATGTACTTTTCCACGTGTTAAATTCCATATTAACCATGTGTCTATAGTTCCAAATAATAGTTCCCCTTGCTCTGCTTTTTCTCTAGCTCCCTCTACATTATCTAATATCCATTTTACTTTTGTTGCTGAAAAGTATGCATCTATTAAAAGACCCGTTTTTTCTTTTATTGATTCTTCCAGTCCTTTATGTTTAAGTTCATCACATATTTCCGATGTTCTTCTACATTGCCATACTATTGCATTATAAATTGGTTTCCCAGTATATCTACTCCAAACAATCGTAGTCTCTCTTTGATTGGTTATTCCTATTGAAGCAATTTCTTCTGGTCTTATGCCTGCTGTTTCTATAACTTCTCTCATTACCCCACTTTGTGAACCCCAAATTTCCATAGGGTCATGTTCTACCCATCCAGCCTTTGGATAAATTTGATTGAATTCCTTTTGTGCAATTTTAACTATTTCGCCTTTTTTATTAAATAGTATAGCTCTTGAACTGGTTGTTCCTTGGTCTAGTGCCATTACATACTTCTTTTCCATTGCTATATTCTCCTTATCATATAATAATATTTAATTTATTAAAAAGAAAAATCTAATATTACATATTTCAGTAAATAATTATACTTAAATACAAATCTAATAGATTAGATATTTATAGTAAGACACTTATCTTCTATCATATCTATATAATAATATTATACATTATAGCTTGCATATTGATTAATAAATTTTAAAGGCGTATAATAAACAGTGTTCATAATAATTTTAATAAAAGAGGTGGTAATATGCCAAAGATTTTAGAAAATGTAAAAGAAGATATACTAAAAGTGTCTCGAGATATGATTTTAGAAGAAGACTACTCGAATATTAGTATAAGAAAAATAGCTCAAAGATGTGGTATAAGTGCAGGTACAGTATATAATTACTTTGATTCAAAACAAGAAATAATAGAATACATCACAAAATCTGAATGGGATTTATTGATAAGGCGAATTGAATACTCCAATAAAAATACTGAAGATTACATTGAAA
This sequence comes from Clostridioides difficile, assembly GCF_900243075.1. Lineage (GTDB taxonomy): Bacteria > Bacillota > Clostridia > Peptostreptococcales > Peptostreptococcaceae > Clostridioides > Clostridioides difficile_D. Next base: position 53,996 of record NZ_OEZH01000130.1, read on the forward strand.
AACTAAGTATTATTTTCACAGAAATAAGAAATTTTATAAACAAAGTTCATAATGTCCAATACAATGATTTTTTGAATACTTTTGAGACAGAGCGATTTTTTGAAATAAAAAAACACAAGGATGACTTTCATGAGCAACTTTCAAGTAAAGTATATGAAGCTTTAGAGAAAGAGAAATTTTTTAATAATGATAAATTAGTATGCAATATTATAATAAAAATGTTTTTTTCATATTCAACATACCTTCATATAGAATTTGAAGATTTAAAACCCTATATTGAAAAATTAATACATTAAGGTGGTGTTTACCTTGAATTCTAATACTAGTATTCAGAACAAGGACAGTAATCCAAAAATATTTTTAGTACTTACACTTTATCTCTTAGGTATATTTATGGGAGCTATTGATACCGGAATAGTATCACCAGCAAGAACAATTATACAAAATAGCCTTGGAGTAAATGAAAAAACAGGAATTTGGATGATTACCATATATACATTAACATATGCATCTGTAATTCCTATTTCTGGAAAATTAGCAGATAAAATAGGAAGAAAATATGTGTATCTCGTTAGCATATTTCTATTTGGTAGTGGTTCATTAATATGTGGATTATCATCACTATTTTCTAATTTTCATATTTTACTAATAGGTCGTGTTATTCAGGCAATTGGTGGTGGTGGAATTATGCCAATTGCTACAGCAGAATTTGGAACTACCTTCCCAGAAAATAAAAGAGGCATGGCTTTAGGTTTAGTTGGAGCAACATATGGTATTGCCAATATTTTAGGTTCAAGTATTGGTAGCACAATTCTAAGTATATTTGGAACTGAAAATTGGAAGTGGCTATTTTTTGTAAACCTTCCAATCTGTTTAATCATACTTATTGGTGGAGTTTTCTGTATTAAAAACAATAAGTCTGAATCTACAAAAAAAATAGATAAGCTTGGTACACTAATGTTGATATGTATAATCGTATCACTATTGTATGGTCTTATGAATATAGACTTTTTTAACTTTACAAATTCTATACAAGATATATCAGTTTATCCTTACCTATTGACATTTATTATACTTATACCTATTTTCATATTTATTGAAAATAAAGCTAAAGACCCTATTTTAAGCTTTGAATATTTTTTAAATCCAAGAATACTGATAGTACTTATTTTGTCTTTAATTGTTGGTATTGGAATGATGGGTATGGTATTCGTTCCACAGTATGCTGAAAATGCATTAAAGATAAATGCTGGTTCTGGAGGATATTTTGTCGCTATATTAGGATTATTTGCAGGTGTTGCTGCTCCTTTAAGTGGAAGACTTATTGATAAATTTGGCGCAAAGAAAATACTATTACTAGGATTTTCTGTATCTATGATAGGTTCTCTTTATCTAGTTTTAATTGCCCTAAAAACTAATACAGTATTTAGTGTATGTGTAAGTCTAATATTTATGGGATTGGGAATGGGATTTACTATGGGAACCCCTCTAAACTATATGATGTTATCAAATACAAGATTAGAAGAATCTAATTCAGCACTTGCAACCTTGTCTCTGATACGCTCAATTGGTACTTCAATTTCTCCAGCTATAATGATTGGATTTATAGCACATGCAGGATTATCTGTACAAGATAATATTATGGACTTAGTTGGAAAGCCATCAACGCCTAAAATAGTTCAACTTGAAGAACTTGAAAATATGATAAATGATTTAAAATCAGACCCTGAAATGGCAAAGAATTTAAAAAATGTTTCTATCCCAAATATGAACGATACTTCAAATATCAATATGGATATGACAGGTGGCAAACTTCCAAAATACTTACTGGATAAAGTTCAAACAGCAGATACAACAAACATTACCAATATTACAAAGGAAATATCAACAACAATGTTTGATGAAAAAGTTCCATCTGTAATTACTAAAATACAGACAAATGTGCAAAAGGGAATTGATGGAACACAAAGCGGAATAAATGGTATTGAAGAAGGTGAAAATAAACTAAATGGTGGTATTAAAGGAATTCAAACTGGTATTGACAATATGATAAAAGCTAGAAGTGGTATTAATCAAGGAATAGCTGGTGTAAAAAAAGGTATTGATGGTGTTAACAAAGGTATAAAAGGCATGGAACAAGGTCTTGCAAAGCAAGATAAAGCTATAAATGAATTGACAACTGCTTATAATAAAATACCTACTATAGAAAGTACTACTACTGACAATGAAAATAACTCAAATACCCAAGAACAAAATAATGACAGTAATTCTGATTCAGATAACAATAAGAATAATTCTACAAAAAATAAAAATAATAACTCTGGTGATACTAAACCAAATTTAAATGAACAAAAAGAAAGTTTAAATGCTCAAATACAGCAACTAAAAAAAGCAAGAGCTGAATTAAATACAAAGTTACAAAAAAATAAAGCTCAAAAGAAACAATTGAATAAAAAACTAAGAACAATGGAATCTCAAAGGAAAGAACTACAAAGTAAGTTAAACGATTCTATAAAGAAAAAGAACGATATGGAAAAAAGCCTTGATACAATGCAACAGCAAAAAAAATCGCTTCAAGCAGTTTTAGCAAAGACACAAGAGGTAAAAACTGAAATACCAAAGGCTTTTGATAAATCAAAATTGGATTATATAAATTCCATAGAAAATAATAGAACAAAAATAGAAAATACACTACAATCTACTCTAAACTCTGGATTTAAACAGATGTATATAACAGTATTCTGTGTAAATCTACTGGCATTTATAATATTATTGTTCTATAAAGAAAACAAGACTAGATAAAAGAGTGTTATAGTATTATATTGTAAATTTATCTTATATCTTAAATATTTTGTTTTGAATATTAAATGTATAAAACTTTTTATAATTGATTAATATAAACTACAATATAATACTATTTCTCTCTTAATACTTTTCATTTTATAATCAATCAAACAACAATCTTAGCTTATCAAAATAAATTTATAAAATCTATTCATAAACTCTTTCACCTTTTATTGCAATTACACTATCTAAATATATATAAATCAAAATAAACCACATATTTTCAACTATAATATGTTAAAATCATATTATGAGCATATTAATTTAAGTAAAATGTCATTTAGACTTTAATTTAATAATTTTTATATCATAAATTTCGGTATTTTTAATTTTAAATGTCATTTGGACATTATTTATAAAAAGAAAGGAGTGTATTTTGTGGATACTTTAGGAAAAAGAATTGCTTATTTGAGAAACTCCAAAAAACTTACCCAGCGCAAACTTATGGATATTTTAAAATTTGAAAATTTAGGTAAGTATGAAACTGGAGATAGAAAACCTAATTGCGATATACTAATGTCAATAGCTGATTATTTTAATGTTACGACTGACTGGCTTCTATATGGTAAAGAAAAAGTAAACTCCAATAATAGTGTAAAAGAAGATAAGGAAGACTACCTACATATTACTGATAATGAAATGACGATATTGAATCTATACAGACAATTAAATGAACGTGATAAAATAAAAATAGAAGGAATACTTGAACTTAAGATATCTGAATATAAAGACTTAAAAAAGCATTCCTCCAATAATAATGAAGATAAAATGGTTTAAATGTACATAATTTGATACGATTTTACATCATCTATTAACCTTCTTTTTTTTGTAGTATATTACTAAAATATGGATATTAGGTTATTTAAAAACAAGTATAGTCTAATTTCAGGCACATTTATAATATTTAGATTATCTTATCCATATTTTAGTTTGCATATTTTTAAAAATATAGTACATTTCTATGTATCATTTATGTTCCTAAGAAATGCACTATTCATGTTTTTAATTCCTCTAGCATCTTTCTATATACAATTGTACATCCTTTGTAATTCCCCTCTTTAAGAAGGCTTGAACATGTACTAGAGTACTTAGTTAAAATATTCAATCTCTCCATATTTAAACTTTTTATACCATTGAGAGCTGTAATAAAATCATCAATTGCTCTACAGCACTCTATAACTCCATCTGAATCTAATTTACACACAAGAATATTCACCTACTTTATATACTATTTATTAATCATCTTCTGAATATTCTATATTAAGCAATTGATAAATTGATGATTTATATTTTTTACCTGTTCTTCTTCCATTTAAAATAGCTGACAAATAGTTTTCATTAACACCTATTTTCTTCGCTAATTCTCTTTGAGTCATATTTAATTCAATAAGCCTTTGCTTGACTTGTACTCCTAAAAAAGGTATCCATTTTTTTCGAGCATCCATTTATCAACTTCCTTTCTAAGTAATTTATATTTACTTTTATATTTTAGTCTACACACCTGCTACTCAAAATATGGTCAAATATATCCATATCGAGATTTTTCCTTCTTCATTGAACCTCGCCTTGCCTAAGCTACTACGATTTGGTATAGTTC
>NZ_OEZH01000128.1 GCF_900243075.1 Clostridioides difficile
AGGTAGAATAATAAACAAAGCAGCCTATATAGCTATAGGTATTAACTTAGAAGGCATAAAGGAGGTTTTAGGAATATGGATTGGAGAAAATGAAACTTTAAAGTATTGGCTAAAGGAACTTACAGATATTAAAAACAGAGGAGTTAAGGATATATTAATAGCTTCTGTAGATGGACTAGTTGGGTTTTCTGATGCAATTAAAGCAGTATTTCCTGATACTGAAATACAAAGATGTGTTGTACATCAAATTAGAAATACTTTAAATTATGTATCATATAAAAATAGAAAAGAATTTGCAAAAGATTTAAAGAAAGTATATGCTGCAATTACAGAAGAGGTAGCGTTAAGTGAGCTATCGCTCTTAGAGGAAAAATGGGGCAATCAGTATGCGATAGCATTAAGAAGTTGGCGAAGCAATTGGAATGAACTAGCAACATATTTTAAATATCCTCAAGAGATAAGAACATTAATATATACTACAAACTCAATGGAAAGTTACAATAGATTATTAAGAAAAGTTACTAAATCGAAGTCTATTTTTCCTTCAGATGATTCTTTGCACAAATCATTATACTTGGCAAC
>NZ_OEZH01000178.1 GCF_900243075.1 Clostridioides difficile
CGAAGGTGTAAGTGCAGCAATGTATTTAGCTTATCGATACTAATAGGTCGAGGACTTGACCAATATTTATTTGATGTTCATTCATTAAGATATATGTGCAGTTTTTAGAGTGTTAACTCTAATAAATTAGTTTTATTAATTTATAATAAAATAAGTATGCTGGTGTGGCTCAACGGTAGAGCAGCTGACTTGTAATCAGCAGGTTGTAGGTTCGATTCCTATCACCAGCTCCAGTAAAGACTATGTTTTTTAGCATAGTCTTTTTTTATTGTTTAATTTGCTTATTATTTTATATTATATACTTTTAGCAGTATAATTTATAAGTTATAGGCATAAAAAATGACACAGTTTAAAGTTATTGTTTTAAACTGTGTCTGTAAGTCTTAAACTAATCTACCATGAATCACCATTCTTGCGTCATCAAATTCATAAGTACATGTAGAAAGTGTAACTATTTTATCGCTACTATTTACCTTAATAGGTGATTTGTATAATGATTTAGAAGTAATATCATTTATATAATTTTGATAATCTAATTCATTGTTAAAATTTGTTTTTAGATAATCGTAATCTGATTCTACAATATAAGCAGAAAAAACATCATATAAAAATTCTTTTCCATTCAATGTTATTTTTATTTGATTATTTTCTTTAAAGAAGTTATTATCTTTAAACTTATTTAGGTTATTGAACATAGTTTTATTTTTCATATTATGTCCATATATTATGACATTTTGGTCGTCAAGAGATTTGTTTCTATAATCCATAAACAATGTACCTGAAATAGAATCTTTTTTATAAAAATCTTTGTTAAGGTAGTAAGAGTTATCCTTAGATTGTACAACTGGATAGTTTATATTTGTATTCTCAACAGAAAGCCAAAATTTAAAATCACTGTTAATTTTTGATAAGTCCTCTTTTTTGTCTTCTTTTTCTTGAAGTTCTGAGGATGTTTTAGTGTCATGATTGTATTTGGTAAGTTTTGAGTATATATTAAATCCACTGTAAAGTATTACTAATATTAGCATAATGTTAATTATTGGTCTATATAATTTTTTCAATATTTCACCTCAATTTAAAAATAGTTTATATACCTATATTACACTATTTTTGAAGAAATTTAAATTTTTAGTATAATATTACTTTGACATATTAAAGAATTTATGTTAACATAACTAAGTAAAATAAATATTAAGTAAGCCAGATAATCGCATGTAGTCTTACATGAGGAAAGTCGGAGCTCCATAGAGCAGGGTGCTAGGTAACGCCTAGTGGGAGCGATCCTAAGGATAGTGCAACAGAAATAAACCGCCACTTATGTGGTAAGGATGGAAAGGCGAGGTAAGAGCTCACCAGCAGCTAGGTGACTAGTTGGCTATGTAAACCCCACCTGGAGCAAGACCAAGATAGGAATGAAGAGTGCTGCTCGTACTCTCCGGTAGGTAGGTCGCTTGAGCTTATTGGTGACAATAGGCCTAGAAAGATGATTATCTAATACAGAACTCCGCTTATAGACTTGCTTAATTCTTTTGATAGTCAAAACATCAGTTTAAACTGATGTTTTTTTATTTGCAAATTTGTCTAATCTACTTTTAAAATTTTGAGGAATATTGTAATATAAGTTAGTACAGATATTAAAAATGGTATAATATAAGAGAGATATAAAAAGAAAAAGTAAAATGATGTAAATAATATGATATGATATAAGATGTAGCAAATTTAGTAAATAATTATTTAAATATCATAATCAAATTAGCAATTTTGCACAATGTAAATATTACAATAAAATAATTGATTTAAGGAGTGAAGGTTTTGAGTGAAAATAATATAATAAGAAACACTGTTTTAAATGTCACAGCAAGTTTTTTAAAACAAGAGTCTAAAATAAATGAAAAATTAGATGGTGTTTTGGAAAAGAAATTTGAAAAAGTAGAATTTAATGAAGCAAAATATGCTGAGCTTTTAAAATTTAATATATTGTTTTATAAGACGTTAGCAAGAAATACAGAACCACTTATTGGCAAATGGATAGTAGATAAGTACATACCTGAAATAGATGAGTTAGAAAAGGATTTAGAATTAACTACAGCAAAATGTAGAAAGTATGTAAATAAGGCAATGAAAGAAGGATTAGACTCTCTAAAAGCCAATGATTTAAATAGTTTCTTAGCCTACGATAAAATGGAACTATCAGAGAAAAGAAGACGTTTAGAAAAGGATTATAAGGTTTTAAACCTATATAAAGACCTTCTTAACATATCACTTAGAAAAATAAGTTTAGAAAAGAAAGAATGTGGAAATTTATTTCTTAAAAATCAAGCAGATGCTAAAAGAGAATTAAAAAGAGAAATCATATTCTGTGTAAATAAAATATTAGCTAGTAACAAAGATGTAGTACCTAAGAGTGTGGAAGAAAATAATGAACAAGACAGAGTAGAAATAAAAGCAACAGAAATTGAAGATTTACAATTAGGTAAGGATAATTCAGAAAATGATGTGTTATTAAGTGAGGTTAAAAATTCAAAAGTAGAACAAGAATCAAAAACAAATGATATAGAATCCAAGTTTATGGATAAGTTAAATAGCTTAAATAATGAAATTATATCTCAAACAATACACAATGAATATAAAAAGTTGTGTGGATTAGAAGAACTTCATTCTGTTGAAGGATATGGTTTTGGTAAAGAGGTTATTAAGGATTTTGCTTGCGCAACAGTTGCATTAGAATTTTTAAAGAGAAGAAATAGAGACCTTATAGAAGGTGCAATGAGGCTAACTATAATTGGAGAATTTGGTGCTGAAAATTTTAAGGAATTTGTAGACTATGTAATTAAAAATAAAACAGAAATTAGCGAAGATACTTGGAATGAAGCACATAATCTAATAAAAGATAACTATAATGAGTTAGAAAATCATGAGATTGCATCAAAAAGAACTAGAAGAAACAAAGATATAGATATTGAAGAATATATTTATATGATAAAAAATGCAGATAAAGATATTTGTTTTAGAAGTAGTATTTCTATAGAAGATGATGTCGAAGAAGAGACTAACAAAGAAACTACTAGTCATAATGAAAATATAGGTGATGTTGTAGAAGATAAAGACAATACAGACAAAGAGTATAATATCAATAAAGAAGATATAATTGAATCAGAAAATAAAAAGAGTAAAAAGAAAGCTAAGTTATTTGGATTTATTAAAAAAGATAATTTAGAAGAAGAAATTGAACAAGAAGAAAATAATTTAAATAACATTTCTTCTGATGTAATTTTAGATAAAACTATTGAAAATAATCAAGAAGAATTAGAAGAAATAAAGCAAGAAGAAGTAAAAGAAGTAAATCAAAAGATAGAGGAAGAACGCAGTGTAAAAATAGAAAAACCAATAAATAACGATTTAGATGAAAAAGTATTTTTAGATAGTGAACTTAAGCCTGAAAAAGAAAGTAAGAACTTAAAAGAGGAAATAGTAAAAGAAACAAAAGAAGAAAAATTAGAAAATGAAAAATCAGTAGTAATACCTATTAATAAGAAAGAAAAAGGTAATAAAAAATCTAAACATTCTTCTAAAGACAAGTCTAAAGAACGTAAGACAGAAATGAAAAATTATGTATCAGATAAAGATGATTATATAGATGATGAAGAAGTTGTTTCTAAGAAGAGTAGATTGAAAGAAACTATTATAGCAGTAGTTATAGTAGCGATTGTTGGTGTGGGATACTTTATAACAGTAGGTAATAATAAGAAAAATGATAAAGATGTTGTTCCAAAAACATCAACTCAGCAACAAGCTAACAATAAACTAACTGAAGAAGAGAAAAAAGCAAAAGCTGAAAAAGAGAAAAAAGAAGCAGAAGAAAAGGCAAAAGCTGAAAAAGAGGCTCAAGAAAAAGAAAAAGCTGAAAAGAAGGCAAAGGAAATGGAAGCATATAAAGATGGTAAAGGTGTATATTATACTGTTTATGCAGGTTCACTTAAAGTTGAAAAAACAGCAAAAGAAACAGCAAAAGAATATGAGGCTAAAGGTATTTCTTCAACAATAATTCAAGAAAATGGGTACTATAAGATAAAGATAGGTGATTATTCTCAATATGGAGAAGCACAAGAAAAATGTAACGAGCTAGCTAAGAAATCTATTGATACATATATAGCAATGTATGATAAGTACTATGATTATAAATTAGAAGAATTGAAAGAATCATCTTCTTCGTTGAGTGCTGAAGAACTTAAACAAAAATATGAAGATTTAAGAAGTGAGTTAAAGAATAAATCTGGATATCGTGAATATGTTAGACATTTAGATAAACTTTATGAAGAAATAGTTGAAGGTGCTTAGGGTATTGTAAAAAATAAGGAGAAATTATGTCTCAGAATAAAGAGTATTGAAAGATATTATTTATTTTGAGGCATTTTGTTCACCTTTAGAAAATACTTATAATTCTGTTTAGGTGGTGAAGGTATGTTGAAATTAGGAGAAAAAATTATATATGAGCTTTCAGATGGATTTGAGCTTAGTGGTATCAGTAGATACTCAAAAGAATATAAAAAACTTCATATAACAAATTTAGGTAATATAATAATTAGCAAATCAGATGAAGTTAATAGTGATACAGGAGTAAAATATATATATAGTTTTTCAGATAATAAAGAAAAGTTAGAAGCAGTTTTAGAAGGTTCTCAAATAATTATCTATGGAAATAACTTGCCTTTTTACATAAAAAGTGAAAATTCAAGTAAGAATATCACAGCAAATTTAACCATGAAAATAACTTTGGATGAATATGATTTAATCTGCAAAAACCAAAGAGAATTTATATTTTGTATAAAAGATAATATGACTATATTAAGTTTAGATGACAATAAGTTTTATATGGGTGGAATCAATAAGGATAATGAGAAGTTCATATTTATCAGTGGGAAAAATAGATTTGAAATAAACTTTGATGATATAGAAAGATATATTTTAGAAGATAAAAGAGTCTCTTTAAAGGGATATTTTCATATGGAAAGAGAAGGGATTATAGTAAGGTCTGTGTCTATATTTAATAACAATATAGAGAATGTAGTTCCATCTGATTTAAATGAGAGGGTTAAAGATAATAAAAAAATAGGAAACCTTCCTAAAGATTGTGATATAGTGTTCTGTAAGATATCAGGAAATATAGATGGATTTGATTATAAAAATACAAACATGCTTTTAGTAAAATATCAAGACCAATTAATTTTTATAAACAAGAAATCTAAGAAGACTATTGTAAGGTCAGAAAAAGATAATTGTTCAAAGTTAAATTTGGGAGAAGATATTATATTATATGATAATAAAAATGTATTTAACCTACATATAAATGATAAAAATAGAGAAATTATGCAAATAGATGATTTGAAAGACATAGAAAATGAAGTAGTAGGATATACATTAAAACATGCTCCATTTTTTATTCAAGAAGATTTCTATAGTCTGACTATTCTAAAGTCTTTTCAAAAAGAAATCATATCTATAAAAAATAGTGATGTAAAAGATATTGTAATTAATAAAGAACTTGAAAACGAAAATTCTAAATTTGTAGAAACAGAAATAAAATTTAATAATCAAAAAATAGTTTTAAATCTAAGTAAAAATATGGTTCAAAAACTTATGCAAGATGTCTTTATATATGCAAAACAACCTCTACTTAAAGAGAATTCTATTGAAGTGATATATAAGAATTGGTCTAAAGCCATGAATGATATGATAATATTTAATTTCTTTGGAAATATTTATTATATGAAATCTGAATTTGATAAGGTTCTAGAAAAAGAATTAAATGATGAAATAAGAATTGAAGTTATAAATTCACTTTATAAGCAAGTACAAGAACAAAGAAATAATTTAGATTTATTATCAGCATATATGCCAAGAATATTAGAAAATCAAGACATAGATTTGTTTGAAAAGTATAATGTTAAACTTGATGTACAAGTATTTAAGCAGATTAAAAATTTAATGTCTGATTTATCTTATAATATAAGTAGTTATTTAAATGAAGTTGAAAAAAGTCTAGATAATATCATATTTGTAATTTCAGGGGAAGATAAGAAGAAATACAATTATAGAATGTTAAAGGAAAGTGAAAGTGCAAGTCTTGATGTATTTTTAAAACAAGCTATATCGAGATTAAACCATTTAGTAGAAAATATGTATCCTTATTATGTAGATGAAACTAGTAGAGAAATGTTTAAGTTATTTGAGCTATTATGGAAAAACTATAAAAATATTGATGATGATAGTATAAAAGATATATTATTCGAAAGAATAACAAATACATATGTATTTAAACAATTGACATTAAATAATAGTACAAATGAAAGAAGAAAAGACATAATTGAAAAAATATATAATTCTGTTGATTATGGAACCAATAAACTAGATGAAAATATGTTTTTCACAGGAGGAATAAAGTATGTCAAGTAAATACAATATTTGGAACTTCAACTATGAGTTTTTAGGATTAAACTCAGGAGATGAAAAAAACAATGAAGTTTATTATGAGATTGATTTAGATGAAATTTTAAATGAAAACTATATAGATGAAGATATAGATAGTGATTTAGATTCTGATGGAAATAGTATTTTAGGAGAATTAATATCAGAGATGGACATAGATGAAGATGTCAGTGTTGATATGACATATCAAGAATTAGAAGTTGATTTAGAAGATTTAGATTCTTATTTGGATGATGATATAGATAGTGATATAAAAGGCATCTTGGATGAAATTTAGTACCTATGTAAGTTTTAAATAAAATATAAACAATACAATATTAACTTATAAAACTAAAGGTAGATGAAATTTCATCTACCTTAATATTGTCTTATGGCATTAAATATTGGGATAATATAGAGTTTGAAGAAAAAGTATAAATATGGTATATTAATTTGGTACAATAGAAAATTTACGAAGAAGGGTGAAAAAATGCAGATGACAGTTAAAAAAGCGATAATACCAGCAGCAGGGCTAGGAACTAGATTTTTACCAGCAACAAAATCACAGCCCAAAGAAATGCTTCCTATAGTAGATAAACCAACCTTACAGTATATAATAGAAGAAGCTATAGAATCGGGAATTGAAGAAATTCTTATAATAACAGGTAGAAATAAAAAATCTATAGAAGATCATTTTGATAAATCAGTTGAATTAGAGTTAGAATTAGAGCAAAAAGGTAAAACAGAAATGTTAGAAATGGTAAGAGATATATCAAATATGGTAAATATTCATTATATAAGACAAAAAGAGCCAAAAGGTCTTGGACATGCAATTTACTGTGCAAAAAGTTTTATAGGTGATGAACCTTTTGCTGTATTATTAGGTGATGATATAGTAGACTCAGATGTTCCATGCTTAAAACAATTAATAGATACTTATAATGAGTATAAAACAACTGTGTTAGGTGTTCAAAAGATAGCTAAAGAAGATACTAATAAATATGGTATATTGGATGTAAAACATATAGAAGATAGAGTATATAAAGTTAAAGATATGGTTGAAAAACCTGCAATTGAAGAAGCTCCATCAGATATAGCTATACTTGGAAGATATATAATAACTCCTGCAATATTTAACATATTAGAAAAACAAACACCTGGTAAAGGTGGAGAGATACAATTGACAGATGCACTGCAAACTCTTGGAAAACAAGAGGCTATTTATGCTTATAATTTTGAAGGTAGAAGATATGATGTGGGAGATAAGATTGGTTTTTTAGAGGCGACAATAGATTTTGCTTTAAAGAGAGAAAATTTAAAAGATGATTTAATGGATTATATGAGAAAAAAAATAAGTGAAAAATAAATATTAGAAAAGAGGTAATTACAATGGCAGTTTTAGTAGCTGGAGGAGCAGGATATATAGGAAGCCATACATCAATAGAACTTTTAGAATCAGGTTATGAAGTTGTTATAGTTGATAACCTAAGTAATAGCAATTCAATAGTGGTTGATAGAATTAAAGAATTATCTAAAAAACCAGTAAAATTTTATAATATTGATATTAGAAATAAAAATGAAATGCATATTGTATTTAAAGAAAATAATATTGAATCAATTATACATTTTGCAGCTTTAAAGGCGGTTGGCGAATCAGTAGAAAAACCAATTGAATATTATAGCAATAATCTAATAAGTACTTTAAATTTATTTGAATTAATGAGAGAACATGGTGTTAAAAAGTTTGTATTTAGTTCTTCAGCTACTGTATATGGAGACCCACATACTTGTCCTATATTAGAGAATTTTCCGCTTTCTGTAACTAATCCATATGGAAGAACTAAACTTATGATAGAGCAGATGTTAGTAGATATATCAAAAGCAGATGAGTCATTGGATATAGCTCTTTTAAGATACTTTAATCCAGTTGGTGCTCATAAAAGTGGTAGAATAGGTGAAGAGCCAAATGGAGTTCCAAGTAATTTAATGCCTTATATAACAAAAATAGCAGTAGGTAAATTAAAAGAATTAAGTGTGTATGGAAATGATTATCCAACACATGATGGAACTGGAGTTAGAGACTATATACATGTATTAGATTTAGCTGCTGGTCATGTAAAAGCATTACAAAAACTAGAAGAACATCCAGGTCTTGTTACTTATAATCTAGGAACTGGAAAGGGGTATAGTGTTCTTGATTTAGTTAAAGCATTTTCTAAAGCAAGTGGAAAAGAGATACCATATAAGATTGTTGGAAGAAGAGCTGGAGATGTAGCTATGTGTTATGCAGATTCGTCAAAAGCAGAAAAAGAACTTGGATGGAAAGCTAAGTATGAACTTGAAGAGATGTGCCAAGATTCTTGGAGATGGCAAAGTATGAATCCAAATGGATATGAGGAATAGAATATATACTTATATGTATAAATGTAACAAATTTGTAAATACAAGGTATTGGTAGTTTTATGTTATAATTAGACACATGTAGTAATGTTTCTAAAAGAGGGGGAAGTTATAGTGAAAAAAAGTCTAAAAAAGTATTTAGTACTGGTATTGACTTTAGTTTTAGTATTTGCATGTGGCGTACCAGAATCAACTGCAGCTAGTAAGCATGTGATTATAGTAAACTCAAGAAAAAACACTCTAGGATACTTTGTAAATAGTAAGCTTGTAAGAGAATTTAAAGTTGCGACAGGGAAAAAAGGTTCAGAAACACCAACAGGAAAAACAAGAGTGGTTAACAAGATAAAAAATAGACCATATTACAAAGGAAATATACCTGGAGGAAGCCCAAGAAATCCATTAGGAGATAGATGGATGGGATTAGCATTAAAAGGAACTTATGGAGATACATATGGAATACATGGAAATAATAATGAAAGTTCTATAGGAAAGCATATTTCTGGTGGATGTATAAGAATGCATAATAAAGAAGTTAGATGGTTATTCGACCAAGTTCCTGTGGGTTCAGATGTAATTATAGATTATAGTAATGACAGTTATATAAAGATAGCAGCAAAATATAAGATAAATTTAAACCAAACAGGTTGGAAGACTGAAAATGGTAAGAAGTATTATGTAAAATCTGATGGAACATACCAAAAGAATAGTTGGTTAAAAATAAATGGAAAAATGTATTATTTTAATGCTTCAGGAGTAATGCAAACAGGATGGCAAACAATTAATAACAAAAAATACTATTTAGGAACTGATGGAGCAAGGGTATCTGGATGGAAGGAAGTAGATGGAAAGACTTATTACTTTAATTCAGATGGAGTAATGCAAACAGGATGGCAAGAAAAAAATGGAAAGAAATGCTATCTAGGAGCTGATGGTTTATCAGTAATAGGATGGCAAGAAATAGATGGTAACAAGTATTACTTTGACAAAACAGGAGTAATGCAGACAGGATGGCAACAAATAGAAGGAAAATCTTACTATTTAGACAAAGATGGCAAGATGTTAAATGGCACTCAAAAAATAGAGGGAAAAGATTATACTTTCAATGAAGATGGAACTATAAATCCTACATGGGACACAATTATAGGAGCAAATAGATTTGATACAGCTAAGAAAGTAAGTTCAGTTGGAAACTGGAATGCAGATAGTTCAGATACTGTAATATTAGTAAATGGTAATGCAATAGCAGATGGTATAACAGCAACACCTTTAGCAAGTAGTTATAATTCAACAATATTACTTACTAATACAGATAAATTACCAACTGAGACTGTTGAAGAAATGAAGCTATTAGCACCTAAAACAGTAATCTTGATAGGTGGAGAAAATGCAATAAGTTCTAAATTAGAACAAGAAATAAAGACTAATTTCAACACAGAAACAAAGAGAATAGCGGGTCAAGATAGATATCAAACTGCTATAAGAATAGCTAAAGAACTTGGAAGTAGAGAAGAAATAAAAACAGCTTATATGGTTTCTGGAAATGGAGAAGCAGATGCTCTATCTATAGCTTCTAAAGCTGGAGAAGAAAAGCAACCTATAATATTAGTTAAAAAAGATGGAATTACAGAAGAGTCTTATGCATGGCTAACAGAAAGAAAATTAGAAAATGCATATTTTATAGGTGGTCCAAGTGCAATTAGTGATTCAGCAATAGTAAAAATGAATGAGATAACTACTGAAGATATTTCAGGAAATAGAATATATGGAGATAGTAGAGTCGATACTAATGCTAAAGTAATAGAAAAATTCTATGGAGATACTGATTTACAGGCTATATTAGTTAGTAAATCAGATGCTTTAGTAGATGCCTTATCAGCTGGACCATTAGCTGTAAAATTACATTCACCAATAATTTTAATGGATAATTCAGGATTATCATCAGAGCAACAAAGAGTATTTGCAAATAAAAAAGTTGAAACTCCTTATCAAATAGGAGGAGGAGTATCTTATGTAGTTATGGATAAATTAATAGATATTCTTGGAAAATAATAAAGCCATATATTGAAAAATAATTATAATTGAGATGTGAAATTCAATCGCTAAAAGCTTGATTGTTTTACATCTCAATTTTTTAGTGTAAAACTAAGTTTAAGTTATATAAAAATCTTGGAATATTTTTAAAACTCATATAAAATGAATATAGATGGTATCATCATATGTTAAGAGGGTGAGTAAGATTATAAAGAAAAAATATATAATGTTTATTGATGAAACAGGAAGAGCCGATATAAATCATGAAGACCCATTTACATTAACAGGAGTAATTTTTGAGTATAAGTATGCAGTGAGTCAAGGAGATTATATCTGCTCTTTAAGGAAAGAAATGGATGCATTTAAAGAACACTGTTTTGGAACTAATAATATAGGAATACACTTGACAGATATATCGAGAAAATCAAGAGCATTTGAGAAGTTTGATGATTCACAAATTAAGTTATTTTATGATGAGTTGCCTTTATTTCTATCTAGACTAGAATGTACTATAATATCAGTAACAGTAGATAAAGCTAGACTAAAGAAATATTATGCGCCTTCAAAGGAACCATATGTAGTGGCTTTTATACATGTACTTCAGAATTTTTATTCATTTGTAAATAATGAGACTGTAGAATCTGCAAGAATAGTTATCGAATCAAGGGATGATGCATCAAACTTAAAAGTGCAAAAGGCATTTTTTGATGTGTTTAATAATGGAACAATATATTTAGATATAGATGAAGAATTAAGAGATAAAGTTAAAGGTTTTATAATTGCAAAAAAAGAAGATACAGACTATAGAGAAGGTTTGGAAATAGCAGATATTTTATGTAATCCTCTTAGCAGAGCAAGGAGAGGGTTAATAGAAGCGAATCCCAAGTGTATGCAATATGGAGAAAAAAATAAAATATTTAAATCTGTAAGAAACAAAATATATACTCCAACTAGTGTTAATGATATAAGAAATTGGGGATTTAAAGAAGTTCCTATTGTAGAACCTGTTGGACCATGGCTTGAAAAAATGCGTTAGATAGGATTGACAAATTTTAAAAAATTTGTTATAATGTAAATAATCTAGTTATTCAGGAACTGGATTCAGTTGCTGTTGTATAACGATAATTACTGAGACTCGGATGCCGACTGTCAGTTAGGAATCTATACTTTTAAAAGTATAGATTTTTTTATTTTATAAAAAGAATAAAAGGGCTGTCTCAAAATAGAGATTGTACTGAACCCCAATTGTTGAAATGATGAAAATATATTTGATTTCATACAAAAAAGAGTGCCTCATGAACTAAAAGGTTCATTTTGATACACCCTCTTTATTAATAAATTATAGTTGTGCGTTTTTAATGACGAAGTTTTTAAAGTTTTTAATTGCAGGAGGCAAATATCTATCTTTCATAAATGCTAAGTAAAAATTTCTTTCCCAACTTGGGTAAACAATTTGAATTACTTTCACTTTTGTAAAGTTGAGCATATGCATATTTGGCACTATAGCAATTCCGAAATTTTTTGCAACCAATCCAGCAATTACTTGGTCTTCTTCCACTTCATAAACTATGTTAGGTTGTTGATTTATTTTTTTAAACATATCATCAATTATATATCTAAGCCCACTTCTTTGATTAAATACTATTTGAGGATAGGGTATTGTCTCTTTTAAATCTATAGTATCTTTTGCAGCTAATGGGTGACTGTATGGTACAATTAATACTAAATCCTGTTTAGAAACAGGTATAAATTCAATTCCTTTTTCTTTTTCAAGTTTTGAGCAAAATGCAATATCGTACTTTCTTTCCTTAAGACCTTGAATAATGTCGGTAGTTACACCTGTATGAAATTTAAAATCTATTGACTTTTCAGGATTAGATTTTAAAAATTTATGTACTATATCGGGTATAAAATCAGTACCAAGTGTTCTAAGAAAAGCTAAGTCTATTTGACCTTCACCAGTACCCGTTATTTTTAATGATTTTACACTTGAATCTAAGATTTCCAGTGATTTTTCCACATCTTTTAAAAATATTTTCCCATATTTAGTAAGTACTATATTTCTACCTTCCTTTTCAAATAGAGACACTCCAAGTTCACTTTCTAACAAAGAAATAGCATGACTTAAGCTTGGCTGTGTTATAGATAAATTTTCTGCTGCTTTTGTATAGTGTTCTAAATGTGCTAATGTAACAAAATAGCGTAAGTGATATAAATTCAATTTTTGTTCATCCTTTCATGGGTATCCTTATTTTTATTATATATGATTATATAGTAAGAATAAAAGCTTTTAAAAAATTTTATCGTTTTTTGTCTTAATTATAAGATAAAAGCATTTATATGATGTATTGAAAAAATATAAAAATTTTTATATCAGTAAAATCTATAAATAAAATCTATGAATTGATAGGAAATTATCAATTTGTTATTAACAAAGTCTCATGATACAATAAATTTATAAAATCTAGATAAAGACAAATCAAAAAATACTTTTGTTTTTAAAGTAAAATAATACTACTAGTAGGATAAATAAAATAAAAATTAAAAAATGCTATTATTTATAAAGAAAATAAAGGGGGCAAAATTAAATTATGAATAATCAAAAAAATCTTAATATTCCAATTACAATTAGTTCTTATACATTGGGAACAGAAGTTTCATTTCGTGATAGAGTATGTATTGCAAAAGAAGCTGGATTTGATGGTATTGGATTACGTGCTGAAAATTATGTTGATGCAAAAAAAGCTGGTGTTACAGATGAAGAGATGCTTGCAATTCTTAATGAATACGATATGAAAGTTACAGAAGTAGAATATATAACTCAATGGGGAACAGAAGAAGATAGAACTGATGCTCAAAGAGAAAAAGAGCAAAATGTTTATCATATGGCTCGTTTATTTAATGTTAAACATATAAATTGTGGATTATTAGAAATGATACCAGAAGAACAAATTATAACTGCATTGGGAGAATTATGTGACAGAGCAGGTGAGCTTATTATAGGTCTTGAGTTTATGCCATATAGTGGTGTGCCTGACTTGGCTACTGCATGGCGTGTTGTGAAAGGATGTAATCGTAAGAATGCAATGCTTATATTGGATACTTGGCACTGGGCTAGAGCAAAACAGACAGCAGAGGACCTTGCACCTGTTCCAGCAGATAAGATAGTATCAATTCAAGTGTGTGATGTTTTAGAAACTCCTTATGAAAAACTTAGAGATGAATCACTACATGACCGTTTGGCTCCAGGTGAAGGATATGGAAACACAGAGGAATTTGTGAAAATAATAAAAGAACACAATATATCACCAAGAGTTATAGGAGCAGAAGTAATATCTGATTCTCTAATAGATAAAGGATTATCTACTGCTGCTGAAACTGTATTTAATGCTACCAAAAAAGTTTTAAATAGAGCATGGCCTGAAGTATCTCCAAAATAAACTTATATAATATTAAAATATACAAAGTATGATAATATAAAAATTTTAAATATGAAATTTGAAAGGAAGGAAAACCTTATGAAGATTAGTTCTATGTTTACACCTATAAAAGTTGGTTCAATGACAGTTCCAAATCGTTTTGTAGTTCCTCCTATGGGAAACAATTTTGCAAACACAGATGGTACTTTAAGTGAAACTTCTAAGGCTTATTATCTTGAACGTGCTTTAGGTGGTTTTGGATTGATAACTATAGAATCTAGTGTTGTAGATAAAAAAGCAAAAGGAGGACCTCGTAAGCCTTGTTTATATGATGATAGTACAATAGATAGTTTTAAAAATGTAATAGATGCTTGTCATGATGCAGGTTCGAAGGTATCTATACAATTGCAACATGCTGGTTCTGAAGGAAATGAAAAAATAGCAGGTCATCCATTGAAAGCGGCTTCTGCAATACCCGCATCAAATGGTCGTAATACACCATTAGAAATAACAACTGAAGAAATATATGAACTTATAGAATCTTATGGTGATGCTGCATTACGTGCACAAAAAGCTGGTGCAGATGCCGTTGAAGTTCATTGTGCTCATGGATATCTGGTTAGTAGTTTTATATCACAAAGAACAAATAAGCGTGTAGATGAGTTTGGTGGATGCTTTGAAAATAGAATGAGATTACCTCGTCTTATTATTGAAAATATACGTAAAAAAGTAGGAAATTCTCTAGCGATATTATGTCGTATAAATAGCACAGATGATGTCCTAGGAGGAATTGATGTACATGATAGTTCAGTAATAGCAGTATATCTAGAAGAGTGTGGAGTAGATGGACTTCATGTTTCACGTAGTATACATATACATGATGAATATATGTGGGCTCCTACGGCTTTACATGCTGGATTCAGTGCAGATTTAGTTACTGAAATAAAAAAGGCTGTTAGTATACCAGTAATAACAGTTGGACGTTACACAGAACCACAGTTTGCTGAGTTAATGGTTAGACAAGGAAGATGTGATTTAGTAGCATTTGGTAGACAAAGTTTGGCTGACCCAGAAATGCCTAATAAAGCTAAAAATGGAAAGCTAGATGAAATGATACCATGTATTGCATGCTTACAAGGATGTGTACCAAATATGTTCCAAGGTAAACCTATAGCCTGTCTTGCAAATCCTATATTAGGTCATGAAGCAGAACTTAAGCCAGCCAAAATTAGTAAAGAAGTTCTTGTTATTGGTGGAGGCGTTGGAGGTATGCTTTCAGCATGGGTGTGTGCTAAAAGAGGTCATAATGTGACTTTAGTCGAAAAATCTGAGGTTCTTGGTGGTCAAATGCGCTTAGCTGCATATCCTCCTGGTAAGGGAGATATTACCAATTTAGTTAGAAGTTATATTTCAAAATGTAATCAATATGGTGTGAACATATGTATTAATACGGAGGCTACAGCAGAATTTATAAAAGAAAAATCACCTGATGCAGTTATTATAGCTACTGGAGCAACTCCGCTTGTACTTCCTATACCAGGAATCAATGATTCAGGATTAATACATGCTGTAGACCTTCTTGATGGTAAAAAATCTTGTGGGAAAAAAGTGCTTGTTGTTGGTGGTGGAATGGTTGGATGTGAAGTAGCAGCTTTCCTTGGAGAACAAGAACATGAGGTTACTGTTATTGAGCTTAGAGAAGAAGTTGGTGCAGATGTAATTTCAGAACACCGCAAATTCCTTATGAATGATTTTGAAAATTATAATATACATACTGTTACTGGTGCAAAAGTTGCTAAATTTTATGATGATGGTGTAGACTATTTACTTGCAGATGGTACAGAACATGATTTAAAAGGCTTTGATTCAGTAGTACTTGCTATGGGTTCTCGTAATTACGACCCATTAAGTGAAGTTGTAAAAGAATTTGTAAAAGAAACCCATGTTGTTGGCGACGCAGTAAAAGCTCGTAGAGCACTAGATGCAACAAAAGAAGCTTTTGAAGTAGCATTAAATATATAGATAATAAATAAATTTTTCTTTGCAAATAACCGAATAGTTTATTTGCAAAGAAAATGATAATATTGGGAGGAAATTATAGTTATGGAAATTTCAGGTAGAACAGGATTATTTGCATTAATAGGTACACCAGTTGGTCACTCTAAATCACCAGTGATGTATAATTATAGTTTTGAAAAATTAGATTTAGATTATAGATATTTAGCTTTTGATATTACAGTAGACAAAGTAAAAGAGGCACTTTCAGCAATAAAAACTTTTAATATAAAAGGGGCCAATGTTACTATGCCATGTAAATCTGCTGTTACAGAATACATGGATGAACTTTCTCCAGCAGCTCGTATAATTGGAGCATGTAATACAATTGTAAATGACAATGGGAAATTAGTTGGTCATATAACAGATGGAGTAGGTTATGTTCGTAATTTAAAAGAAAATGGAGTAGAAGTTAAAGGCAAAAAGATTACAATTATGGGTGCTGGTGGTGCAGCAACTGCTATACAAGTACAATGTGCATTGGATGGAGCAAGAGAAATATCTATCTTCAATACTAAGGATGATTTTTATAAAAGAGCAGAACAAACAGTTGAGAATATAAAGAAAGAAGTACCAGAATGTATTGTTAATTTATATGATTTAGAAGATATAGACAAACTTTATGAAGAGATAGAATCAAGTGATATATTGACAAATGCAACTCTTATTGGTATGAAACCTTATGATAATGAAACTAATATAAAAGATGTTAGCATTTTAAGAAAAGAGCTGGTAGTAACAGATGTTGTTTATAATCCAAAGAAAACAAAAATGATTGAAGATGCTGAAGCTAATGGATGTAAGGCTATTGGTGGATTGGGGATGTTATTATACCAAGGTGCAGAAGCTTTCAATCTATATACTGGCTTAGAAATGCCTGTAGAAGAGATTAAGGAATTGTGTTTTAAATAGATATAAAAGCTATAACTTAAGCAATGGAAAAATATACGTATTTAAATGTTTTAATAACAATTTACAAATTGTCGTAGTGGGTTTTGTATCATAGTCTAGTTAAATTTAAAGGTTTAACTATACTTTAAACCCATTATGGGGATAAGTTTATTGTAGATAAAGACGTTAATAAATTAACAAGAATAGGAGAAGAATTATGAACAATAAAAAATATTATCCTACTGCCATAGCGTTGTATTTTTCATATTTTTTACTTGGTATTGGAATTTCAATTTTAGGACAATATAAACCAGAGTTTTCATCAATGTGGGGAGCAAAAACACTATCAGATGGGACTTTAGATGTAAGTATTGTTTTAGCGGTTATTGCCGCGTTAGGATTAGGCAGACTTATATCGTATCCATTTGCAGGACCTATTTCAGATAAGTATGGAAGAAAGGTAAGTGGGCTTATAGGAAATTTTCTACATGCAATTTTCTTTATTGGAATTGTATTTTCACCAAATTTTTATATAGCATATATATTTGCAATAATTGGAGGAGCTGCAAACTCATTTTTAGATACTTGTGTAACTCCTTCTTGTATGGAGATATTTGCTGGTTTGGGAACAATAGCAAATATGTTTACTAAATTTACAATAGCTTTAGCGCAATTTTTACTTCCTTTTATAATTGGATTTGTTGCAACAAGTTCAATATCATTTAAAGTTATTTTTATAGTAACAGCTATTCTTATTATCATAGATGCAATTTTGATAGCTGTATTACCATTTCCACCAGCTAATAATGTTATTGACAATAAAGGAAAAACTGTTAAATCAGAAAAGATGAAATTTACACCAACAAGTATAGCTCTTGTTTGTATAGGATTTACATGTACATCTACATTTGTATTATGGTTAAACTGTAATCAGGAATTGGGTAAATTATATGGTATGGCTGACCCTACAAAAATTCAATCTTTTTACTCAATGGGAGTAATATGTGCAGTATTAATAACTTCTGTACTTATTAAAAAATATATCAAACCAATAAGAATACTTGTTATATATCCTGTAATAGCTTTGATTATGTTATTAGTTGTATATTTTGTTCAAACTCCAACTATTTGTATGTTAGGTGGATTTGTAATAGGTTATTCAGCAGCAGGTGGTGTTCTTCAGTTAACAACATCAACAGCAAATGAAATGTTTCCAACTAATAAAGGAAAAATAACATCTATAGTTATGATTGCATCTAGTATAGCAAACTATGTTATTTTAAATATAGCAGGGATTATTACGAAGTCAGGAGGAGTGAATGGTCCAAAATATGTTGTATTATTTAATGTGGCTATAACTTTTGTTGGAATTTTACTTGCATTGTTTGTAAACATGAGATATGGAAAAGAGAAAGTGTATGATTATAGTGTTTAATATTAGTATAATATAATTGTAAGGATTTTTTATTTTGTCTAGTTTGAAAGTTGAGGTGTCACTATGGAAAATATAGAAAAGATAAGAGAAAAAATAGATTTATATGATGATGAGCTTATAGGTTTACTCGAAAAAAGAATGGAATGTATAAAAGAGATTATAGATATTAAAAAAGAAAAAGGTTTAGCTATTTTACAATCAGATTATGAAAATAAAAAAGAAGTGGCATTGATTAAGAAATTAAATGATAATAAATTTGAAAATGAAATTATAGACATTTTTAGATATGTAGTTAAAACTAGTAAGAAAATACAGGCTAAAAGTTTATTCTCTTA
The DNA here is from genome assembly GCF_900243075.1 of Clostridioides difficile. Taxonomy (GTDB): domain Bacteria; phylum Bacillota; class Clostridia; order Peptostreptococcales; family Peptostreptococcaceae; genus Clostridioides; species Clostridioides difficile_D. The sequence continues at coordinate 19,032 of NZ_OEZH01000178.1, forward strand.
TAATATAATGCTTGTTGGATTTATGGGTGTTGGTAAAAGTACTATATCGTCATACTTAAGCCATTTATTGGAAATGGAACGAATAGAAACAGATTCATATATAGTAAAACAACAAGGAATGAGTATCTCTGACATATTTGAAAAACTAGGAGAAGAGTATTTTAGAAATCTTGAAAGTCAAGTAATAATAGACCTACAACAAAAGACAGGTCTTGTTGTTTCCTGTGGGGGAGGAATTGTACTTCGAGATAAAAATGTAGAGTATATGAAAAAGAGTGGAAGGATTGTTTTGTTGACAGCAAGTCCAGAAACTATTCTTCAGCGTGTTAAACACAGTGATGAAAGACCAATACTTAACAATAATATGAATGTAGAATTTATAGCTGACCTAATGAAAAAACGAGAAGCAAAATATATGGCATCTGCGGATATTATTATCAATACAGATAATAAGACAATAAAAGAAATTTGTGAAGAAATGATTGTGAAATTAACTGAATTTGATAGAGAAGTTCAAATTTAGGATAGGTTTCTATTAAAAATAATTAAAATTTAAAACTAATAAAGGTATTATTTATTGTTAGAAGATAGGGTATTTACATAATTAATATTACTAATATTACTAGAATTTTAAATTCTAGTAATATTTTTTTGCGTAAAAATGTAAACTTAACGAAATAAGTAGTATAATCAATATAAATTACATCATGTAAAGGAGGATAATTTAGTGGATAATGTCTTTAATCAATTGCAGGAAATTAAGGGTTATGATGGATACAAAGAATCATTTGAAATGAATTACCTATGTATATATGAAAATATACCTTTAAGAGAACAAGTAGAGCTTGCAAATAATCTAGTAGATAGAATTTTAAATATGTATAAAAATGAATCTAATGAAATTTATTTGTTTGAGAATAATAATTCTAAACCTCTAATTTGCTATTTTGAAATTTTTATGAAAAAGATAAATACTTTAGTGAAAGAAATGATAATTGATGAGAAATGGTTATATAAATTAACTAAAGAATTAATATATAAAAGTAAAAAAGTTGAGTATGTAAAACTTGGGCTAGTCTTAAGTGAGAAATATCTAGATGTAGAAAATTTAAGAGAAGTTGTGGATACATTTTCTAAATCTGGAGAATACATATTTTATTTGAGCAATACTATTAAAAGGCTTAAACTTTACAATACATATTTATTTAATTTATCTAAGAAGGCTACAGGTTCAATAAAAGTATTTGCTATTGTTAATATGGAAAATTTAGATTCTAAAATAAATTCTTATTTAATTGAAAATGGCTATAAAGATAGGAAATATGAACGATTATTGATGAATTACATTATTTCTATTATAGATTTGCATAAATATCTTGAAAGAAGAGATTTAGATAAAGAAAAGATAAATAACTTAGCACATCTTATATGTAACTACTTATTAAGTGTGGAATTTAGATACATAGGAAATAAAGTAGAATTAGTAAACCTATTTTTACCAATTGTAGTGAATTATGGGACTAACTTTGAAAGTTTATATTCGATTTTCTTAATAGCTATAAACGTCTTGAAAGATGAAAATATAGAGTGCAATAAAGTTGAGTTTGAAAAAGAAATAAATGATATATTACTTAGTGAAAAATGGAAAAGTATATATTTTAAAGCATTAAAAGAGGCTAGAGGAAAAACAGAAGATATGATACGGATGTCAGAAATTTATGATGTGAACTTATCTTTCGATGATTTGTTGCCGTATTTGAATAGAGACATTAGAGATTTTGAGGTATATTGGCATATATCCAAAAAGGGAGTGACAAGTTCTAGGTTAAAATTATTAAATTTTTTTGAAAAGACATTTAAAATAGATGATTTAACTGGAAAAATGGAAGATATAGAAAAAGATAAATTAACCCAAGAATATTATGATGATATGTTATTTTTTATTGTGCTTAAAGGAAGTAAATCACTATATCCTGAAGGAAAGAATATATCTTTAAAAGGAATCTTTGGAAATATAAATGAAGTAAGAAAAGAATCCATAAATATTTTAAAAAGATATAGAGAGAAATTATCTCTCGAAGAATTAAAAGTAGTTAAAGAAGCCTATGAAAAAGAAAAAAATATCCTATTGAAAGATGAATTGAGAAGAGTATTATATGAAAGTAATAATTTAAAGAAAGAATTTGTAAATATTGAAAAAATAAAAGTAGATGAACATGGTAAAGATATCTATTTGACTTCAATAGCTGTTGCTGGTTCAAGGTTCAGAAATAGAGAATGTCTTGAAAAAGAATTAGAGAAGAGTAAGATATACTATCTAACTAGAGAGAAAGATAATTTATACGATGAAAATGCTATTAAAATAGTTGGAGAAACTGGATATGTAATAGGTTATGTTGCAAGAAAAGATAATTATATTTTGAGCAATTTATTAGATGGAGGAAAACTATTATATTGTAGAGTAACTGAATATAATTTATATGAAGACTGTATCTATGCAAATGTGTATTTGAGTTATAAAGATGTAATTGAAACGGTTGAAAACTCTCTAAAGATGGTTTTAGATAAGAGCAAAATGAAACTTATAAACTAAGAATTTTATAAATTGCTTGTAGACTAGACTATGAACAATGCTAATGGATAGAAGATAAAAAAACAATTGTTTTGTATATATGATGCATAAATATACTTATATATTCATATTTACAAAACAATTGAAATCTATATTATTTTATGATTTTAAATTTAGATGGAATTTTAACTTCTGCCTTATCTTTTATTTTAGAAGCTTGTTCCTTAACTTTATTTAATAATTCAGATTCATCTACAACTAATACTTTTCTTTCCTTCATCAACCACTTACCATCACAAATAGTAGAGTCTACGTTTTCACTAGTCATAGAATAAACTATGTTTCCAATTGGATTATGCATTGGTAAACAATGAATTGTATCTGGATTTAGAATAATCATATCAGCTTTTTTTCCTACTTCAAGACTACCAATTTCTTTTTCTAATAAAGCACATTTTGCTCCATTTATAGTAGCCATTTCTAATACTTCTTCTGCTGGAACAACTGTTGGGTTTAAAGTTCTACCTTTATGTATTAATGAAGTTAAATACATATCCCTCATAAGGTCCATTCTATTATTTGAAGGTGCTCCATCAGTACCAATTGAAACAGGTATTCCTTTTTCTAACATTTCAGGAATTGAGGCAAATCCTAGGACCACTTTCATGGCTGCACCTGGATTATGAGAAACTTTAACATCGTGTAATCTAAATAAATCAATTTCTTTATGAGTAAGCCAAACTGTGTGAGCAGCTAAAAGATTTGGTCCTAATACACCTAGTTTATCAAGATATTCAACTGTTCCAACTCCATTGTTTTGTTTTACAAATGAAATTTCATCAGCTATTTCAGCAATATGCATATGTATACCTGTATTGTATTTATCAGCTAACTGTTTAGTCCTAACAAGTAATTCTTCAGTTGTATTAAAAATAGTTCTTAATGCAAACCATATTTTAATTCTTTCATTAGATGTGTTATTAAACTTATGGAATAAGTCTAATTGAGCATTGATTTCCTCATCAGTAGTTTTTTGCCATGCTTCAGGAAGACCATCTCCTGTATCCATAACTGATTTAGCTAAACATGCTCTAAGTCCAGTTTTGTCAACAGCTTCAACCATGGCATCTACATATTGACCACCAGATTCTAAAAACGTAGTGACACCAGATTTTATTAATTCAATACAGCATGCAGTAGATGAAATCAATGAATCTTCATAGTTGAAGCTACTTTCATATGGCCAGATTCTTTCTCTAAGCCAAGTTAAAAGTACAACATCATCTGCAAGACCACGTCCTAACTGTTGAGATAAGTGAACGTGTGTATTGACTAATCCTGGCATTAGTATTTTTCCTCTAGCATCGTATATTTCAGTATCTTTATCTGCAATATTAATATCAAACTTACCAACTTTTTTTATAATATTATTTTCAATAAGTATATTTCCAGTTTCATATACCTCTCTATCTGCATTCATAGTAATTAGATATGCATTTTTTATAAGTAATTGTGACATAAATACAACCTCTTTTCTATATATTTTTATATCTATGTATTATGATAATAAATTTTCTATACAAAGTTAATAGCAAAATCAATTTATATATAAATTGATTTTGCTATTTATAAATTTAAAATAAATAAGATTTTATTCTATATAATTTAAAATATTAACTTAGAACTAAGTTTACAACTGCAAGTAAGCCTATAATCCAAAGTGTAATACTGATTTTATCAGTTTCTTTAGCTACAACATGCATTATTATATATGAAATAAATCCAAAGCATAAACCAATACTTATACTATAAGTTAAAGGCATCAATAAAACTGTAACAAAAGCAGGTACTGCTATTTTGCTATCAGCAAAATCAATCTGTTTTATACTTTCAAACATAAATACACCAACCATTACAAGTGCAGGTGCTGCAGCGTAAGTAGGAACTATACCAAGTAATGGTGTAAATATAAGTGTAGCTAAGAATAATGCTGCTGTTACTATTGAAGCAAGTCCAGTTCTTGCACCTGCTGCGATACCAGAAGCAGATTCTCCAAATGTTGTAACAGTACTAGTTCCTAAGAATGAACCTATTAAAGTAGAAGAAACATCTGCATACAACATTTTTCCTAAATCTTTTATTTCACCATTCTCATCTTCAAGACCCATTTGTTTACAACAAGTAATAAGAAATGCTAATGAATCAAACATGTCTATAAACATGAAAGAGAATATAGGTCCAATTAATGAGAATTTCAATGCACCTACAATATCTAATTTAAAAGCAACTGGTGCTATACTAGGTGGTGTTGAGATTATCGCTGTTGGTAACTCTACAAATCCAAATATAATAGATATTATTGTTGCAACTACTATGCTTATTAATATTCCACCTTTAACTTTTTTATATTCTAGTATTGCCATTAAGATAAGAGCAAAAAGAGCTATTAAAACTGTTGGTGTAAAATCTGCAAGTGAAACTATAGTATCTGGATTTGCTATTATAACACCCATATTCTTTAAACCAACAAAAGCAAGGAAAAGTCCTATACCTGCTGAAGATGCTACTGCCAACTCTCTAGGAATTGCATCTGCAATTGTCTTTCGAAGACCTGTTACTGCGAGTGTGAAGAATACACATCCAGATAAAAAGACTACCCCAAGACCTGTTTGCCATGGAATTCCTGCTCCTATAACCAAAGAGTATGTGAAAAATGCATTTAATCCCATACCAGGAGCTAGAGCAAATGGTGCATTTCCTAAAAGTGCAAATATAAGTGTACCAATGGCTGTAGCTAGTATAGTAACTGTTATAAGTGCGGCTTTATCCATTCCAGCTTCAGATAATATTGCTGGATTTACGAAAACTATGTATGCCATTGTTAGGAATGTAGTAACTCCACCTATCACTTCTGTTTTAAGGTTAGAGCCACGTTCGCTAAATTTAAACATTTTGTCTAAAAAGCTTATTGATGAATTATTTCCATCTGGTTGTACATTATTAGTGTTTGGTACCATTTTTACCTCCAAAAAACTTTAAGATATAAACAAAAAAATATATATTCATATAGATAGAATAGAATATATATTCAAAGTTGACATTCTATTCATAGAAAACCCATTTACGGTGGATTTGTAGAAACTACTAGACCATATTACTAATATTATATGAACATTTTCTATTTGTTTTTCTGTTGTATTATATCGTAATATTGTATTATTTACAATAAATTTAATAAAATTATTCGTTTTTTTGTCGATTTTATAAAAATTTAAGGTTATTTATTATTAAAAATTATTATTTTCAATAATAAAATACCTATAGGTATGATGTTTATTATATTCATATGTTTTATACTATTAATGGAAGTTTATTATAAATAAGTTTGTGATATAATTATAAAAGTACTGAATACAAGAATATTTCGTAAAAACTTTTTAATATATCAAATATATATATTAAGTTAATATATTAAAAAAAATAATGTTAAAAAGAATATAATTTATAGTGGAGGGGAAAATGACTAAGATTATTAAAGTACAAAAACCTAAATTTACAGGAGAGTTAGAAACTATTGAAAATCTTGAAGACATGCTTGAAGATATATTTAATGATGAAAAAATATTTAATAAAATTATAGAAAATGAAGTTATAAGTGATTTAGATTCTGTAAGAGTTAGTTTTGATTCTTGTATATTTAGGAATGTATCCTTTGAGAATTGCAACTTAAAAAAGATTGATTTACTGGATGTGGTATTTGAAAACTGTAATTTATCAAATACATTTTTTGATGGAGGAAGTGCATATAGAGTTGAATTTAAAAACAGTAAATTGATAGGAGTTAGATTTGATGATTGTATACTTAAAAACGTTTTGTTCAAGGATGTTTTAGGTAAGTATTCTAACTTTTCGTTCTCTAAATTTAAGGTAGTCTCTATTTTGGATTCGAATTTTGAAAATTCTATATTTCAAGAAGTAAAGAGTGAAAATTTGGTATTTGAGTATACAAACTTAAAGAAAGCAAACTTTAATGGAACTAAACTTTCTGGAGTAGATTTTACTACTAATAATATTGAGGGAATTGAGGTTGGGATAAATGATGTCAGAGGAGCAATTTTTGATGTGTCACAAGCAATTGATTTAACGAAATTGATGGGAATTATCATAAAATGAAAAAAATATTCACAAAATGAATTGGGAAAACGTTAACAATGTGTGAATTTTTACCAGATTGACATTTTTATGAAAATAAAGTAAGATTATCTTAATATTCAAAATATTTTCAAAGGGGGTAATTTAGTGTGAGTAAGCAGATGAGAGATATTTTTATAGTTGGTTTTGCTTTATTTTCTATGTTCTTTGGCGCAGGAAATCTTATGTTCCCTCCATTTTTAGGAATGGAATCCGGCAAAGACTGGTTAATTCCTCTTATTGGATTTGTTGTTGCAGATGCAGGTATAGCAATGCTTGTTATTATAGCAACTGCAAGATGTAAGGGAAGCATGGATGATGTACTTAGGAGAGCTGGTAAAGGGTTAGCAAGAGTAATGAGTGTAGCTGCTCTAGCATGTTTAGCACTTCTTGTTATACCAAGAACTTGTGCAACAACATATGAAATGGGTATTATACCTATATTTGGAGACCATGGACCAGTAGCTAAAGCTATATTTTCAGTAATCTTCTTTGGGCTAACTTTAGCATTTACTATTAGGTCTTCTAAGGTTATAGACATAATAGGTAAGTATTTAACTCCAGCGTTATTATTAGTATTATTTGTTTTAATAGTAAAAGGTATAATTTCTCCAGCAGGACCTATGAGTCCTGAGCATATGATAGATAGAAATCTATTTGGTGAAGGTATATCACAAGGTTATCAGACAATGGATGCTCTGGGTGCAGCATCTATGGCTACTATAATGTTGATGTCTATAGTGAGTAAAGGATATACATCAGATAAAGACCAAATAGGAATGACTATTAAAGCAGGTTTTGTAGCTTGTGTATTTCTAGCATTAGTATATGGTGGTCTTACTTACTTAGGTGCAACAGTTTCAACAGTATATGATACTAGTATACCTCAAGCATCTTTGTTGGTTGAAATAACTAGTATATTGTTATATGGTCAAGTAGGAAAAATAATTTTAGGTGTAATTGTAGCACTTGCTTGTCTGACTACTTCTACAGGTTTAACAGCATCAATATCAACTTATTTTGAAGGAATAAGTAAGGCAACTTACAAACAACTGGTTATAGGTATATGTGTAGCTAGTATGCTTATATCAAACTTGGGCGTTGATTCTATAATAGCTATATCAGTTCCAATCTTACAAACTATATATCCTGTTTTATTAGCAATAGTTATCATGGAATTGGCTGGTAAAAATATAAAGAATGATAACGCATTTAAAGGTGCAGCATATGTTACATTAGTGGTTAGTCTATTATCAGCTGTAAATGGAATGACAGGAGCTGTTCCATTTATACAAAGCTTACCACTTGCAGGTTTGGGCTTTAACTGGGTAATACCAGCTATATTGGGTGGAATAGTTGGTAACTTTATAAAAAGCAACAAACAAGTAGCATAATAATTTGTAATTAATTTAATTTTATAATATATAATTTTTTAGTACTATGGGTAGGTTTAATCAAAACCTAATCTACCCATAGTACTTTTTAGATTGGATTAGAATAGTGTGTATATAATTTTTTTATAATATAATTTTTGTTTGAAGTATGATAAAATTAGTAATAGTGATAAGAAAGTACAAATTTAGGAGGTTTTAACTAATGCTTAGAAAAATAACAGCATTTATGCTATCAATATGTTTAATCATTGGACTTACGGGCTGTAGTTTGCTTACAGGTAAGAAAGATAAAAAGGAAATTATAGATGACTTTAAAGTTGCAGTAGTAACTCAACCATTATCTGAAAATAAAGTACAATATAATACAGTAGAAGACTTGATAAAAGAATATGAGGAAGCTAATAAACTTGATAAAGAAAAAGATGGTGAAGCTAAAGTTAAACAAACTATAAAGCATGTTGTATTGCCAGAAAACTTTACTTCTAATATAGATAGCTCTATAAATGAGATAGTAAAATTGGCTGATGATGAAGAAATTCAGGCAATCGTAGTATCTACAGAACAAGCAGGTCTTTTACCAGCTTTACAAAAGGTAAAAGAAAAGCGTCCAGAAATAATAACTATTTCTGCACCTATGGGAGATGATAAAAATCAATTAAGTCAATATGTAGACGTGAATCTGGGAATTAATGTAGAGGAAAGAGGAAAGTTATTAGTAGAGCGTTCAAAAGAAATGGGAGCAAAAACTTTTATTCATTATGCTTCTAAGGATGATTTGAAAGATGCTAATATAGCTAAAAGGCTAGAAAAGATTAAAGAGACTTGTAAAAATCTAGGACTGCAATTTGTACAAGTTGATACACCAAATATGAACACTGAAGAAGATAAAAATAAAGTTAAGCAATTTTTAAATGAAGATATTGAAAAACAAGTTAAAAAATATGGAAAAGATATAAATATATTTGGTGTAAATGAGTATATGGATGAAGTTATATTGACTAAGGCTTTAGAATTAAAGTACATAGTTGCAGAACAAAGTAATTCATCACCAATACAAACATACCCTAGTGTTATGGGACTAAAAATATCTAAAAAAGATGCTCAAAATTATGATAAAATAAACGATATGATAAGTGAAAAGGCTAAGGCTTTTGGTATGTCAAATAGACTTGGTGGATATCCTATGCCAATGGATGCTTTCATACCATCACTAGCAACTTATCTTGCTACTGAAATGGTAAAGGGAGACTTAACACAAGAAGATGTATGTGACCCAGACTATTTAGAGGCATTTGCAGAATTAAAATTTGGAATTGGTTCAGAATTTACACCTTTAACAGATGTACTTTATAATTATCAATTAGTAATTTTAAATCAATTAATCTACTAATACTAAAAGATATTTAAAAGCTATGAAATTTAGTAATAAAATTCTAATTTCATAGCTTTTTTAATATAACTAAGTTTTGTTATTTTATAGAAAAATAAAAATATATAATTATAAATATAAAATTTGATAAAGTAAAGATAAATTACTATATGGCTAAATTATATTATTTTCTATTATTTTTATACTTTTTTCAGTTATAGAAGAACCTTTTCTTCCTTTACCAGAAGTTAAGTATCCATTGAGTGTTAAATACTCTAACATGTTTCTTACTTCATATTCTGTGACATTATATTCCATAAATTTCATAAGCTTTGTTCTTCCCATAGGTTTCATATACAATGATTTTAAGATAGAAATACATATGTTTTTGTCATATGGGCTTAAATCACTAAATAATAAGGAGGAATCACTTGATATATGATGATTATTTAATTTTGAAGATATATTTTGTGGTAAGTCATTTATTGTAAGGTAATTAGAACCCATGTAGGCCATATATTCAATACAATTTCTCAATTCCCTAATATTACCCATCCAAGTATATGAATTTAAAGCTTCTAAAAGACTTTTATCTAGTTTAATATTTTTATAGGGAAGCTCTTTTAAAAATGATTCTAAAAGAATAGGTATATCTTCTAATCTATGTCTAAGTGGAGGCAAATCTAAAGTGAACATGCTTATTCTGAAAAATAAATCCATCCTAAATTTATTTTCTGTAATTAATTTTTCTAAATCTTTATTTGTGGCAGCTAATATTCTCACATCAATTGGAATGATACTTGTACCACCAATTTTTCTGATTTCTTTTTCTTGTAAGACTCTCAAAAGTTTAACCTGTAAATTATGTGGCATATCTCCTATCTCATCTAGAAATATAGTGCCAGTATGAGCCAATTCAAATAATCCTTTTTTTCCACCCTTTTTTGCACCAGTAAAGGAGCCATCTTCATATCCAAATAGTTCACTTTCAAGTAGTTCACTTGGTAGTGAAGCGCAATTTATTGCTACAAAAGGTTTATTTTTTCTATTTGAATGATTATGTATGGATTGAGTAAAGGCTTCTTTACCTGTACCTGTTTCACCTGTTATTAATATAGGATTATCTGTAAGAGCCATCTTTTTTGCTTTTTTAATACAGTCTTTTATAACAACACTATTTCCAATAATATTATTAAATTTATATTTAGCTACGTAACCTCTTTTAACAGAATCACTTCTTATTTTTTGTTCTAATATTTCTATATTGTTTACATCTTTTAATGTAATTAAGCAACCCTCTATATTTTTATAAAGATAAAACGGTTTTTTAGAAAGTATGAATTTTTTATCTATTTCATCTATGTATATAATCATATTATCTATATTTAAATTCTTTGTAATTTTATCTAAGAAACTCTTTGGTAGATATTCCATTAAGGATGGTGATTTTATAAGTTTTTCATCTAGTTCTAACATACTAAGTAAAGATTTATTTACAAAAGTAACTTTGTTAAAGGTATTGAAAAATATTAGACCATCACCTATTTCATCAATGGTCATGTATAGTATAGTTTTTAATTTAGATATATTGTCTAAGGATGTATTCAAGAAGTCATGGCTTAATGTCTCTTTGGACAATTTGTATAGTTTTTCTATAAATTTTTCATTTTTTAGCTTTAGTACTACTAGTAATGACATATATGTATCTAATGAAATTTTTCTCCAACCTAGGTCGACTATATTTTTTATGTATTTTGGTATGAATCTAATTTGTCCTGGTGTTATAGCTGTATCTAAGTCATATACTTCATCACAATCTGGATATGTTGGTACAAAATCTATATGATTTATTCCAATTTTATATAGATAAGTGGCCATCTCAAATGCTGAAGTTTTATTGGTGGTCATAAGTAATGATTTTGTACCTGGAGGGAGTTGCATCATTTTTTCATATCCAAGTTTTGAAAGTGCTTTCGTTCCGTGAATAATTTCAATGTCTTCTTTAAAATGTTTTATTAAAAAATTACTAGTTAAAGGTGACAAAGAAAGTACTACATCTCCTTCTAAATTTTCTTTTATGCCATCAAGTATATTTTGTGTTTCTATGATTATTTCATCTCCAAAAAAGCTTATTAACTCCTCTTTGTAGTGGTCACTATTCAATTTATCATATGTTATAAGGATTAATTTTTTTTTGTCCATTTTATTTCTCCCAACAAAGTAATATTTATTTTTAAAGTATAAGATTAGTTATATTATACAACAAATAATAGAATAAATTTAGATATTTGATTAAATAATAGGTTTTTTTAGGTTTTTATCCTATAAAAACCTATTTAAAAATGAATTTTGTTAGATAACAAAATTCATTTTTTTATATTGTGAAGTTTGTTTTAAATAAGTAATAAAAAAAGAATGTATTTATAAACTTGAGAAGTTAGTAATTATAAGCAATTTAATTATTGGAATAAATTTACAACAATAAATTAAACACAAAAACCTTATTATTAAAGTATTGGCATAAGTTTTGCTTATTAAATAGATATACTAATAAAATTCATTTAAACAGGAGGGAGAATTTATATGAAAAAATTGGAATCAACAACAGAAAAAGTAGAGGTAAAATGGTATGGGTATGTATCATTGATATTGGGTGCATTATTCTTTTCAGGAATATTTAAAGATGCACCAGGAGCATTAAAAGTCTTGGACTTTAATAATGTATTGGGTTCTTTTGGAACACTAGGAACAATCAATGATGGTGTAGGTACATTAGCTGCAAACTTTAGAGGAGATGGAGGTACTGGTCCTCGAGATGGGTGGTTATACGCATTGACACTAATACCATCAGTTATGTTTGCTCTTGGAATAGTTAGAGTTATAGACCATTTAGATGGAATGAAGGCAGCTCAAAAACTTCTTAGCCCACTATTAAAACCATTATTAGGATTACCTGGATTTGCAGGGTTAACTTTAATAGCTAGCTTACAATCTACAGATGCTGCTGCATCTATGACTAAAGAACTTAAAGATGATGGATATATAGATGAAAAACAAAAGGCAGTATTTTGTGCATTTCAATTTTCAGGTGCGTCTGCAATAACAAATTTCTTTGCTTCTGGAGCAGCACTATTTCCATTTATAGGAGATGTACCAATATTTATACCACTTGCTTTAATCTTAATTATGAAATTTGTTGGGGCAAACTTACTTAGATTATATTTAAATAAATTTGACAAGGGGGAAGCTTAATATGAGTGAGGTAGCAAAAAAAGAAGAAAAAGTTAAAAAAGGAAATGTGATAGATGCATTTATTGGAGGGGCTAGAAATGGATTTCAAATAAGTACAAATTCAATGGCTCCAAATGTTATATTTGGTTTTGCTATAATTTCTGTATTCAATTTAACTGGTCTTTTGGATATAATAGGGACAATATTCACACCTGTAATGAGTTTATTTGGACTTCCAGGTGTTGCAGCAACGGCTATAATGACAATATTTATATCAATGGGAGGAGCATCTGGGGTAATAGCAGGTTTGTTTACAGCAGGTCAGATAAGCCAAGCACATGTTGCAATTCTCTTACCAATGTTATTGCTTTCAGGAGCTCAGATACAATTTATGGGCAGACTTTTAGGAACGGCTGAATTAAAGACAAAATATTATCCACACATGTTTGTGATAGCAACGTTAAATGGTTGCATTGCAATGCTTATAATGAATTATTTCATAGTATAGGTAATTATAATAAAAATTTAATATAAATTGAAGGTTTAAATTTTAAGGAGGAATTATATTATGCAGACTAACAAAGGTTATATTGAGTATGTACATAAAGTGTATGATTATCTACACACTATACCAGAAAAAGGATTTGAAGAATACAAGACATCAGAATTTGTTTTAAAAGAGCTTGAAAAAATGGGATTTGAAAATATTAATAAAGGTATTGCAGGAACTGGCATTATAGTAACTATAGATTCTAAAGAAGAAGGCCCTGTATTTGCTATAAGAGCAGATATGGATGCGCTGGAATTTATAATAGATGGAAAAAAGAAAATGATACATGCTTGTGGTCATGATGGTCACACTTCTATGCTTTTAACAGCTGCAAAGTTAATAAAAGAGAGAAACCTAGTAAAGAGAGGAAAATTAAAAATACTTTTTCAACCAGGGGAAGAAAAGTTATATGGAGCATTAAGAGTAATTGATTCTGGGTTATTAGATGATGTAGAAGAAATGGTAGGTATGCATTTAAGACCTGGACAAGATTGTAGGCTGGGAAAGGCTATACCTGCAATGTATCATTGTGCTAGTTGTATAATGGAATTTACGATTAAAGGTACTACTTGTCATGGTTCTAAACCGCATTTAGGAGTAAATGCAGTAGATGCTGTTTGTTTAGCAGTAAATTCGATAAATGCAATAAGAGTAAATCCAGCTGTACCAAATTCTATAAAAGTAACAAATATATCCGTTAAAGGAGAAACATATAATAATATACCAGATGAAGCATTTATGGCTTTAGATATAAGAGCTGAAAGTAATGATATAATAGAAGAATTAAAAGAAAAAGCCATCCATGCTGTAAAAACTGCTGTAAGTTCTATAAATGCAGAAGCTATATTGCTTTCAAAGGATGGAGTACCAGCAGCAGAGTTTGATGAAGAGCTTGTGAAATTGGCTGAAGAAACTATAAAAGATGTATTGGGAACAGATGCGTCGATAGGTATATTTAAAAATTCTGGAGGAGAAGATTTCCACTATTATACGCAAAAATTAAAATGTAAAACTACATATATTGGATTGGGAGCTGATGCTACACCAGGATTCCATAACCCAAATGTAACATTTGATACAAAGGCATTAGAATATGGAGTAGATATATGGTGTAGATTGGTTGAAAAGAGATTAGGATAATGTCCAAACGATTAGCTTCACATTTAAAATTTTAGAAACTATAGAAAAAGATTGCCCATGTTAGTTGAAATATAATTAATATGAGCAATCTTGTTTTGATATAATGAAGTTATTTTTACAATATTGAAAAAAACTATAACAATAAAAACAAATATATTTTAAATCTATTGGACAAAAAAGTGCTATTATTATAGTATGTAGAGTTGTAAAATAATACTAAATTATACATAGCTATAGATTTAATAATTATAAAATCTATATTTTTAGGAGGGGAAAAATGAGTAAATATAATTTTGACAGAGTAATAGATAGAGTGGGAACAGATTGTGTTAAATGGGATTTTAGAACTAATTGTTCACCAAAAGCACAAAAAGATGGTTTACCTTTTTGGATTGCAGATATGGATTTTGAATGTGCAGAACCAATAATAGAAGCGTTACATAAAAAAGTTAATCACAAAATATTTGGGTATAGTTCCAATGATAGTGAGAAATACTTTGATTCAGTTTGTGGTTGGTATAAAAGGAGATTTAACTGGGAAATAAATAGAGAAGATATTGTTTTTAGTCCAGGGGTCGTACCAGCGGTGGCTATTTTAGTAAGAGTATTAACTGATTCTAATGAAGGTGTAATAGTTCAAAAACCAGTATATTACCCATTTGAAGCTAAGATAAAAAGTAATAATAGAGAAGTTGTAAACAATCCTCTAATATATGAAAATGGGACTTATAGAATGGATTATGATGATTTGGAAGAAAAGGCTAAGTGTAGTAACAATAAAGTACTTATACTTTGTAGCCCTCACAATCCTGTTGGGAGAGTTTGGAGAGAAGAAGAATTAAAAAAGGTTGTAGAAATATGTAAAAAATACAACTTATGGATAATAGCTGATGAGATACATTCTGATTTAATTAGAAAAGGATTTAAACATACTCCTTTGCAAGCCTTATGTCCAGAGTATAAAGATAAAATAATTACATGTATAGCCCCAAGTAAAACGTTTAATTTGGCTGGAATGCAATTGTCTAATATAATAGTTAATAATAATGAATTAAGAAATAAATATCAAGAAGAAGTTACAGCTGTTGGAGTTGGAACCTCACCAAATCCTTTTGCTATTGTAGCTACAATAGCAGCATATAATGAGAGTGAAGATTGGCTTGATGAATTGAATGAATATTTAGATAACAACATAAAATTTATTGATGAATACTTAAAAGAAAATTTACCAAAAGTAAAACTTGTTTATCCAGAAGGAACATATCTAGCATGGTTAGATTTTACTGCTTATGGATTAAATGAAGTAGAACTTGAAGATTTAATGTTTAAAAAAGCTAATGTATTGTTTGATGAGGGTTATATATTTGGAAAAGAAGGAATAGGATTTGAAAGAATAAATGTAGCATGTCCACAGTCTTTATTAAAAGAATGTATGGATAGATTAAAGGCTACGTTTGAAAATTTATAAAGTATAGGTAAAAGTTCTAAAGTGTGTAAAAATAAAAAAATAATAAACTTGACAAATTTTAACTAATCACTTATCATACTATTATGAATAAATAGAAAACATAAGAGAGCTAAATTTTATTGAATTAAACTCTTAAAGACTTTGAAAGGAAGAGTAGTTATAGAATGTAATTAAAGCGAGTTGGTGATGGTGTGAGACCAATATGAAGTCTATAATGAAGAACATCCTGGAGTTGCTAACCGAAATTTTAAAAGAGTAGGCTTAGTCGGAACCAAACCGTTATCATATTGGGATGTATCGAGTAATATCTGTACATTATGAGCTGGGTTTGAATTTATTTCAGACTAATCAGGGTGGTACCGCGGAAAAGCAACCTTTCGTCCCTTTTATATAGGGATGAAGGGTTTTTTTAATGGAAAAATATATAAATATAGGGAGTGAATAATATGAGCACAATAATACCAAAGGATTATAAAAGTAGTTTGAATGTAATTGATACACAAATAGCTATAAAAAAATTAAAAGATTTTTTTGAAATGAGACTAAGTAATGAATTAAATCTTATAAGAGTTTCTTCTCCGTTATTTGTATTACCAGAAACAGGTGCAAATGATAATTTAAATGGAGAAAAGGCTGTAAGTTTTGATATACCATTTATGAATAAAAATGCAGAAATTGTTCAATCACTTGCAAAATGGAAACGATTAGCTCTTAAAAAATACGGCTTTGAAGTTGGCAGTGGTTTATATACAGATATGAATGCAATAAGAAAAAATGAAGAATTGGATAATATACATTCCCTTTATGTAGACCAGTGGGATTGGGAATTGGTTATAGATAAAAGTAGCAGAAATGAAAAGACTTTAAAAGATATTGTAAAAAGGCTATATGGAGTATTTAAAGATACTGAAATTTTTGTATGTAGTATGTATCAAGGTATAAAAGAAATCTTACCAGAAGAAATAACTTTTATAACATCACAAGAGTTAGAAGATATGTATCCTGAATTATCGCCAAAGGAAAGAGAAGACAAAGTTGTAAAAGACAAGAAGGCAGTATTTATAACTCAAATAGGAAAGACACTAATATCAGGAGAAAAACATGATGGAAGAAGCCCTGATTATGATGACTGGGAATTGAATGGAGATATATTATTTTATAATCCTGTTTTAGATTCAGCGTTAGAATTATCTTCAATGGGAATTAGAGTTGATGAAGAATCTCTTGATAGACAATTGAAACTTGCTGGATGTGAAGAGAGAAAAGAGTTTGACTATCATAAGATGCTTTTAAATGGTGAGCTTCCATATACAATTGGTGGAGGAATTGGTCAATCAAGAATATGTATGTATTTCTTGCAAAAGGCTCATATAGGAGAAGTACAGGTTGGAGTATGGCCACAAGATATGATTAAAAATTGTAGCAGTGCAGGAATTGAATTATTATAATTTAAATGTAAACTAATTAATAAAATTTATCTCTAATATATTCATCAAATTAATTATATCGGTTATAATGTAGAATAACCTATAATTATAAGAGGTGATAAATATGGAATTTCTAAAAAGAGTCATTAATATAATTTTAGATTTTTTAAAAAAAATTTTGGTGAGATTTAAAAATGCTAAATTTGGTTTGCTTTTTATATTTGATTTACTTAAACTACCTGATTTTATGACAGATAAACGAATCAATATAGTCGATAAAATAAAAGTAGTTTCCGTATTAATTTTTACTATATCGTACTTTGTATCTGGAGTTGATATAATACCTGAAATGATTGCTGGTGCATTTGGTTTTGTAGATGATGCTATAGTATTAATTTGGAGTATAGGTACTGTGAATGAAGAAATTAATAAGTATAGAATTATTGCAAAAAAGGATAAACATTCAAATATAATTGAAAATGTAGAATTTTCTATAAAAGATGAAGAAGAATAACAATTTATATATGTTATTCTTTTTTTTATTAACAAAAAATGGTTAAATTGTTGACGGAGAGGTAAAACTCTATTATCATAATAAGTGGATATCCAATATTTAGCTAAGTATTCAATGTACAAGGATGCTTAATTTAAAAAAGTTATGGAGGGTAAATGTTATGAAGAAAAAAATAGGTTTAGTGCCCAAGCTAATCATCGGTATCATAGTCGGTATTTTAATCGGAAGTTATGCACCAGAAATAATTGTACAAATATTAGTAACAGTTAGTACTCTATTCTCAGCATTCCTAAAATTTGTTATACCATTTATAATTATAGGTTTTGTAACAGCAGGTATAGCTGATTTAGCAACAGGCGCAGGAAAGTTATTGGGAATAACTACAGGAATCGCATATGGTTCTACTTTAATAGCAGGATTATTGTCATTTGTAGTATCTACATTAATCTTCCCAAATTTTATTGATGCAAGTGTTGCAAGTCAAATTGGAGACCCAGAAGCAGGAATGTTAGCTCCAATCTTCACAATTCCATTAGAGCCTATGGTAGATGTAACAGCAGCAATCGTATTTGCATTTGTAATGGGGCTTGGAATATCAGCTTTAAGAAATCATGGTAAAGGAGAAACTTTATTTAATTTCTTCCAAGAATTCCAAGAAATCGTAACGAAAACGTTGTCAACAGTAATTATACCTTTATTACCTTTATACATAGCAGGAACTTTTGCAAATATAACTATAGCAGGGGAAGTATGGACAATATTAGGGGTATTCTGGAAAGTATATTTAGTAGTAATCCCTTTACATTTTGTATATATGGCATGTCAATTTACAGCAGCAGGAATGTTTTCAGGAAAAAATCCAGTAAGAATGTTAAAAAATCAAGTACCTGGATATTTAACAGCTATAGGTACTCAATCTTCAGCAGCAACTATACCAGTTAATGTTGGTTGTGCAGAAAAAAACGGAGTAAGTAAGCAAATAAGAGAATTTGTTGTACCTCTTTGTGCAACAATACATTTATCAGGTAGTATGATATCAATAACAGGATTTACAACAGCAGTTTTAATGATGAATGGTATGCCACATGGAATAGGCGTATTATTCCCTTATATTGCAATGTTAGGTATAGCAATGGTTGCAGCACCAGGAGCACCAGGTGGAGCTATAATGAGTGCACTTCCTTTCTTACCAATGGTTGGAATACCATCAGATGGTGGTCTTGCAAGTTTAATGATAGCTTTATACTTAACTCAAGACAGTTTTGGTACAGCATGTAATGTATCAGGAGATAATGCAATAGCAGTAGTTGTAGATAAAATAAATGATGGAATTAGTAAAAAAGGAAACAAAGAAAAGCAAAGTGCTTAGTTTGTAAATAGATGAAAATGAGGCCGTCTCAAAATTAGTATAATCCCCTTATAGTAGACATTTAAATAAAAGGCCATTATAATAGGTCTAAAAAGTGTATACTCTAAGGGGGTTTTTCTATGT
>NZ_OEZH01000127.1 GCF_900243075.1 Clostridioides difficile
TGCTTGCATGAAAGTGTAAGAAGTTCATAAGAGAACTGCATAGGTAGTAGCGAACTTATGTGAACGACAACCTCAAAAATGATAAAAGTTAGGACTTATAGTTCTTACATATGTTATTTAAAATTAAATATAAAACCTTCTAAATAATTGTTTTAAATAATTACATTTGTTAATATTATGATAGGTGATTAATAAATTGTTCACCACAGTATTATATAATATATTAAATATGATAAAATCATTAAAAAGTGTATCAAAAAACAATTAAAGTGAGGTGATAGCAGTGGAAAAAGCTTATAAGTTTAGAA
>NZ_OEZH01000175.1:0-525 GCF_900243075.1 Clostridioides difficile
TTTATCAGGCTCAGATACTATTGTTATCAAAATATCTGGCTTTATGGTTTGTTTCTTGTTTATAAATTAACCTACTGTTTAATTTTCAAAGTTCTTTAAATTATTGTGGTGGGCCATCAGGGACTCGAACCCCAGACCTACCGGTTATGAGCCGGGCGCTCTAACCAACTGAGCTAATGGCCCACAATAATTTGGTGCCGAAGACCGGAATCGAACCGGTACGAGAGGTAAGTCCCGCAGGATTTTAAGTCCTGTGCGTCTGCCAGTTCCGCCACTTCGGCACATCACCTGGCTATGTCCTACTCTCCCAGGCAGTTTCCCACCAAGTACCATCAGCGTTAGAGAGCTTAACTTCTGTGTTCGGAATGGGAACAGGTGTATCCTCTCTGCTATAATAACCAGATTATTGTCTAAATTTTCATTTAACTTTTTTCTAAGACAAGTATTATAATAACATCTTTGTCTTATTATGTCAATGCTTTTTTTATTCGATTTTTTAGTTTATAAAACTATTAAAAATCTATA
>NZ_OEZH01000175.1:535-748 GCF_900243075.1 Clostridioides difficile
TCTAAGACAAGTATTATAATAACATCTTTGTCTTATTATGTCAATGCTTTTTTTATTCGATTTTTTAGTTTATAAAACTATTAAAAATCTATAATCCTTGACAAGTTTAAATATATAGAGTTAACACTCTAAAAACTGCACATATATCTTAATGAATGAACATCAAATAAATATTGGTCAAGTCCTCGACCTATTAGTATCGATAAGCTAAAT
>NZ_OEZH01000175.1:758-835 GCF_900243075.1 Clostridioides difficile
GCATCAAATAAATATTGGTCAAGTCCTCGACCTATTAGTATCGATAAGCTAAATACATTGCTGCACTTACACCTTCG
>NZ_OEZH01000143.1:0-744 GCF_900243075.1 Clostridioides difficile
CAAATTTTCACTACAAAACGCCTTAAAAGATTTAGATAATGCATATGAAAAATTCTTTAAAAAAAAGGCAGGATTTCCTAAATTTAAATCAAAGAAAATTAATAGGTTTTCATATAAAACTAACTTTACAAATGGAAACATTATGTATTGTGGTCAACATATAAAACTACCTAAACTTGGTATGGTTAAGGTAAGGGATAAACAAGTCCCTAAAGGTAGAATACTTAATGCTACTATATCTAAAGAACCAAGTGGTAGATATTATGTATCATTATGTTGTACTGATGTAGATATTGAAGCATTTGAAAATACTAACAATCAGATAGGTTTAGATTTAGGAATTAAAGAATTTTGTATCTCAAATTGTGGAGAATTTATAGAAAATCCGAAGTATCTTAAGAAGTCATTAAAAAAACTTGCTAAATTACAAAGAGAATTATCGAGAAAAACAATCGGTAGTTTAAATAGAAATAAAGCAAGATTAAAAGTTGCAAGACTTCAAGAACATATAGCTAATCAAAGAAATGATTTTCTACAAAAACTATCTACTAAATTAATAAAAGAGAACGATATTATTTGCATAGAAGATTTACAAGTAAAGAATATGATTAGAAATCGTAAACTATCTCGCTTAATTTCAGATGTATCATGGTCAGAATTTATTCGTCAATTAGAATACAAGGCTAATTGGTATGGTAGACAAATTGTAAAGGTAGGTAAATTCTTTGCAAGTTCACAAATATG
>NZ_OEZH01000143.1:819-3855 GCF_900243075.1 Clostridioides difficile
AATAGAGATATAAATGCAAGTATAAATATATTAAAAGAAGGGTTAAGACTAATAACAATTCAAAATAAATAACTTATGTAAGAACCGTAGGAACTACGGGGATAGCCTGTTGAGAATTAGTAAGACATATTTTAGTATGCAAAATTCTATGAAGCAGGAACCCTGTGACTTTAGTCATGGGAGGTTCAGGGGAATCTCAAATCTAAAGAAAATAAGTGAAAACCTAATGAAAGAGGGAAAAGACAAGGATACACCTGTTGCTCTTATAAGTTGGGCAACTAGATATAATCAAAGGGTTGTTACATCCACACTTGAGAATGTTTATGAAACTGCTATTAAAGAAAAAGTAAAACCTCCAACTCTTATAGTAGTTGGAAGCGTTGTAGGACTTAGAGAAAAGTTGAATTTTTTTGAAAATAAACCTTTATTTGGAAAAAGTATTGCTGTAACTAGGTCTAGAAATCAAAATAGTGCATTGGTAGAAAAAATAATGGATTTAGGTGGAAATCCAATAGAAATACCTACTATTAAGATAGAAAAAATACAAAATAATATTAAGTTAGAAAACGAAATAAAAAATATAAATAAGTATAATTATCTAATATTAACTAGTAAAAATGCTGTAGAAATCTTTTTTGAAAAGATATATGAAATGAATTTTGATTTAAGGATACTATCTAATTTAAAGATATGTGCTATAGGCTCTGCTACATCAAATGAATTGAAAAAAAGAGGAATTCTAGCAGATATAGTACCAAAAAAATTTGTAGCAGAATCACTGTATGAAGAGTTAATGCCTATTTTAAATGATAACGATAGTATACTTATTCCTAGAGCAGAAAATGCTAGAGATTATCTGGTTGACAAGCTTAAGACTATTTGTAAAGTAACAGAAGTACATATATATAGAACAGTAATAGATGAGGATAAAAAAGATGAGATATTAGATATTTTAAATTCTAATGATATAGATTATATAACATTTACTAGTTCCTCAACAGTAAATAATCTCGTTGAAATTATAGGAAAAGAAAATATTAAAATATTAGACAAAATAAAAACATTATCTATAGGGCCTATAACTACAGAGACAATAAATAGTTTAGGAATAAAATTGTACAAAGAATCTGCTACATCTACTATAGATTCGTTAGTAGATTTAATTATAAAAAATTAATTTTGGAGGCTTGAATATGTTAAGAAGACCAAGAAGACTAAGAGCAAGTAAAGCAATCAGAAATTTAGTAAGAGAAACTAAAGTGAATATAGAAGATTTAATATATCCACTATTTGTAGTAGAGGGAGAAAATATAAAAGAAGAAATTAAATCTTTACCAGATGTCTATCATTTATCTATAGATATGTTAGAAGAAGAAATAAAAGAAATAAGTGAGTTGGGAATTGAACATATAATGTTATTTGGTGTTCCAGATGAAAAAGATGAGTGTGCTTCACAAGCTTTTAATGATAATGGAATAGTTCAAAAGGCAATTAGAAAGGTAAAAGAAATAAATCCAAATATAAATGTAATAACAGATGTTTGTATGTGCCAATATACAAGTCATGGGCATTGTGGAATTCTAACTGATACTGGTTATGTTGACAATGATAAATCATTGGAGTATTTGGCTAAAATATCTGTAAGTCATGCTAAAGCAGGAGCTGATATGGTTGCTCCATCTGATATGATGGATGGAAGAATACAAGCAATAAGAGAAGCATTAGATGAAAATGGATTAGAAAATGTAGGAATAATGGCTTACAGTGTTAAATACGCTTCAAATTACTATGGACCTTTTAGAGAGGCTGCTCATTCAGCACCATCTTTTGGAGATAGAAAAACATATCAAATGGACCCAGCAAATAGCAATGAAGCTATAATAGAAACTGAACTTGATATATTGGAAGGTGCAGATATACTTATGGTTAAACCTGCATTATCATATTTAGATATTATAAGAAGAGTTAAAGATAATTTTGATTTACCTCTAGCAGCTTATAATGTAAGTGGAGAATACTCTATGCTTAAGTGTGCTGTTAAAGAAGGTTTATTAAATGAAGATGTAATTCTAGAATCAATTACATCTATAAAAAGAGCAGGAGCAGATATAATAATAACTTATTTTGCTAAGGATATTGCTAAGTTGTTGAAAAAATAAATTCTAGAATCATAAAGAATCTTAAAAGTATAGAAATTATAATTAGATACTCTATAGTATTTTTATTTAGATACTTATTGAATAAGAATAGAAACTAATTTGCAATTTCTATACTTTATTTATTTAATTAAATAAACTTTGGAGGTAGAAAATGCTATATCCTATTAATTTAAAATTAGATGAGTTAGATGTAGTTATAATTGGCGGAGGAGAAGTTGCATATAGGAAATGTAAAAATTTTTTAGATTTTAATAAGAATGTTACTATAGTTTCTAAACAAATTTTAAATAAATTTTATGATTTAGAAGGTAATATAAAAATAATAAAAGATGATTATAAAAAAATGTATATAGAAAGTGCTTCTGTTATAATTGTTGCTACAAACAATAGAGAACTAAATATGGAAATAGGATTGTATTGTAGAGCAAAAAAGAAATTAGTAAATGTTGTTGATAATTTAGAAATATCAAATTTTACTGTTCCATCATATATAAAAAGAGGTGATTTACTTATAAGTGTATCTACTGGAGGTAAAAGCCCTTCACTGTCATCTAAGATAAAGAAGGAGCTTGAAGAAATATATAGTGAAGATTATGAGGAGTATTTAAACGTATTAGGTGATATTAGAAAAAAAATTATAAAAAAATACGAAGATAAAATCAAAAGAAAAGATATGCTTAATATGTTGGTAACACTTGACTTAGAAGAACTAAAGAAACTTAATATATAAAAAATAAAATAAAAAATGTTAAAAATGTGTTGACGGATTATTTTTAAGGTGATATAGTATTACTTGTCCTTAAGAAAAGGGCAAACATGAAAAATGAACTTTGAAAATTAAACAGTAGGTTAATTTATAAACAAGAAACAAACCATA
>NZ_OEZH01000125.1 GCF_900243075.1 Clostridioides difficile
AGTTTATGATTTCTAATCATATTCTTTACTTGTAAATCTTCTATGCAAATAATATCGTTCTCTTTTATTAATTTAGTAGATAGTTTTTGTAGAAAATCCTTTCTTTGATTAGCTATGTGTTCTTGAAGTCTTGCAACTTTTAATCTTGCTTTATTCCTATTTAAACTACCGATTGTTTTTCTCGATAATTCTCTTTGTAATTTAACAAGTTTGTTTAATGACTTCTTAAGATACTTAGGATTTTCTATAAATTCTCCACAACTTGAGATACAAAATTCTTTAATTCCTAAATCTAAACCTATCTGATTATTAGTATTTTCAAATACTTCAATATCTACATCAGTACAGCATAATGATACATAGTATCTACCACTTGGCTCTTTAGATATAGTAGCATTAAGTATTCTACCTTGAGGTACTTGTTTATCCCTTATCTTAACCATACCAAGTTTAGGTAGTTTTATATGTTGACCACAATACATAATGTTTCCATTTGTAAAGTTAGTTTTATATGAAAATCTATTAGTTTTCTTTGATTTAAATTTAGGAAATCCTGCCTTTTCTTTAAAGAATTTTTCATATGCGTTTTCTAAATCTTTTAAGGCGTTTTGTAGTGAAAATTTGTCAGGTTCTTTAAGCCACTTTAAATCTTTTTTTAAATTAGTCAAATCAGAACTACACTGTTTATAAGTAAAAGTTTCTTTATCGTTTTTATAAACATCTATTCTTTTAGCAAGATATTTATTATATACAAATCTACAACATCCAAAAGTTTTGTTAATTAACTCTTGCTGTTTTTTATTTGGATACATTCTAAACTTATAAGCTTTTTTCACTACTATCACCTCACTTTAATTGTTTTTTGATACACTTTTTAATGATTTTATCATATTTAATATATTATATAATGCTGTGGTGAACAATTTATTAATCACCTATCATAATATTAACAAATGTAATTATTTAAAACAATTATTTAGAAGGTTTTATATTTAATTTTAAATAACATATTTAAGAACCGTAAGTCTTAACTTTTATCATTTTTGAGATTGTCGTTCACATAAGTTCGCTACTACCTATGCAGTTCTCTTATGAACTTCTTACACTTTCATGCAAGCACAGACTATATCTTATCCTTCGGCATTAT
>NZ_OEZH01000124.1 GCF_900243075.1 Clostridioides difficile
CCGTAACTTAGGGATAAGGGGTGCCACCATCCGGTGGCCGCAGAGAATAGGCCCAAGCGACTGTTTACCAAAAACATAGGTTTCTGCTAAGTCGCAAGACGATGTATAGGAGCTGACGCCTGCCCGGTGCTGGAAGGTTAAGGGGATCTGTTAGAGCAATCGAAGCAGTGAACTTAAGCCCCAGTAAACGGCGGCCGTAACTATAACGGTCCTAAGGTAGCGAAATTCCTTGTCGGGTAAGTTCCGACCCGCACGAAAGGCGTAACGATTTGGGCACTGTCTCAACAACAGACTCGGTGAAATTGTAATTCCGGTGAAGATGCCGGATACCTGCGACAGGACGGAAAGACCCCATGGAGCTTTACTGTAGCTTGACATTGGGTCTTGGTACTACATGTACAGGATAGGTGGGAGGCTTTGAAACCAGGACGCCAGTTTTGGCGGAGCCATCCTTGGGATACCACCCTTGTAGTACTGGGACTCTAACCATAGGCCATGAATCTGGTCTTGGGACACTGTCAGGTGGGCAGTTTGACTGGGGCGGTCGCCTCCCAAAAGGTAACGGAGGCGCTCAAAGGTTCTCTCAGTACGGTCGGAAATCGTACGTAGAGTGTAAAGGCAAAAGAGAGCTTGATTGCAAGACATACAGGTCGAGCAAGGATGAAAATCGGACTTAGTGATCCGGTGGTTCTGCGTGGAAGGGCCATCGCTCAACGGATAAAAGCTACCCTGGGGATAACAGGCTTATCTCCCCCAAGAGTCCACATCGACGGGGAGGTTTGGCACCTCGATGTCGGCTCATCACATCCTGGGGCTGTAGTAGGTCCCAAGGGTTGGGCTGTTCGCCCATTAAAGTGGTACGCGAGCTGGGTTCAGAACGTCGTGAGACAGTTCGGTCCCTATCCGTCGCAGGCGTAGGAAATTTGAGAAGACCTGTCCTTAGTACGAGAGGACCGGGATGGACGTACCTCTGGTGTACCAGTTGT
>NZ_OEZH01000123.1 GCF_900243075.1 Clostridioides difficile
TAATCCTTCTTTTAATATATTTATACTTGCATTTATATCTCTATCGTGAGTTTCATTACAACTAGGACAAATCCATTCTCTTATATTTAAGTTCTTAATTTCCTCGTTTTTATACCCACATTTATTGCATATTTGTGAACTTGCAAAGAATTTACCTATTTTTACAATTTTTCTACCATACCAATTAGCCTTGTATTTTAATTGACGAATAAACTCTGACCATGATACATCAGAAATTAAGCGAGATAGTTTACGATTTCTAATCATATTCTTTACTTGTAAATCTTCTATGCAAATAATATCATTCTCTTTTATTAATTTAGTAGATA
>NZ_OEZH01000122.1 GCF_900243075.1 Clostridioides difficile
TATAATTGAAATACATAAAAAATATAGAGGCACTTATGGTAGAAAAAGAATTTGTACTTATTTAAATAAAATACTTGATACCCCTATTAATCATAAGAAAGTATATAGGTTGATGAAAGAACTAGGTATTAAATCTATTATTAGAAAGAAAGTATATAGACGCAAGTTTAAATTATCTGAGGTATATGATAATATATTAAATCGTGAATTTACAGCTAATCAACCATTAGAAAAAATTTGTATGGATATAACATACATACCTATCGGTAAAA
>NZ_OEZH01000121.1 GCF_900243075.1 Clostridioides difficile
AAGGGAGGAAATTCAAAATGGCTAAAGCTAAATACGAAAGAACAAAACCTCATGTTAATATAGGGACAATAGGACACGTTGACCACGGTAAAACTACATTAACAGCAGCAATAACAAAAACATTATATGACAGATATCAATTAGGAGAAGCAGTAGACTTTGCAAACATAGATAAAGCTCCAGAAGAAAGAGAAAGAGGAATCACAATATCAACAGCACACGTTGAGTATGAAACTCCAAACAGACACTATGCACACGTTGACTGCCCAGGACATGCTGACTACGTTAAGAACATGATAACAGGAGCAGCACAAATGGACGGAGCAATATTAGTTTGTTCAGCAACAGATGGACCAATGCCACAAACAAGAGAGCATATACTATTATCAAGACAAGTTGGTGTACCATATATAGTAGTATTCTTAAACAAATGTGACATGGTAGATGACGAAGAGTTATTAGAGTTAGTAGAAATGGAAGTAAGAGATTTATTAACAGAATATGATTTCCCAGGAGATGATACTCCAATAGTAAGAGGATCAGCATTAATGGCATTAGAAGATCCAAAGAGTGAGTGGGGAGATAAGATAGTAGAATTATTCGAGCAAATAGATGAGTATATACCAGCACCAGAGAGAGACACAGATAAGCCATTCTTAATGCCAGTAGAGGACGTATTCTCAATCACAGGAAGAGGAACAGTTGCAACAGGAAGAGTGGAAAGAGGAGTATTAAAAGTACAAGACGAAGTAGAATTAGTAGGATTAACAGAAGCTCCAAGAAAAGTAGTAGTAACAGGAGTAGAGATGTTCAGAAAATTATTAGACCAAGCACAAGCAGGGGATAATATAGGAGCATTATTAAGAGGAGTACAAAGAAACGAAATAGAAAGAGGACAAGTACTAGCAAAAACTGGATCAGTAAAGGCACACACAAAGTTTACAGCAGAAGTATATGTACTTAAAAAAGAAGAGGGTGGAAGACATACACCATTCTTTGATGGATATAGACCACAATTCTATTTTAGAACAACAGACGTAACAGGAGCTTGTAAGTTACCAGAAGGAATAGAGATGGTAATGCCTGGAGATAACGTAACAATGGAAGTAGACTTAATAAACTCAATAGTTGTAGAAGAGGGATTAAGATTCTCAATAAGAGAAGGTGGAAGAACAGTAGCTTCAGGAGTTGTTGCTACAATAATAGAGTAAT
>NZ_OEZH01000119.1 GCF_900243075.1 Clostridioides difficile
TTAGAATGAATAGAAGTATACAAGCAGAAGGAGCTTTCGCTCAAGTAAAACAAAATATGAAATTTAGAAGATTTTTAAGCCGAGGCAAAGAAAATGTTCTATCAGAATGTATTATTGTAGCGATAGCTCATAACATTTCTAGACTACACAATAAAATAGTAAAAAATAAACGTGGAATATATCTTCATCATTTAAAAAAAGTATTCTAAAATTATTATTTACAATCAAATATTATCTGAAAAAATGGTATTTTCATACCTTTATTTGTCATGCATAATTTTACTTACAACATA
>NZ_OEZH01000138.1 GCF_900243075.1 Clostridioides difficile
TTGTAAATCTTCTATACAAATAATATCATTCTCTTTTATTAATTTAGTAGATAATTTTTGTAGAAAATCCTTCCTTTGATTAGCTATATGTTCTTGAAGTTTTGCAACTTTTAATCTTGCTTTATTTCTATTTAAACTACCGATTGTTTTTCTCGATAATTCTCTTTGTAATTTAGCAAGTTTACTTAATGACTTCTTAAGATACTTAGGATTTTCTATAAATTCTCCACAACTTGAGATACAAAATTCTTTAATTCCTAAATCTAAACCTATCTGATTATT
>NZ_OEZH01000118.1 GCF_900243075.1 Clostridioides difficile
AGCAATTCAAGTAGTATTGGATAGGTTCTATCCTATCTCTACATATAAGTTTCCCTATATGCTGACTAATTTAGCTACTAACTCATGACTAAAGTCACAAGTGTGCGTAGTTATTTTTTAATCAATTTAAGAAATTCAATTTGCCTCGACACAAGCATACTTAGCCCTCCCTACCTATGTTTATATGTTTATATTAACTACTATTTTAACATATTTCCTAACCATGTAAAATTACTAAGATACTTCCGTATTATAAAAGAATTTATGATACACCTTACTAAATTGATATAATAGATAATATAATTTCGAAATAAAAAGTAAGGATATTTAGAAGTAGTCAACTGATTCTAAATATCCTTATTTTTACTCTTGTTTATAATTTAAGCACCAAGTACTTCAACTTCACTATTTTCACTCTTTATAGTAGGCTTTGTTACCCCTATAATTAATGCTGTTATTACTGTACCAACTAATATACAAGCTATATATGCAACTGGTGCACTACATGCAAATGGTATTACAAATATTCCTCCATGTGGTGCCATTAAAGTTATATCTAGACTCATACATATTGCCCCACCTATACAAGAACCAATTATGTTTGCTGGAATCATTCTTAATGGATCTGCAGCTGCAAATGGTATTGCTCCTTCTGTTATGAAAGATGCCCCCATTATAGCAGTTGGTAGGGATGACTTTCTTTCTTCTTTAGTAAACTTGTTTTTGAATATTAACATAGCTAACGATATCGCTAATGGAGGTACCATTCCACCTACCATTAATGCTGCTGATGGTTCAAATATATTACTAGAGAACATCGCCAATCCAAATGCTGAAGCTGTTTTATTAATAGGTCCTCCCATATCTGATGCCATCATTCCTGCTAATATTGCACCTAATAATACTTTATTAGTTCCAGACATACTTTGTAACCAAGACTGTAAAGCTTCATTTAACCATGATGCTGGTGTGTTAACTACAAAGAACATTATAGCCCCACTCGTAAATGCAATCAACAGTGGACATATCAATACAGCATTTACTCCCTTTAATACACCTGGTAAGTTTTCTGTTATCTTCATTACTCCTAAAGCTATATATCCTGTTGCAAATCCTGCTACCATACCACCTATAAACCCTGAACCTCCAATAACTGCCATAAATCCAGCTATCATAGCAGGAGCAAAACCTTGTCTTCCTGCTATTGATTTAGCTATAAAACCAGCAAGTATCGGTATGAATAACTTAAATGCTGAATCGCCTCCAAGTTGTCCAAAGAATCCAGCTATAGGGTTGTATGTTTCATGAGTTGGGTCTGATGCAAATATACCAAACATAAATGCTATAGCTATACCAATCCCACCTATTACTACAAATGGAATCATTTCAGATACACCACTCATTAAGTGTTTATAAACACCTTTTTTCTCTGACCCTTGAAGTATTTCTTTTGAATCTTCTAAAGTTTTTCCACCTGGTTTAATTTCTTTAGCCATTCCATTTTCAGCGTTTATAATTAAATTTTTAGCTAATGAAACATTCTTAGCATCTACTACTTTCTTTTGTAATACTTTTTTTCCTATAAATCTACTCATTTGAACTTCTTTATCACAAGCTATTATTACATATTCAGCTCTTTTTATATCTTCTTTAGTCAATTTATTTTCTACACCTATAGCTCCATGAGTTTCTATTTTAACTTCATATCCAAGTTCTTGCCCTGCTTCCTCTAATGCTTTTTTTGCCATAAAAGTATGAGCTATCCCTGTTGGGCATCCTGTTATTCCAACTATAAGACCTTTATTTTGATTATCACTTGAATCTCCTGATTCTACGGCTTTATTATTAAATATATTTAATATTTCATATGGAGTTTCTGCACTTAGTAGGTGCTTAAGAAGATTTTCGTCCATTAGATATGTAGCTAGTTTAGATATAATCTTAAGATGCTCATCTAAACCTGATTCTGGAACTGCTATCATAAAAAATGACCTAAGTTTTTGACCATCATTATCCGTAATTTCCTTATCAGTTCTTAAATACATCATTACAGGTTGCTTTACTGAACTTGACTTGGCATGAGGGATAGCAATTAAATTCCCCATGTTAGTTGATGATTCTTTTTCACGTTTATTAATATCAACTATAAACTTTTCTTTATCATTTATATAATTTCCTTGATACAGATGATTTGCCATATAATCAATCACATCTTTTTTAGTTTGTAATTGTTTATCTAGTATAATACAATCACTTCGTAATATTTGACCTATCATAAATTCTCCCCTCCTTTTTATTTGTTTCCTCATAACTAATTCTTGTTTTTGTAAAAGCATTTTAATTTATCTATATCATTGAATAAATTCATTTTAAACTCTATAACTTCTCTTGCAGCATCTATACATGGTGGATATATAGTATCTGGCTCATATAAACTTGGATTTTGTTCCAATAGTTCTCTACACTTCTTATAATATGCTGACTTAACATCACTTGAAATATTTATTTTACAAACTCCTAGTTTAACTGCTTGTGCTATTTCTTCATCTGGATTTGATGACCCCCCATGAAGAACTAAAGGTATATCTACTACTTCTCTTATTTCTTTTAATAAATCTAATTTAAGTTCTGGTTTAAACCCTTTTGGATATATACCATGTGCTGTACCAATTGCAATAGCTAGTGTATCTACTCCTGTTTTTTCAACAAAATCCCTAGCTAATTTTGAATCTGTATATATTATTTCATCAGAACCACCTTCTCCTGATGTCCCTGTTGTTCCTATTGTTCCAAGTTCTCCCTCTACAGATATATTTAAGCCTTTTGCTATCTCTACTACTTCCCTAGATATAGCTACATTTTCTTCATATGGTAAATGTGACCCATCAATCATTACTGATGTAAATCCACATCTTATTGCTCTTAATATTTGTTCTTTATTTTCCCCATGATCTAAGTGTATTACCATAGGTACCTTGCTCTTATTTGCTTCTTCTATACAACTAGCTACAAAGCTATCTCCTAGGAAACTTAGCTCATTTGGGTGTATTGCAAGTATTACTGGTGCATTTTTTTCGTTAGCACTCTGTACTACTGCTTTAAGTATTTGCCCACTTCCTATATTAAATGCTGGTACAGCAAATTGATTTTCTTGTGCTACTTTTAACATTTCCTTCATATTTATTAACATATTGTACCTCCCGATATTTTAAATTTTAGGTTGAGTTTGCTTCTTATTAATTTTTTTGTTGTTTATATTTAAATAATATCAGGTTAATAAAGGTCAGAAAATAACAATCGTTTTCCTTATTGAAAAGGAACTTTTATTATACACTTTGAGTTCCTTTTCACTAAATAATTTTTAGAAGTCTGTATCATCGTTAATTATACCTCTCATGTACATCTTCTCTTTTTAAGCATTTTAATTTAATATACTTTAGCTTTCCTAGATTTTTATAGTAAGCAATTAAGGTACTTTAACTATAAATTTAAAGATACTCATGCCATAGTTAGTGCTATATTTGAATCAAAAAAATTAAAAAGATATTAGCTATTTAGCCAATATCTTTTTGTAGATTTCAATGGTAGAGATGATTTATAGGAATCATACTCACTATTATCTAATTTTGTACTTCCATAAACTTGACATAAAACACCAAAAATAACACCCATCGAGTTTATATCTAAGGAATAAAATGACTTGGTTTTCTAAACACCAATTTATAAATTAGCCTTTGTTATTTTATGTAAATCTTTTTCTATCTAATTTAAAAATTATTCCTAATGCTACATAGCATATACCAATTACTAATACACCATAAGCCATAGATACTCCTATCTTAAATTCTTGCATATTAGTTACAATAGAAATTGAAATAGGTCTATTATAAACACCATAAAGTAAGGCTGACATTGTATATTCTCCAATTGTACGAATGAATACTAATATAGCTCCTGAAATTATTCCTGGCATCATATTTGGTACTATTACATTATAAAAGGTTTTTACCCTTCCAGCACCTAAGCTCCTTGATGATTCTTCTAGTCCTAAATTTATTGACTTCATAGCAACCTCATTGGAGGAAAATAATAATGGCAAGGCATAAATTGTATATGCTATAGGTAAAATATAAAAACCACCTATTAAGGATTCATTAAAAGCAAATATACTTTTTTGATTAAATGTATTAATTAGGTTAACCGCAATGGCACTTGCAGGCATACTCCAAGGCAACATTATAATAAATTTTGCTAGTCGATTATATGTAGTATCCTTTTTAATTACTAAATACGATACTGGTACAGTGATTATCAATCCTGCTGCCACTGCCATTAAAGACATTTTCAAACTGTTTAATATAGGCTGTAATACACGTGATTTTTGGAAAATCATCTGATAGTTTTCCAGTGTAAAGTCTCTAGGAAATATAGTTGTCATAATTGAATGTGTGCTTACAAAGGACAAGTATACAATAGTAATTATAGGAAGCATAATCATAATAATTTGTATTTCAATAATAATCTTACATACAAATGTAAATAAGTCTTTTTTTCTATTATTAACTTTATAACTTTGAGATTTTAAGGATGGTACTACTCCATATTTTTTGCCATAATACTGTAATAAAATCATAAATAAAATACCCATTAGTAATAAAGTAATTACTTGAACTGAGGCTATATCCATGTGGTTATTAGCCTTAGACCTAACAATCTGAGTACTTAAAACTTTAAAACCACCACCTATAAGATTTGGAGCTGAGAAAGAACTAATCCCTGATGCAAAAGTTATAATAGTAGAAGTTATAACCGCAGGTGTAATAACAGGCCATATTACATCAAAAAATACTCTGAGCTTTGATGCTCCCATTCCTTTTGCAGCTTCAACTGTTGAGTAATCCACATATTTTAAGGCAACATATACATTTAAATAAAAATACACATACTGAGTATAGGCAACCACAAATAAAATACCCTTTAATCCACTAAAATCATAAGGTTTTTTGATAAAGGGTAGTAAAATTTCTATAGATTTTGTAACTATCCCACTTTCTCCATAAATCTGAATACATGCAATTACCATAATTACTCCAGGAATCATCATTGGACTTAGTAAAAGAATATGTATGATTTTTTTGTGTTTATCACAAACAAATGTCATATATAAGGCAAGTGATATTCCCATAATTCCACATACGAGTACAGAACACAATCCCAAAATTATAGTATTACTTACTACCCTTAAATTATTAGTATTTGAAAAATATTCTTTGAAAACTTCAAAAGAATATCCACCTTTACCTTGGAATGCTTGTACAAAGGTGTTGCCTATTGGTACGATAATATATCCAATCAAAATCAAAAATAATATACTATATAAAATAATAGAAATAACACTTTTAGGTGTGAATTTACTATGGTTTATTTTTTTAATCATATTATTCACCTTGTAGCACACCTAAATATGCCCTATCCCCTACGTTTAATTTATTGCTATTATTCAGTCTATTAAGTTCAGTTACTTGATACTTTTTTCCATCATTTGATACTATATATTCTAAAATTGCTCCTAAGAAATTCTTAGATTCTACTTTTACTTTTACAAAACCTCTTTGGTTAGTATTTTGCAATAATACCATTTCTTCAGGTCTTTTATAAATATAAGGCTTTGTCTCTTTTTCAATATTAAAATTAACATAATCTTCTTTTTCAATACAGTTTGAAGTACCTACAAAGTTTGCTACAAAATCATTCAATGGTTTTTTGTAAACTTCCATTGGCACACCAATTTGAAGAACTTTACCCTTATCCATTACAGCTATTCTATCAGAAATAGCTAAGGCTTCTTGTTGATCATGAGTAATAAATAAAGTAGTAATACCTATCTTTTGCTGTATATCTCTTATTTCTTCTCTCATCTTGATTCTTAAAGCTATATCTAGATTAGACATTGGCTCATCTAATAAAAGCATAGTAGGCTCAGTCGCTAACGCTCTTGCTACTGCCACCCTTTGTTGCTGTCCACCAGATAATTCATCAATCTTTTTCTTCCTAAAATCTTTCATTCCTGCCAGCTCTAAATAATTATCACATTTTTCCTTTATAATTTTTTTAGACAGCTTTTTTATTTTCAATCCATAAGATACATTTTCTTCAACAGTCATATTTGGAAACAGTGCATAGTTTTGAAAAACAGTTCCCATATTTCTATTTTCTGGCTCTAGGTTGGTAATATTTTTATCACCAACATAAATACTTCCAGAAGAAGGTTTTATAAATCCACCAATTATTCTTAAAATAGTCGTTTTTCCACATCCAGAAGGACCTAATAAAGTAAAAAACTCTCCTTCTTTAATGGATATATTAACATCATGTAATACTTTTTCTTTTCCATAATAATGATTAATTTCTTTTAATTCTATATTCTTCATATCGTCTCCACAAATTATCTAATATTTATAAATCTCCAAATATACACATGATGAATCATCATAGATTTTAAATCTAGGAAACTCTATTGCCATTTCATCATCCTTTTCTAGTTCCCTAACTTTTCTATATATATAATCTATACCTTTAATCTCTGCTATTTTCATCATTTCATCTTTATCAAAAATCTTATATCTATCATATCCACATGAAAAACCATCACTAGCCATCATAATTTTCATTTTATATTCTATATCAATAAATCCACTTACACAATTATCAACAGCCTCTTTAGAAAATTCCAAAGCCCAATATCCACCTACAGTATTTTTCTTAAGTCTATTTTCTATTATAATCGGCATTACCTCGGCTTTTCTCTCCTTTAAAGTAAGATTTGTAGAATCTTTGACCTCTTGCATAAAATCAAATACTTTTTTATCAAGCCCACATAGAGTCTCATCTTTTAAAATTTTCACAGATTCATTATAGCTAACTAATAAAGTACAATCTCCTAAAAGTAAATACTCTATCTTATCTTTATAAAACTTTAATATAGAGCATGAGCAAGAAGGAATATCTATTGTTTCTACTTCTTTATCACCTATTAATTTGTAATACTCTTTTGTTATTTCCTCAATGCCTTCTTTAATAATTACTTTTAAGCTCTCTTCTCTTCCTACATTATCATGAAGATAACTATTCCACCAATTTACATACCATTTGGCATCACTTTCTGTAGAGACTAAGTTCTTATTATTTAAACCTGTAGCTCCATCAAGTACCCATGCCCCATAGGGTGATAAACCTATGATATCTTCGTTAAAATCTCCACTACCTTTATTACATAATAATTTGTAATCACTAATTTTTAGTCCCATTTTTATCTCCTTGCTCACATAAATTGTACTTTTACTATAATTAAAAGTTTTGCATAATAAAAAATTCTCTTCATTTGAACGACTACGTCTACGAATCACTTCATATCGCCAACTACTTCTTCAGTTGCTCAAAAGCTATTTTATTTAATATTAGTGTATTAGTATCATTTGGTTGTATGAGTTATACAAAATTATGAGATACTATAGTTCCCTCATACGTAAAATAGCGAGGAAAATCCTCACTATTTTTGTATATAATATTAAATTATTTAATTAGGCTATTTTATAGTTTTATTGTTATCTATTATATCTGTTTCCCACTTTTCAATCCAGTTAGATTGATTTTTTCCAATTACAGACCAATCTACATCCATAGCTTTATATTCTTTTGACATCCACTTTGGTGAATCTTTAAGTGCAGAATCTAATGTTGGAATACGGTTAAAATCATTTGCAACCATAGCTTGAACTTTAGCACTTCCAACAAAATCTACGAATTTAGCTGCTGCATTTGGATGTGGTGCATTTTTTAGAGCTGCTACACAGTCTGTGATTACTACAGAACCACTCTCTGCATCTACAACTTCTAATGGCATATTATTTTTTTCTTTATTATCTATTATATCACTTAATACTGCAATAGATATTGCTGCTTCACCTTTACCTATTGCTGAATACATAACACTTCCGCTATTGTAGTAGTTCTTTATATTTTTATTTAAATCCTCAAGGTACTTCCAAGCTTCATCTTCACTCTTAGTAGTTGAGTAGTAATTGATTAAATTACTAACAGTAGAACGCATAGATGATGATAATGAGTCTCTAGTAACTATTAAGTCTTTATATTCTTCTTTTGTTAAATCGCTCCAATCTTTTGGTGCTTTATCAGCTGATAATAGTTTTGTGTTATAAAACATCATTACTGGTGTTTTTATAGTTCCATACCAATATCCGTCTGAATCTTTGTAAGACTTGTCTAATTCATTGTCCCAGCTTGGTTCAGTCTTTTCATATAATCCTTCTTCTTTTAATTGCATGTATGTAGATGTATCTCCACCAAACATTATATCTGCTTGTGGATTATCTTTTTCACTTCTAACACGATCTGCTAGTTCACCTTTTAAGTTTATGAATTCAACATTAACGCCTGTTTCCTTTGTAAATTCTTCAGAAATTGCTCCTAGCATATCCTCTCCATGTGTAGTATATACTACTAATGTATCCTCTAATTCATCATTTTTTGATGTGCTATCATTGCTACAAGCTACAAGTGATAATGACATTACTACAGATAATAAAATAGCTGCTATTTTTCTTTTCATATTGATTCCTCCCCCATATTCTCCATGTTCATTTTAAATGTTATTATTCTTGTAGTCAATGATTCAACAATAATCTATATAATTGTATTTTTCTATAATCACTGATTTTATTATTGTTTTTTTCTATGGTTATACTTATTTTTATATATATAATTTTTATATTCACATTAATCCATTTTAAATCTTGGTATTTTATTTCTTTAAAACATATTTTTAATATTAGTATTATTATCATTATTTAAATGTATTTTGGATAACGTATCAGACAATACAATGCTATCTATAAATTAACTAAATGAATTCCAATTGTACCCATCTTTTAACAGATAACTAGATAAAAATAAATCCTGCTTTATACTTACATTCTTTGATGTATAAGATTTTGACAAACCAGCTTTACCATTGCTAATAATCCCTTTGTATATTAATTCATCTTGTTAATTTAATATGTTATATTTATTTCTCCATAATTCCAAACCTTTACATACATTATAAGCTACATTTTTAATCTATATAATATCGCTTATCTCATTACTTTTATTTTCTCTAAATAAATGTATAGCTCCTTCTATATAATCTAAATGTATATGTATAGATACAATAAGATATAAAGATTTTTTATTATTATTAATTTCTACTAATTTAGATTTAGTATGCTTATAATAAGTATCTTTCATTCCACAATCTATAGATATATTAGTTACTTCTTCACCATTAATAGTTACTAAAAAACTATCCCCACAATCATCTTAAAACATTGTAATTTTAGCCTAGTTCATATATTAATTCTCTCTAAAAGCTAAATAAATTTGTATAATATTCTATATATTAAATCATACTATATAAATCATATGTATCCCAATTTTTAACTTTACATCTTTAAATTTATATTCATTTTTAATAAAAAAAGATATTGATTATTTAATCAATATCTTTTAGTGGATTTAAATAGCAGAGACTATCCTCAAGAATAATACCCACGATTTTAATTTAATTTTTAATGGTTTATTTAACATAATCTTATAAATATTAAAATTTATCTACCTATAAAATTTCTCCATTAAATTTTATTACATTTTTATACCAATCAAAAGATTTCTTTTTATATCTTTTAAGAGTCCCGCTTCCATCATTATTTTTATCTACATATATAAATCCATACCTTTTTTTCATTTCTCCTGTTGTAAATGACACTGGATCTATACATCCCCAAACAGTATACCCCATAACATCAACACCATCAATTTCAATGGCATTTTTCATTTCCTTTATATGATTAGCCAAATATTCTATTCTATAGTCATCATCCACAGTATTATCTGATTTTAATACATCCTCTGCTCCAAATCCATTTTCAACAATGAATATAGGAAGTTCATACTTATCATATAGTTGGTTAAGGTAAAATCGTAGACCTACAGGGTCTATATTCCATCCCCAATCAGAAGTTTTTAAGTATGGATTTTCAACTACATCAGCCTTTCCTGCTGAGTCATTACCTGTTGTTTTCATAGTTTTATCAGCTGTTACTACAGTAGTTAAATAATAACTACATCCAATAAAATCAACTGTTCCTTCTTTTAGAATCTTTTTATCTTCCTCTGTCATATCTAGATTATATTTTTTTCTTTCCCATAATTTTAGTGTATGTCTTGGATAATGACCTCTTACATGTACATCAGTAAACATAAGTTGTTCTCTATTAGATTCTACAAATTTAATCATATCCTCTGGATTGCAAGAATAAGGATAGCTTGGCATAGCTGCCACCATACATCCAATCTTAAACTCAGGGTTTATTTCATGACCTATCTTCACAACCTTTGCACTTGCTACAAATTCATAATGAGCTGCTTGATACATAACTTCTTCTTTGTCTTCCTGTTCCTCATAGATTATTCCCGAGTTAGTAAATGCATAAATAGGATTTGTAGTTATACTTTGATTATTTATTTCATTGAAAGTCATCCAGTACTTAACTTTATCCTTGTATCTATTCATTACCACTTCACAGAAGTTTACGAAGAAATCTATTAACTTTCTATTTCTCCAGCCACCATAGTTTTTCACTAAATGATAAGGCATTTCAAAATGGCTTAAAGTTATTACTGGCTCTATATTATATTTTAATAATTCATCAAATAAATCATCATAAAATTTCAATCCATCTTCATTTGGAGTTGACTCATCTCCCTTTGGAAAAATTCTAGTCCAAGCAATACTTGTTCTAAAACATTTATACCCCATTTCAGCAAATAATCTAATATCTTCTTTATAATTTTTATAAAAATTAATAGCTTCATGATTAGGATAATTTAAGCCCTCAATTACTCCATCTGTTATCTTTCTTGGAGCAGTGTGAGTACCCGCAGTCATTACATCTGCAATACTTATTCCTTTTCCACCTTTATTATATCCACCTTCGACTTGATGGGCAGCAACTGCCCCTCCCCATAAAAATTCTTGATTAGATTTCATAGTAAATATCTCCTCCAGTATAATTAATAAACAACTTTTATTACAGGCGTTCCAATTTTAATATGTTTATTTTCTTTAACTATTACATCTGCTAAATCATTTGTGTTAGTTAGTATTATTGGCGTAACAACACTATACCCTTCACCTTCTATTTTATCCTTATCAAAAGAAACAATTTTATCTCCTTTTTTAACTTTATCTCCTGCATTCATATGAGTAGTATAATACTTTCCATCTAACATAGTAGTGTTAAGACCTACGTGTATTAATATTTCTACACCTTTATCAGAGGTAATTCCTATTGCATGCTTTGTAGGAAAAATAGTTGTTATTGTTCCATTTACAGGAGACGCAACTTCTCCCTTTGAAGGTATTATTGCCATGCCATTACCTATAGTTCCTGATGCAAATACTTCATCTTCTACTTCACATAACTCTATTTGTAAGCCTTCTATTGGAGATACTATTTCCTCTATACCATCATCTTCATCAAAAACAACTTCTTCATTACCTTCTTCACATTCTTCTTTACTCAATCCAAATAAATATGACAATACTGCTCCTAGCACTAATGCTGTTCCTATTCCTAATATATATCCTAGGAATGGTGTATAAACTGGCATTGAGAATATATTATGGAATACATATGCATTACAAGTAACACCAAATGCACCACATATACCACCACCAATACCTCCTGCAATAGCCAATACTGGAATCATTCTTCTGTATCTTAATATAATTCCATAAATTATAGGTTCTGTTACTCCTGCTAAAATTCCTGTAACTGCTGTTGAACCTGCCAATACTTTTAATTCTGAATTTTTTCTAGATTTTCTAACTTTAATAAATAAACCTATTGCAATACCTATTTGAGCAAATACTGCTGCA
Source organism: Clostridioides difficile (assembly GCF_900243075.1). Taxonomy (GTDB): domain Bacteria; phylum Bacillota; class Clostridia; order Peptostreptococcales; family Peptostreptococcaceae; genus Clostridioides; species Clostridioides difficile_D. Next base: position 11,999 of record NZ_OEZH01000118.1, read on the forward strand.
ACAGCTGCACCTTCTATTGGGTCTCCACCCATTGTAGCCAAGTTTTGTAAAGTAATTGGTGTGAAGCCCCAATGTAATCCTAATACTGCTAAAAATGGCATAGCTATACCTATTGCAGCTCCTGCAATTACTCTGTTAAATTCAAATAATCCCATAAAAATATTTGATATTACATCACCAACAGTAGTTGCTATTGGTCCAAATAAAATCACAGTTAAAGGAACCATGACTAATAATGATATCATCGGTACTAAGAACAATTGTAAATCTTTTAATATAATCTTCTTTAGAAGCTTATCAACGTAATAATAAATAAATATAGCAACAAATATAGGGAAAACGCCAAAAGAATAATCAATTGGTGTTACTGGCATTCCAAAAAAGTTAACACCACCTTTTGCTCCAATTAAAGCTGTAAAATTAGGATCTAACAAAGCTGCTCCTATCACTCCACCAACATATGGATTTGTACCAAGCTTTATAGCTAAAGTAATACCTAAGAATATTGGTAAAAAGTAAAATACAGCATTTCCAGCTGCTGATAATATAGCATAAGTGCTACTTTCATCAGACATCCATTTCATAGTGGTTAGTATTGTAAGTAATGCCTTAATCATACCTGCTCCAGCTAGTGCAGGTATGAGTGGAGAAAATGCACCTGAAATTGATTCAAATATTCTAGAAATTATTGAAACTTTCTCTCCCTTTTCTTCAGTATTTTGTCCTTGTAAAACTGCTTTTTTTGTAATAGTTTCAAAGTAATCAGTTACTTTATTTCCAATTACTACTTGGTATTGACCTCCACTATTTACTACAGATAGTACATCCTTCATTTTTAATAACTCTTCTTTGTTAGTTTTTGAAGTATCTTTCAACTTAAAACGTAGCCTAGTTGCACAATGAACTAAACTAATAATATTTTCTTTTCCCCCTACATATTTTATAATCTCTTCAGACTCTCTTTCAAATTTCATACAATCTATCCTCCATTATCATAATTTTATGTATAAAAATAGACCTAAATCAATACAATTAGATATTAAAAACTAATTATACTAACTTAGGTCATGCCTGCCGAACAGTAACAATCCTACACTATTTACTTTATATTTGATAATCTATTTAAATGCAATGTTAAGTATAACAATTCATTTTCGCTAATTTTCCATTTATATGTCTTTTCAAGGAAGTTTTTTACTTTTTTTGCACAATTGTAATCACTTTTATATTTCATTTTTATTATATCTAATAATGATGTGTCTACATTTGTATTTTCACCACTTAATTGCCTTTTTATAAAACACCTTAAATGACTTATAAACCTTGTGTAGTCAAAGGAATATTCATTTATTTCAATTCCATAGTGATACTTTATGATATCTAATACGTTATCAATTATCTTAGTTAACAATAAAGTTTCTTGCATATCTTTCGTTTCTAAATTAGCATTTGCAAAGTGTATCGTAATAAATGCTATTTCAGAATCAGGAATATCTTTATCTAATTTTTGTCTTAAATATTCTACGGCTTTCTTACTAAAGTTATATTCATTAGGATATATTTGTCTTATTTCCCATTGAAGCGGGCTTTGAAATACTAATCCTTCATCCATTCTTTTTAACATATAACTTATATGTTCCGATAATGTGATTAATATGCTATCATTAAGATTATCGCCCAATTCTTCTCTTCCCATTTGAATAATTTCACTTACAAGTTCAACATCTTTTAAAGGTATCCTATCTAGCATTGAATGTAATTCACTTAATGATTCCTCATTATTGAATATAAATTTCTTTTCAATTCTATCTATTTCAACTAAATCTTTAGTAAATTTATTAAATCCAATTCCTTTTCCCATTAATATTACTTCTTGTCCTAAATTATCTCTGGCAAATACAACATTATTATTAAATACTTTCTTTATAACCATAAACTACCTCCACTGTAAACAAAAAGAGACCTAAAAAAGACTAATAATACCTTAAGCATTTACTAGAATTTTTAGGTCACGCCTGATTACATCTATCTCAGTAACGATCCGTTTATTTATCTGTATGATAACTTTATTTTCATTATAAATTAATAACTGTACTTAGTCAATATATAATTTCATGTATATCTCTACTAGATTATTGTCATAAGTATTCACTCATTCTACTTTTTTTATATGATTTATATAATCTAAACATGCTAAAATAAGTTTTGAAGTTATTTCATAACAAAATTAAGGTCATATATTTTTTATTATATATACTCGATTATTTATCCATATATAAGGAAATCCTTTATTTTGTAACTACAATAACTGCCTAAGTTTTGATTTTCTTTTATCTTTTACTTCTCCTTATTAAAAAATAATTCTTTTACTGTTGTATCTAAGGCTCTAAACAGTTTAATTATCAAATCATTGTTTGGATTATTAACCTTACCTAACTTACTATATAGCTTTTTAACTGTATATCTTTAATAGACCTTTTGGTATGCTAATCCATTTTATAACACTAATTCTTGAATCAAGCATATATTACCCTTACAAAGCATATCTTATACCCTCTGTAGAGTTATGACAGTTGATGAACCTGAAGAAATTACCCTTACAAGACATATCTGATACAACCTCACTTATAAGTCTATATGTTTCAGAAGACTATATTTCCCATTTTCTAAATGTACAATAGTCTCACGTCTTACCCCAACTAATTTAGCAAGTTCATTTTTCGTCATAAGGAGTTTTTTCTGTATTCTTTAATTTTTGTTTTCATCTTTAGTCATGTTCTTTACTTAATTTTATGAAAATACAACACAATTTGATTAGATCTTTTAATCTGTTAAATTTAAAAAGACTGCCCATATTATAATAATAAAGACAGACTTTGATTTACTCGTTTTAATATAGCTATTTTAAATTAATGTATTAACCTTAATCATATTTAATTTCATATCAAACTATATAAAAAAGATTATATTATTATTTAAACTATTTGCAGCTTCTTTTCTTTTATAATACCTAAGATTAACATTATATAAATACAAACTATAGCTGAAGCTGGATACAATATATATTGATTATAAATATTGTGTAAGAACAAAAATAATATAGTTCCAAAGCTAAAACTTACTAAAATTCTTACTATTTTTTTATAACTAGCCACGTCTATACTAGATAAAGTCTTCTCTCTATGCTCCATAGGTGCAATCTTAAATATACCTATACATGACATAAACATTAATAAAATTATAGTCCACTCTAAATTATTATAATATACATATTTTAAAATAATAATATTAATTATGTAGACTAAAAGAAATACCAATAAGCATTTAAAATGATTTTCAGCATGATACCCCCCAGTAAACTGCCTTATTGTACAGTAAACTAGTAAGAATAATACAGTTTCTATAAATTTACTTAATATTATACTGACAAGTAAAATTACTAATATATTTATAATCAAAGCTATTAATGTTTCAAAACCATATAGATATAACTCATACTGATTAAGTTTAATTGATTTATTATCAAGTAAAAATAAGGTGGCTTTTCGTGCTAATGACTTAATCATAACTACTTTACTCTCTCCATAGTGTTGGATTATCTTTTAATTTTGAATTCTTTTATACTTTCAGGTTCTTTGCCTTGATAAGATATCCATGGTGAAGCTGTATTTGCAGATATAAATAATGTACAAACAGCTAAATTACCTAATACACCTATTATAATTTTCTTCATATTTTTCATAAACTATTCCTCCTCAAGTACTTTATTCACATAAATCTCAGTTATTTTTTATTATTATAAATATAACATAATCATTGAATCTTATGATATAAAATCCACAACTGGACAATTTAACTACCTAACTGGACAATTTTCCAATAGGTATGTATATTAAAATCTCAAATTTATCATTTGGAGTATTTATTTTTATATAACCATTATATTTTTCAACTGAATACCTTACACTACTTAGGCCTATACCATGAAAAAATTTATCTTTCTTATCTGTAGTGATTTTAAGATTATTAATTTTAACTTCATTAAATCTAGAATTTTCGCATTTTATTACATAAAATTTATTAACTAAAGTTGCTCTCAATTTAATATACTTAATCATACCTTCATTAGCCTTACTACATGCTTCTATTGCATTGTCAATTATGTTAGCAAATATAATACATATATCATCTGGTTTAATAAACAATTCTTCATTCAACTTTATATCTATTGATAAGTTTATATTCTCAACACTACACTTATTGTGTTTTTCTCTTAATATTGCATCTAGAACTATATTCCCTGTATTATATATATATTGATTTTCTAGTACCCTTTCTTCTAAATTCTTCACATATTCTTCATAAATTTCACAATCATTTGGCAAACTTTTTAACGTATTTATATGGTTATTTATATCATGATGTAAATGTCTTATCTTTTTCTGATAACTTACCAAACTAGAATAATACTTATATTGAATATTTATATTATTTTTCATTATTGAATTTTCAACTTCTAATCTATTAAGTCTTATTACTTTCGAAATAACAACTATAATAGATATATTTGACATCATTAAAATAATAGAAATTAAGAATATAACTACTGATTCCTGAAAATTAAATTTTTGATCTTTAAAAACTAAGAAAAAAATTACTATGAAGCTTCCTACATTAGCAACTATAGGAATTATAATATTTATTGTATCTTTTTTATTTATAGATAAACTAAAATTCTTAAACTTTATAAAATATACAATGATAAATAACAATGCTTTAGTTAGTAAAATCAATTCTAAACGTTGATATGTATTATGTAATAAAACATTAAAGTCACTATTTTGATTTATGAGTATAATGATTCCTGATGATATAGTATCTAGACCCATAAAAACCATATAAAAGATTAAACTTGCAAACACACTTTTTATTAAACTCACTTGATAATTATACTTATAGAAAAATATTGCAAGAAATATGTTAATTAGTAATTTTAAATTTTCATTAGTTTGAATAACATTTAAAATAAAAATTATAATAATTGAAGCAATCAAATTAAGTAATGTAATTGTTTCACTTTTTTTTGACATATCTAATTTATCTAGTAGATATTTTAATATAATCCAATCTATACTCGTAGAAATTAAATTAATTATCTTCCAAACTATGCTTAACATATTATATCTCCTAATATATCAGCTAATCTGTCTCTTAAATTCTTTACTCTATATTTACTCACTGGTATCTCATTATTATTTATATATATTGTATTTCTAGTTAAAGATTGAATTTTTTCTAAATTTATAATATAACTTTTATGACATCTGAAAAAATTCAATCCTTTAAGTTCATTTTCAAGATTTGATATTGTATTTTTTGTGAGATATTCACGCTCTTCTGTATATACATATAAATCCTTTCTTATTACTTCAATATATAATATTTCATTAATAGAAATATTATAATTTACATTTTTATAATTAAGTCTAATAAATCTTTTATATTTTGCTATATCCTTTATACAAGATTGTATTGCTTCCTTTAAATTCTTATATGATATTGGCTTTAATAAATATCGATATGCCCTAACCTTATATCCATCTTGTATATAATCTATCAAAGATGTTGTAAAAATTACCTCTGCCTTTATCTCTTTACTTCTTATTATCCTTGCTATATCCATGCCACTTAGCTTATTAAGATCTATATCTAAAAAGAATATGTCAATATTATCTATATTCGCACCTAAAAGATCTTCTCCACAACTAAATGATATTACCTCAACATCTTTACCAGCTTCTTCGAATATCCTTACTATATTTTCAGCTAAAATTTTTCTTTGTTCTCTTATATCTTCTACAATACAGACTTTATACATGACTATCCCCCTTTTACATCTTATTCTTACTAGTATTATATCAGACATTCATTATACTTAACTAAAAAAAATACCCAAATATTAAGTACTTTGTTTAATATAATTAAGAAATACAATCAATGCAATTTAGATGTCTTCCATAATAAATAGTAATATATATGTTATTAAGGTATTTGCTAAGAGATACATCATTATATAAACTCTATATCTATTAATTTATAACCTGCCCATCTTTGATAGTTATTACTTTATCTGCCATCTTAGCTATTTCATTATTATGTGTTATCATAACTAAGGTTTGCTCAAATTCTTTAACACATACTTTTAAAATATCAATTACCTCATCTGTGGTTTTAGAATCTAAGTTACCAGTTGGCTCATCTGCAAATATTATAGAAGGTCTATTTGCAAGTGCTCTTGCTATTGCTACTCTTTGTTGCTGCCCTCCTGATAATTCATTTGGAAATTTGCTAATGTGATTTTCTAGTCCAAGTTTATTTATTAAAATATCTATATATTTTGTATCCACTTTTTTGTTACTAATAGAAACTGGAAGTATTATGTTATCATACACACTTATAACTGGTATCAGATTAAAGCTTTGAAATATAAATCCAAACTCTTCTCTTCTTATTTTTGATAGCTTGTCATCATTTAATGTGTACATATCTAAATCATCAATAAATATATTACCCTCAGTAGGCTTATCTAGCCCTGCCATTGAATGAAGTAATGTAGATTTTCCAGATCCACTCTGTCCAACTATAGCCGTAAATTTATGAGGTTGAATCTCTAAACTTATATTATTAATCGCTATAACCTCATTATTACCTTTACCATATATCTTTTTTAAATTAGATACCTTTAATAACTTCATATGTATACTCCTTTCCTTAAATTCAACCTATATTGTTTAGTTAAAATATAAAATTTTTATACTTATTTAATAGTTGTTATTTTATTATGGGGATGATATTAATTATATATTATTAATCCACCTTTTTAAGTTTTGTACCTATCTTCTCTTTAATTATTTATTCACATTAAATTTTCATCAGTACTTATTTTAGTTTAAGTATTTCCTTATTATTATCTTTAGTAAATTTAAATCCGATAAATTATAGATATAAATATCTTTATAATTTATATCTATACTAAATTCATTGTTTATATACTCTAAAAATTCATACGCATTATATAATCCTATATTAGTTAAATTATTTATAATACCATATTTTTTTATATCAGGTAATTTCACATTACTTGAAAACTTATTATTAATAATATTTAATACTCTTTCTTCAATATTATGAACATCTTCATATTTAATATTTTTATGATTTTGAAATTTAATTTTATTATCTTTGATATTGGATATTTTTTTAATATTTAAGCTCTTTTCACTTTGACTATTTTTTTTAAGAATTCTCTCTAATTCTTTAAACTCTATATAGTTGTATTTTTTTATTAAGTTAGCTATAATACCTGTTGCCACCGCACATGACTTACTATTTCTCCCAAAATGAGTAATCTTCTTATTAAAACTTAGAAAAATATCTTTACTATTTGTGTACATTTTTACTTTTTCACCTGCTCTATAAATATAATCATTTTTATAAAAAATATATTCATGACCACAAACTCCAATAACAGAATCAAATACAGTCGGAATACTATCACAATCTGATTTTTTATTATGTTTTGAACATATTAAGAATTTATTTTTATTTTGTAGTTCCTTACAAACATCCCTAAGTTCTTTCTCATAGCTATAATCAAATGTTGATGCTGACAAATTAATCAAATCAATATCAGAATTAATTAATTTTTTTAAAACTATTACTATATTTAAAGAATATGTTTTTCCTAGTTCATCAAATATTTTAATAGGATATAGTTCAACATCTTTACATATATCTATAATAGTTTTTGAAACAAGAGTTCCATGTCCATTTGAATCTCTAACATCTAAATCGTTATTTAATTGAAATCTTTCATCTATATGGTAAAAATTTTTAAGCTCTTCATCATCTATATCTATCCCTGTATCAACTACTGCTATCTTTACTTTTCTCAATGTACATCCCCTCCACTACACTGTAGACTATAATCTCCTCCTAAAATAATAAGTTCTTCATCAGATCCAGATTCGGCTACTTGCCCATCTTTTATAACATAAATATTGTCTGCATCTTTTATAGTTGAAAGCCTATGAGCTATTATAATTACTATTTTGTCCTTTATAACTTCTTTCATATTTTTCATAATTTCTTTTTGGGATATATTATCAAGAGAGGATGTGGATTCGTCAAATACTAATATATCACTGTTCCCAGCCAATGCTCTAGCCATTGCTATACGTTGTTTTTGACCTCCTGACATTTTAACTCCCTTTTCTCCTACTATAGAATAAAGTCCATCCTCAAGACTCTCAATAAAATCCTTCATTCCAACTATATTGCATATACTTAGTATTTCTTCATCTTCTATATTTTTTCCTAGTGATATGTTGTCCCTTATAGTATTATCAAAAATCAGTACATCCTGTGTTACTACATTTATATTCTTTCTAAGAAATGCTAAATTTACATTTTTTATGTTTATACCATTTATAGTAATTTCTCCTTCTGATACATCCCATAACCTATATATTAAATTAGATATTGTCGACTTTCCACATCCACTCCCTCCAACAATTGCAGTTGTTTTACCCTTAGAAAAACTTAAATTAACTCCATTTAATACTTGATTATCCTTATCACTATATTTAAAATATACATTTTTAAATTCAATATTCTCTATAGGCTTATGCTCTAAATTTGAACCAAATATATTTGATTTTAGTGGCGAAAATATTTCTATAGGTTCATCTATTATAGAATATATACGATCTATAGATACCTTTACCTGCTCAATCTTATTAGCAGATCTTATTATGTTTATACAAGGATTTACTAGCATACCTGTATATTGCTGAAATGCAATAAGTTCTCCTATCGATAATTTTCCACTTATTATCTTATATCCACCATATCCATATATAGTTGCACTTATCATTCCACTTAAAATTTTAGATATAGATATGTTGCTGACCATAATTAAATTAATAATCATATTCTTCTCAATTATAGATTTCATTTGTTTTATATATCTCTTTAAAAATATTTTTTTTGATTTTGATATAACAACATTCATTATATTAGAAATATATTCTTGAGAAATATTAGCTAGATTTCCATCTAAATTTCTTATTTCTCTTGTCATTTTTGAAATAAGTTTTCTTATCTTACTTTGCGATAATATTAGTAATATTTGAAGAATAACAACTATAAAAAGCATATCCTTGCTCATCATAAATAAAAAATATACAGAACAAATAGCTGTTATAAAATTCATAATTATAGAAAATAATAATTCTGCATTAAATCCTTCCACTATATACAAATCTTGTTCTACTATTGAAAAGATATTTCCTGACTTTATGTTTGAGAAATATTTTCCTGAGAGTTTAGATAGGTGATGAAAAAGTTTAATTTTAAATGAACTTGTAACTTTATTTTTCATAACATTATAAAGGTATTCTAAAATAATATCTATAATAGCTGAAGAAAATACAATAATTAAGTATATAATAATTAAATTTAAAAGGAACTTGTAATCTTTAGCCATTATACCCTCATCTACTATTTTTCTTGTAATTTTAGGTAAATATAAACTCATACAAGAAGATACTATGACAAGAAAAAAAGATATAGATAATTTTAGTTTGTTCTTACTAATTATAAATTTTAAAAAACGTTTTAAGTTTTTATCTTTTTTCATCAATTACCTCCTAAAAGTTTTATATATCGTCTATCTGATCAACTATGTTTTTGCTAAGTCTTCTAAATGTTAACGCTACTGCTAACAAACATATTAAGATAGTAACTATGATAAATATTAATGTAGGATACATAGGTAGAATATACCAAGAACCACTATATTCTATATGCTTATGCTCTGACATTCTTTTTAACATACTTGATAACTTTACTCCATAATTAAATATAAAAATTAGCCCTAATATAGAAGAAAATATTCCATAAATTAATCCCTCTCTAATTAATATACCTTTTAAGTCTTTTAATGAAAGACCTATTGATCTCATAATTCCAAATTCTTTTCTTCTAACTTCAATACTTGTAATAACACTAAAAAATATATTTATTGATGCTGTAAATGCAAATAACATACTATTAAAAAGTTCTCTTACTGTATTTATCCATCTATATTGAGTTATCTCTTTCTCTATACTACTTCTATCATCATATTTAATTGATTTATTATCTTTTACTCTATTTTCTATGCTTTCTTTTACAGTTTCTAATTTATCTGGATTTACTTTAATTTTAACTTCATCATAAGTATTTTCTCCCGTTATCTTCTTAAAGTCAGAAGAATCCATAACTGTATCAGGATAATTCGATAAACCTTCGTTCACTCCCTCCCATTTATCACTTAGGAACCCTACTACTTTAACTTTAACAGTTTTATACACAAGCTTACCATTCTCTTGCATTGAAATTTTCACATCAATTATATCTCCTAGCTTGTATTTTTTATTGGCATCTACTAAGTTTCTACTTCCACTAGACCAATCTTCTATCTTATTAAAAATAACAACCTCTGGAATGTCTCTATTTGGTGCAAACATTTGCCCTTTTTCTATTAATCCTTTATAATCATTTAAAAGATTTTTTGATGCATCTTCATTAATGCTAAGTAAGTCTATTCCATAATCTATTTCTTTATCTTTTCCATTTAAAAACATCGTTGTTTTCATAGCCTTTGATAAATCTTTTGTATTTAATCTAGAGAATGCTACTCTTCTCTTTACTGAATAAATACTCTCTATACCATCTATATTGTTTAGCTCATTTATCTCTTTCTCTGTGATTCCTCTTCCTAAAATAGAATCTGATCCAATATAATTTAAGTCTATATCATAATCGCCTAATTTTAAAAGTAATGGATTGTTGTCAACTAAACTACTTTGATTATCTATAAATATACTTACTATGTATAACCCTGACATGGCAACTAGTATTCCTGTTGTGATTATATACACTAAATTTCTCTTTGAATTTTTCATCGCTAACTTCATTTTTATGTATTTTGAATTATACATTTTCATATTTCTATTATTATGTTTTATATTGTCAGAATATTTATATACAATACTAGTTACTTTGTTTTTCATTTTTTTATAAATTTTTAATTTAGACAATACTTTATTCTCTATCCTTAAATCAAACTTTAATTTACCTGATATCATATCTATAGGATATGACATAATAATTGATAGAACTGGTACTATTGTAGATACTATAAACATATAAGTTATCGTTTTAATTGTATTTGTTATAGATTTTGTAGTTATTAAAATAGGTGCTTTCCTAGGATCAATCAACATACTTGAATCAAAATTCATGTACCTTATCATAAAAACAGACAATATACATCCTAATAAAAAACCTATTGTTAATCCAGTTATTAGTGTAATTAGATTTTTTATAAAAAGTAGAATAAATGACTGTTTTTTGCTCATTCCTACAATCCTTAAAAGACCTATTTCTCTTATAATTTCTCTAGACATAATGCTAAATACATTAAAAATTATAACTAGTGACGCTATTATTATCCCTTTATCAAATTTATCAAGAGTGGTTAAACTCGAGGAATTATCTGATAAGGCCATTTGTCTATCTTCATTTATAGTTAATTGGCTTTTTGTAGATGTGAGCTCACCCTGAAGTTTATTAGTTTTTGATGTGTAACCTTTAAATCCATTTTTTAAATTTATATATCCATTATATGTAATTGCCACACTAGGATAATCAAAATCGCTATGTACATATACACTAAATCCATCATCTTTATAACGCTTCATCATTTGACTAAAATCATATACACCAACTATTTTAAAGTTTTGCGTCTCATCTAAAAGAACTTCTTCTTCTTTGTTGTTTTGATATTCTTTTATATATCTAAAATCAACATATATTTCTTTGAATTTATTATCATCTGGCATATTTATCTTACCTTGTGATTTTAATAATTCAAAAAAACTAAGGTCAATAATTACTTCATTTTTACCTCTAGGATAATGTCCATATATTAGAGTGTTTTTAAGCTCTTTGAATGAGTCACTATTATAACTCTCTAATTTATAAAAATTTTGTTCTGTTTTTATATCTCCGTAGTATTTTGATACTATTGTATTTTTAATATCTTCACTGTTTTTAATTATATCTAAATCTCTTTTACTTACATTTTTAAACTTTGCTTGATAATCCGCCATTTGCTTTACAGTTTCTTTTACAACATAATTAGATTGACTGTTTTTCGAAACTTTATTAGCAAATATAATCATTGTACATACAGCAATTGCAAAAACTATAATAAAAAATTTATTTCTATTTTTTATAAAATATCCTTTTAACAGCTTAGTCATCATATTTATCACTACCTCATTATAAATTTTATATTTCAAAATAATATACATTATGATATTTAAATATCATAATGTATATTGCTTCAAAATATAAATCAAGAAATTTAAGTAATTATTTATTGTTCTATGTTTTAATACTTAACAGAAGCTTCAGGACTTAGGAATGGCCAAGTTCCACAGTCTTTATCACAGTCTTCTTCATGCAGTAGACCATGCTCTTCCCAATATACTTTACATGGATCTGCATTTATCTCCATATCTTTAACCTCTATTTTATTTATTATTTTATTTACTTTAAGTTCATCATTTAATTTTTTCATCTCATTTTTCCCCTTTTTAATTAATATTTTTTATTTGCTTTATATCTTTTTTTAATCTGCTCATAAATTTCTTAATAAATATCTTGTAATATAATTTATAATTAAAAAGTTATAACTTTTAATTATCTAAATGTTAATTATTTCTTTAATTTTATTACAATTATGAGTAAATAAATCATCATCATTAACTAAAGTATCCATAATTGATAAACAATTATTACAGAAAAATTTATTTTTGCAGTCTTTACATTTAAAATAATTTAAAGTACTTAGTTTCTCTATCTTTTTATATACTTTTAATTCTTTATTAAAGATGTTTGAAACAAAAGAACTATCTATTTTAATTGCATCTATCATCTTATATTTACTATCTCTTAATAATGAACAGGGATAAACATCTCCTTTATAATCAATATAAATTTGAGTTATTCCAGGCTTACATGTATGACATCTTAGATAAGGTTTATAATCAATGTTTGGTATAAACATAATATCTTTTTCATTACTTAAGTAAACTTTATTATACTCTCCTCTTCCCATCCTAATAAAGTATCTACTTACAGCTTTAAGTTCTTTATCTTCACAAAACTTATTAAACTTATCGACAGTATTATAATTATGTTCTCCAAGTACCATGGAGAGACTAATATTTCTAAATTTTTTCTTTTTTAATAAATCTATACTATGATTAATTTTGTCAAAAGTTCCTTTCCCTCTTACACTATCACAACTTTCTTTATCGTATCCATCTATACTTATATCTATTGCATAAAGGTTACTAGTAAGCTTATCTACTATGCTTTCATCTATCAATGTTGCATTTGTCATAAGCTGTACCTTAGTTTCATAATTATCTTTTATATACTTAAGAATATCTAAAAAATCCCTTCTCATTAGAGGCTCTCCACCTGTTAGAATTAATTTTTTCGGCTTTAATTTCATAATATTGCGAATTATTCTGATAACTGTATCATAGTCAATTTCTTCGTTTTTATCTATATGGGAATCCATACTACAAAAATTGCATTTTAAATTACATTGTTCTGTCAAAGCAAATGTTACTTTTTCTAATCTATTTAAAACTGCTTTTTCTATATAACAAGTTGATAACAAATCCATATTATCAAGATTTTTTAGTATTTTTTTATAATATATTTTATCATCTTCATCTTCATAAAATTTAATTGTGTCTCCAACTAATATCTTATTCTCATAAGAATAATTTATCGTATCCATACATATTTTAGGTATTTTAATCCAATCACCTGTCATCTTATTTCCTATATAGGCAATATGCTTTTCTTCTGAAATTTGAGCTATATCTTTAATAAAATATTTATTATAATGCACCTAATTCCCCCCCCTTAAGTAACTTATTATATGTTCTTAAATTTACACTCATAAGATTACAGTTAATTATTGATGGTTCATAATATTTCCCATTTGCCATATAATTAATTAATTTACATTTATTACCCATACAGTACTCTTTAGCACTACAAGTTTTACAAGGTTCACTTTCTTCAAACCTCTCATAAAATAGCTCTAATGAATATTCTTTATCTATACAGTCATCATTATATACAGTTCCTATTCGGAATTTTTCATTTCCAATTACAAAGGTACAAGGGTATATCCCCCCATCTTCAGATATAGTAAAAGAAACTATTCCTCCAAAACAATCAGATTGTTTCTCACATAGCCTCTCTTGATTTATCATTGATACTCTCAGGTCTTTATACTTATTATCACAAATCATTCTATCTATTTCTGATTCTAAAACATCAATATCTTCTTTAGTCCATGTAGTATCATAAAAATCTGCAACTGGTACAAAATTCTTTATCCCTAAACTTGATAATTCTAAAATTCCTTTATATAATTCTGAAACAGTTAAAGATCTATATGTTAATCTACATCTAATATTTATTTCATTCTGTATTAGTTTAGCTACATTCTTGTACACGATATCATAGGAACCTTTTCCACTTTCAAACCTCCTATATTTATCATGTGTACATTTAGTTCCATCAACACTTACTGAAAGTGCTATGTTATTTTCTTTTATGTAATTGATAATTTCTTGACTTATTACTGTCCCATTTGTTGTCATCATATAACTAATTTTATATTTATATTTTAACTCATTATCTAATCTCTCTTTTATATGCCTTATTAAATCAAATTTTAGTAAGGGTTCTCCTCCATGAAATACAACTTTATGTGATTCATTTATGTTTTTTCTAGCACGAATAGATTTGATTATAAAATCTATAGTTTTATCGCATACTTCAACTGACATATCTTGATATTTTTTATTTTCTTCGTAGCAGTAATCACATCTTAAGTTACATTTAGATGTAACAATTATAGTAAAATTCATTATACTTTATTTACCCCCATACAATAGCTTCTAAATTTTCCTTTGTAAGATCGCACCAAAAGTCAATTTCATTATTTTTTTTTGCATTTATAAAATCAGCTGGGCAATTCCAACAAAATAAATTTATATCACAAATTTCACATTTTGTTCCTTTATAATCCAAAACATTCAAAAATTCTCTTTTTAATACTCCCATTCTATTTTTAACATATTCAATTTTAATATTTTCTTTAGCTAGATTTATTATCTTATACTCATCTAAATTTAAAGATGGACAAGGGTAACAATCTCCATTTGCATCTATGTATAAACTATTTTCAAATGCATCACATGCACAGGTATTAATTCTTGTGCTATTCGTTTTAGTTTTATCATTATATATATTTGCAATTAACATAGGAAATTTCACATCTCCATTATTAAATAACTCTTTATTTTGATAACCTCTTCCCTTTGGAATAAATGCTCTAACGATTGGAGTTGTGCCTAGTTTTTGATTCAACTCTATAAATTCATCTTTCATATTAGTATTGTTCACTCCAAAAACCATAGAAAGAGAAATATCATTAACACCATTCTTTTTCAATAAATATACACTCTTTATAACCTTATTAAAAACACCATTACCTCTTACTTTAGAACAACTATCTTCATCAATTCCATCAACACTTATATCAACACAATTAAATAATTCTTTAATCATTACAACATTATTTTCATTTATTAACGTCCCATTTGTAGAAAGTGAAAATTTAGTATTTTTAAGTAATGTCTTTGCATATCTAATTATCTCTTCAAAATCATGTCTTAAAAGCGGCTCTCCGCCAGAAAAAACAATCCTTTTAGGATTAGTTTCTTTTAAATTTAATATTATATTTTTAATTTCATCAGTTCCCAATGTATCTTCTCCATCTGGTTCACAATTACTTGAGCAATGTTTACATTTTAAATTGCATCTATTTGTTAGTAAAAGATGAACTGATCTAAAGTTAAGATTGTTTATTTTACTAAGTTCAATATTGTAATTCTCATTCTTAATAAAACCTACTTTTTTTAACATCACCATTAACTCTCTAATATAGATTTTGTCATCTTTATTTTCAAAACAATTTATAAAACTAGATTCATCTAATTTTAACTTTTCTGCGCTTACTATATAATTTAAAACTTCATCACTTACAAATATCTTTCTTTTTGATATTTTATCGTATATAAAATGCATATTATTTTTATGCTTTATAATCTTGTTTTTGTAATCAAGTTCTATAGTATTATCAGTATTCAACATAACAAACTACCCCTAACAATTATAATTTTTATAATACTTTTAAAATTAATCTTTTAAGTATTTAAATTCTTTATATTCAACTCTTTATTTATCTTTATCTACAATTTATCATCTCAAATCACATTATTCAATAAAATATCCTATCTAGAACATATGAAGGTACAAGTGGATATTTTATAGTATAATTACTTTTTCTACTAATACTTTTAATACTACATAATTCAAAACTTTAAATTTCAAAACTTAAACTAAATACTTTTATGTGGTTATAATTTTTGATAAATTCACGAATACCCATATCTAAGAAGATATGGGTATTCGTGGATTTCAATGGTGAAGAATAGTATATAAGTGTTTATTTGATTGTTTTACTGGTTTTTGTAAATGTAGGTATATAGATATTTAGTCATGATATTAGACTGATTTTTTTACTTATTTTTCATTGTTTATTTTTGTAATGGTGGTATAATTTTTTTTCAAAATTTTTATCAATTCAACAATACAAATTAAACTCTCAATTAAATTTTTTAATTAATAGTTAGATATTACTTGCACTTATAGCACTATAGCTTATACATAATTAATTTTATATATACTTTCTGATATATTTGATTTATTTGCACTAACTTAGTATAATTTAAACCTAAAATAAAACTACAGTAATTCCAATACTTAGAGTATTATTAAAATGAATAATTTGCAGTGATCCCTAAATAGTATTTTTTGCTATAATCAAAAATACAGTTGTAATCTTTGACATAACTAATTTACAATTACTTATATAATTTTTTTGCTCACTACAAAACTAAAATTACTAAATATTATCATATTATTTCTATATATTTTAATATCACAGCTAATTTAGTTTAATTAAAACATATAATCGTAACTTAAAAAATAAATTTTTATTTAAAGAATACACATAAATATTTTCAGACTCCCATCATATAGTTGATTACAAAATCAAAATAAGGATACAAATTAATTTTATATTATCTTGTATCCTTATTATCTAGTTTTTTAAATGTTTATCATGGATATACTTTATGTTACATTAATCCATTTTATAATATTAATTCTTGAACCAAGCATACATGACCCTTACAATGCATATCTTATACCCTCTGTAGAGTTATGACAGTTGATGAACCTGAAGAAATTACCCTTACAAGACATATCTGATACAACCTCACTTATAAGTTTATATGTTTCAGAAGTATATAAATAACCCATACTTACTTCCAAATTCTTAACTGTTTTCTTAGAAAATTCTAATATGATTTCCTTACATAGCGGTTGTAACAGTGTCTTATTAGATTTCATAAAACTATACATCCTCTTTACATTTAAACTTTAAATTTTTATCTATTATTTATTAATTAACTGTATGTTCACTAATTTTTATCATTTATAATACTCTTCTTCTTATCTTAAAGCAATTATAATCTAACCTTAATCACACATTATATTATATAAATATTTTTAATAAACTTAATAATTAAATAACTATATTTCATTATCCATCTTATAAATGTTTATAAACTTTCCACTATTCTTCTTCAATAAATTCAAACAAATTTTCTACTGTAGTATCGAATACTTTAGCGATATCCATAGCTAACTTCAAAGAAGGATTATATTTCCCATTTTCTAAGTGTACAATAGTCTCACGTCTTACCCCAACCAATTTAGCAAGTTCATTTTGCGTCATAAGGAGTTTTTCTCTGTATTCTTTAATTTTTGTTTTCATCAATATTGCCACTTAGTTACATATCCCCCTTTTATCAAAGTATATATACAACACTAATTTAGATAAAGACTGTATAAATAAAACTGCAATGAGGATTATACCTGTATCTAGGTTTGATATATTTATATTACTTGTATAAGGTGTTGCAAAGAAAATAGATATTATTACTATAGAATATATCATTATTTTTATTGCAATCTTATTAACCTTTGATAGTATAAATTCAGATGATTCATCAACTAAATCATTATATTTTTTATTATAAATTGAATAACATCCAAAAACTATTAACCAACTCAACCCTGGAAGAGAAGCAGTGCTTGGACCTTTAAAAATATACTTAGTGGCTAATACAGCTATAAAAAAATAAGTTATTACAAGCAACTCCAGGATAAGCTTTGATCTTACACCAGTTTCTGATTTAGACATATAAAATCACTCCTTAAAAATTATATTCTCTATACTCTTTAATTTTCGTTTTTATCAATATTATCACTTAGTTGCATATTCCCTTTCTATCAAAATGTATATACAAAATTAATTTAGATAAAGATTGTATAAATAAAACTGCTAACAGAATTACACCTATATCCAAATTTGATATATCCAAACCTCTTGTATAATTTGCTGAAAAGAAAACAGCTATTACCAGAATAGAATATAACATTATTTTTGATGCAATCTGATCAACCTTTAATAACATAAGTTTTGATGCCTCATCAACTAAATCATTATATTTTTTATTATACATGAAGTCACATGCCCAAAAAGCGAATAAAATTATAAAAGTAATCCAAATATCTTCCCCTTTAAAAATAAACTTTTTTAATAATAAGTCTATAAAAAAATAGGATATCATAAGTAACTCTGAAACAAGATTTGCTTTAACACCAAGCTCTGATTTAGACATATAAAATCACTCCTTAAAAGTTATATATTTATAACACCTCATGTTATAAATATATAACTTTTTCAAATAAATTGCAATAGAATATTGTAAATATTCAATAATATCTTTATAAATATAGTTTATAAAAAATTTTATAATAAACATTGCAATACAGTACTAAATTAGTTTATTGCATCTATTATCTCAATCATATCATTTACTAACTATTATTCTAATGAGCATATAATATTGAAATTTATAATTATACAACCTAAAATTCATCCCAATATACCCTCAAAAACCTCATTTTCTATAACCGAAGTATAGTTGGTATATTTTACCTCTAAAATAAAAAACACTAGTCAATAAAGACTAGTATTTTCAAGTATTTTATCATTCTTTTTTCAAAATTATTGGATACGAATCGTCGGAATAATGCCCAAGATTAATTTATCTATATGCAAATTCTAAATTTAAAATAAAATTTCAGATGAATTTACTATCGTATGCTATGATACAACAGAAAAAACTACAATTTATGAGCGGTGGTTTCATATAGTCCTAGTTCCTACAGCAAGCAGAAAGGAGGTTCATTCTATATGGAACTAATGATAAATTTTATTATAGGAGCTATTAGCTCTATTTGTATTGCTATAAGTACTAATTACATATATGATAATTTTTTAATACTTATCTATTGTCTATAGAGAAAGTAGTTTAGAATTTGAACTTAAAATAAAATTTAAGTTTACTAAAAAGCAATCTATACTAGAAACCACTACTCTATTACACTAGATTGTAGTTTCTTTTTACTTTTTATAGCACTATGTTATACTACATTAAATTGAAAAATAAATTTTAAATTTATTTGTTACAATTCATTAGGTCAAAAAAATATTTTGAATCGTGAGTTTTGTAAAGATTTAACCATGAATTTAATGCTTCTGATTCAAAAACCTCTAAAATTTTCAACACTTGAAATGTAAATTCCAACGGAGCAACTCCTGAAGCTGTAACTAAATTTTCATCATTGACTACAGATTCCATTTTATAATATTTTTCTCCACAGTAATTTGGTATTACCATTTTAAGAAACTCTAAGTCATTACTTGTATGATTTCTAAAATCTAATAGCCCTTTTTTAGCTAGACCTAACGTAGCTCCACAGATAGCTGCAACTATAGAACCTTGTATTAAAGCTTCTTTAGCTTTTTCTAATATTATCTCATGATCTATAGATAACCAAGTATTTCCCCCTGGCAAAATTAATAAATCTTTACTTTCCATATTAAACTCATCAACTGTAATTTCAGGTAAAACTTTTAACCCACCCATTGTTATAATAGGATTTTTATCAATTCCTACTGTAATTACCTTTAGTGGTTTTAATCCTTTTTTAAAATATCTT
This sequence comes from Clostridioides difficile, assembly GCF_900243075.1. GTDB lineage: Bacteria > Bacillota > Clostridia > Peptostreptococcales > Peptostreptococcaceae > Clostridioides > Clostridioides difficile_D. The sequence continues at coordinate 32,408 of NZ_OEZH01000118.1, forward strand.
CCTGTATTTAATTCAGCAGTTAAATATGCCACTTCCCAATCTGACATAGTATCAAATACATACATATATACTTTTCTATTTTTCATCTTTTTTACTCCTTATGCAATTAATTTATATATCTAATTGTAAAATAACTTAACTGACATATTCAGTCAGTTAAGTTATTAAATTTGATAATAATCAATTAATTCTAGTAAATCTTCAATTATTTTCTTCTTAAGACTTAGTGGTTCAATTACTTGTATTGTCTTTCTATAAGGTAAAAGTATATTTGGTATGTACTTGCATATTACTTCCTCTTCAAGCATAAATATTATTTTATTAGGTGTTCTTTCTTTCAAGTAGTGTCCTAAAAACCAATGTTGGCTTAAACTATCTAAAGAATCTATACTCCCTTCTATAACTAAATGGATTACATCTTGTTCATCTTTTATTTCAGTCACAATTCCTTTTATAAAAAATTCACTTGCTGAAAATTCTGTCGGTCTGTTAAACGTATTTGATGTTTCTATGATTTCACTAATCCTATCTACTCTGAAACTACGAATCTCACTTCTCATATTACAAAAGGCAACTACGTACCAATTATTATTCCAATGAACAATTCCATATGGATTTATAATTCTATATTTTGATTTTGCTTCACGACCTGTACGATAGTTGATTTCTACAGATAGCTCCTTTAATATACTATTTTCCAATTTTTTAAGTACTGATTCTATAGATATTTTCCCAATTGGTTTTATTACTTCAAGAGCGATTAAATGGTTTGTTAAAATGTCTTCTTGTTTTTGATTTGAATACATTTTTAACTTTAATGTCGCTTTATCTAATGCTTCATCTAAGAAGTATCCTTCTTTTTTAGCAAGTAGAGCTGCATGAAGTAGAGCTTTTTGCTCTTCTATATCAAAAAAAAGAGGTGCTTTAATAAAATTATTTAAAAGGCTATACCCACCATTATGACCTGTATCTGAAATTATAGGTACTCCACTCGCAGAAAGTACATCAATATATCGGTACACTGTTCTTATATTTATTTCTAATTTTTCAGCTATCTGTTTTGCTGTAATTTTTTTGTCAGAGCTTAACATCCACAATATAGACATCATATTGTCAATTTTAGCCATGTAGTTTCACCTCTTTCTATGTGTTATATAAAGTTATTATATAACTTTTTGATTAATTTTTTACAAAAAAAATATTAGCAAACTGTTAATATTTTCTACTAAGGTTTATTTCAAATATTTACAGATAGTCTTTTTCTATAGTTAAGTTATCTATTAAATTCCATAGTAGTATATCTATTTCAGCTGGTATATTTTCAGCTACACTTCTTGTCATATATCAGTTTTCTTTTTTAAATATTTTACAACTAATATTTAGTTTAAGACATATATATTATTTTTAAAAAAACTTTCGGTTTCAAATTAAAACTTCTTTGTTTTAATTTGTTTAGAACATAGAAAAAGTTTTAGCCTAATTTATTTAAGCTAAAATTCTTATATTTTAAATTTTTCTTTAAAACTAAAATATTTATTATCATCTTCAACAACAATATAATCTACTAATTAAATACCTAGTATTTATTCACATTTTTGTAGCTTGTTAGTTATAGCTCCATCTTCTTGCTAAAATTAATGTTACCTGATAGATAATTGTAGAAGTATATTACTTTAGATACATTAATTAATACATCTCTTGGATATATCAGCACTGAGTTTATAGTCCCTATACTTACAACTTCTATACTAACTGGTTGGCTCTTTGTATCTAAACATATTACTACAAACTTTTCTCTATCACTATCTACTAAAAAGCTCCTTACTAATCTATAAGCATCATAAGAATTACTTTTTTTCTAGTTTCATATAAAGTACTACTTTTTTTGCTAATTTTGAAAAAACTATATCTACTCTTTTAAAAGGTGTTTTCTTATTATTCATTCACCTTTTTCCTATATCTTTCTAAATTGAAAATAATCATATATACTATATCAATGTATATGATTATATAAGTAAATGTTCAGTTTCTTTATTTCTAGATATTCAGTTATATTACATTCACTAGATAACAAGTATAGTGTTGAACTGTAGATATTTACTTCATCTTTATATTTTCCCTACTAAATTCTTCTAATAATCTTTTTAATCTATTTGATTTAAAATACTCTACTTCTTCCTTACCTTCAACTATACACACATATCCACCATCATCTGTTGATTTTCTGTTATATCCATAGTTTTCACCAAGAACATTGACAATATTATTCACTTTTTCAGCTACCTCCTTTGGATATTATGACAATAAGTTTAAATCTTCTTTCTTCCATAAGTTAATCATATTTACTCCTCCTTATAATTTATTATACTAAAAAAGAGACATTAGTATTTCTACCAACATCTCCATTTATTAATTTTTATATTCTTATATAGCAAGCTATCTATCAAATTGAACTGAACCCTACTTAGTAGACAGTTTTTAATAAGATAGTTATTTTTAAGCAGCACGCTTATATTCTATAGGTGTGCTGCTATTTAATTTAGAT
>NZ_OEZH01000117.1 GCF_900243075.1 Clostridioides difficile
TATATTAATATAATAAAAAAGTACTAATGAGTGACACTAGTACTTTATAACTACTTTTACATTTTTTTACTGTATAAAACAGTGGGTATAGTTCATTTTAAGAATGGTTTTTAATATATACTATTTTATTAATAAGGATATTTTTTTATTTAAACTTACATAATAGAATATCTTTTATTTAATTATTTAATATTTATGCATTTGCAAAAGTATATATAGCATTAACTCTTGCTACATATAAATTCTCATCACTGCATCCAATATATTTAGCATATTTTTCTATCTTTTCTTTTGCATTTTCAACATCAATTTCATCATTCTCCATTAGCTCATTTATATAAATATCCATTAGTGAGGATTTATAATCTTTTATATCATAACCCAAAAATTCAGTTAGTCTTTCAATTTCCTTACTAAAATCTCCATCTTCTTTTACTAAAAATTCGTATACATCTTCCCTATATGGATTTAAAGTTATTATTTGTTTTACAACTTTACATTCATCAGCTTTCCCAATAAAACCATCTTTATAATTATTAAATAATGCATTAGATTTTTTTATAGATTCTTCATCAATATAAGAATGTACCTCAGTTATTCGATTTTCTATAAGGGCATCCACGACAGCATAGTGAATTTTAAAACAATCATTGTATAAATAATTGCTCATTTTTTTTACTGTTGATTCTATTTCTAAAAAACTAGCATGACCATTTTTTTTGTTTTTATTTGGTATAATAAAAGTTTTATTCAAGTTATTAAAAAGTCGCTTAAAATCTAAATATTTTTCACAATAAACACTTTTAAAGGTATCAATATCTATAGTTATAATTCCAAAACTCACTATAGTCTCAATTCCTTTCTTAAAAGATTCCTCTATATATTTTTCTCCTAAACTTAAACCTCTATCTGATATTTGCTTTAGATTTTGAAAATTATTCAAACAATCTCTCTCAAAGTTCTTAGAAATTTCTAAAGCATATAATTTAAAGATTTTCCTTATCTTATTATAATTATTTTTTGTATCATCAAATCTGATAATAGCTCCATTTACATCAAAGGTAATCATTGAGTTTTAACCTCCCCATTAGTTTCATCAATAAAATAAATTTAATATAAACTTTATAATCATAATATTAAACTTATTTATACTATAATTATTAATTTGATGATAAAAGCTATTTTCCTTCTAAATAAAAAATTTGTCTAAAGTTTTTAAAAAAATTAGACAAATCTTAGATTATTATTATTTAAATTGCTCCAAACACTCCAAATAATATTGGTATAAATATAGCTGGCAACAAATTTGCTACTTTTATATTTGTGAGTTTAAGTACATTTAAACCAAGACCTATAATCAATAAACTTCCAGCGGCTGTCATTTCTGTAACTACAGGGTCACTTAAGAATCCATTTAAAAATGATGCTCCCATACATATGATACCTTCATACAAAAATACAGATATTGCAGAAAACATTACACCTATACCTAAAGAAGCAGTAAATATAATTGAAGCTATGCCATCTATGACAGATTTTACAAATAAAGTATCATGACTCCCTGTAAGACCGCTTTCTAATGAGCCAACTACTGCCATAGCTCCTATACAGAATAATAAACTAGATGATATAAAACCTTCTGCGATAGAATCTTTTTTATTTCCTTTAGAAAATTTACTTTGTAAAAAAGCACCTAATTTATTTACCCATTTGTCAATATCTATTAATTCTCCTATCAAAGCACCTACAGCTATAGATATTATTGTTACTAATGTATTTTTTCCTTCCAATGCTCCTGATATACCAATATACAATACACATAAGGCAATTCCATTCATTATAGTATCACTTACTCTTTGAGGCAAGCCACCTTTAATTATAAGACCTACTATACATCCACCTGCAATTGCTAAACTATTTGCTATTACTCCAAACATTTTTTCTCCCCTCGATTAGCTAATTAAAATTTACTCCAGTTATAAAAATTTAAACATCAATACTTTGTAGTGGATATTTTAAATATTCCAAAAATTCTTCAAAGCCTTTTCTAGATATATTTACAGTTTTAGTATTTATATTAGGATGAAAATTTAAGTAATCTTCTTTAATTACATCCTTATCTATGTAAAGCTCCACTTTTCTTTCTGTATCATTTATCAATGAAAAAGGATTTACACTTCCAGGAAAAAGTTTAAGTACATTGTATAATCTTTCAGGTGAAGCAAATGATAATTTAGAACTTCCTATTTTATCTTTAAGCGAGTTTAAATCAACCTGTTTTTCTCCTTTAACCACAATAAGATAATATTTATTTCCTTTAGCATTTCTCAAAAATAAATTTTTACAGTGACATCCTTTTGCTATTCCATCTAAAATTACTAACTGATCTGCTGTATATACAGCTTCATGTTCTATTACATCATATTCAATATTTAATTTATCCAAAACATTATATATTTTAGTTTCATTCATTCTCACTTCATTTTCATCTTGTTCTTTAATAATTTTATCTTTCAAACCACTCATATTATTCTTTTCTCCTTAATCACTTCTTAATCTTATACCTCTATATTATGAGGTATTATTCTACTATAGCTATTGCTCTTACTGGAGCTCCATCAGCATCATTATACTTAAATGGTGCTGCTATAAATAGGAATTTTTCTGGAACATTTTCTAAATTAGTAAGATTTTCTATGATTATTTTACCTTTCTCAAATAAAATATGATGTACTTCAAAAACTGATGTGTCATATCTATCCACTGATAACATGTCTATTCCTATACCTTTTATATTAGTATCAGCTATATAATTTGCAGCTTCTTCTGTTAATGTAGGATAGCCTACATAGTACTGCTTTTTATCCCAAAACTTTGACCAACCAGATTTAAATATTATAAAATCACTACTTTTTATTTCATCTTCATATTTTTTTAGATATTCTAATTCTATATTCTTATTTCCCTTTTCAAGCTCCAATACATAAGCTTTCCCAACAAAATTTTCTATATCTAATTTATCTAGGGTCTCACCTTTGGTATACATATGTCTTGGTGAATCCATATGAGTTCCATTGTGAGAAAATACACTAATTAGTGTTTCTTGATAACCATTTTCTTCAATAATAGCTACTTTCTTGATATCTGGTCTATTAGGCTCTGCATATACAGGCATGTCATTATGAGTCACATGAGTTAAATCAAAAACCTTCATCTTTATATACCCCCTATGTTTTTATTTTCTATTATATACCTAAATTCATTTTATTTCTATCAGATTTTATTCCATTATATACCATACTAATATATATTTTTTATAAACTTCAAGGGGTTTACAGAAAAATCTTGAAAAGAATTGTCAGTAAATACAACATCTTCGCCTAAAAAACGTTTGTATCTGCCCTCTTCTTTCTTTAAAGTAATTCTCTGTTTTTTTGAATGATTGTTAAAGACCATTATCTTAAGTGGAGATTTTTTTCTATTAGTCTGAACTCTTTTTAACATATATTTTATGTGCATATCAGCTTCTGGAAATGAATATCCACAGAATATTAAAAGGTCGGTATCTCTTAAAGTTTTTTCTGTTTCATTCCAAACATTGCTTAAAAATATGTTGGACATATTCTTAAAATATGTTGGTGGCACTATAATAGGTTCTGTTAATTCACCACACTCTAAACATTTTGTCTCTGAACTATTTTCAATAAGTTTCATGACACCGCCTTCATGTGGTGTAAGAGTTACACTATTACAAATAGGGCAATAAAGCCAATTTAATGACCCATGTATCTTATATAATTTTATTAAAGGTTCTTTTGGTTTTCTCCAATTTAACTCTTCTTTAAAATTTGTAAACTCCACACCATAATCAAGCATAATTGGCAAATCATTCTTATCTCTTAAGCCAGTAACTGTATTGTCTATATGTATATCATAATTTGCACTAATAAAAGTGGTATCAAGAAGCAAATCATTTTCCAAAAGATTTTCAACCAAAAGTTTATGATATTTATTATCTGTTCTAGGTGTATTATGAATTGCTTCAGCCATTAATAGTATTAAATATTGTCTTAAAAAACGTATACTATCACTTCTGTTATTTAGATTTTCTAGTCCAAAATTTCTAAATGCTTCTTTTCGTTGTTCTGCTAAATCTAAAAGCCCTAAAACTTCTTCAAAGGTAGGAAAATTTGCATTATCTATATTATCTTTTAGTATATCAATTTTGAACATCTGTTTAAAGAAAATATACAACTCTCTATTCATATTGGTATTATAGTTTGTAGGATTTAGCTTTTTAAAATATTCGCTAAACAGTTCATTTTGAATAGGTAGGTTTTCCGCTGCTGAAGCTCCTGCTCCCAAAAATATTGCTATTTTCATATAGTTCCTCCTAATATAAATATTACTACTATTTTTATATTCATTAAATATTCATATCATTTATTTTATGATACAACAATAAAGCTGTCTCTTACTAGAAAAAATCCTATTGCAAGACAGCCTTATATTATATTAAATCTTTAATAATTCATAAATAGAAAGAGCATATATTTGAGTAGCCTTTACAATATCCTCTACTATTAAATATTCATTAGCTTGATGTTCTGTTTCTGGTTTTCCTGGGAAAATAGCTCCAAATGCAACACAATTATCTAAAGCTCTTGCATAAGTTGCTCCTCCAGATGAAAGTGGTGTTCCATCAAGACCAGTCTCTTCTTCATATACTTTTCTAAGTGTTTTAACAAGAAGTGTATCTTCTGGAACATAGATTGAATCCAAGAAATCATACTCTTCATAATTTAAATGGTATTTATCTGTCATTTTCTTTAATGCTTTTACAAAGTCTTCTTTTTTGTATGTTACTGGTATTCTTACATCTATTCCTGCAAATTCTCTTTCATTGTCAATAGTTACTCTACCTATATTTACTGTCAGTTTGCCTGATACATCATCCTTACAATTAGGAATTATATTATTTCCATTAGCATCTTCTCCAATAACTTCTGCTAAAAACTTAATTATATTAGAATCTATTCCTATATTATTAAGGGCTATACAAAGTCTAGCCACTGCATTTATACCAGTATCGCTTGCTGCTGAATGTACGCTTTTTCCCATTATACAAATTTTATTTCCTTCAACAGTATATTCAAAGTTTAATTTATCAAGTTCTTTTTTTAATTTTTCAGAGTATTTTCCAATATAAATTGCCTTTCCTGGAACTGCATTTAGAGCTTTTCCAACTGATAATTCTATATCACTTTTGCTATCACAAGTCAAATGAACTTGTAAAAGACCTTTTTCTGCATTTGTTATTGGGAATCTAGAATCTGGAGTAAATCCATAGTTTGGTATTTCTTCATTATTTTCTTTATATTTATTTATACATCTCCAAAGATTTTCTTCATCAGCACCAAAAATGAATCTTATTCTCTTATTAAAGTCTACATTTAAATCTATAAGAGCTTTTACTGCATAAATTGCTGATATTGTAGGTCCTTTATCATCTTGTGTCCCTCTTCCATACAATTTACCATCTTCTAAAACGGCTTCAAATGGAGGATAATTCCAGCTTTCCAAATCACCTTCTGGAACTACATCAACATGACCAAGTATACCTATCATTTTTTCACCTTGTCCTATTTCTGCATATCCATAATATCCATCTTTATATACAGTCTTAAACCCTAGAGATTTACATAAGTCTAAAATACCTCTTAAAGCTTTATCTACATTTTCACCAAATGGACAATTTTCAGTTGCTTCAGATATCACACTAGGTATTTTTACACTTTCTTGTATTGAAGAAATCATTTCATTTTGTAGAGAATTTACTTTTTCTTTAATTTGCTCTTTCATATTATCACCCTTCAATTTTCATCATAGTATACTAATAAATATTTTGACCTTTTAAAAAAAATATATGCTTATTTTTTCAGTTTTTTTATAAATTCAATTGCTTTTAAAGTACCCATTTTTGAATGGTCAAATGTAAGTCCACCTTGGAAATAAACATTATAAGGAGGTCTTATTGGAGCATCTGCACTTAACTCTATAGAAGAACCTTGTATAAAAGCTCCTGCTGCCATTATGACTTCACTTTCATATCCAGGCATATCCCAAGGAACAGGTTTTACATAAGAATCAACTGGTGCAGCTTCTTGTATACCTTCACAAAAGCTTATTACTTCATCAGCACTATTAAGTCTAATACATTGAATAATATCACTTCTCAAATCATCGTGTTTTGGTAATACATCATAACCTAATTTTTCAAAAGCTCTTGAACAAAAGATAGCTCCCATTACAGCTTGAGATACTATATAAGGTGCTAAGAAGAATCCTTGAAGTACATTTCTAGTAGTTCCAAAAGTAAGACCACATTCTTTTCCTATTCCAGGGGAAGTCATTCTATAAGATATAAGTTCAATTAAATCTTTTTTACCAGCTATATATCCCCCTGTTAATGCAAGTCCACCACCAGGATTTTTTATTAAAGAACCAGCCATAACATCTGCTCCAACATCAGTAGGCTCTTTAGTATCTAAAAACTCACCATAACAATTATCAACCATTACTATAGCTTCTGGTTTAACAGATTTTATTACATCTATAGCTTCTTTTATGTCACTAATTGAAAGCGATTTTCTCCAAGAATACCCTTTTGACCTTTGTATCATAACAAGTTTGGTTTTATCATTTATTTTATTTTTAATTCCTTCTAAATCTATATTTCCATCTTCTAAAAAATCCACATCATCATATGTAACACCATACTCTTTTAATGAACCTTTTTCTTCTCTTATACCTATAACGCCTTCTAAAGTATCATATGGTCTACCAGTAACAGATAAAATTTCATCTCCTGGTCTGACTATTCCTTGTATACATAAAGTAAGTGCATGTGTCCCATTTACAATTATAGGTCTTACAAGAGCATCTTCTGTATTAAAAACTTTAGAATAAATTTCTTCTATTTTTTCACGACCAATATCATTATATCCATATCCTGTAGTCCAGTTAAAGTGCATATCACTTAGCTTAGATTCTTGCATAGCTTTTAAAACTTTATATTGATTGTATTCTCTTATTTCTTTTATTTCTTCAAACTTATCTTTTATGTCTTCCATTATTTCTTGTGATAGTTTAAAAGTATCATCATCTATTCCATAGTAATCTTTTAATAATTCCTTTGTCTCATTAAGCATTTTATCACCTGTCTTTTTATTATTTTATCTAAACATGTAAAGGAGACTATTTTACTAAAACAAATAAATTATAGTTTATAAGTTAGTATAAGTCTCCTCTCAATCATCTTAAATTAAATTAGTTATTTATCTGTTGTTATTATTGTTGTTGTTTTGATTTTGATTTGTTAGATTAATATACTTTCCAGGTTGTATAGTCGACACAGCATGTTTATAAATCATATTTTGTTGTCTATTGTCCCCTTCTATTAATATTATATAGCTATCAAATCCTTTTACAAGCCCTTTAACTTGCACTCCATTGACTAAATATATAGTAACAGGTATCCTTTCTTTCCTTGCATTATTTAAAAACAAATCTTGTAAATTTAAAACTGTATTTTTCATTAGATTTGTACCCTCCCAAGATTAAATTGAACTTCTAAAATATTCCTATCTTATATTCTATATAAGTTATGATAAATTTTCAATATTAAGTTGTATACTTAAAAAATTATATATTATTTTATAGAATCTTTAATATATAAGATTATTTCATTTTTTAATTTGTCTATACTTTCATATTTGTCTAAATCAAACCATTTTGCTGTTTCATATCTTTTAAACCAAGTTATCTGACGCTTTGCATACCTTCTAGAATCTCTTTTTATTATTTCAATAGCTTCTTCGTATGTATATTCTCCATCTAAATACTTTAATATCTCTTTATAACCTATGCCTTGCATTGATATCATATCTTTTTTAAATCCCATACTTAGAAGTTTTTTTACCTCTTCAACTAATCCATTTTTAAGCATAATATCAACTCTCATATTTATTCTGTCATATAAATGTTCTCTGTCTCTATTAAGAACTATTATTATTGGTTGATATTCTTCATTAAATTTTAAATCACTTGAAAAATCATTCATTTTCTTACCGCTTAGACAAACTTCAAGAGCCCTTATGACTCTTTTAGTATTGTTTTTATGAATTCTATTAGCAGCTTCTTCATCAAGTTCTTTTAGCCTGTTGTGCATATAATCTATTCCTTTTTCAGCAAGCTGATTTTGAAGTTCTTCCCTTAATTCATTATTGGCATCAGATTTTGCAAAGTCCATATTATATATTAAAGAATTTAGATAAAGACCTGTACCTCCAGTTACTAAAACACATTTTCCCTTTTCATTTATTTCATATATATATTTTTTTGCTCTTTGTTGAAACTCTGAGACTGAAAATGGATAGTCAGGTTTAACTTCATCTATAAGGTAATGCTTTACTCCTTGCATCTCTTCCTCTGTAACTTTTGCACTTCCAACATCCATATATTTATATATTTGCATAGAATCAGCTGAAATTATCTCTGCGTTCATATCTTTTGCTAATTTTATTGATAAATCTGTCTTTCCAACAGCAGTTGGACCTGTAAGTATTATAAGTGGTATTTTTTTCATAACATTCCTTTCCATATATTCTAAATGTCCAAATATTTTACATAATTCTTTTAAACATTTTTTCTATTTCCATCTTAGATATTTCAACCATTATAGGTCTCCCATGAGGACATGTAAATGGATTCTCGCACTTCTCTAGCTGTTCTAATAGACTTTTTATTTCAATATCATATATTTTATCATTTGCTTTTATAGCAGACCTACATGCCATAGATGCAAACCTCTCTCCTTTCAAATCATAATTGCTTGTAATCTCTTCTATATTATCAATTATTTGAAGTATAAATTTTTCAGTTTCAGGTACTCCAAATATAGTAGGAACACATCTTACCATTATATGATTATTACCAAAAACTTCTAATTCAAAACCAAATTTCATAAATAGCTCTAAATTATTTTCAATTTGAAGCATATCTACATTTGATACTTCAATCACCACTGGGTCTAAAAGTATTTGCATATTGATATCCTGTCTATAGAACTTTTCCATATATCTTTCATATAATATTCTTTCATGTGCAGCGTGTTGGTCCAATAAATACATAGAATCATTTTTACTCAGAATTATATAAGTATTAAATACAACTCCAATTACAGAATATCCATATAAAGAAAACTTCCGTTTTGAACTACATAAGTATTCTTCTTCACTATCTCTAATACTATCTCCCAAATAATAATTTCCTTCATTCCTAATTCTATCAACTTGAAATTCTTCTTGTATATTGTCATTTACGCTATCTTCACTCAGATAATTAATATTTTTCATTTCGTCTTCTATACTTGCATTTAAGACTTCACTTACAGATTGAAATTCATTTATTGGTTTTTCACTTGATAAAGTCACAACTTCGATAACTTCATCCTTACCTTTAGTCATATTGTTATTTTGAGGATTAGATTCTAATAAATTATTATTTCTTAATTCATAGTCTGTACTTTTTTCTCTATTATTAATAGCGATTCTAGGCTGTGTTTTTTTATCAGTATAAGTAGCATATTTCCCAATAAGATTTGAGTGTATTAATTTGACCTTTAAAAAATCCCTAAGTTCTATATACACTTCTTGTTCTTTTTCAAATTTAATTTCAAGTTTATTGGGATGTATATTTACATCTATACATGATGGGTCTACTTCTATATTTAAGAAGCAAACAGCATGTTTACCTATTGGAATTATAGACTTATAACTTTCTGTTATTGCATCTATGATTATTTTACTCTTTACAAATCTTTTATTTATATATATATGTTGTAAGTTTTTATTAGAACGATATATATTGTTGTTCCCTATATATCCATTCATTTTAAAGTTGTTACATTTAAATTCCACATCTATTATATTTTCCGTTATTTCTTTTCCATATATACTTCTAATAGTGTTTACAAGCTTTCCATCTCCTGGAGTATTTAACATCTGTTTATTGTTATTTGTATATTTAAATTGAATACTTGGATTACCTATTGCAAGTTTATTTATCAAATCACTTATATTTATAGTTTCTGCATGAGTAGATTTTAAAAATTTCTGTCTTGCTGGTGTATTAAAAAAAATGTCTTTTATAATGATTGTAGTCCCATTAGTAGAGCCTATTGGCTCTTTTGATATTATTTTTCCACCTTCAACGTATATTTTTGTTCCTATTATTTCATCTTTGGTTTTAGTAGTCATTTCTAATTTTGATACAGCTGAAATAGATGCCAATGCTTCTCCTCTAAAACCAAGAGAGTATAAATCATATAAATCATCAATTTTTTTAATTTTACTAGTAGCATGTCTTAAAAACGATTTTTCAACTTCACTTGAAGGTATTCCTATTCCATTATCTGTAATCTTAATTAAACTTTTTCCTCCATCAACTATATCTATAGAAATTTTATTTGCACCTGCATCAATAGAGTTTTCAATGAGTTCTTTCACTACCGAAGAAGGTCTTTCTACAACTTCACCAGCTGCTATCTTGTTTATAGTCAAATCATCTAGGATGTTAATTATATTTTTCATTTTTACACCTCTAAGATTTTATTTCTTTTGCCTTTTTTTGAAGATTATAAAGAGAATTTATAGCATCTAATGGAGTCATATTTAAAATATCTAGATTTAGAATCTCTTCTGATAATATGTCTCTATTTACACTATCAAAAGATATTTGGGTTAATGCTACTTCTTTTACAGAATCCTCTTTAATAGTTTTCTCTTTATCATCTTTTTGCTTCATTAAATCAATTTCATTATTTAATACTTTAAATTTAGAATTTAACTTATCATAATCCTTCTTTATATGCTTATAGTCTTTTACTATAAGTTCGTGTTCTATTTTTAGAGATTCATATTTATTCTTAAAATTACTTTGATTTACTTTAAGTAATTCTTCATCTAAATTGCGATTAATTATATTAGTCTTTTCTTTATCTCCATTTATTGCAACACTGTTGTAGACATGATTTTTTTCCAAATCTTTAAGTATATATTTTGCTCTTTCTATAACTTCATCTGGTAATTTAGCTAATTTAGCAACATATATTCCATAACTCTTATCCGCTCCTTGAGGAATTATTTTTCTTAAAAATATTATTCCTTCTCCATCTTCTTTAACTGCTATTGAATAATTTTTAACTTCTTTAAATTCTTCTTCCAAATCAGTAAGTTCATGGTAATGTGTTGCAAATAATGTCTTACATCTAATATTCTTTTGAATATATTCCACTATTGACCATGCTAAACTTATACCATCATAGGTGCTAGTTCCACGCCCTATTTCATCTAATATAACTAAACTTCTCTCTGTTGCATTTTTTAGTATAAGAGACACTTCGTTCATCTCTACCATAAAAGTAGATTGACCTTGAGATAAATCGTCACTAGCCCCAACTCTTGTAAATATTCTATCTAGTATTGGAATATCAGCGTACTCTGCTGGTACAAATGAGCCTATATGCGCCATAAGAGCTATTATAGCAGTTTGTCTCATATATGTTGATTTACCAGACATATTAGGACCAGTTATTATGTTAATAATATTTTCTCCACGATTTAAATAGGTATCGTTTGGAACGAAATTTTCCTCACCTACTATATTTTCGACAACTGGATGTCTACCATTTCTTATATCAAGCTTATTATTTTCATTTATCGCTGGTTTTACATAGTTATTTATGTGTGCAACTGTTGCAAGAGATACAAAAACATCTATATTAGCTATAGTTTTAGCTACTTTTTGTATTCTGTCTATGTTTTTGTATATAGTATCTCTTATTCCTACAAATATTTCGTATTCTAAAGATTTAATTTTTTCCTCAGCATGTAATATTTTTTCTTCTATTTCCTTTAGTTCTGGAGTTATATATCTTTCTGCATTACTAAGTGTTTGTTTTCTTATATATGTTTCATCTAACTTTGCCTGTTTAAAATTGGCTTTTGTTATTTCTATATAATATCCAAACACTTTGTTAAATCCTATTTTTAACGATTTAACTCCTGTTTTTTCTCTTTCCCTGTTTTCTATTTCTTTTACAAGAAATGCTCCATTTTTAGAAATATCTCTTAATTCCTTAAGTTCATCACTAAAATCTGATTTAATTATGTTTCCATCTTTTATGGTTATTGTAGGTTCTTCTAGAATAGCTTCATCTATTAAATTGTATATATCGTCCAATTTATCCATTTCTGAAACATACTCTTTTAGTATTTTTGCATTTGATAAATCTATTGTGTCTTTTAAATTAGGTAACTTTTCTACAGAATTTTTTAAGTGAATTAACTCTTTTGGTGTTACTCTTTCAAATGCTATCTTTCCACATATTCTTTCTATATCGTATATATTTTTAAGTATATCGTTTAGGTCTTCTCTTAATATAAAATCATCTTTTATTTCTTCTATTACATCCAATCTATTTTCAATTTTAGATTTGTTTATCAAAGGTTCTTCTACATATTTTCTTAGAAGTCTACCTCCCATTGCTGTAGAAGTTTTATCAAGGACATGCAATAATGAACCTTTTTTCTTATTACCTCTTATAGTTTGAGTAAGTTCTAAATTAGTCCTAGTAAACATATCTAAAACCATATATTCTGATGAATTGTATATATTTATATTATTAATGTTAGATGTTATTTGTTTTTGAGTATTGTATATATAATTCAGAAGAATTGATAAGCTTGACTTTATGAGACCTTTGTCATCAAACTTTAGTTTTTGTAGATAAACATCTGGAAAATATTCTCTTAATATGTTTATATCTAAATAGTTATCGCTAAAACTTTCATTTATGTATATATTACTTACAGTAGCTATATCTCTAAGCTTTTCTATAAAGTCTAAATCATTTATAATTATTTCTGTTGGATGGATTTTTGCAATTTCTTCAATTACTTTATCTTCATTTAGACATGTTGCATTAGTTTCTCCTGTACTTATGTCAACATAAGTTAGACCTATGTTAGAACCATCCTTATACAAAGATAATAAATAATTATTCTTTTTATTTTCAAGTAAATTTCCATCTAAAACTGTTCCAGGAGTGATTACTCTTATAACTTCTCTTCTAACAATTCCCTTTGCAGTAGATGGGTCTTCCATTTGTTCACCTATTGCTACTTTATATCCATTTTCAACTAATTTTGATATATATGAATTGGCTGAGTGGAAAGGCACACCACACATAGGAGCACGTTCTTCTAAACCACAAGCTTTTCCTGTCAATGCTATTTCAAGAGCTTTTGAAGCTACTAATGCATCCTCAAAAAACATTTCATAAAAATCTCCCAATCTAAAAAACAGTATACAGTCTTTATATCTATTTTTTACTTCAAGATACTGTTTCATCATAGGAGTTAATTTATTCATATCTATTTGCATTATCAAACCTCCTTCTTTTCTAATTAAATATTATATCATAGTAGGTGATTATTATTAACATAATATATAAAATTTTGACGTATAACTAAAAACAATCCAAAATGTATACTCACATTTTGGATTGATAAGTTTAATACTTATTAAATAAAAATATATATAATTTTTACAATAAAGATATTATTTCTTTTTTAAGTTTAATGATATTTTCAAGGTTATCTTCATTTAAATTTCTACTATCTATAATAAATTCTTTTTTTACTATTGATGGTTTTTTTGAGATAACATAAATTCTGTTTGATAGCATTATAGCTTCATCAATATCATGAGTTATAAGAAGTATCGTTGAATTTACTTTTTTCTTAACATCTAAAAGCCATTTTTGCATAGATGTTTTTGTTAATGAATCGAGTGCTCCAAAAGGTTCATCCAAAAGCATTATGTCATTAGAATTTACAAAAGTTCTCAAGAAATTAGCTCTCTGTCTCATCCCTCCAGAAAGTTCTGATGGATATTTATCTTCATATCCATTTAATCCAAATACCTCAAAATAAGGTTTTACCATTAACCTAGATTTGCTCTTTTTTTCTTTTTTTAAGACTAATGGTAGTGAAACATTATCTATTATAGTTTTATATGGCAAGAGCAAGTCTTTTTGGTACATATAGCTGTATTTACCATTTATATCTACTTTTCCACTATTATAATCTGTAAGTTTAGTTATAATATTAAATATAGTACTTTTTCCACATCCACTTGGCCCTAATATAGAAACAAATTCACCTTCATAAACATCAATACTTATATCTTTTAAAACTTCAATATCTTTATATGTTTTTGATACATTTTGTATAGATACTTTTACTTTTTTATTGTGGTAAGAATTCATTTGTGTAAGCATCACTTGCCTTCATATCCTTATCTATTAATTTATATTCTTTTAAGAATGATGTATAGTTATTCCATACACTATCTTTCATTTCTCCCCATCTTGGTGCATCATCTTTATATTTGCTTGCTAAATATTCTTGACTCTTCAATGCTAGTTTTTCATCTACTTCTGGTGCATGCTTTACTAAAATTTTTGCTGCATCTTCTGGATTTTTAATTGCATATTCATAACCTTTTGTTGTAGCTTTTAAGAACTTTTTAGCAATCTCTGGATTATCCTTAAGCACAGTTTCATTAGAAATTATAAGTGGTGTATAATAATCTAATCTGTCATCCAAATCTTTTACGGGTATAAAGTTTAAATCATATCCAATTAAATTAGCCTTAACTGCATCCCAACCTTCAAATATCCATGCAAAATCTACAGTTTTCATAGCTGCAAAGAAATCATCTTGACCAGTATTGACTATTTTTAACTTATTAAAATCAGCTCCATTTTTCTTCATAACCGCTTTAAAAACAGCTTCCTCTGATGGAGAACCCCAACCACCATAAGTTTTTCCTTCAAAATCCTTAGCTGTAGTTATATTTTTTTCTTTTGGTGATGCAAACCCAGAAGTATTATGTTGTATAACAGCAGCTACAGCTTTTATTGGAAGTGGGTCTTCACTAGTCTTTGCATAAGTAACTTGTTCTTGATAACTTATGCCAAAGTCAGCTTTACCTGTTGCTACTAAAGTCTCAGCTCCACTTTCAGGCGGTTGTACTATTTCAACATCTAAACCTTCGTCTTTATAATAACCTTTATCAAGTGCTACAAATAATCCAGTATGATTTGTATTTGGCGTCCAATCAAGTACCATAGTTACTTTTTTAGAAGAAGTATCTTTATCATTATTTTTGTCTTTGTTATTACTATTTGAAGAACATCCAGTTATTGTTGCCAATGTAAAAACACTTACTAAACCTAATATTCCTAATTTTTTAAAATTCATAATTGCCTCCCTCAAATACATTTAATCTGCTAATCTATGTCTTATAACCATTTTCTTTACAGCCTGTACAATTCCTACAAATATTAAGCTAAATATAACTACTAATATAGTAGATGCAAATACTTTATCAAGTGCATATGCACTTTTTGATCTAAGCATATAAACGCCAAGACCTTTTGTTCCACCTAACCATTCTGCAACAGTTGCTGCCATTACAGCATAAGTTGAGGATATTTTAAGTCCAGAAAAAAATTTATCCATTGCCATAGGAAATTTAAGATGAATGAATGTATTAACTTTATTTGAATTCATAGTCTTAAATAAATTTAAATAATCTTTATCAATATTTTCAATACCATCTACAAAACTTATTAATATAGGAAAAAAGCAAGTAAGCATTACCATCAATATTTTTGGCATTGTCCCAAATCCAAACCATATCATAAAAAGTGGAGCTATAATTATTGTAGGTATCATCTGAGTAACCAACATAATAGGATAAAGACATTTTTTTATTATCGATACAAAGTCCATCAATACTCCAATTATCAATGATATTATAATTGCAACTATAAAACCAAGTATTGCTTCTCCTATAGTGACCATAGCATGCATAGATAAATTTTGATAATCTTTAAAAAACACATTAATTATATCTATTGGTGTAGGTAGTATATACTGAGGAATTTTTAAAATTCCTACCACAGATTGCCAAAAAATAAGTATAAACAAAAATGTTGCTATTGGATATATACTATTTTTGACTTTATCTATGATTTCTAAGTTTTTCATCTATAGTTAAACCCCCAGCTTTTTCATCTACTCTAGCTACTGTTATGACTCTTTCACATCCAAGGTCAAAAGGGATTTTATGTACCTTTTTTAATAACTCAAAAACTTCATCAAAGTCACCTTCAACAGTAGTACTCATTGCACCTATTTCACACTTGAGACCACTCTTCTCAATTTCAGCAATGCAAGCATCTACTACCTTATACATTTCTTCTTCACCTTTGTAAGGTCTTAGTGGCATTACTGCTATGTCTGCGATTACCATTTAAATCACTCCTTTTAAAAATAATTAATACCTACTAGGTATATTTTGTTTTTTATTTAAAAATCTTACTACTAAAAACATAATATATTTAAATATTTAAATAAAACAAAAGTCTTATCCAAAATAGGATAAGACTTATTTTTATCTTCACTGGTCTCCCTACACTGGCATTATCCAAACAGGTTCAAAGGGTCGAGATAAAATCTCCTCTCAGCATATTAGCTCCCCGAAATATATTATATCTTTTCTACTTGATTATACTACACTTATCATATTTTAACAAATTTTTTATTCATATTATATATTTTATCCACTTTAAAATATATAACACTAAAATAATACTTTTTTATAAAAATCTAATACTATTCATATATACTTAACATAATTTATTAAAATTTAATTAAGTTTTAAAAATTGTCTATAGGAATAAGATGTTATAATGAGTTTTTTACTTTGTTAACTGTTTAACTTCACTAAATTTTATTTTATTACCTAGGTTAGTTCAACCTAAACTAATAATAAAATCCTATTACTCTAATTTATATATTTTCTATAATATAATTATTTTACCTAATTTATTTTCGATAAATAAAATAATTTTTTAATTTTTTAATATGTACCTTGAAAAATAAAACGTTTTCCTATATTATTGTAATTGTAGAATAAAACTAAATAGGCAAAACTAGAGAAATTTAGTGACGCAAAGCTATAGGGACTAAGACTTATGAAATGAGTTATGTCAGCCAGTTGCCAAAAAGATATTTTCTTTTTGTTTTTATGAAAGTTTTTTAGGGGGATAAATGATATATGTTTATAGATAAAATGGATAGATGTACACATATACTAACTGCATATATATGCAGTTCATACGATTACTGCAATTTTATAGATACACAATTAAATGATTTTATACTAGAATATGGAGAAAATGTGGTAGAATCTTGTCTGCATCAAGTGATGGTATTGGTAAGCAGATATAATTAAAGAAATTTTATTTTCTAGAAAACCCTTTTTAGTTTTATCTACATTTAACAAAGTATAGATAAAATAATTAAAATATATTTCATCTATATTTTATTATTTTATTAAAGTAATCAACTTCATTAATGTAAACAGTTAAACTTTCTTCATCCTTTCGAGGTAAGTATACTCATTCCTCAACATAGTAGGAGGTATAAAGATTACCATCCTGAAGGACTTTGACATCTCCAAACAATCCACACCTTATCTTTATGTTAATTTAGATAAAATTAAATTTAGATACTTTAGTATTTGTTAATATTTGTTAATATATATTTATCATTTTATTATATAATAATATAGATAGTTGCTATGTCTTAAACGATACAAATTATAACTATGTATATATTATTTGTTAAGGCTAAATTATATAATTTTTAATAATATTATTTTAGGAGGTAAAAATGATAAACGATATTAAAAATAAATTTAAAGATTATAAACCATATATAAATGGATACAAAAATATGAAAAGAGCATCTGTTTTAATTCCAATAGTAGAAATAAATAATATACACCATATATTATTTGAAGTTCGCTCAAAAAATTTAAAGCATCAACCTAGCGAGATTTCTTTTCCAGGTGGCAAGATAGAATCTAATGAAACTCCATATGAAGCTGTTATTAGAGAAACTTGTGAAGAACTTGGAACTTTTAATGAAAATATAGAAATCATAGCAAGCCTTGACCTGCTTATAACACCTGTAAAGTTTATAATACATCCATATTTAGGATATATAAAAAATATTAATAATTTAAATATAAATAAGGATGAAGTTGACCACACTTTTTTGGTTCCTATAAAATATCTTTTAGAAAATCCTCCAAATACTTACAATAATACTGTAAAGGTTTTTCCTGACGAGAATCTACCATATGGCTCAATTCCAAACCAAAAAGATTACAAATTTGAAAGTGGAAGTTATCCTATTCTATTTTATAAATATAAAGATTATGTAATTTGGGGAATGACAGCAAAAATACTAGAAAATTTTTTAAATTTTTTATCAGAATAATACTTGTAATAAAATATAAGAACTTTATAAAATTTTCTAAATTTAAAATGTAACAATTCTAAAATATCAGAAACTATATTTTATAGTACTTTTATACTTGATTATTGTTTAATTATTATTACATAATTTTCAATGCAATTTCAATATAAAAACTGTGTATTAATATGCACTGTCGATGAATTAAAATATGATAATCTATTTAACAAAATATGAAATAAATGATTTTAATATATCTTTATGGTAAAATTATTAATAAGTAATAAAACTAATTAGAATATATGGAGGTGCTTATAATGTTTGCAGTAGGATTTGTTGTTATAATTGCAATTGCCTCTTTCATTTTAAGTGTACTATTATTTAATGGAAAAGCCAGTATGCTATTAGCAGGTTATAACTCTATGAGTGATAAAGAAAAAGCACGATATGATATAAAAAAATTATGCAGGAGTTCTAGTATTGTTACTTTTATTGTCTCTATAATGTTATTTATTATGGCATTTTTGGGATATAAAATAGAGAGTGGTCAAATGGATGAAAAAAGAATGATTCCATTTTCTATAATATTTATAATAGTTATACTTTCCAGTGTATTTTTTAATATCTATTACTCTAACAAAAAATGTAAAAAATAAATATTCATAGGCTGAGCAGTTAATTATGAAAGATTGGCTGCTTTTTCATGTTCATTGGCAATCTTATCAATTAAATATTTTAACACTTAAAAATCTCTATAAAAAATAATGTGTATCATATAAACTTCTAATAGTGATTTTACTGTGTGGTTACAGTCTACCATGTCATAATTTAGTATATAATAGAGAATTGCTAATGGCAGTTAACTAAGCTTTGATAAAATAGAATAAAAATAGATGTACAATTAAATTATATCTTATATAAAATTTATTTTCATTGACATCAAAAACTGAAATTAGCATAATACATGACATATGTGCTTAGAATAAAAAATTTTGATATAATTTGTTTTATAAGTACATCTATTTTAATTAGTTTACATAATCTTATTGTTTTATACAGTATTAATTATTTACCAGTACCCCATTTAATGAAAAAGTTCTAGGTTCAGTGATTTTAACCATAACTAATTTCCCAATCAAATCGTCATTTCCACCTTCAAAATTTACAAGTTTATTTTGTCTAGTTCTACCAGAAAATTTACTCTCATTATTTTTACTTCTTCCTTCAACTAGAACTTCAACTATTCTATTTTTATATCCATCATTTATCTCTGCAGAAATCCTATTTACAGCTTCTAATACCCTATTAAATCTCTCATGCTTTATTTCTTCTGGTATTTGATTTTCCATTTTAGCAGCAGGAGTTCCCTGTCTTTTAGAATAAATAAATGTAAAAGCTGAATCATATCTAACTTTTTCAACTACATCTAAAGTATCCAATAAATCTTCTTCTGTTTCTCCAGGGAAACCAATCATTAAATCTGTAGAGAAAGCAATATCTGGAACTTCTTTTTTAGCTTTTTCTATTATTTCTAAATAATATTCCTTTGTATAATGTCTATTCATTTTTTTCAAGAGACTACTACTTCCACATTGTATTGGTAAGTGTAAAAATTCACACACCTTATCACAATCTCTAATTGCATATATTACTTCATCAGATATGTCTTTTGGATGAGATGTCATAAATCGAATCCTTTCGATTCCTTCTATATCATTTACTTTTCTTAAAAGTTCTGAGAATGTAATTGGATTTTCAAGTGTCTTCCCATAAGAATCTACATTTTGTCCGAGTAAAGTTATTTCTTTCGTTCCATTTGCAACAAGCTCCTTTATCTCATTAATTATATCTTCAGGAGTTCTACTTCTTTCTCTTCCTCTTGTGTATGGAACTATACAGTATGTGCAGAAATTATTGCATCCATACATTATATTTACAAACGCTTTTAATTCAAATTTTCTATTACTTCTAAGACCTTCTACTACCTCTCCATCCACATCCCATACATCTACTAGCATTTTTTCAGAATTCATTGATTCTGTAAGTAATTGTGGAAATTTATATAGATTATGTGTTCCAAATATAAGGTCTACATGTTTATATTTTTTTCTTAGTTCCTCTACAACATGAGGCTGTTGCATCATACATCCACATACAGCTATTTTCATATTTGGATTTTTCCCTTTTAGATGTTTTAATTGCCCTAAGTTGCCATATACTTTTAACTCTGCATTTTCTCTAACTGCACATGTGTTATATATTATTAAATCACTTTCTTCAACCATCATTGACATTTGGTATCCCATTTCTTCTAACATTGAACATAATTTTTCTGAATCATGTTCATTCATTTGGCATCCAAAGGTTTGAGTAAACACGAGTTTTCTCTTTCCTGTTCTGTTGAAGTACTCTTCATTTTGTCTGTGTATTTGTTCTATATATTTATCTTGTTCTTGTATTTTCTCTATAGGTATTGTTACTTGTTTTCTTTTGCTCATGTCTATTCCTCCTAGTTAATTTCTTATATTACACATAACCTTAATTATATCAAATAAGAAAAATCTTTTAAAGATATTATTATTTTTCCATGTATGTTTTGATGGTAAATTTAATGATTTACATATATTACCCTTCTAAAATATAAAAAGTGTATTATTTAGCATAACAACAAAAATGGGGTATCTCAAAATGAACTTTCTAGTTCATGAGGCACTTTTTTTGTATGAAATTAAATATATTTTCATCATTTCAGCAATGAAAAAGGCTTATCTCTATTTTAGTATAATCCCCTTATAGTAGACATTTAAATAAAAGGCCATTATAATAGGTCTAAAAAGTGTATACTCTAAGGGGGTTTTTCTATGTCTAAAA
>NZ_OEZH01000115.1 GCF_900243075.1 Clostridioides difficile
ATATTTACATATATATGTTGAAATATATATATAATTTATAATGTAATTAATAAAAAAATTTAAACTATGTAGTATACAAATAAAAAATATTATAAAATAGCAAAATATAATTATATATAATTTTTAATTAAATAAAGCTAAAATTATAATCTTAAGATTACATTAACGTTATTTTTAAGAAGTATGAAAGTTAAGAAGTTAAACTTTAAGGAAACAAGATTGACTGAAATACAAACAATTAAAATTAAAGAATTTAAAAGAAAGGAGAGCTACTGGACAAGTATCCAAAATAGATAGCTGAGCACAAAATATTTCATAAAATTAAGCAATATATAAGCAATATAATACGAGAGAATTTTGACATTATATATATATATTTACTGTGTACAAATAGCTAAATTTAGGATTAAGATTGAAAAATATCTTATAAATCTAAGCTTATATGAATCCGTATAAGATGTATTTAATCGAAAAATTTTATTATGGATATTGCTTGTCTATATTCTGGGTAGCAAGGTTTTATCATGACTATAAAAAAGTTGCCACAATCAGAATTAAGGATAATGAAATTTATATGGAAAGCAGATTCTAAAGTAACATCGAAAGATATTGTTTTAGGAATGGAGCAAAAATATCAATGGAAACAAACGACAACTTTGACTCTTTTATCTAGATTGGTAATAAAAGGATTTCTAAATTCTCAAAAGATAGATAAATATACACATTATGAAGTTTTAATTAAAGAAAAAGAATATGTAAGTGTTGAAACAAAAGATTTCTTTAGAAATATTCATGATTCTTCTATTAAGAGTTTGTTGTTATCATTACATGAAAATATTAATTTGAGTAAAGATGATATATTATTTATTGAAGAGTGGATAAAAAATCTAAAAAAGAACGAAGAAAATGTATAAAGTAGCTTATTTTTATATATTATTAATCCAAACCATATGTAAGTGTATTTATGCAATATATTAATCTACTTAAGTAATATAGCGACTAATTATAAGCGGATTATAATTTAAATCAAAGTCAGGTTAAATGTAAACATAAATTAATAATGGATATTCTATTTAATTAAATTTAAAAAGCTACCTTTACTTATCAATTATATAAATATGATTAAGGTAGCTTTTTAAATGCAAACTGTAAAGATTTAAAGAGAATTTTAAATGCAAACTATAAAGACTTAAAGAGAATTTTAAATACAAATTGTAAAAACTTAAAGGGAATTTTCAAATACAAACTATGAAGCTCTAAAATAGATAAAAATGTATATTTTATAAATATGACATAGAGTTTTCATATTTAAACTGATAAAATAAAAAATATTGAAAAAATAAAGGATTAATAAAAATATTGATAAAATAGAAATAAAGGATTAATAAAAAATTAGGAGGAAAATTTATGAAATATCAGGTTTCATTATTAGCAGTAAATGATGTTGAAGTATCAAAAAAATTTTACCAAGAATTATTTGAGCAAGAAATTGAATTGGACTTAGGTAAAAATGTAACATTTAGTGGAGGATTTGCTATACAAGAAGACTTCGCATGGCTAACAGGGATTAATCCGGATACAATTATACAAAAATCAAATAATATGGAACTTTATTTTGAGGTTGATGATTTTGATGAATTCATTGAAAAACTCAATTCTTATAAAGATGTTGAGTTTGTTCATAAGCCACTAAAATATGAATGGCAACAAAGGGTAGTGCGTATTTACGACCCAGATAAGCATATTATTGAGATAGGAGAGTCTATGGAAGTTATAGCTAGAAGATATTTAGCTGAAGGATATTCTGTAGAAGAAACTTCTAAAATAATTCAACATCCAATTGAATTTGTAAAGCAGTGTAAAAATAGTAAGGAATGATTGTTTGAATTAGAACTATTGAGTGAGCGTTTATTATAGAAAAATTGATTCAAGATAATATATCGGACTAGTATTTGACAGATGTTATAAATTAAATTAAAATAAAGAAAATATTAATAAAGGAAAAATAAAGATAATATTAAAATACATTAATAAAATTGAATATTCATAATATTTCAAAAATGAAGTAGAAATATTTAAATGTATAATGTATAAAGTTTGTTATCGGGAAATTACTATATCAATATGTAGTAATAAGATATTGTTATAGAGGAGTGGTTATTATTAAAGCAGTTGAACTTTATAAAAAATTAGATTTGGAATTTGATATTAAAAATATTAATGATGATTGGAGTTTTATGAACTTTGAAAATGATTTTATTACTTCAGAATTTAAAACAAAGTACATAGGATTAGTATTAGATAATGCTCAAAATATTAATAAAGTATATACAACTACTTTTCCTGATAAAGAGATAATTAAGCAGGTTATAGACAAAGATGAAAAAGATGTTTTGATTTTTTCACATCATGCAATGGGGTATATAGCATCAGATGAAGGTTTCCCATTTCACGACATACCACTATCTTATATGGAAGAGATGAAAAATCGCAGAATCTCTTTTTATGTATTACATTCCCCGTTGGACAACTATAGTGATTATTCAACTTCTGTTAGTTTTGCAAAGGCTCTAGGTCTAGAAATAGTCGAACCATTTTGCAAATATGATGATAAAATTAAGGTAGGGGTTATCTGTAAGACATCATTACAATCCATAGAAGAAGTTAAAGAGTTAGTTAAAAAAACTGTTGGTCATGATGTCAAATTGTATGATTATGGAGATTCTATGTTAAAAGATGGATTAGTTGCTATTGCGGCAGGAGGAGGAAGTTATCCATTTGTAGCAAGTGAAGTTGCTGAACTTGGCATAAATTTGTATATTACTGGATTTACTAAACCTTTAAAACATTTTGAAACAGTATTAGAGTTCCATCAAATAGCAAAAGATAATTTAATTAATGTTATAGGTGCTACTCATTATTCTACAGAAAAATTTGCATGTATGGCTATGGTCAATTATTTTAAAAATCTAGGTCTAGAATCAGAATTTTTACAAGGAAAGTATTACTTAGAAGATTTATAGAATATATTAAACAATAAAAATAAGCAGTTAGTAAAAATTTGTTTTGACTAACTGTTTATTTTTTTGCCTATTTATACAATTATTTGAAAACTCTATCTCTATTCCTTTACCTCTAAAAATAAAATTTCAATTATTGATTAGAAGCTTTATTTTTCGATATTTTTTTAGAATATTATTTAAGATTGATTAGAATTTATAAATATTTATTCTAAATTATCATAAATGTTTATTTTAAAAAAATAGAATTATTATATTTATGAGAATAAATGGTATAATAAAAGGTAAAGTGTCAAATATGCACTAAATTAAATAAGTTAATTAGTATATAGATTAAAGTGGAAGTAATGAAAACTTATTAAGTATCAAAAACAACTGCTTATTAGAGTAACCATCTAAAAAGATATAGAAAGAATGATTACTTATTAAAGTGACTATCACAGAATGGATAAGATTACTCATTAAAAGTGACTGTTAAAGAATGAATAAAAAGGTGATTGCTCATTATAAGAGTCATCTAAAAAATAGAAAATCAGACATATGAAAATTTAATAAATAATAATTGATAGGGAAAGGAAAGATAGAATGATATTTACAAAAAGCAATAAATACGATAAGGAATTTCTCATGAAAAATATGATGGGACCTAATTGTATAAAGATATTGGAAGAATTAACAAGTAAGATAAAATTAGAAAAAGGGATGCGTATTTTAGATTTAGGCTGTGGTAAAGGTATATCCTCTATATTTCTAGCAAATGAATTTGATGCTACTGTATTTGCAACAGATTTATGGATAGAACCAACTGAAAACTATAAAAGATTTAAAGAGTTTAAATTGGACGATAAAATATTTCCTATACAGGCAGAGGCACATGAATTACCTTATGCAGAAGGCTTCTTTGATGCAGTGATAAGTGTTGATTCTTACCATTATTTTGGAAACAAAGAAGGATTTTTAGATAACCATATATCACCTCTTGTAAAAGAGGGAGGAATTCTTGCTATGGCAATGCCCGGATTAAAACAAGATTTTGTGGATTGTATACCAGATGAACTTATTCCATTTTGGCAAGATAATATGAACTTTCATTCAACTAAATGGTGGAATGAACTTTGGTCAGAATCTGAGTCTGTAACTGTAGAGAGATGTGAAGCTTTAAATTGTCATGATGAAGCTTGGAAAGATTGGCTAAACTGCGATAATTCATATGCTAAAAATGACAAAAAAATGATGGAAGTAGAAAATGGTAAGTACTTTAATACAATTTCTTTGGTAGCGAGGGTTAAATGAAAATATAAGATAAATAAGATAAAAGGGTGAATGAAAAAATAAGTTGAATGAAAAAATGAGTTGAACTAAAAAATAAGTTAGATAAAAAATAAGTTGAATGAAAAATTTATATACAAAATGATTTTTTAGATTGTTTATGCCCAATTGGACTGTTTAGCTCAATTGGGTGTTTTTATTTTTTTTAAAAGTTAAAAGTACTTCAAAATCAAAAATATAAATGTAATTTTGTGATATATGATTTAATACTAAATATTTATTTTTAGTCATAATCTTTAAGGTAAGTAGTAAAATTGCTAGTGATATCTTGAGGATATAATTAAATATTATTTATATGATATTGACTTGGATGATTTATTTGTATTTTGTAAAATAGTTGCTGGGAATTTTTTGCTTATGAAATCTTTTAATAATTATTTTAATAAGGTTTTAGAAGAGCACAAAATCCCTGAGAAAAAAGTTTAAATTAAAGAGTGTTAACATGATATAAAATATAAATATGTCATATGAAGTATAAAGATATATGACATAAAACATGAATAGTATATAATATAAGTAAATGAAGAGATATCAACTGTAGAAAGACTATTTTTATTACAAAGTATCATTGACAAATTAAAGTTTTGATTTTATACTCGATACAAATAAGATGTCTTTTAAAGAAAGCTCAAAATAAGTACTATAACAGAAAATATACAGCTAAAAAATAAATAAAAAATAAAATTATAAAAATGGTGATGAATTTATCTGAGATAAGTTTTTAAAGAGAAATAAATCCATTAAAAAATTTTGAACTAATTTGATTGAATGAGCAAGTATCTAATAATATAGTTTTACAATTAATAAAATATGTTTGTAAATCTTATAAGAGATTTTTTTTAGAATTAGTAGATAAATCAAAATCTATTTATGAGTATAAGGAAGTGTGCAAAATTATTCTACAATGATAATATAGAATTGAAAGTTAAATAAGATAAATCCGTTAATTTGAAAAAGTAGGTTAAGTTAAAACTAATGAGTGACCGTCTGTTATAGTTAAATTGTTATGCTTAAATATAGTAAAAATAAACATATCTATAGTTTTTGAATATAATCTTATAAGTAAGCGACCATTTAATTTGAAAACATATATTTCTTAAAGTTAAGAGTATTGGAGATACTATAAGAGATAGATTAGCTTTGTAACTATGTTTTAATACTTAAATGTAATTAAGTGAGATAAAAACTAATAAATTTTTTGCTTTAAATATAAGGAAAGGTATCACTTTAAGTTTAAATATAGGAGAATATTATGATTAAAGTAGCAATTTGTGAAGATGAAAAAATACATCAAGAATTATTAATAGAATATTTGCAAAAGTTATTTAATGAATTGTCAATTGATTATGACATCTGTATATTCGATTCAGGAGAACAATTATTAAAAAACTATCCAGAAGATATGGATATATTTTTGCTTGACATACAAATGGGTGAATTAAGTGGTATGGATATAGCAAGAAAGATAAGAGAAATTGATAGTAATACTGTAGAAATAATATTTACAACTTCACTTATAGAATATATACAAGAAGGGTATGAAGTAAGAGCATATAGATACTTACTAAAGCCTATCAAATTTAATGATATTAAGAATCATATTACCACTTGTATAGAGGAAATACACAACAGAAGAGATAAATATTTGGTTATTAGTAACAAATATGATAATTATAAAATTAAAATAGAAAATATAACTTATGTAGAAGTTCAAAATAAGGATATCACTATACATACATTGGATAATGATTATAAAATAAAAATGAGTATGAATAAAATAGAGAAAGAGCTTAAAAAATATAATTTTGTTAGATGTCATAAGAGCTTTTTGATTAACATAAATTTTGTGGAAAATATAAAGCAGTATATAGCTATACTTGAAGATGGTCAAGAGATACCAGTAAGTCGGTATAAGTTTAAGGAATTTAAGACAGTATTTTTGAAGTCTTTAAGGAAGGTACTATAATGAATGAAGCACTAATTTTAAATATAATTGATATAATAAATTCTATACTATATTTAGTAATTTTTTATTTAATGCTTGCTAAAATTAAGATTAGAAAAACAAGTATAAAAAATATAAATTATATTATAATCTTTATGATTACTATATTAATATTGATATCACCTAAATTTAAAGATATTGTAATAATAAAATATAATATCCTTGAGGGTTTTTTATTAATGTTTTTATACAAGCTTACATTTGAAATTTCTTATAAAGATTCTTTTTTATATGCTTTTAGTTTTGCTTTTTTATATAGCATAATAGGGCGTATAATTTATACGTTTTTAATAAATTTTTTATTTGATAAAGTAGTTGAGTATACTGCTTTGGGCTATCATTCGTTAATTTCAATAATGTTAAATGTTGTTTTAATATTATCACTTAAATATTTTAAACAGATTATTAATGCAGAATTAAATCTTAAATATTACATATACGTTGGATTAACTGTAATTATAAATGGTGTAAGTATATTATTTTTATTTATATCAGGAGAGTATATAAATGACTTATATAAAATTATGGAATACTCTGATACTATTCCAAGAATGAGTGTAATTCCTTATATTCAAACTATTCAAAGTATAATACCAGCTATCATGGTATTTTGTAACATATTTTTAATAATTATTATAAATAATTTGATTAAAAAATAGCTACGCACACTCGTGACTTTAGTCATGAGTTAGTAGCTAAATTAGTCAGCATATAGGGAAACCTATATGTAGAGATAGGAT
>NZ_OEZH01000114.1 GCF_900243075.1 Clostridioides difficile
GAAAACTATACATTTTTAGAGTGTAATAATCAATTATCTTTCATAAAACCTGCAAATTATGAAATTAGTAAAACTAGAAAATATAAAAATGATATTGGGCGTATTGATAATATGGATTATGATGAAAAAAATGACTATTATATTTGTAAAAATAGCAAAAAACTATTTGCTAATAAAATAATAAATAGGAAATCAAAAACAGGCTATAAAAGTGAAATAACTTGTTATGCTTGTGAAGAATGCCGTGATTGTCAATATAAAAGCAGTTGCATTAAGAGAAGTAACAGTAAGATTCCTCTTGAAAATAGGACTAAAAACTTACAAGTATCTAAGCTATTTCATGAAAAAAGAAAAGAAAACTTAATGAGAATTATAAGCCCGGA
>NZ_OEZH01000146.1 GCF_900243075.1 Clostridioides difficile
ATAAATATAAAGATATTTTTTATTTATTATTAATTAAAAATTTAATTTATATTTAATTTATATAAAATTTGAAGTAATATTATTTTGTAATTATTTAAATTATGCTATGATTCAGATATAGGCAATATTAGATAAATCTAATGACGCAAAGCTATAGGGACTAAAATCTTTATTTAATAAAGGTCATGTCAGCCAGTTGCCAAAAAGATAATGATTCTTTTTGTTAAGAGTATTTTTAAAGTTATGTATTTTTAATAACTTAATATTTGGCAATAGGAGGGCTTAAGATGATATCTGAATTAATGTTAAAAAATTTTAGTAAATCTAACATCAATTTTAAGACTAAAGTGAAATTAAATTTAAGAGAAAAACCAGACATAAATAGTATGAAGTTGAAAAGCATACCAGAAGGTAAAATTGTTAAGTTAAAATGTGTAGAAGGAATATGGGCAGAAGTTGAAAGTAATTATGATAAAGGATGGTTACTTTATAAATACTTAGAAATATTTGGCAATACTAAAAATAAGAGTAATAATATAATAAAAGACAGAAGAAAGAATTATGTAGGACATATAAGAACAAGTGGTTTGAGTGTAGAACTTAGAAATGATAGAACATCAGATTCTAAAATTATAACTAAAATTCCTGATGGTTTTAAAGTAGAAGTATGTTATAATGTTGGAAATTGGGCAAGAATTAATATTAATAAAAATGGCAAAAGATACTCTGGATATGTATGTAATCAATATGTGGAAGAGTGTGTAAGTTTATCATAATTGGATACTAATAAGCTTTAAATATAAATAAATTTCAAAAAAGAATCCTATTTATGGGATTCTTTTTATTTTATAAAAACAGCATTGTAATTCTAAATGAAATTAATTAAGTTATCTTAATTAAAAATCCTAAATTTAATTAAAAATGAATTTAACCTCTATTTTGTGTATTAGGTATCATAAATAGATATTACTTTGAAAAATTCTAATAAAAATAAGAATTAATAGAATCAAAATAATATTAAAGATAATAAAATTTATAATAAATTGGAAAAATTTATAATTTATTAGGTAGATATATATTATAATGAAATAGATATAAAATTTTACAAGGGAGAAGAATATGAAAGAAAAGAAAAAATTAATTGGGGTAGTTATATCTTTTTTACTTATAATTAGCATTGTAAATCCGTTACAAGTAGAGGCAGAAACTCTTATTGATTCTAGTGTGTACATTTCTTCAACACAAAATAACCATGTATCTAATAGTGCTAAATTTACAACTATTAAATCTAGAAAGAGGCATAAAAGTAGAAGTTCTAGTAAAAGTAAAGTAAAATTAAAAAAACGAAGTATAATAACTAAAAAATATGGACATCGAATTATAAATAAACATAGAAGTCGAAGTGTAAAAAGATACAATATTATATTAAAGTTGATATTGTCTGTAATAGTTATATCTATTGTTATCGTCTTAGTAATACTAATATTTATTAAAAAAAATAAGAAAAGATTTTATTAAATACAATAATGAAAACTACATAGTTGTTTCTTGTAACTTTATTGTACTATGACTAATATAAACTTTTAACTTCATCATTTGCGATATTGCATCAAGAGTCATTAACTGAATTACCAGAAGAAGAATTAAAAGAAAAAAATAGATTATTAAAATTCGCCATAAAACCTCCTCCTTTAGGTGCGGGGATATAAGGCGAGGTTTTTTTACATTTTTTTAAATTGCTATATAATCAATATATAACAAAAAGGTGATAAAATATATTTTAAAATTTATAAAAATATATTGACATTTTTTAGAAAAAAGAATATTATTATTTTAACAACAAAATATAATACAATAAATTAAATCCTATGACAAGGATGAGTAGTTGAATTTAGGTTCAGTATAGAGAGCTGAGGATGGTGGAATCTTAGCAAGAAAAAATTTGATGAATGGCCCTTAGAGGAGTAAATTGAAATCATAGTTTTGAGAGTAGACTTTATCGTCAGTCGCACGTTATAGCGAATAAGGTATGTAAGTACCTGATAATGAGATGTATAAAAATTGAATTTTATCTTAATTTTTATATAATTTAGGTGGCAACGCGGATAATCTCCGTCCTATTAGTTTAGGACGGAGTTTTTTATTTTACTAAAAATTTAAAATATAGAAGGTGGTGAAAAAGATGTTATGAATTTCTAATGTTAAAGATGATGATATAGTAAATTGGCAAAAAAATAAATTGAAAATAAAAAAAGGAAGGAAGTACAAAAATGAAAACAAATACAAAAAAATTAACTTTAAATGCAATACTTTTAGCAATGGGATTATTGATACATCAAATTACACCTGCTATAGGATTACCAATGAAACCTGATGTACCACTAGCAATGTTATTTGTAATATTAGTTTTAAATAAAGATGATTATAAAACTTGCTTAATAGCAGGTATAGTAACAGGAATATTTACAGCACTTACATCAAGTTTTCCAGGAGGTCAAATTCCTAATGTAATAGATAAAACTCTTACAGCAAATGTAGTATTCTTATTAATGCATGTTAGTTATAAAATGCCTTTTATAAAAAACTTGGCTAGAAAAGCACAAGATACTATAGTAGTTGCAATCATAATGCCAATAGGAACACTTGTAAGTGGAACAATTTTTTTATTAGCAGCTCAAGCCATAGTTGGCCTTCCAGGAGCTTCATTCACAGCTTTATTTTTGGCAGTAGTACTACCAGCTGTTTTAATAAATCTAGTTGCTGGAATATTTTTATTCAAGATTGTTAGCCTATCAATAAGAAGAGTTAGCTATCAAAGTTAAATATGAAATAATACTTTACTTTATAATATAATATTAATCAAAGAACATAAGAATAGACTAGATTACAATTTGTCTATTTTTATGTTTTTTTAAAATTTAGTATTATGCTTTCTTACTTTTAATAAAAACACTTATATAGTTATAATATATTTCTAAATAAATATATAAATTATCATATCTATGTCTATATTTTTATATGTATCTTACTTATAGTTGTTAAGTATAAAATTTATAAATTTACTTTCCAAAATTAATCTTTTATATTAATCTTTTTTATTTACCAGTTCTTTAGATATACTAAAATTTCTGTTTAACTTGTGCATTTTTATAAAGGAATAACAAACATAATAATAAACACATTTTTAAAGACTTGATTAAATGCAACTACAAAATTATACAATACAACATATTAAATTAAGTTTAATTAGAAATTTTGATATCGTAGAGCAGCATATCTCAATGGAAAATTAAAAATACTAACCCTAAATAAAATTTTTATTGAATTAAATAAGTATGACTATAATAACAGAATATTTTGAGAAATAAATCTATGTACTTAAAAAGAAAAATAAATCTATTAAAATAACATAATTAAAAAAATATTAAGAATTAAAATATAATTATAACTATTTATGAGAATTTAGTTGATTTTTAATATAAATATAAATACAATTATAGCTAAATAAATAATTGCATTGGTGATTATTGGGAAATTAGTCTAATATAGTTTATGATTTTATATAAATTTATTAAATACATAACTAATTTAAGAGTATGTACTTATATATAAATTTATTATGAGGAGGGTAATTTTATTATGAAATTCTGTAAAAGAATATTAACATTAACTTTAAGTATTTCTTTTGTATTTGCGAATATACAACTAGTAAACGCAATATCATCTGTAGAGAAAATACAAGGAAAAAATAAGTATGAGATTGCAGGGAATATAGCAGATAAAAACGCATATAAGACTGCTATACTAATTAATACTAGTAATTCTATATCAGATGGTTTAAGTGCGAGTGGATTATCAGGGGCTTTAAATGCACCAATATTACTAACTGAAAAAAATACTATACCAACTGAGACATCCATAAGATTAAAAAAGGTATCAAAAGTTTATATAATTGGAGGAACGTACTCTGTTAGTACATATGTCGAAAATTCATTAAAATCTAAGAATATAAAAGTTGTCAGAATTCAAGGAAGTGACAGAATAAAAACAAGTTATAATGTTGCAAAAGAAATAAATTCAATAAAAAAAGTTGATACTGTTATGTTAACAAATGCATATAAAGGAGAAGCAGATGCTATAAGTATTGCATCTGTAGCAGTAAGAGATAAAGCACCAATAATTCTTACTAATGGACGAAGCGTACCTTTTTCAACTAGTGGTTTAAAGTCTTATGCAATAGGTGGAACCTCTTCAATGAGTACCACTTTAGTAAAAAATACTAAATCTATTAGACTAGGGGGAAGTACTCGTTTTGAAACTAATAAAGCAATAATAAATAAATTTTATAAGAATACCAGAGAGTTTTATGTAGCTGGGGCTTATGAATTAACAAATGCACTTGTAGGCTCATCTTTATCAAAGGATAGTCCGATGGTTTTAGTTAGCGATGGTAGTAATAAAAGTATTTTAAAGAATGCTAAAAAGATAACTTCTATAGGATATATAGATTCAAATATAATACAACAATGTCTAAATATCACAAATGGAATTGGAGATGTTAATACTGGTGTTGTAGAAAACCTTAAGCCAACTACAAAAACTATAAAAGCTGGAATGTATAAAGTTGGAAAAGATATTTCAGCAGGTGAATACTTAATAACTTCAAATTCAGGAAGTTATGCCTCTTATTATGAAGTTACAAGTGATAGTACAGGAAATGTTGATAGTATACTTTCAAATGATATTTTTAGTGGGACTAGATATATAACCTTAAAGAATGGGCAATATATTAAAATTGAGGATTCAACAATGATATTATCAAAATATGCTAAAGCTCAAAAGGCAAAGAATGGCAAGTTTGGAAATGGTATGTATAAAATTGGATTAGAAATTCCTGCTGGAGAATATATTATAATGTCAAACTCTTCTGATGCATATTATGAAGTTAGAAATGACAGTTTAGGCGATGTAGATGGAGTAGTTACTAATGATATTTTTTCAGGAAGCAGATATATAACAGTTGAGAAAGGTCAATATTTAATACTAAATAATTGTTATTTAATTGAAAATGAATAGATTTAATTATATTTAGTAGAAAATTATATATTTTATATAATAAAGAGGCTGTCTCAAAATTGGATATGTCCCTGTCAAGTAGACAGACTTAAAAAAGGCTATCTTTACGCGGAATGAGTTCGATATTCAATCGGAC
>NZ_OEZH01000111.1 GCF_900243075.1 Clostridioides difficile
TTGTATGCTCTTTTCAACTTCTTCATCCTCTCTAATCTTTTTCTTGTATTTTCTTAATCCATATATGCGACAACTAAAAGTATGAAGTATTGATATTATATCTTGAACTAATTCTTCTTGTGGTGAAAGACTTTCATTATTTACAACTATAATATCTACATTGAATTTACCTAAAAATCTCTCAAACCATTCATACCCAAATCGAACGAATCTATCTTTATGAGTTACAATAATCGTATTTACCTCATTAGTCATACAACTATCAATTAGTTTATTCCACTTTTTACGAT
>NZ_OEZH01000107.1 GCF_900243075.1 Clostridioides difficile
CTTTTTAACTGGTCAAGTTATTAAGGGTGCAGGGCGGATGCCTTGGCACTAGGAGCCGATGAAGGACGTGATAAGCTGCGATAAGCTTCGGGGAGTTGCACGTAAACTTTGATCCGAAGATTTCCGAATGAGGAAACTCACTTAGAGTAATGTCTAAGTATCATTAAGTGAATACATAGCTTAATGAGGGGAACTCAGGGAACTGAAACATCTAAGTACCTGAAGGAAGAGAAAGAAATTCGATTCCGTAAGTAGCGGCGAGCGAACGCGGATTAGCCCAAACCAATAAAGTTTTCTTTATTGGGGTTG
>NZ_OEZH01000106.1:0-72587 GCF_900243075.1 Clostridioides difficile
ATAAACTTTATATAAAATAATTAAAAATATACCTATTAAGGTAAGTAAAAAAGAGCTCTCACAGAACAAATTTAATTTGCTCCTGCGACAGCCCCTTTATTAATATATCTTCATAAATCCAATGACCAATAGGATTAAACCACTTAACCAAGATAAATTTAAATTTACATTTTTAACAAATACATTTCCTAGTAAACAACCAAATAATACTGCAATTACATTTGATATTAAAGAAAATAGAATAACTTGTATATAATTTACACCTACAAGACCACTACCAAATCCAATTGCTAATCCATCTAAACTTAGAGCAATAGCAAGTGTAAATGCTTCAGCAGATTTAAGCAATTTAGATTTACTTGTATCTAAAGTATCTGGTTCTATACTTACATTAAAATTTAATTTAAGGTCCAACATATTAAAGTTATAATCTTTTGAATGTATGGATTTTTTCTTAAAATAAGATTTAAAAAAGCTTTCAGTTAGTCGAGCGCTTCCTAATAAAAATAAGATAAAGAAACATATTAACATTGTTATATTTTGAGGTAAAAAATCTCTAACTATTGTACCTGCAAAAAGTGATATTGCCAAAATAGCTGAACAAACTATACTAATAATTATATTTGAATATAAAGGAACTTTAACTTTATTTACGCCATATCCAAAGCTTGTTACAAAGGCATCTATACAAAGAGAAGTCACTAATAAAATTGATTCAATCACAGTAGATTAACATCCTTTCTCTTAAATTTTGTACTTATATTAGTTATAGTATTGTAAAAATGGATAAATTGTTACAGATAAACCAATAGATTGTTGATAAAATTTCAACATCATACAACACCTAAATAACAAAAAAATCATATTATATAATAATATAAAACCAATCATAATAAAGCAGGTGAAAATAATGGAGCAACATAACAAGGTTGGGAATTTCGGTGATTTGTTGAAGATTTTATTAGAAGAAAAAGAAATATCAATGGGAGAATTGAGTAAAAAAAGTGGAATTGATAAATCTACTATTTCTCGTATAGCTAATAATAAACAAAAGCCAAATATAAATCATTTAGAAAAGATGGCAATACATTTAAATATTAATCTAGAAGAATTATTAAAAGCTTCAGGATATGAATTTAGAAATAATAATAATCAAATATTTAATACAGATAGTGATTTTAGTAATTTTGATGATGTTCTTGGATTTGCAAATTTAATCAATGATAATAATTTTAATGGAAATATTGAAAAAGAATTAAGTAAGTGTAAATTATATGTCCAAACGGATGAAGGTAAAAAGTTACTTTTTGATAATTTTAATAAAAAGATAGATTCTATTGAAAAGCAAGGACAATTTACAGATAGATTAAGAGAAATGTATGCTGACTTTTGCACAAATGGACTTACAATAAAGAAATATTTATTGATTGGAAGTATGTTACTTTATTTTGTTATATCGACAGATGTAATTCCAGATTTTGTATTTCCAATAGGGTTTATGGATGATTTAGTAGCATTAAATATAGTTACGAAATTACTTAAAAATGATAAATAGTTTTAGAATCATATTTACTATGCAAGGAAATAAAAATATATATAAAATTTATTATTTTTTATAGGAAACAAATTGAAAGTAGAAGAAAAAGATTAAAAAATTTAATATATATTTTGTAACTATTTAAGTATATAAAATAAAATAATATCCAAACTAATACAAAATAGTAATAATTGTTTTGTACTGGAGGATATTTATGAATTGTAAATGGATATCTAAAATAGATGAGAGAAAAAAATGTCATAGAGAAGCAGATTCCTCTGGATATTGTATCTTTCATAAAGAAAATAAGTCTGATGAAGAGATACAACTAATGATGGATACTCTTTATAAAGAAGAGATAAGTGAATTTAATGGATTTGTGTTTGAAAATGAATTTAATGCTGAAGAAACATTAACTTATGATTATGACATATTAAATTTTTCTGAAGCTATATTTAAACAGAAAGCAAATTTTAAAAAGTATATTTTTAAAAAGAATGCTATTTTTGATTATACAGAATTTAAAAAACAGGTATTTTTTAATGGTTGTGTGTTCTTAGGAAATTGTGATTTTAATAAGACGAAATTTAACAAAGAGCATATAAATGATATTATATTCGAAAAAGTAAAATTTAAAGGGCCTGATTTAGTAGTTAATAAAGTAGAAAATTTTCCACGAATGGATGGAATAATTTTTAGTATGTGTACAAAATTTGTACTGAAAAATGTAGAGTATGAAAAAAGCGAGTATAAACATGGAAAAATAAATTATAGGATAGCTAGAAATCAAGCAACAAAAATTGGGGAATATGAGAGGATAGGTCCTTACTATTATAAGGAAAGAATTTATAGCAGTAAAATAATGAAACGCTCTGATTATCCCACATTCAGCGATTATTTAGTTGAAAAGTTTTTTGATCAAATGGCACGTTATACTACAGGATATGGAGAAAAACCATGGAATATATTATTTATTATTATAGCTATAATAAGTATTTTTGCTTTATTATACCTATTTGTAGGTATAGAAACTTCAAATAGTACACTTATAGCTTTAAATATAAATAACATAGCTGATTATTCAGTAAGTGAAATTTTAAAAATGTATATAGACTTATGGTATTTTAGTATGGCTACATTTAGTACAGTAGGATATGGAGATATGGTTGCTACAGGTTTGGTTGGCAAAATTTTAGTAGGAATAGAAGTATTTTTTGGAGTTACAATAGGAGCGATTTGGGCATCTGTGATTATTAAGAGAATGTTAAAATAATATATGTGTAAATATGGATAGGTATTAATTACTAGATATAAATTGGACTAAATAGGGAAAATTTAAATATAAATATACTTAATAATCCAAGAAGGTGAAAAATTTGAAAAATGCAATAAAAAAAATTATAGCATTAGCCATGATTCTAGTTTTTATAATACCAAGTTATTCATATGCAGATGAAAAATCTGTAGACAAATATTCAAAAACATCTATACTTATAGACCAAGAGACAGGTAGAGTTTTATATAGTAAAGAACCTGATATGAAGGTACCATTAGCTAGCTTAAGTAAGATGATGACTTTTTTACTTGCAATAGAAGCTATTGAAAATAAAGAAGTAAAAGAAACTGACAGAGTAAAAATAGACAAATCTATTGCATCAGTAAAAGGGTCAAGTTATAAACTTAAAGATGGTGAAGAAGTGCCACTTATAGAGCTTATGAGAGGTCTTATGATTGTATCAGGAAATGATGCGGCAATTGCTATAGCAAAACATATTTGTAAATCCAAGGAAGCATTTGTGGATAGAATGAATAAAAAAGCAAAAGAAATAGGAATGACTAATACGCATTTTCTAAATCCAAATGGTCTTCCGATATACGATTTAAGTAATCCCAAAAAACCAGCAAAAGAAAATATATCTACTGCAAAAGATATAGCTATTCTTGGAAAATACATGTTTGACCATTATGAAAAACAAGTAACAGCTATAACTGATATGGAGACATATACAAATTCAGATAGAAGTTTTGAAAAAAGCAATACAAATGCACTATTAAGAATTATACCAGAAGTAGATGGTATAAAAACTGGATACACTGGTAATGCTGGATATTGCTTATCATTTTCCATGGTTGTAAATAAAAATGATAAAAACGAGAAAAAACGTAGAGTAATAGGTGTTGTATTGGGCACTAATCATAAAAATAAAAGAACATCTGCTTCTTTAGCATTATTGAAATATGGGAAAGAAAATTTCGATATGAAAAAAGTAATTGATAAAGATAGCTTTATTGGTAAGAAATATATAAAAGGAATGAAAGAGTTAGAGGTTACATTAAAAGCAAAAGATGAACTTTATACAATATTAAAAGATGATGAAAGTATAAAATCTGAAGTGAAGATTAAAAATATAGAGTATCCTGTTAAAAAAGGTGATACTATGGGTACTATAAAATACTATACTGATTCAGGAGAGTTACTTGGAAGTGTAGATATAGTAAGTAATAATAGTGTAGATAACATACCATTGAAAACAAAATTAAAAATGAAATTTGCAAATTAAATTCAAAAAAATGGTATAAAATACACAAAAAAATATAAAAATAGAAAATATGGAAAAAATATTGTTATTTTTTCACCTCTATGATATACTACTAGAGGTGAAAAAATAAAATAAATCACACACAGCATTGGGATCCTTAAAAGGTGCCTATTACATGGTTTTTTAGGGAGAAGATCAAGCTGGAGGTATAAAACCAGGAGGTAGAATAATGTCAGTAATATCAATGAAACAATTATTAGAAGCAGGTGTTCATTTTGGTCATCAAACGAGAAGATGGAACCCTAAAATGGCTAAGTATATATTCACAGAAAGAAATGGAATATATATAATAGACTTACAAAAAACAGTTAAAAAAGTTGAAGAAGCTTACAAGTTCACTAAAGAAGTAGCTGAAACAGGAAAGCCAATCTTATTTGTAGGAACTAAAAAACAAGCTCAAGATGCTATAAAAGATGAAGCTGAAAGATGTGGAATGTACTTTGTTAATGAAAGATGGTTAGGTGGAATGTTAACAAACCACAAAACTATAAAAACTAGAATAAATAAATTAAGAGAATTAGAAAAAATGGAAGAAGAAGGTGTATTTAATGTTCTTCCTAAAAAAGAAGTTATAAAATTAAGAGCTGAAAAAGAAAAACTAGAAAAATACTTAGGTGGAATAAAAGACATGCCTGAATTACCAGGTGCAATGTTCGTAGTTGACCCAAGAAAAGAAAACATAGCTATTCAAGAAGCTCATAGATTAGGTATACCAGTAGTTGGTATAGTTGATACTAACTGTGACCCAGAACAATTAGACTTTGCTATACCAGGAAATGATGACGCTATAAGAGCTGTAAAATTAATAACTGGTGCTATGGCAACAGCTGTAATTGAAGGTAGACAAGGTGCTGAAGAAGAAGTAGCTGAAGACCAAGAATAATAATTTGACAATTAAATGGTAAGGGTCGCCCTTACCATTTATAATATGGAATAGAATAAGTAGGAGGAAACTTAAAAAATGGCTAATATAACTGCTCAAATGGTAAAAGAGTTAAGAGAAAGTACAGGCGCAGGGATGATGGACTGCAAGAAAGCTTTACAAGAAGCTGAAGGAAATATGGAAAAAGCAGTAGATTTATTAAGAGAAAAAGGATTATCAAAAGCTGCTAAAAAAGCTGGTAGAGTTGCTGCTGAAGGTCTAGTTGCAATAGAAATGAACGATGACAATACAGTTGCTTCTATGGTAGAAGTTAACTCAGAAACAGATTTCGTTGCTAAAAACGAAGACTTCAAAGTGTTCGTTAAAGATGCTGCTTGTATGGCATTAGCTACTGATAAAGAAGATATAGCTTCTCTATTAGGTGAGACTCATAAAGAGGGAATAACTTTACAAGAAGTTTTAAATAATAGAGTTGCAAAAATAGGTGAAAAATTAGACTTTAGAAGATTCGCTAAAGTTGTAACTAATGGACAAGTTGCTGGATACATTCATGGTGGTGGAAAAATAGGTGTTCTTGTTGAAATGGAAACAGAAGCTAGAGATGCTAAAGTTTTAGAATTAGGTAAAGATGTAGCTATGCAAGTTGCTGCTATGAATCCTAAGTATGTTTCAAGAGATGAAGTAGATGCTGAATACATAGCACATGAAACAGAAGTATTAACTCAACAAGCTTTAAATGAAGGAAAGCCAGCTAATATAGTTGAAAAAATGGTTAAAGGAAGATTAGAAAAAGAATTAAAAGAGGTTTGTTTATTAGAACAAACTTTCGTTAAAAATCCAGATATAACTGTTAAACAATTAGTTGCTGATGTTGCTAAAGCAGTAGGTTCTGATATAAAAGTTGTTAAAGTTGTGAGATTCGAAGTTGGTGAAGGTATACAAAAGAGAGAAGAAAACTTTGCAGAAGAAGTTGCTAAGCAACTTAAGTAATAACCAAAGAGAGAACACGCAAGTGTTCTCTTTTTTAAAAAATAGAAAAAATGGATATGAAGGATTGAAATAGGAGGTTTCTGATGGATAAACCAATGTACAAAAGGGTATTGTTGAAATTAAGTGGAGAAGCATTAGCAGGAGAAAGAGGTTTTGGTATAAATAATGATGTAGTTAATGATATTGCTATTGCTATTAAAAAAATACAAGAAATAGGTGTTGAAGTAGCTGTAGTAGTAGGTGGAGGAAACTTCTGGAGAGGTAGAACTAGTGAAGGAATGGACAGAACTACTGCTGATTATATAGGAATGTTAGCTACAGTTATGAATGCAATGGCACTACAGGATGCACTAGAAAACATAGATGTTGCTACAAGAGTTCAAACTGCTATAGACATGAGACAAATTGCAGAACCATATATAAGAAGAAGAGCAGTTAGACACTTAGAAAAGGAAAGAGTTGTTATATTTGGTGCAGGAACAGGAAACCCTTACTTTACAACAGATACAACTGCTGCTTTACGTGCTGCTGAAATGGAGGCAGAAGTTATCTTGTTAGCTAAAAATGTTGATGCAGTATATGACAAGGATCCAAAAGTACATGCAGATGCTAAGAAATTTACAGAATTAAGTTACATGGAAGTTATACAGAAAGAATTAAAAGTAATGGACTCTACAGCTACATCTTTATGCATGGATAATAAAATTCCAATAAAGGTATTTGAGCTTACAACAGAGAATATAATAAGAGCAGTAAAAGGCGAAAATATAGGAACTACTGTAAAATAATGAAGAATGAAGGAGGAGTAAAATTATGAAACTAGAAATACATAAGCAGTTAGAAGAGAAAATGAATGGGACAATTGATGCCTTAAAGTTCGAATTTGGAACTATAAGAGCTGGAAGAGCTAATGCACAAATGCTAGACAAAATAAGAGTTGATTATTATGGAACTCCAACTCCAATAAATCAAATTGGTGCTATATCTGTACCAGAGCCAAGAATATTAATGATATCTCCTTGGGATAAATCTGCTATGCATGAAATAGAAAAAGCTATAGCTAATTCAGATTTAGGATTAAATCCATCAAATGATGGTGAGGTTATAAGACTTTCTGTACCTGCTTTAACAGAAGAA
The DNA here is from genome assembly GCF_900243075.1 of Clostridioides difficile. GTDB lineage: Bacteria > Bacillota > Clostridia > Peptostreptococcales > Peptostreptococcaceae > Clostridioides > Clostridioides difficile_D. The sequence goes on from NZ_OEZH01000106.1 coordinate 7,148, forward strand.
AGAAGAAAAGAATTAGCTAAAAAAGCTAGCAAAGCTGCAGAAGATTTTAAAGTTAGAATAAGAAATGAAAGAAGAGACGCCAATGAGAAAATTAAAAAGATGGAAAAAGGCGGAGAATTAACTGAAGATGAATTAAAAAAAGCACAAGATGAAGTTCAAAAAATGACTGATAAATTTATAAAAGAAATAGATACATTATTATCTAAAAAAGAAAAGGATATAATGGAGGTATAATATTGAAAAAATATTATAACCTTTTAGGTCTTCATGTAGATGAGGTAAAACAATATTTTGATGAACAAGATGTCAATTATACCATAAAATCTATTGAAGGTAAAAAGGATAAAGATAAACTTGTAGTTCCTAGAGTTATAAAAATATCTGAGATAGGTGATAGTGTAGAAATAATAATCACATACTTTTCTGACTCCTTAATTTAAGGAGTCAGAACAATATTGGAGGCAAAATATGAATAACAACATTATATATGACATAGACTTAAATAACATACCTACTCATATTGCTATTATAATGGATGGAAATGGAAGATGGGCAAAATCTAGATTTCTTCCAAGAACTGCAGGACATAAGGCTGGAGTAGAAACTATAAGAGATATAGTAAAAGAATGCTCAAATTTAGGTGTTAAGCACTTGACATTATATGCATTTTCAACAGAAAATTGGAAGAGACCGAAACTCGAAGTTGACACACTTATGAACTTATTATCTACATACTTAAGAAATGAAATAGCTGAACTTCACCAAAACAATGTAAAAGTAACTGCTATAGGAGATATAAGTGCTTTACCAAAAACTTGTATAAGAGAATTAAACTCAGCTAAGGAAATGACAAAAGACAATACAGGAGTTAACTTAAATTTGGCATTGAACTATGGAAGTAGGGCAGATATAAAAAATGCTCTTATAGATATAGTAAAAAATTGTGAAAGTGGTAAAATAGATATAAACAATATTGATGAAGATATTATAAAAAACTATTTAAGCACAAAGTCTATACCAGATCCAGACTTAGTAATAAGAACAAGTGGTGAACAAAGATTGAGTAACTTTTTACTTTGGGAAGTTGCTTATTCTGAGTTTTACTTTACTGATATACATTGGCCTGATTTTAAAAAAGAAGAACTACAGAAGGCTATATACGTATATCAAAAAAGGGATAGAAGATTTGGAGGACTTAAGTAAGGAGATTATTTTATGCTTACAAGAATTATTGCTTCACTAGCTCTGGTTCCATTATTTCTATTTGTTGTATATGGAGGGATTCCTCTATATATAGCTGAGACGGCAATAGTTTATATTGCATTACATGAGTTTTATAAGGCATTTAAAATAAAAGATATACATCCAATATTCGTTATAGGATATTTATTTTCTATTTATTTAGCTGTAAAAAATATTTTTAACTTGCCATTGGAATATACTTATGCAGTGATTTTTATTTTATTTTTAGCAAGTATAATTTATATGTTGATGGGCAAAAACAATGTTATAGATGTTTCGATTACATTTTTAGGGATTTTTTATATAGGAGTATTTTTAGACTTTATAGTCATAACTATAAATGGATTTGAAAAAGGGAGTATATATGTATGGCTTATATTTGTGATATCTTTTATGACAGATATATTTGCATATTTTAGTGGTTATTTACTTGGAAAACACAAGTTAATTCCTAAAGTTAGTCCTAAAAAGACTATAGAAGGAGCTATTGGAGGAATAATAGGAAGTACACTTTGTTGTATTTTATTTGGATATTTATTTGGCATTAATTTGCTTCAATTGGCGATAATAGGAAGTATAGGAAGTGTAATAGCTCAGTTAGGAGATTTGTTTGCATCTTCTATAAAGAGATATGTAGGGATAAAGGATTATGGAAAGATAATACCTGGTCATGGGGGTATATTAGATAGATTCGATAGTGTTATATTAGTTGCACCTTTTGTATATAGTACTATTAAATTTTTTATTAGATAAAGATTGGTTGGTTTTAAAAAGGCGGTCTATAATTGCTAGTAATGAAAATAGCTATGTAACTTTTAAAAGCAGATAAATTCTGTAGTTATTAGTTACATGGCTATTTTCATTATTTAATCAAAATTTTTTTTATACTTATGCAGAAACTCTTCTATATTTTTTGATTGTTCCCATATCTCAACTGCACGTACATCTAGCAAATAAAGTATGGAATCATTTATAAGTTCAACATATTCGCCATCTTCTGAGCCAAGTGCATGTCTTTCAATTTTTAATCCTTTCTCTTCATAATATCTTTTTGTTTCTGTATATAATGATTCTCGCTTTTGTATATAGTCTTTTACTTCGGTATTTGGAAAGTTATATGAATCTACCAATGTTTCTCCCTTTATAAAAGTTTTCTCAATAGCGACCTCTTCATCCCAACAATGGATTTCTTCCCAAGTAAAAAATATCTCTGTTCCATCTGGTATGAATGAAAATCGAGTAATAATGTATAAATAGTTATTGAAATTTACCTCATAATATTCAGGAATATCTTCAAATTCCATGTAGTAATTTATATAATTAAAATTATTACTCTCTTTTTTTACAAAGGGTATTTTCTCAATGAATTTATATATTGATTGTTCATTTTTAAAAATTCCTATATCATGACTTTTTTCAAATTGATTAATTTTTAATAAATATGACATACTATCTCCTTTCATTTAATCATCTTCTTTAAGAGTATAGTTTTTGAATCTATTACTTTGCTTTATTTTAACATATTTATATTTACTAAACTATAATTTTCATCTATTTATCTAAATAGATGAAAATTTTCCAAAATAGATAAAATGTGATAAAATATATTTTGCGAGGTGATAACATGATTTCATATGCGCCATTATGGAAGCTATTAATTGATAGAAAAATAAAGAAAATGGAATTTGTAAGTATATCAGGTATAAGTATTTCTGTTTTAGGCAGACTAGGAAATGATAAATCTGTTTCTATGGATACAATGGAGAAGATATGTCTAGCACTAGACTGTAAAATAGAGGATGTTGTAGAAATAAAAAGAGATATCTAATAATACTAGAGCATTTTATAATATTTTAGAAAATACAGAAATAATGGATTGATTTTAACTTGTAGAATACCATATGAAATTTCTGTGAATAGTAAAAATAATTGTTTTAGTAGTGTTATAATGTCTTGGTAGGGTATATTTATTATTAGAAAGGATTATTATATGAAAAAAATATCAATTTTAGGTTCTACTGGTTCTATAGGTAAGCAAACTTTGGATGTGGTTAGAGAAAATAGAGATAAGTTTGAGATAGTTGCAATATCAGCTAATAGTAATGTTGAATTATTGTTAGAACAAATAGTAGAATTTAAACCTAAATATGTAACAGTTTTTGAGAAAAACAAAGCATTAAAATTAAAAGAAATGTTACCAAAAAATATAGAAATAGAAGTTTTAGCAGGTATGGAAGGATTAAAAGCAATATCATCACTTGATGAAGTTGATATACTTTTAACTGCTGTAGTGGGTATGATAGGATTAGTTCCAACTCTTTGTGCAATAAAAAAGGGAATAGACATAGCATTAGCGAATAAAGAAACGTTAGTAACTGCTGGTGAGCTCGTAATGAGAGAGGCAAAAAAATATAATGTAAATATTCTTCCTGTTGATAGTGAACATAGTGCTATATTTCAATGTCTAAATGGAGAAAATAAAAAAAATATAGAAAAGATAATACTTACAGCATCTGGTGGTCCATTTAGAGGGAAGAAAAAGGATGAACTTGTAAATATAACTAAGAATGAAGCTTTGAAGCATCCAAACTGGAGTATGGGAAGAAAGATAAGTATTGATTCTTCAACACTTATGAATAAAGGTCTTGAAGTAATAGAAGCTAGATGGTTGTTTGGAGTAGAACAAGAAAATATAGATGTAGTAGTTCACCCACAAAGTATAATCCATTCAATGGTACAGTATGCAGATAGTTCAATAATTGCTCAATTAGGATGTCCAGATATGAGATTGCCAATACAATATGCTCTTACATATCCAGATAGAATGGAAAGTAGTTTTGAAAGAATGAATTTCTCAAAATTTAGTACTTTAACTTTTGAAGAACCAGATTTAGAAACTTTTCCATGTCTAAAATTGGCTTATGAATGTTTAAAAATGGGAGGAACTTATTCTTCTGTTCTAAATTCAGCAAATGAAGTTTTAGTAAGTGAATTTTTAGAGGATAAAATTGGTTTCTATGACATACCATATTACATAGAGAGGACTTTAGAAGTTCATAGTAGCATAAGTAAACCAACATTAGAGGAAATTTTGGAAACAGATAGATGGAGTAGAGCTTATGTTACAAATCTGATAAAAAAATAGGAAGGTGAATTTATGACTATAATAGCTGCATTAATACTATTTAGTATAATTGTATTAATACATGAGTTAGGACATTTTATATTTGCAAAAAGAAGCGGTATCAAAGTAAATGAATTTTCTATAGGTATGGGACCTAAGATATATAGTGTAAAAAAAGATACTGAGTATTCTATAAGAGCTCTACCAATTGGTGGATATGTCAGTATGGAAGGTGAAGATGAAGAACAAATAAGTCCAAATTCTTTTGGAAATAAATCTATATTACAAAGATTTAGTACTATTGTAGCAGGGCCAATATTTAATATAATATTAGCAGCAATACTTTTAGTACCAGTCTTTTTATATATAGGTTCTCCAACAACTAAACTAGGAAATATAATGCCAGATACTCCTGCACAAGCTGTAGGACTTCAAGTTGGGGATAAGATAAATAAAATTAATGGCAACTCTGTTAAGACTTGGGATGAAGTTGCAAATATAATAAATACTTCTTCTGGTGGAGAATTGAAACTTAGTATAACTAGAGATGGAAGTGATAAAGTTATAAGTGTAACACCTAAAAATAACAATGGAAAGTATGAAATAGGGATTCAACCACAAAGAGAAAAAGACTTTTTTGGTTCAATAATAAATGCGTGTAAAACTACTGTAGATATGACAAAACAAATGTTAACTTTCTTAGGCCAAATGATTACAGGTCGTGTTCCAGGAGGAATTGGTAATGCTGTTGCAGGACCAGTAGGTGTTATTGGTATGGTGTCAGATGCAGCTCGTACAGGTGTTATAAATGTAGTGTATTTAGCAGCTGTTATAAGCTTAAATTTAGGTATAGTAAACCTATTGCCAATACCAGCACTTGATGGATGGAGAATACTTATGTTATTATTAGAAGCTGTTAGAGGTGGTAAAAAACTTGATCCAAATAAAGAAGGTATGATAAATGTTGTTGGTTTTGGAGCCTTAATGTTATTTATGCTTTTTATCACATATAAAGATATACTAAGATTATTTCAATAATTTAGTTTTTTAGAGAGTTTAAGAAAAGGGGCTATGTAGTTTTAAATAAGAATAAATTAATTTTATGTATGAAATTAATTCTTATTTAACTATATAGCTTTTTAATTTATAATATACATGTAGGTTATAGTGTTTTAATATTTAAATAGATTTAATATAAAATAATATATAGAGGTGGAATATGAGTTATGAGAGAAGAAAGACTAAAGAAGTAAGTGTGGGAAATGTAAAAATAGGAGGAGAAAACCCTATAAGTATACAATCTATGACGAATACTGATACAAGAGATGCAGACGCTACAATAGCTCAAATAAAAAGGCTAGAGGAAGCTGGTTGTGATATAGTTAGGGTTGCTGTTCCTGATATTAAAGCCGCTAAAAATATAGGAAAGATAAAGTCTAGTGTCAATATACCAATTATTGCTGATATACATTTTGACTATAAATTAGCTCTTGAAGCTATAGAACAAGGTGTGGATGGCATTAGGATAAATCCTGGTAATATTGGAAATATAGAAAGAGTTAAGGCTGTAGTTGAGAAATGTAAAGAAAGAAATTTAAAAATTAGGATAGGAGTTAATGGTGGTTCTTTAGAAAAAGAACTTTTAAAAAAGTATGGTTCTGCAACTTCTGAAGCATTAGTTGAAAGTGCAATGGGACATATTAAAATTCTTGAAGATTTAGATTTTCATAATATAGTTATATCTCTAAAATCATCTGATATTTATAAAACTGTTGATGCATATGAATTAATATCGAAAAAAGTTGATTATCCTCTTCACGTTGGGATTACGGAATCTGGAAGTATCCATAAAGGGACAATAAAATCTTCTATAGGAGTAGGGGCGCTTCTTCTTAAAGGAATTGGAGATACTGTTAGAATATCTTTAACAGGTGACCCTGTTGAAGAGGTTGTTGTTGGCAAACAAATTTTAAGAAGTTTGGGTCTTTTGAATGATAAGATTAAGGTTATATCATGTCCTACATGTGGTAGATGTAATATAGATTTAATTAGTGTCGTAAATGAGGTTGAAGAAAAGATTGGTAGTATGGAAAAAGATATTACTGTTGCAATCATGGGGTGTGCTGTAAATGGACCTGGTGAGGCGAGAGAAGCTGATATAGGTATTGCTGGTGGTAAAGGTGAAGGGCTTTTATTTAAAAAAGGTGAAATAGTGAGAATGATTGATGGTGACAAGTTAGTTGATGAGTTAATAGAAGAGATTGAGAAGTTGTAGTATACAATCAAGAGATATTAATTGGCTAGATTTTTAGATACTTTTAGAATAGTTTTGCCTATAAGTATTTAATTATCTGGTCATTTTTAATTTAATAAATTTTAATAAATACAAAAAATTTATATTCTAGTTTAATTTCATATACATAACTTAAACTCTATTTTAAATTTATGAAAATAAAATAATATTTAGTATAATGAAAAATTACAGTTATAGTATTGAAACTTGATTGTTACTATGATAGTATATAGTTACTAGAATTATTGGAAGATTATGTTAATGTAAATGTTAATATTTTTTGAAAATTATTTTAGTACAAATTAATAAAAGAAAGGGTGAAGAAGTATGAAATATAAAAAAATATCTAGTTTACCTCTTTTAGTTGTTGTGTTATTGGTTACTGGAACGACTACAACATTTTCTCTTGATACAACCAATTCAGAAAGAACAAGTGTATACTTAGCAAATACAGAAAGCACTACCACACATAAAGTCTTAGGTACTTCAAATAGCAAAGGTATTGTTTATAATGAAAATATTCCACTATTTATAAATAATAGCAAAGTGCAGTATGATGATACTACTTATCATTGGCCTAGCAATGTTATAAATTTGACAAATGCCAGTAAAAAGGCAATTATGGACTATGAAATTACATGTTTAGCGTATGATAAAAATGGAAAACCACTTGAGTTATATTGGGATGCTCGAAATGTAGCAACAAATGGAGAAGTAGGAAGCGTTGGATTTAGTCCAGATGGTGTAGACTATGGAATTGTAGCAGGTATATCTCCTGTATCTCCGAAATCATATTCACATGTTTATAGAAAAATGCAACAACAACCACCAAAGGATATAATAAGTATGTTTGAAAAACAACAAGGTAAGGCATGGGTAGAAAGATGGTTGAAAGAATGGCAGCAAATGGAGAAAGAATATGCAAAGAAAAATGCAATAGCCCCAGGTAAGAATCAAAATGATGCTTCTCTATTGTTTGACAAATGGAAACAATCCACTGGTCAGCACGATGTAAAGTATATCATATCATGTGTAAAACAAGTAACATTTAGTGATGGTAGTGTGTGGAAAAATTCAGCATATGAGAATTGGTTGAAAAATTTTCAAGGTAAATCAGTGGCTACTAGTGTATTAGAAAATTATTATAAGTAATATTTAATTATAGTAAATTAATTATGCATTTAGCTAGTTATTAAGATAGTTAAATCCTTACTAATTTAGTTGAAAATGTCAATCTTATAAAGATATTTTGATTGTAATGAAATGGCTTATATTATAAGATTATAGGCATGTATCAGGTTTTGATATGTGCTTTTTTATTTTAAAGAATATGCTTTCTGTAAATTTTAGATTTTTTATACGTAATGTAATTCTATGTATTCATTTTTAGATTTGAGTACAGGCAGTGAAATAAATATAATAGTTTTATGTTTCAAAATTTTAGTTAAAATATTTATTAAAGACAATGAAAATGTGCGTAACATAATAGTCAGAAATGAGTGTGTTATATAGTTGATATATGAAGTATTAGCATTATTTAATTTTAGTATTTAAGAATACTTTGTTAAGAGTAGATAAAACTAAAAGGGTTTTCTAGAAAATAAAATCCATCTAATTATATTTACTTACCAAGACCATTACTTGATGTAAGCAGTTTTCTACTACATTCTCTCCATACTCTAGTATAAAATCATCCAATTGTGTATCTATAAAATTGCAATAATCATACGAACTACCAATATAAGCAGTTAGTATATGTGTACATCTATCCATTTTATCTTTAAACATATATCACTTATCCCCCTAAGAAACTTACATAAAAAACAAAAAGAAAACATCTTTTTGGCAACTGGCTAACATAACTTATAAGAATCTTATAAGCCTTAGTCCCTATAGCTTTGCGTCACTAAATTTCTCTAGTTTTGCCTATTTAGTTTTATTCTACACTCATATAATACAATAGAATGAATTATTATTCAACATGCTTGTTTAAATATTAAATAAATTTAGGGACATGGACTTTATCTTACGTCCCAAATATATATATTCAAATTATATGTAATTGATAGGAATTAAAACTTATTTAAACGAAGAAACAGCTGATTTAGAACCAGCTGTCTGTGAATGTAGCCTTGAATTGTATCACTTAATTATATGGATATAATTCGTAATAAGTCAGTAATAAATCAACCATTTTACCATAACTCTGAGTACCTTCAACAATACCATTAGCTTTTAAATAAGAATCGTTAAACTCATTAGAAATTTTATCAATTTTACCTTCATATTTTTTCCAAAATTCACTTTCGTTTTTTAAATCTCTACGAACAGAATCTGAAATACCAGCAGAAATTTCAACGTAGGCATCATAATCAACCTTGCTTAATGCAGAAGCTGTATAGTTTAAAGCTAAAATATAGCCAGAATAGTTAAAATCAATATCAGCATGTTTTATAGAAGTAATATACGCTATAAAATTAGCCTCATCTTCACTGGCAAATCCTCTCTGATGTGCCATTTCATGTTCAACTGTACAAGGAATATATAAGTCAGGTATTGCAATATTTACATTTGCCTCACCTGTAAAGGGAAAATATATGCCAGTTATTCCTGTATAACACATAAGATTTGATGAAATAACGTACTTAGCTTTAGAATAACTGCCACTAACACTAGGTAATATGTCCAAAATATTATCATATCCTAGTTGAGCTCTATTTATGATACCTTTATAATCTGTATTAGATTTTACAACTCCGTCTTTGTTTTGTAATGTGTGTCTTCTAGCTTCATTTGCCTTAGCTACAAGAAATTTATATAATTTAGTAAGCTCTTTAACACTATGTTGCTTTGATTTGATAGAAGTACTGTTTTCCAAATTATATTTATTTATAAGTGTGGTTTCAAGTGGAATCCTGTTATAGTTTATTCCCCAAAGTACTACAAAAAGAAAGTATACTATTGATACAATGGATAATATATTTAAAATGGAATTCTTTAAAAATGCCTTTAAATTTTTTTTCTTATTAAAAACTGTAAATACAGTAGAACATAAAAATAAAAAGACAGAGATAACGATTATGTATATTGTAATTTCATATAGAGAAAATGGAAAAATTCCTGAAATTTTACTAAGTACTTGTACAATTACTTTATTTATAACTTGAGAGTAATATTTTTCAACAATATTTGGAATTTTGCTTGCTATAAAATTTAAAAGCAAAGCAATTGGAAAAAGAATTAAAGAAAAATATTTTGTCTTTTTGCTCATATTTCACCTCACAGATATTAGTTTGTATAAATCTATTATATATTAATTGAAGATAAATTGTAAAATAAGTATAGATATATGTATTTATAACTTTATACTAAATAAATGATAAGTTATAATATATTAATATGAATAAACAGTTTATATACAACTAATAATAAGAAAGATATTAATTATGTAAGGAGTAGATAAAAATATGGTAATAAAACTTACTAAAGATGATTTTAATTTTAGATTTAAACAATATGAAGGCATGTTTTTTCATGCTGAAGTAAATGAAGGAGATAAGTCAATTAGATACAAAATAACTAAGGATAAAGATGGTACAGAGTTAAAAGAATTTGGAAGTACACATATAAAAGATAATATGATATATGTACCTCAAATAGAAGCATACATAGATTTAAACAGTATAAAATAAAACTTGTAAAGTTTTAAGTAAAAATAAAGATTGTGTTTAAGGGGGAAGCGATATGAGTAAGCCTATAGATATAATAATAAGACCTATAAGAAGAGAAGATGCACAAGCTGTTAATGAAATTAGAAGAGTATACAGTGTTATGAGAAATACTTTGGCATTAATGAGTGACAGAGTGGATAAAACTGAAGCTATGTTAGATTCCTTGGGAGAAAATGATTATATGTTTGTGGCTGAAACTAATAATAATGGAGAAAAAGATATAATAGGTTTTGCTGGGTTACATGTAAATTCTTCTCCAAGATTGAGACATAGTGCAGAAATAGGAATAACTGTTGCTGAGAATTATCATGGAAGAGGAGTTGGGAAAAAACTTATAAAACAACTTCTAGACATAGCAGACAATTGGATTATGTTAGCTAGAGTCGGATTAGAAGTAATTGTAGACAATGAAAAGGGATTAAATTTATACAAAAAGTTAGGTTTTGAAATAGAGGGTATTAAAAAATATGCTGTAATCAGAGATGGCAAATTTGAAGATGTTTATATTATGGGGAGATATAATAAAAATTTAATTTAAAACAGTAATAGAAAAGTAGAATAGAGTGTCTTTAATAAATAGTTTTCATTAAAGATACTCTATTCTACTTCTCTATGGTATTAAAAAACTTATTTTTAAATGTTTACAAAAACATTCTATATACAAATAAAATTATCAGCAATATCAAAGCTATTTTAAAAGCTAGGCTGGCAACAGTTTTGATAATTTTTACAGAAACACCTATAGCAACTATAGCAAATACTATTTTAAAGAGTAAATCTATATCCATATTTAAGCCTCCTATTCTATAATACATATAGATATTATTGACAAATATCTAGGAAAAAATTCCATCAATATACTACAATAAAATGTTTATATTTGTAATTTATTGAATATGTTATTATATAATACATAAAATAATAAATCAAGACAACAATAAAATACTTATAAAAGGTATAGATATAACTGAAAATAGTGTTGTAAAAAACACACATTGTGAAGCCAGTGTTATATTAGAATCATACTGATTAGCCATTATAGCAGTATTTGCAGCAGCAGGCATAGAAGAAATTACTACTGGTATAGCTAAAATCATCTTATCATTCACCCATCCTTTTAGAATAAAATATACAATAACAGGAAGTACCAATAATCTTATAAAGGTAACTACATATAATTTTTTGTTGACAAAACAATCGAGAGCTGAAGAGTTAGCAAGTAAACTTCCAATGATAATCATTGATATTGGTGTAGTTATGTTTCCCAACATCTTAAGTGGCTCATTTATAAATTCAGGTAATCTAAGTCCTGTAACAAATAAAAAAAGTCCAATAATAATAGCTATTGTAGCAGGGCTTATAAGTGATTTCATTGAAAAACCTTTATCTGTACTACCTTTAGATAAAAGGTAAATCCCTAAAGTAAAAGAAAATAAGTTAAAAGGTAAATTAAATATTGCAGTATAGAATATCGCTTCATGCCCCAGAACTGCTTCAATTACGGGATATCCCATAAAAGCAACATTTGAAAAAACAACTATATACTGATATATCCCCAAATCTTTTTTATTATTACACTTTAAAATGTATTTTAATAAAAATGCAATTATAATTGAAACTATATACATAATCAAAGATGTAAATAATAACAATAGTATTTTTTGTATCATTTTATTATCAAAGTTAATTTGCATGGAACTAATTATCATTGATGGCAAAAAAACTGTCATTGTTAAAGTTGAAAGTTTAGATGTGCAGTGGTCATCTAATAAGTTGAATTTTCTGATAAAAAATCCGACTAAAATAATTACAAATAAAACTGCAACTTGAATAAAAATATTGCTGAAATTCATAAAATGTCCTCCCCCCTATATATACATTATATACCAATTGAATAATAAAATCTAATGATTATAAAATTTAAAATTTAATGTTACAATATAGTGACAAAAGGTAAAAATTCAATATTATAGCATTAATTATAGATTATAATGTATAATAATGTTTGAGAGAATATATTTTATAAAATGGGTAGGTAGTGAATAATGAAAAATACAAAATTTTCTATAAAAAAAATAAAAAATATATCTAATGACCCGAAAGTCATACATACTAAGGGAGCTATTCTTGAAAAGATGGGTAAGACAGAAAGTGCAATAGAATTATATAAGAGTGCGGCATTAGATAATTATGTAAAATCCCAATATACTTTGGGAAATATATATGAAAGTAAAAAACAATTTAAAGAAGCAGAAAAGTGGTATTCAATGGCATATAAAAGTGGAAGTGAGGATGCTGCTTTTGATTTAGGTAATATGTATTATAGATTAGATGGTTATGAGTATGCTATATATTGGTATGAAAAGATAGCAAATTTAGGGTATTTACAAGCACAAAACAATTTAGGTGTATGCCATTTTAAAATGAAAGATTTTATAAGATGTGAAAAATGGTTAAAAGCAGCAGCTGACAATAATTTAGGGAAAGCTTGTTTTAATTTAGGAGTATTATATACTTTTTTGGAGAAAGATGATGAAGCATATGAGTATTATAGAAAAGGGTCTGTACTTTTAGATGATGATGCAAAATATAATTTAGCAATATTAAATGGAAAAAAGAAAGATAATAAATCAACAGTAAGTTTATATAAACAATTATATAAATCAGGTCATACGAAAGGTTGCTTTAACTTGGGGATGATTATGGAAATAAATGATAATCTAGAAGAAGCAGAAAAGTATTATAAAAAGAGTGCAGATAGAGATGATGTAAAGTCTGAGTATAGACTTGCATATGTATATGACAGAAAAGAAGAATTAGGAGATGCAATTTATTATTATGAGAAAGCAATAGAAAAAAATCATACACTTTCTAAATATAGACTTGCTAATTTATATAATAGGGAGAATGAGATAGAAAAAGCAAAAACTTATTACAAAATGGCAGCAGAAGATGATATAACAGAGGCAAAAAATAATCTAGCAGGCATATATTTTGAAGAAAAAGACTATGAAAATGCTATTAAATATTATGAAGATGCCATAGCTGTTGGATGCAAAAGCTCTCTTGAGAATCTAGGAGATTTATATTATCAGAATCAAGATATAGAAAAAGCGATTTCGTATTATTCAAGAATTCCAAATAATGTATCTTGTCAAATCAAATTAGGAAATATTTATGAAGATTTAAATAATATCGAGGAAGCTATAAGTTGGTATAAGAAAGCATCTGAAAATGGAGATACTAGGTCTAGTTATAGACTGGGGTGTATATATGAGAATTTAGGAAATACAAAAAATGCTAGAAAGTATTTTGAAATGGCAAGTAGCAAAAGTCATATGAATGCTCGTATACATCTAGGTAGAATTTATTTTAGAGAAGGAAAATTGGAAGAGTCTAAAATGATGTTTGATACACCTGCTAATGAGAATAATGTGTATGCTCAACACATGGTAGGATTAATTTATGACATGTTCTATAAAGATTATGTAAATTCTAAATTTTGGTATGAGAAGTCTAGAGCACAAGGTTGTGTTGAATCAATATATAATTTAGGACAAATTTATTTAAAATTAAATGATGATGTAGAAGCTGAGAAATATTATAAAGAAGGTATTAAATATGGAAGCAAGAAGTGTGAGTATATGCTTGCAGGTCTTTATTACAAAAAAAGTCTAGATATGTATACTTCTTTAGCAAATGAAGAATACGATAATTGTGGAGAGATTGTGGAAGATTTTCCCGATTTAAATATAAACTTTGATGAAGTATTAATTCCTCCATTTAAGTTACAAGAAGAGGTAGTAGATGAAGAAGAGTATGTACCAATTTATATACTAAACATAAAAGAAAGTTTAGATTCAATGCTAGAAGGACTTGAAACTGAAATGGTTATAGATGAAGAACATGATAACTAAAAAAGCATTGTAAGATTATATAGATTTAAATATATAAAAGCCATTAGAATAAATAAAAATTATTAATTCTAATGGCTTTTTTTATTAATATTTTATAATAGCTTGTTTCTTGACATGAAAAATGTAATTACTATACATATTATAGAAGTAATAAGAAGTATTATCCAAAATCCATTTGGGTTATTGGAAAATGGCATGTTAACAACGTTCATACCAAAGAATCCTGATATTATTGTAGGTATTGAGAAAATTAGTGTAACTACTGTCAAAATTTGCATAACATTATTTTGATTATTACTTATAATTGCGCTGAAAGCATCCATAATTCTACTCAATATATCTCCATATATTTTGGCCATATCAAGAGCCTGTCTATTTTCGACTATAACATCTTCTAATAGGTCTTCATCATCTGGATATTTCTTTATACCAGCAGTTCTAACCATTTTGTTTAAAACAAGTTCATTAGATTTTAGTGAAGTAGAGAAGTATACCAAAGACTTTTCTAATTCCAATAATTGAACTAATTCTTTGTTTTTCATTGATTTGTAAATTTCTCGCTCTATTATGATTGTCATTTTATTTATTTTTCTTAAGTAATGCAAGTAATAAGCTGCATTTTTGTGAAGAATTTGAAGTAAAAAGCGAGTTTTTTTAAATGTAAAAAAATCTTTAATATGACCAACTATAAAGTCATTTAAAATTTTAGTTTGTGCATTGCAAACTGTTACAATAGCTTCTTTAGTTAGTATAATACCCAAAGGTATTGTAGTATAATGAGAAGAATTAGAGTCACTTTCGTCTACTGGTATATCTATAAGTATAAGAGTATGATTGTCTTCAACATCTATTCTTGAGCGCTCTTCTTCATCTAGTGCAGATTCTATGCTTTCTACATCTATATTTAATAAATTAGAAATTTCGTTGATTTCACTATGATTAGGTTCAACAAGATTTATCCAACAGCCATCTTCAAAAAAACTAAGTTTCTCTAATTTTGAATCTATAGTTTTGTAGTATCTTATCATGGCAACACATCCTTTATTCAGTTTTATATAAATCTCATCATTTAATAGTATCTATTAATTAACTAATTTATATAACTGAATATATGTATTAGTTTTGATTTTAGATATTATTAAGTGATGAAAATGTAAAAAATTCTCTCCGCAACGGACTAGTATCCATTGCCCATCACTCTCCTTGTTTATTATTTTATATACCTATTTACGAAATGCATATTTTAAGCACTCTTTAATATAATACCTTTTCCAAGTATATAAATCAAGTTTTGATTTGATTGAATAATATTTTTGCCATAATTTACATGTAAAACATAGCAGTTATATTTAATTTAAATAAAGAATATATATATTCTGAGTGAAAATATTAAATATATTAAAAAAATAAATGTGTATCTATATATTTACTTATTTACAATAATATATTTAATAAAAGGAATTTTATTTTCGAAAATAAATTTTATTTATAATTTATAACGAGAATAAAAGTCTTATAAATATAAGAGAATGAGAGGTTAATCAGAGATATGAGTGAATTTAAAGAAATTATGGCAGAAGAGATTAAAAACAATCCATTTGGATTGATAGGTAAAGATTGGACACTTATAACAGTAGAAAATGAAGGAAAAGTAAATACAATGACTGCTAGCTGGGGTGGTCTTGGGGTTATGTGGGGAAAAGATGTTGTTTTTGTAGTAATAAGACCACAACGTTATACTAAGGAATTTATAGATAATACAGATAAATTTTCTCTCACTTTTTTTGATGAAGATTTCCGTAAAGAGCTTTCATACTGTGGGAAAGTATCTGGTAGAGAAGAGGATAAGATATCACAGATTGGATTTAATATAGAGCACTTAAATAATACACCTTACTTTAAAGAAGCTAATATGGCAATTATATGCAAAAAAATGTATAGCCAGAAACTGGAACCTCAATGCTTTATTGCTGAGGGTATAGATGGAAGATGGTATCCACAAAAAGATTACCACACTTTATATATAGCTGAAATAACTAATGTACTTGTAAAAGAAGATTAGATATAAGACCAATATTACATTTTATTGAATAAAACATCTATAAAAAGAGATTAACACAAAAAAGCTAAGGAAGTAAATATGTTAATAAGGATTAATCAATAACATATTTAAATTCCTTAGCTTGATAAAATTTTAGTTTATATTTCTTTAAATTATAATTCAGAAATTAATTCATTGATAACATCTTCAACAGTGCTTAATTTATCAATCTTATAGGCGTCATTTCCACAAAATAAAAGTGAATTTTCAACATCACCTTTAACTGCATTGATTAGAGCTTGAGAAATACAGTAAGGTGTCTCTTTTGGATTGCAAGGAATCAAACAATTATAGCATTTCTTTATTTCTGGACGATTTATCTTAACTTCTTCTATAAATTTGTTTCTTATAGCACGTCCAGGAAGACCTACAGGACTTTTAACTATATGGACATCTTCTTCACTGGCATTTATGTATGCCATTTTAAAGTTCTCATGTGCATCACATTCATAAGTAGCAACAAATCTTGTACCAACTTGTACACCACTTGCTCCCATGTCTATATACTTCTTAACATCACTACTAGAAGTTATACCACCAGCAGCAACAACTGGAATGTTTCTGCCAAATTTTTCTCCATAAGTATTTGCAACTTTTAAAATTTCAACAAATTCCTTATCATAGTCTATAGAATCTATGTTATCAAGTTCCTCATTAGAGTATCCAAGGTGACCACCAGCTTTTGGACCTTCGACAACTATTAAGTCAGCAGTAGTTTTCTCTTTTCTATCCCACATTTTTAAAATTACACTAGCAGCTTTTGCAGTTGAAACTATAGGTGCTATTTTCACATTACTTCCTTTTACCAATGATGGTAACTTGTTAGGCAATCCAGCTCCAGATATTATAAGGTCTACACCAGCCTTAACAGCTTCTTTTACGTATGTTTCGTATTCTTTCATAGCTACCATAAAATTAATACCAATAATACCACCATTTGAGATTTCTTTAGCTTTGGAAATATGTTTTTTTATAGCTCTTAAATTTGCATTTATAGTGTTAGTTTCAAAATCTTCCTCGTCATATCCAATTTGAACACCAGAAATCACACCAATACCACCAAGCTTAGCAACTGCACCAGCTAGTGATGATCTAGATATACCAACGCCCATTCCACCTTGAATTATAGGAACTTTTGCAACTAAATCTCTAATTATTAACTCTTTTATGATAATCCCTCCTCAATGTAAACATGTTTAAAGAACTAGATTATAATACTTAATATTATTACCTAGTCCTAATTATTATACTACAAATTATAATAAAAGAGTAGTTATATTTTATTATATGAGACGATAATTATATGATATTTAAAACGGCTCCATTAGAATCACAACATAACTCTTTTATTTCCCAATCAGATTTTAATTTTGATAGATAAGCTTTCATATTATCTATAAAATTATCATCGTTTTCTTTTATTAAAGACATTATAGTAGGTCCAGCTCCACTTAAAAATACTCCAATACTATTTAATTGCTCAGATTTTTTAACAATATCACTGTAATTTTCAATTAAAGTTCCTCTATAATCTTGGTGCAATTTATCTTGACAAGCTACTTTAAGAAGGTCAAAGTTTTTGTTCAGTAGAGCAGATACCAGTAAAGCAACTCTGCTGACATTGAATACACCATCAGAATATGGTATTTCCTTTGGTAAAACACCTCTAGCTTTTTCAGTTGATAGTTTAAAATTAGGTATCATTGCACAAAATTTAAGTTCATTAGGAATTTCTATAATATCGTAGTGTATATTTTCATTATCAGTAACAGATACAATCATATTTCCTAAAATAGCAGGAGCAACATTATCTGGATGACCTTCTATTTCTGAAGCTATATTTAGTAATTGACATTTATCTAAATTAGCATCTGATAGAGCATTTGCAGCTATAACACCAGCTACTATACAAGATGCACTACTGCCAAGACCTCTACAAATAGGTATTTCACTTTGAAATTTTATTTTGATACCAGTAGGTATTTTGTCTGGTTTAACTCTATCAAAAAAGTACTTCATAGATGTATAAACTAAATTATTTTCAGTTTTGTAAGCATCTTCACAGCCTTCTATTTCAAGACCTCTTTCAATTTCTTCAACATAAAATTTATTGTATATATTTAATGCAATTCCAAGACAATCAAATCCTGGACCTATATTAGCACTTGTTGCAGGAACTATAATCTCTAACATAATAATCACCTATACCTTTAAGAATTTTTTTATAGCTAGTTTTAATTCATCTTTTTCACAAATATCTTTATGTAGTATTTCTGTATTTTTAAGATTTTTAATAGGTTTTGGTATATCTATTTTAGAAATACTTGATAATCTATCAATTATAGCAAAGTCATCAAGGTTTTCAAAATTACAATCTATAGACTTTAGAACATCTTCAGAAAACTTGAATGGACTTGCAGTACTTACAATAACAGTTTTTGTGTTATCACAAGTTTCTTTTTTATATTTTTCATAACAATTGTATGCAACAGCAGTATGAGTATCTATTAAATAATTATAATTTTTAAATACATTATTTATTGTGTTTTTAACTTCTTCTTCATTTGAATATTCTCCATAGAATGAAACTAAATTTTTTTCCATATCCTCATTTATTTTGTAAACGCCCTTATCATTAAGGTCTGATAGCAGTCTATTTACAATAGCAGTATTTCTATTTGATATTTCAAACAGTAATCGTTCTAAATTACTAGAGATTAATATGTCCATAGAAGGAGAAGTTGTTAGTTTCAATGTTCTATTTTTATCATATACACCAGTTTTAAAAAAATCATAAAGAACATTGTTATCATTTGATGCACATATCAATTTGTTTATTGGAAGACCCATTTTTTTAGCATAATATCCAGCTAGAATATTACCAAAATTACCAGTTGGGACAACAAAATTTATTTCATCATTTAACTGTATCTCACCATTATCAACTAATTTCATATATGAATAAAAATAGTATGCAACTTGTGGAAGAAGTCTTCCTATATTAATTGAATTTGCAGAAGATAATATATAATTATTATCCAATAACTTTTGATTAAATTCTTTATCAGAGAAAATTTTCTTTACACCAGATTGTGCATCATCAAAATTTCCTTTTATACCAACTACATATGTATTTTTTCCAGTTTGAGTTTTCATTTGAAGTTTTTGTACTGGACTTACACCATCTTCTGGGAAGAATACAATTATCTTTATTTTATCTATATCTTTAAACCCCTCAAGTGCAGCCTTTCCTGTATCTCCAGATGTAGCAGTAAGAATCACAACATCTTTATCTAAATTATCTTTCTTGATAGATGTTTTAAGAAGATGAGGCATTATAGTAAGTGCCATATCTTTAAACGCTAAAGTTGGTCCATGGTATAATTCTAGAAAATAAGTATCATCTACCTTATTCAATGGAGCTATACTACTGCAATCAAACTTTTCATCATATGCATTTTCTATACAATCTTTAATTTCATCTTCAGTAAAATCACATAAAAATTTACTAAGTACAAAAAATGCTATCTGAGAATACGTTAAATTTACTAAATTTATAAGTTCATTTTTTACATTTGGAAATCTACTTGGGACATAAAGACCACCATCATTTGAAATTCCTTTTATTATTGCTTGTGATGCAGTTACTTTTTCTTCGGTGCTTCTTGTACTTGAATAATACATTTTTATAACCCTCCATATATTTTAAATTTTTAATTAGCTAATTGAGTTAGATACAGAATATTTTAAAAACTGAATTTAGGTAATAAAAAAAGACCCTCATCCCTAGAAAAGGGACGAGAATCTGTTTCCCGCGGTTCCACCCAAATTGATTTAAAAAAATCCACTTGATACTTTAACGCAAGTAATAAAAACGTCTATTCCTACTAAAATCAATAAGATAACTTCAGATAGAAGCTCCTAGGTAGTTTTCAATCTTTCTAGTTAGGGAAACATTTCAGCTAGTAGTTTCCTTCTCTGGTAACCGACTCAGATTTACTCTTCCTAATCAATGCTTTTCAATATTCTTAATATTATTAATTATTCTAGATTATAAAACAGACAAAGTCAAGTATTAATATAAAAATATGGAAAAAATATTTTTTAACCTTTTTAAGTTTTAAAAATTTGAAATTTCATAATTATGAAGCTGTTTTTAATCAAAGCAATAAGAAGAGAACTGTTACATATCTGTAATATTACAATTTTATACTACACTATATTACAAAAAAAGTTTACAAAACTTTAATTTGAAAAATGTAATTATATGGTATATCATATAAACATAAGCAAATAGTGTTAATATTTAAACTATTAATCATAATTGATTTAACAAAAGTATATAATTAATAATATTTAATTTGAAGAAATTGTTAATGTAAAATTACAGATATGTTCAAATTAAATTCATAAGTATTTCACATAATAATAGTATACTGTAAACAAAAGGAGGTATTAAATATGGGAATAGTACTTATAACAGCAGCATTAGTTTTGGTTATGTATGGACTTTCAGTTCTATCATATATATCAGAGAACAATATATTAGAAGACACTGTAAATGATAACCAATAAGGTTTTAAATTATATAAATAAGTGAGAACTGTAAATAAAAGTTAATTTTTATTTACAGTTTTTTTATATATATGTAAAATAAAATTAACTAATAAAAAATAATGCTTATATTGAAATAAAGGTTTATTAAAATTTTTATAATTATATGTTCACATTTGCCTGATAGACGTTTAAATATTAGGTTTAAGAAAATATTGTGTATTGCATATATAAGCTGAAGAATACTTAGTAAAAAATCAAAGTTTGAAGGAGAAGTGTTATGGATAGTAAAGTGATGATGGCAGAAACTGACAGATTGATTTTGAGAAGATATATAGAAAGTGATTTACAGGATTTGTTTTCAATAAAAACTATTGGAAAAAGGGATACGCGAAGGAAAGTTGTGAAAAATTAATTGAATTATCATTTCAGAGCGGAATCCATAGAATTTATGCTAACTGTGACCCGGATAATCAAAATTCTTGGGGATTGTTGGAAAAAATGGGTATTAACTTTTAAATTAATACTTTTTGTCCACTAATAAAAAATAATGTTTTGTTTATAGTATATATGGATAATAATAGTAAAGTATAAGAATAATGAGAATAATATATAAGAAATAATAATATAAAGAGAGGTAAACGTTATGGTAGATATCATTGTAATTGGTGCTGGCCCAGCAGGTTTAACTTCAGCAATTTATGCTATGAGAGCAGGACTAAGCGTTACAGTATTTGAAAAAAATATTTATGGAGGTCAAGTTGCAAGTACATCTGAGGTAGAAAATTATCCAGCAGTTCAAAAGATTTCTGGGGTAGAATTTTCTAATAATATATATAATCAAGCAGTTGCTCAAGGTGTTGATATTCAGTTTGATGAGGTTGAAGAGATAAATCTAGAGGGAAAAGTAAAGGTTGTAAAGACTTCTTCAGGAGAACATAAAGCAAAGGCTGTTATTCTTGCAAATGGAGTTGAAAGACGTAAATTAGGTTGTGCAGGAGAACAAGAATTTACAGGTAGGGGAGTATCTTATTGTGCCACATGTGATGGAGCATTTTTTAAAGACAAAGAAGTAGCTATAGTAGGTGGTGGTAATACAGCACTAGAAGATGCTTTATTTTTAGCCAATAATTGTACAAAAGTGTATTTAATTCACAGAAGAGATAGTTTTAGAGGTGAAGAAGTATTGGAGAAATCTGTGAAGGCAAGAAAAAATATTGAGATACTTTACAGTCATGCTGTAGAAAAAATAGAAGGAGAAAAGACTGTATCAAAAATCGAAGTAAAAAATTTAAAGACTGAAGAAAAAAGAACTATAGATGTGAGTGGCATTTTTATTGCGATAGGTCTTAAACCTAATAATAAAATGTTTGAAAATGTTCTTGATTTGGATGAAGGTGGATATATAATTTCAGATGAGTCTTGTACAACATCAGTAGAAGGTGTATATGTAGCAGGAGATAGTAGAACTAAGTTTTTACGTCAAATAATAACAGCAGCATCAGATGGAGCTATTGCAGCCGTTCAAGCAGCTAATTATATAAATGTTGAATAAATAATAACTTTTAAATAAAAACAGCCATATAAACTGAAATACATCTTTCAGCATTATATGGCTGTTTTAGTAACTATATATAAATATATGCTTTATTTACCTTGTCTAGATTTGTTATATCTCAATCTATCATGTTCATTTAAAAATCTTTTTCTAAGTCTTATAGAATCAGGTGTAATTTCAACTAATTCATCATCTTCTATAAATTCTAGAGCTTCTTCAAGCGTAAATATTCTAGGAGGAGATAATTTTATAGCATCATCTGAACCAGAAGCACGTACGTTACTCATTTTCTTGTTTTTACAAGGATTGACTACCATATCGTCTTTTCTAGAATTCATACCAATTATCATACCTTCATAAACTTCTACACCAGGGTCTACAAACATTACAGCTCTATCACTTAAAGCATTAAGAGAATATCCCATAGTAACTCCAGGTCCTTGTGCTATTAGAACTCCATTTCCTCTTGAAGGTATTTCTCCTTTGAATTCTTCAAATTTTTCAAATGAACGAACTAAAGTACCTTCTCCACGAGTAGCATTTATAAATTCACTTCTATATCCTAAAAGACCACGAGTAGGTGCCAAGAATTCTATTTTTACATAGTCTCCTTCTATTGACATGGATTCCATCATACCTTTTCTCATGTTCAATTCATTTATAATAGTACCAGAATAAACTTCAGGACAGTTTACAACAACTCTTTCTACTGGCTCCATTAGTTTTCCATCTTCTTTATGCATTAAAACTTCAGGCTTAGAAACACCCACTTCATAACCTTCACGTCTCATATTTTCAAGTAGTATAGATAAATGAAGTTCTCCACGTCCGGAAACTTTGTATCCATCAGTAGTATCAAGAGGCTCAACTTTAAGACCAACATTTACTTCAAGTTCTTTTTCAAGTCTGTCTTTTAAGTGTCTAGTTGTAACGAATTTTCCACTTTTTCCAACAAATGGAGAGTCATTTACTAAGAAGTTCATAGAAAGAGTAGGCTCCTCTATTTTTATCATCTCCATAGGTAGTGGATTATCTAAATTACATATAGTTTCTCCTATAGATATATCAGGAATACCAGCTATAACAACTATTTCTCCACTAGTAGCTTCATCAACTTCAACTTGTTTTAGACCTTC
This sequence comes from Clostridioides difficile, assembly GCF_900243075.1. Classification (GTDB taxonomy): domain Bacteria; phylum Bacillota; class Clostridia; order Peptostreptococcales; family Peptostreptococcaceae; genus Clostridioides; species Clostridioides difficile_D. The sequence goes on from NZ_OEZH01000106.1 coordinate 30,804, forward strand.
ATATACAGAAAGTTTTGATACTTTTCCTTTAGATACAACAGAACCTTCTCTGCATATAGCAACTTGTGTATTGTTTTTAAGAGTACCTTTGTAAATTCTACCTATACCAAGTCTACCTACGTAGTCATCATACGCAAGAGCTGATATTTGAAACTGCAGAGGTTCATTATCGTAATTAGGATAAGCTTCAACATGATTTACAATAGTTTTGAATAGAGGAGAAAGGTCTTCGCTATCATCATCCATTTCAAGTTTGGCTATACCTTGTTTAGCAATACCATATATTATAGGGAATTCACATTGTTCATCTGTTGCGTTTAAGTCTACAAATAAATCGAAAACTTCATTAACTACTTCTTCCGCTCTCTGGTCTTTTTTATCAATCTTGTTTATGAATAATATTGGTTTTAAACCGAACTCTAAAGATTTTTGTAATACGAATCTAGTCTGAGGCATTGGGCCTTCACTAGCATCAACTAATAAAATAACTGTGTCAACAGTTTTCATAACACGTTCAACTTCAGATGAAAAGTCGCTGTGTCCTGGAGTATCAACTATATTTATTTTGTAATCTCCATAATTTATTGCACAGTTTTTTGAATATATAGTTATGCCTCTTTCTTTTTCAAGGTCGTTACTGTCCATAACGCAGTCTTTAACTACTTCGTTCTTTCTAAAAACACCACTTTGAGAAAGGAAAGCATCAACCAATGTTGATTTTCCAGCATCAACGTGGGCTATAACTGCGATATTTATAATTTTATGTTTTTGTGACATTTTTGTTGCTCCCTTCGATTAAAATAACTTATTAATTATAGCACAATATATTATTAGGTACAAGGAGGAATATATTAAAATGTATTAATCTAGTTTAAATTGGATAAAAATGTTAGTTTTATATGTAAAATTTATTCTGTTTAAAATTTTTTTTAATACAAATAATAACCTTATAGATGAAAGTATCAATAGAAAAGCAAAGGGTGATATATGTTGGAAGTAACTAAAATAATAATTAAATACTTTTCAAGTGAAAGTGACATTTTCGTAAAAGAAGAAGTTGATAACTTTGATGAACTTCTTAACTGGTCTTATAAATTTATTGAAGGTAAAAAGACAGAAGATGTTTTATATATAAAGTCTAAAGAAAACTATAAAGTAAATGTGATTAAGTCTTTAGAAATTAAGGAATTAGAAATAGTGAGAAAACAACAGATACCACCATACATGTAATATTAATAATGTACACAGTGTATATGCAATATTGAAAATAGGATAAAAATGTAATAAATGGTAATAATTTATAACAAAAAAACTTTTATAAAGTTTATATTTGGGTATAAAAGTATTAACTAGACATTAATTAGGAGGAACTTAAATATGATAAGAGTATGTCCAAACTGTTCAAATGTGGATGTAAATAAGTTAAAAACTTTAGTTGGAGAAGAAAATGTAAAGACTGGCTGTATTGGTCAATGTAGAGCATTTAAAAAAGAAGCTGTTGGAATAATAGACAATGAGCTTGAAATAAAAGAAACAGAAGCAGAATTTTTTGAAGCATGTAAAGAATAAATTATAAATAAAATATAAGTTATAATAAATAGAGTATGTAAATTGTATGAGTATTAAACAATTTATATGCTCTATTTCTATTTATATATTTAATTATGAGTATACTTTTCTAGTAAATACAAATAAATATAACTAATAAATTTATTTATTAAAAAAATATTGATTAACTATACCTATAGGGGGTATAATAGAAATATAGATTTCTAAATAAATAATTTATCAATATTACATAACAAAGTAAAAAATTACAAATTGGTTGAAAATATATTGAAAGAAAGGAAGGTTTAATTATGAGTTCAAATAAAGTGGTAGAAAATTATAAAATTACAGGGATGACATGTGCAGCTTGTGCTAAGGCAGTAGAAAGAGTAACTAAGAAAATGGATGGAGTATATGACCAAAGTGTAAATATAGCTACTGAAAAACTTAAGATAGAATATGATAATTCTAAAGTTAGTTTTGAGGATATAAAGCAAGTTGTAGAAAAAGCAGGGTATGGAATTATAAAGGAAGAAAGTAATAAAAAAATTGATTTGAAAATTGATGGAATGACATGTGCAGCTTGTGCAAAAGCTGTAGAGAGAGTGGTAAAAAAATTGGATGGAGTAGAAAGTATTAGTGTAAATATTGCAACAGATAAAGCTAATATAGACTATGACCCATCAAAAGTGAAATTATCTCAAATAAAAGGAGCTATTGAAAAAGCTGGGTATAAACCAATAGAAGATATAAAAAATAAAATTGATGTGGATGAAGATAAATTAAGAAAAGAAAAAGAGATGAAGTCTTTATTTGTTAAATTTATAGTTGCAATAGTGTTTGCAGTACCTTTGTTTTATATAGCAATGGGACCTATGATAATAAAACCTATAGGGCCATGGCCTTTGCCAGAAATTATAAATCCTATGACAAATACTTTTAATTATGCATTAATTCAATTAATATTAGTAATACCAGTAATGATAGCTGGTTATAAATTCTATATAAATGGATTTAAATCACTTTTTTCTTTAAGTCCGAATATGGATTCTTTAGTTGCAATAGGTACATTAGCAGCATTTTTATATAGCTTATACACAACAATACAAATAGCAAATGGACAAATTCAAGGTATGCACCATCATCAGTTGTATTATGAAAGTGCAGGAATAATAATAGCACTCATTTTACTTGGTAAATATTTAGAATCAAAATCAAAAGGAAAAACATCAGAAGCAATTAAAAAACTTATGGGACTACAACCTAAAACTGCAATAGTGTTAGTTGATGGTAAAGAAGTAGAAACTCCTATAGAAGAAGTAGAGATAGGAGATATACTATTAGTAAAACCAGGAACTAAAATACCTGTAGATGGAGTTGTAATAGAAGGGTATACATCAGTTGATGAATCAATGCTTACTGGTGAAAGTATACCAGTAGAAAAGAACATTGGAAGTAAAGTGACAGGAGCTAGTATAAATAAAAATGGTGTTATTAAATTTAAGGCTGAAAAAATTGGTGGAGATACAGCCCTTGCTCAGATAATAAAGTTAGTGGAAGATGCTCAAGGTACAAAAGCTCCTATTGCTAAACTTGCAGATACTGTATCTGGATATTTTGTACCAATAGTAATTGCAATAGCAGTAGTTGCATCATTATTGTGGTTTTTAATAGGAGGAAAAGATATAGTATTTGTACTTACTATATTTATATCAGTACTTGTAATTGCTTGTCCTTGTGCACTAGGATTAGCAACACCAACTGCTATAATGGTTGGAACTGGAAAGGGAGCAGAAAATGGAATATTGATAAAAGGTGGAGAGGCACTAGAATCTGCTCATAAGGTAAATACAGTAATATTTGATAAAACAGGTACTATAACAGAAGGAAAGCCAAAAGTAACAGATATAGTATTAAATAATAATGTTAAAGAAGAATATCTTATTAAGATTGCTTCAAGTGCAGAAAAAGGTTCAGAGCATCCTCTTGGAGAAGCAATAGTTAAGTATGGAGAAGAAAAGAATATAAAATTTGAGAAAGTTGATAATTTTAAAGCTATACCAGGTGCTGGTATACAGGTTACTATTAATAATGAAAATATATTGCTTGGAAATAGAAAACTTATGAATGACAATAATATAAAACTAGGTGACTTAGAGGAAAAATCAAATGTACTGGCAAGTCAGGGTAAGACACCTATGTATATAGCTGTAGATGGAAATTTATCAGGCATAATTGCAGTTGCAGATGTAGTTAAAGAAAGTAGTAAAAAAGCAATAGAAATTCTCCATGATATGGGAATAAAAGTTGCAATGGTAACTGGAGATAATGTAAAAACTGCAAATGCTATAGCAAATCAAGTAGGTATAGACATGGTTTTAGCAGAGGTTTTACCAGAAGATAAGTCCAAAGAAGTTGAAAAACTACAAAATCAAGGGAAGTTTGTTGCAATGGTAGGAGATGGAATAAATGATGCACCAGCTCTTGCAAAAGCAGATATAGGAATAGCAATAGGAAGTGGAACAGATGTGGCTATTGAGTCTGCTGATATAGTACTTATGAAGAGTGACTTAATGGATGTTCCAACAGCAATTAAACTTAGTCATGAAACTATAAAAAATATAAAACAAAATCTATTCTGGGCATTTGGATATAATACGATTGGTATACCTGTAGCAGCAGGATTATTATATGTATTTGGAGGACCTCTATTAAACCCAATGATTGCAGCAGCAGCCATGAGTTTAAGCTCAGTTTCAGTTGTTTCAAATGCACTTAGACTTAAAAACTTCAAGGCATATAAGAGAGATTAGATTAATAAATTAAATAAAATGTATCTAAAGAGCTATCTTTAAAATTAAAAGGATTAATTTACAAATTAAGATAGCTCTTTTTTCATGTAAAATTCATAACAATGATATAAAATATAAATAATATAGAAAATTTTAAATAAAATAGAAAGGATTGATAGAATGAACTCATCAATACTTGTAATTGAAGATGATTCTAATATACAAGAATTAATATCAGAATTTCTAAGCGCAGAAGGTTATCAAGTTGATACAGCAAATGATGGGCTGGAAGGTATACAAAAATTTAAGCAAGGAAGTTATGACTTAGTAATATTAGATATAATGATGCCAAATCTAGATGGTTATGGAGTCTGTAAAATGATAAGAAAGTCATCAAGTGTTCCGATTATATTTTTGACTGCTTTGAATGATGAAGGAGACCAGCTTAAAGGGTTTGATTTAGAATGTGATGACTATATAACAAAACCATTTTCATTTAATCTTCTTATAAAAAGAGTAGAAGCAATTTTAAGGCGAAGCAATAAAACTATAAATGACAAATTTATAGTTTTTGAAAAATTAAAATTAGATTTAAACACATATATCGCAGAGATAGATGGAGAACCTATAGAACTTACACTAAAAGAGTTTAATATATTAAAAGCTTTGATAGAAAAGTATCCGCAGGTTATAACTAGAGAAGGTCTTTTGGATAGTATATGGGGTTATGACTATTATGGAGATACTAGGATTGTTGATGCACATATAAAAAATATAAGAAAAAAAATATCATTACCATATATTAAAACTGTAAAAGGAATAGGATATACACTTGAGAAGGATATTTGATAAATGGGAAAAGTTAAGTATAAAGTATAAGTTATTTTCAATAACAACATCATTATTAATAGCATTAGCTTTAATAATATATCTAATTTTGTATTTTTTATTGCCATCATATTATCATGAGTATAAAATTGAATCTCTTCAAGAAAGTTTAAAGTCTTTAGTAGATAGTTCAATTCATTTTGATACATATACTTTAGAAGAAAGACTTTATTATATGGCTAAAGACCAAAATTTAGCTATTTTATTAAAAGATAGCCAAGGTAAAATTGTATATGGTAAAAATGAAGTAGTTATTTTAAGATATAGTAAGTACATGATTAATAGCCTTGAGGATGAGTATAGAACATCTATACCTATATATACCAAAGATGCAAAAGATGGGCCATATACTTTAGAACTCGTTATGCCACTACAACCAATTGATGAAGCAAACGAAGTTATAAGAAAATTAATGCCATACATCATATCAATAGCAATATTGATAGCTATTATTGGAGCATATATATATTCAATCGTAATAACGAAACCTCTTATAAATATAATAGAGAGTGAGAGAGAGCAGGAATATAGAAGAAAGGATTTTGTTGCTACAATATCACATGAGCTAAAAACTCCAATAACAATAATAAGTGGTCAAATTGAAGGTATGATTTACAGTGTAGGTAAGTATAAGGATAGGGATACTTATCTGAAAAAATCGTATGAATGTACACAAGAATTAAAAGATTTAGTAAATGAAATGATAGAAGTTTCAAAATCAGAAATACTTGAAAAAGATTTGAAATTGGTATCAATAAATATAAGCGAACTATTAAATAGACTTGTAAAAAGACAGGTATTTTTAATAGAAGAAAAACATATGAAAACTGTTTTAAAAATAGAAGAAAATCTAGAAATTAAAGCAGACCAAGAGAGAATAACTAAGGCAATTAACAATATAATAAATAATGCCATAAAATATTCTCCTGAAGACTCGGAGCTTATAATTAGTCTTTATGATAAAAATAAACGAGTAAATAAAAAGACTTATAATCAAAGAGTAGTTTTAGAAATTGAAAATACTGGTGTAACTATAGAGAAACGTTATTTAGAAGAGATATTTAATCCATTTTATAGAATAGAAAAATCTCGTTCAAGAAAAACTGGAGGAAGTGGGCTTGGACTTTATATAGTAAGTCAAATCTTTAAAAGTCATGGATTTGATTATAGTATAAAAAATAAAGAAAACTCTGTAGTATTCACAGTTGAATTTAAAAATTGATTTATTTATACAGATAATATATAACTTTCAATAATAGTTCATTTTAAAATCACAAAAAATTCATACTAAAAATGTATTATATAAATATAAATAAAAGAAGTTTTAAACCATAAAATACACCAAACTATAATGATGAGATTTTCCTTACATCCTCCATATAAGTCATCATTATAGTAACCCAACAATTAAGTTACTATGAATTTAAAAAATAACACTAAACATATAATCTATGTTTGGTGTTATTTTTATTTTGAAATAAAAAATATTTAATTTATTGAAATTTATATATTTAGATAGTTTTAAATTACATTTAATGACTTAAAAATTATAATTGATATTGCAAATAAATATATATACTTTGGGGAAAATAAATATAGGAAGTATCATATTTACAGAGGAGGTAGTTTTGATGGACAGATTAAAAAGAGATATGAAAAATATGAAAGAAGATTTAAAAGAAGGTGTTAAAAAGACAGCTTATGTTATGAAGAATACTGCTGAGGATTTAAAAGATGATGCACAAGGTGCTATGGTAAACTTAGAAATGAAAAAAGATGAGATGATGGAAAGATATGAACAAAAGAAATTTTCTAAAGAATTAGAAAAGCAAATGAAAAATGAAATGAAATAAGACTGGGTTTGTAAATAATATATTATTATACTAGTGTATATAAAAAACAGGTAATATTATTAAATGGCTCATTAAAGGAAATAGACTTTCTAAAAATAACTGTATTATATTTAGAAAGTCTATTTCAAATTAATTTTGACTATTAAACTCAAGAATAAAATGAATAATATAGAATTAAGTTTTTAAGAGTATTTATAGAATAAGAATTCATATTTATAGTAAATCTATAAAATATGTAATTGAGTTATAAAATATTTATATTAAATTCTGATAGAGTATCTACTATATCAGGAGTAGGAGTTTTTTCTGTAATTATAGAACTAATATCTTCTAAATGAGCAAATTTGAAATTTCCGTCAAATTTAAATTTTTTATCTTCCATAACTATAAACACTTTTTTACTTGAGTTTATTATAGCTTTCTTTGTAAGACCATCTTCAATTTCAAAAGTTGTAAGTGAAGAATTAAATACATCTACTCCACAACTACCCATAAAAGTCTTATCAAATTTATATTTCGATATAAACTCTATAGTTGGAGTACCAACAAATCCATCTAGACTGAGGTTTAATAAACCTCCAGTAGAAATTATATTTAAATTATTTGGTTTTGAAGTAACTACATTTAGTATATCCAACATATTTGTAACAAGTGTTACTTTTTTATTACTTTCAGCTAGTAGTTTTGCGAGTAAAATATTGATTGTAGAAATATCTAAAAATATAGTTTCTCTATCTGCAATTAAATTAAATGCTTTTTCTGCTATTATTTTCTTTGTTGGGATATTAATTTCTTTTCTATCTTTTGTATCCTGATTTTCTAGAGTTTCTCTGGCTAGTACAGCTCCTCCATAAATTCTTCGTATTGAAGAAATTTTTTCTATATTTTTTAAATCTTTTCTTATACAATCTTCTGTAACATTAAATTTAGAACTGAGTTCTTTTACAGTAACTCTACCTTCTTTTTTTAGGATATTTAATATAGCTTGAATTCTTTCTTCTGCAAACATCTTCTACCTCTTTTCCTAATATAGTATGATTGTATATATTATAAGATAAAATACAATATATCAATTATTTTAACATAAAATGCAAAATTAATTTAACATAATAAAGTATGTTTTTTCTAACAGCCTATTTAGAATTTAATAAATAAAAAATTATAAAATTAAATATAAAATTGAAACAATAATAAAAAAGAAAAAACAATAATGAATTATTGAAAATAATGCCAAATCAATATATAATAAGAATAAATAAAGATTGAAGGGGGATATTTTAATGCAACTAATCTTAGATACAGGTAATGTGGAAGAAATTAAGGAGTTATGTACTTGTTTACCAATAGATGGTGTAACTACAAATCCAAGTATTGTTTCAAAGGAAAAAAAGAATTTTAAGGAGCTTATAAGTGAAATTGGTGAAATTATAGGTGAAGATATGCCTATACATGCTCAGGTTATAAGTACAAAGTATGAAGAAATATTGGAAGAAGCATTATATATAAGTAGTTTGAGAAAAAATATATACGTAAAAATACCTGTAACACAAGATGGCTTAAGAGCTATAAAAGACCTTCATAAAAAAGGTATAAAAATAACTGCTACTGCAATATTCACAGCTCATCAAGGATTTCTAGCTGCAAAGGCTGGAGCAAATTATATTGCACCTTATGTAAATAGACTTGATAATATATCTGGTGATGGAGTATCTATGGTTTCATCACTTATAAAAATAATAGATACTTATAAAATGGATACAAAAGTACTTGCAGCAAGTTTTAAAAATGCGCAACAAGTTATAGAATTAATGCAACATGGAGTACATAGTGTTACAGTACCATATGATATTTGTAAAGCTATGATGAATCACCCATTGACTGACTGGAGTGTAGATAAGTTTATAGAGGATTGGGAAAATACTTTTGGAAAAGGTAGTAAAACAAATAATATTTAGTATTATGATAAAAAACAGTTTTATGTAATTGCATAAAAAACTTATATAAAAAGATGAAAATATGAATTTTCTTTTTAATAATTTAAGTTATTATCTTAAGTTAATTCATATTTTCATCTTTTTTTAAATTTCTAGACCTATAAATCTCCACCAAGGGAATGTTACACACATTATTATAAAATATGTTAAAGGAATCAAAGTTAAGCCATACTTAAAAATAATCTTACTATTGTATAGATTTTCACCATGTCCAACCATTATTGTCGCATGATGAAATGGTAGTATGTATTGTACACTTACTATAATGTAGACAAATAGGCATAAAGTAATACTATTTTCTTTTAGTATATGCAAACTTCCAAGTAATGGTATTACTACAGATGACGTAGTAACAGCACTTCCAAGACATATATTCAATACTATTGTTAGAGTTATTAAAAATAATATTGAAATAATTTCAGAGGAGTTTGGTATAAATTTTATTAGATAATTCCCCATTATATCTACGACTCCAGAATATTTTAATACTCCTCCAATTGAAAAAGCTGCTATGAAAAAAATAAGGACCTTCCAGTTTATTTCTTTTAAAGTGTCGAATCCAATTATTTTTCTTAGTAATAAAAGAAGTACACAAATTGACATTATAATTAGTGTGTTTATGTTATGTATAAACTGAGTTAAAAACATAAAAAACATTATTCCTAAACATAAAAATACATATTTTTGTTCCTTATTTAATAAATTAAACTCCATTTTAAAATTAGAATAGGAAAACTGAAATTTATTAGTATCAAGACTGTTGTAAGAAACAAATTTTATTGAAGATAATTCTTTTTTAAAAACAAGAACAAATAAAAAATAAGTTATAAAACAAGTAATTATAGTTGGGACAGACATATAAAGAGCCCATTGACCCCAATTTATATTACAATTTCCAAGTTCTAGTACAACATAGTTTAGAAGAGTGTCTCCATTTATAAAAAACATTGATGTAAAGGTAGAAGCTGTAAATATACTAAATAAAAGTATAGATTTTGAATCTTCAGTTATTTGTTGTTCTTTTAAAAACTCTTTGTAAAAAGCAGACACAAGAATAACTCTTGGAAATGGTTGTGGGATAAAAAATATTAAAACTATGCCTAAAATATATGATAAAAGAATCATCTTTTTAGGGGTATTTACGATATTTAAAATTAGTTTTTCAGAAATAATTTTTGCAACACCTGTTTTTGTAACTGCATTAGTAATTATATATGCAAGAATTATTATGTAAAAATTTTCTGTAAATAAAAATTGTAAAATAACATTTAATGGAGCAATATTAAAAACAAATGCTAACATTACAAAAAACAATGCAACTACAGTTTTTTCAACAGAGTCTATAGCCCATATTAAAATAGTTAAAAAAGATAAGCATATAGAAAATTTTATATTGAAACTGTAATTAAGAGATAAGTAGAGAATTATGGTAGCTATAACAGTCACATAAAATTGTTTTGGCTTAAGAATAATACCCATTTTTATATTCACCTCCATAATTTATTATATCATAATGGAGGTGAATACAATGAATGTGAATACATTTTATAAAAAGATTATTCATTGATTCTGTGATTTACAATAGCTTTAGTTTTCCAATGTCCTTTCTTATAGTAGATAACTGTAACAATAAGACCTAAAGTCCAACCAAAAGGAATACCCATCCAAATTCCGTCTGTTCCAAAAAATTTAGAAAGCATATAAGAAGCTGGAAGTCTTCCAAGCCATAAAGATACTATTGAGCTTATAAGTGCAAACATGGAATCACCAGCACCTTTCATTGCACTTGAAAGTATAAAAGAAGTTCCAATAAACAAAAAGAATGGTCCTATTATAAATAAGTAAGAAGAGCCAATTTTAATGACATCTTTATCAGTATTGAATAGAGCAATTAGATTTTCCCTAAATAGCAAAATTAAAGCAATAACTGTAACTGCTAAAACTAAGGTCATTTTTATAGATTCTCGAATGCCTTTTTTAACTCTTTCATTTTCTCCAGCACCTATGTTTTGAGCAACAAAAGTAGAAACAGCAGAACCAAGATTCATAATAGGTAAGCTTATAAAATTTTCTATCCTAAGACCAGCACCAAAAGCTGCCATAGCAGATGTACCATAACTATTAACTAAAAATTGAAGAGCCATATTTCCAATTGAAAACAACATTTGTTGAACTCCACTTGGAAGTCCTAATCTAAGCCCATCTTTAAATATTTTGTTATCATATACAATTCCTTTGATTTTAAATTTAAGCACTTCATGTTTTTTATTTAAATAAATTATACTTATTATAAATGATACTGCCTGAGCTATTATAGTGGCAAGTGCAACGCCCTCAACACCCATTCTTAGCACTACAATAAAAGTTAAGTCTAAAACTATATTTAGAATTGTGGCTATTATCAGAAAATAAAGTGGAGTTACTGAATCTCCAAGTCCTCTAAGTATTGCACTTACTGAATTATATCCAGCAGAAAATAATATTCCACCAAATATTATAGTGAGATATAATTTTGATTGGGCAAAAACGGATTCTGGTGTATTCATAAGCTTAAGCATGGGTCCACCAAATACTATTCCAACGATACTTATTAATATAGAACCAATAAATAAGAGTATATATGTGGTATCAATAGTAGCTTTTACTTTTTTTAAATCTCCTGAGCCATAAAATTGTGACACTAAAATAGAAAATCCAAGGCTAACACCCATAAGCGCTGCCACCAATAAAAACATTATAGGGTTAGCTCCAGAGACTGCCGCCATTGCTTCTTTTCCGATAAATCTACCAACTATTATACTGTCAGCTGTATTGTATAGTTGTTGAAATAAACTACCAATAAGCATAGGCATGGCAAAAAAGAATATGGATTTTCCCTCATGACCTGTAGTTAAATCTTTCACCTTATTCCTCCAAATAAAAAAATTATTAATTTATTATAGTATAATCTTAACATAAACTTTATATCCAAACTATAAATAAATTGTATCAAAACATCATATATTTTTCAAAAATGTAAAGAATATAATTATAATTTGGATTGGAGAAATTAATATTTAAGATAATCGAATATTAATGCAAAATAAATATGATTATATACGTATATATTGACAAAATTAATTATATAAATTAAAATAATATTCGTAAAGAAAAATTCATGTTTTGTATTGTATAACATATAATTTTGACAATATGGGTCATAAGTTTCTACCGGAATACCGTAAATATTCTGACTATGTATACTATTATTTAGTTAATTAAATATTTAATTAACTGAATTATGAAGGATACGGCTCAGCTTATCAATTACTGCGTCGTTTTTTTGTAAAATTTAATAGGAGGTGTTGTTATGCAAACAACAAACAGTAGTACTATGCAGAAACTTTTTCCAATTTTGACTAATAAAAATGTCGACATGAAGAAGGAAGTAATTGCAGGAGTAACTACTTTTTTAACTATGGCTTATATAATAGCTGTAAATCCAAATATTTTATCTGAGACAGGTATGCCAGCAGGTGCACTTGTTACAGGGACATGTTTAGCAGCAGCGTTTGGATGTATTTTAATGGGTGTAGTTGCTAACCTTCCTTTTGCTTTAGCATCAGGGATGGGTCTTAATGCATTTTTTGCATATACAGTAGTTTTACAAATGGGTGTTCCTTGGGGAGTAGCTCTTACAGCAGTATTTGTAGAAGGTATTATTTTTATAGTATTATCAGTAAGTGGAGTTCGTGAGGCTGTTGTAAATGCAATCCCAAAAAATATGAAACTAGCTGTTACAGGTGGTATTGGGATATTTATTGCACTTATAGGTTTAGTTAATAGTGGAATTGTTATTGGAGACCAAGCTACTCTTATCAAAATGGGTAAATTTACACCAGCAGTAATAATAACTTGCATAGGATTAATAATTATTGCTGTATTAGATAAAAAAAGAGTTAAAGGTTCTATACTTTTTGGAATAGTAGTAAGTTCATTACTTGCTTGGGCATTTGCTTTTATGAATCCAGAGTATGCACAAAAATTAGGTATATATTTACCTGGTGGAGTATTTAAATTTGAGAGTTTAGCACCAATAGCAGGTAACATAGATTTAGGATATGTACTACATCCAACAAATATAGGTGGTTTTTTAGTAGTTGTTTGTACATTCTTATTTGTTGATTTCTTTGATACAGTAGGTACATTAGTAGGTGTTTGTTCTAAAGCAAACATGCTAGATGAAAAAGGAAATGTTCCTAATGTAGGTAGAGCTTTACTTACAGATGCAGTTGCAACTACAGTAGGTGCAGGGCTTGGAGTATCTACAGTTACAACTTATGTTGAGAGTTCAACAGGAGTTATTGCAGGTGGAAGAACTGGATGGACAGCAGTAACAGTTGGGATTTTATTCTTAGCTGCAATGTTTTTCTCTCCTGTATTTATAGCAATTCCATCATGTGCTACAGCACCAGCTTTAATATATGTTGGATATTTAATGCTTGGTACAGTTAAGGATATAGAGTTTGATAATATAACTGAAGGTGTTCCAGCTTTTGTTACTATTGCTTGTATGGCGTTAACATATAGTATAGGTGATGGTTTAACTTTAGGTATATTAACTTATGTTTTCGTAAATATATTTTATAATATATTTGGAGCTAAAAAGGCAGAAGACAAAAAACATGTTTCTATAGTGATGATTGTTCTGGCTATATTATTTATAATAAAACTTTGGCTATTATAATAGATATTATTTAAAAATTTAATTTAGTATATGATAAAGAGCTGTAATTTCTAATTTGCTTTGATGAGAAATTACAGCTCTTTTGTATTTGTTATGTTATTTAATAAATATCTATTAGTTTTCCATTTTGTAAAGCTTTAGGCATAATTGTTATATTGAATTCTTTTTGCAAATCTTTTATAATGTCTAACTCTTTTTTGGTTATTATTGAGATTGTGTTACCATTTCGATTTCCTCTAGCAGTTCGACCACATCTATGCAAGTATTCGTTTTTACTTTTTGGAAAATCCAAGTTAAAAACATGACTTACATCTACTATGTCCAGCCCACGAGCAGATAAATCAGTTGTAATTAAAATATTTGCTTTCCCAAGTTTAAATTTATTTATTGCATTTTTTCTATCTTCTTTTGCCATATTTCCAAAAATTCCTATCGCTTTGTAATTATGATAATTTAGTTTTGATACTAGAACTTCTATATTTTTTTCATTGTTGACAAATACAATGGCTCTTTTGGGGTTTGTAGCAGCCAATGTCTTTCTAAGAAAAGTAAACTTATCCCTTATTTCACCTAATAAATATGAGTGATTTATATTAGGATTTATTTGTGATTTTTCCTTTGTTTTTATTATTTCGAATTCCTTCATAAGTTTATCGCAAATCTTTATAGTACTATCAGTAAGACTTGCAGAGCATCCTATAATTTGTCTATCTCTTAATGTAGTTCTTATTATGTCTTCTATGCAAGTTATATTTTTTCCATTCAATAGATTGTCCACTTCATCTAAAACAATGGTTTTTATATTATGTGATTTTAACTTCTTTTGTTTTATCAAATCTAAAATTCTTCCGCAAGAGCCTATTACTATATGTGGTTTTATTGTCTTTATATTTTTTATTTGTTTTTGTATATTGACTTCTCCAATTAAAGCCAAAGAAGTCACGGGGATTTCTGCGTTTTTAGCTAATAATTCAACTTGACCTGTAATCTGCATTACTAACTCATGCGTAGGTGCAAGTATAAGAGCTTGCGTTTCTCTTTTTGATGTATCAATTTTTTCAAATATAGGTAAAAGGTATGCTAATGTTTTCCCTGTTCCAGTCTGTGAACTAATCAATAAATCTTTATTTTGCATTATATTTTCTATAACGAGTGACTGAACTTCTGTTGGAGAAGTTATGTCTTGTTTTTTAAGTCCATCTATTAGAGTAGAACTTATTTTTAGTTGTTCAAATGTATTCATATTTTGCTCCTTTTATTTAATAATTATATTATTATAATCAACTATTTTTTATTATACATTGTTTAGGCAAATCGAACTATACATTCTTTTATAATTATGTGTAATTTGAAAGTAAATATAAATTATATTTGTACATTTATGTTTTTGATTATTTTGTATTATATAAATTTTTAAAATAAACAAATAAAAGTTGTAATTATTTAATATTTGTTATATATTATATATAACAAATATTAAAACTATAATATGGAGGAAAATTATGTTAAAGGTAATCAATGTATCTAAATCATATAAAAATAAAAAAGTAGTAAACAATGTTTCATTTGATGTAAATGATGGAGAGCTTTTTGGATTTATAGGTCACAATGGTGCAGGTAAAACTACTACCATTAAAGCAATTGTTGGGATACACTATTTTGAAGAAGGAGATGTACTAATAAATTCTAAATCTATAAAAAAACAGCCTGTTGAATGTAAAAAAGAAATGGCATATATACCTGATAATCCAGACTTATACGAATCATTAACTGGCATACAATATCTTAATTTTATAGCTGATATATTTGAAGTTGCCAAAGATAAAAGAGAAGAGTTAATAAAATATTATTCAAACAAGTTTGAACTTAATAAAGCATTAGGAGATTCAATATCTTCATATTCACATGGTATGAAACAAAAATTAGCTATAATTTCGGCTTTGATACATAGTCCCAAAATTTTAATTCTTGATGAACCTTTTGTAGGTCTTGACCCAAAAGCTTCATTTATATTGAAGGAAATTATGAGGGAATTCTGTGACAAAGGTGGTTGTATATTTTTTTCAACACATGTTTTAGAAGTTGCTGAAAAAATTTGTGATAAGATTGCCATAATAAAAGATGGAAATATAATTGCTTATGGAACTACAGAAGAAGTTAAGGGAAGTAATTCACTTGAAAGTATCTTTATGGAATTAATAGAAAAATAAAATATTTTTTATACAATATAGTGTCTAAAGTGAGGAAT
Organism: Clostridioides difficile; assembly: GCF_900243075.1. Lineage (GTDB taxonomy): Bacteria > Bacillota > Clostridia > Peptostreptococcales > Peptostreptococcaceae > Clostridioides > Clostridioides difficile_D. The sequence continues at coordinate 46,853 of NZ_OEZH01000106.1, forward strand.
GATAAAATATGAGCAATCTAAGTATATTAATAAAAACTAATATAATAAATGAATTTAAATTAAATGCGTTAAAAAAAGCTGATGCTAGAGAAAAACAAAAAATAATGGGAATGATACTTTCAGTTGTTATAATAGCAGGATTATTAATTTTTCATGTAACAAGTTTAAGTCTTTCTTTAGTTGATATCTTAAAGCAAATAAATCAGATGGAAATGCTACTGATACTTGGGTTTGGATTATCAACATTAACAACTATTGTTACATCATTATATAAAACATCATCATATCTATTTCAAGCAAAAGATTTAGACCTTTTAACTAGTTTACCTATAAAAGAATCTACTGTACTAGCAAGTAAGATATTAATGTTGGTTGGAGCAAACTATTTATTTTCTTCAATATGTATGATTATACCAGCAGTGGTTTACTTTTTAAATTCTGATGTAAGTATAACGTATTTCCCTTATTTGATATTGCTATTTTTAGCTTTACCATTATTACCAATAGTTGCTTCATCAATAATTTTTCTATTTATAGGACAGATATCATCAAGAATAAAATACAAAAATTTAGTATTAATCATAGGTAGCATTATATTGATGTTGCTTTATACCCTACTTATGTCAAGACTTAATTCTATGTCAGTTGAGATGTTAAAAAACAGTGTGTCTATTTCAGAGACGATTAGAAAAATATATCCTCCTATATATTATTTTGTTGATGCTCTTAAAACAGGAAGTATAGTTTCATTTTTAGCATTTATAGCAATCTCAATAATACCATTTTTTTTGTTTGTAACTCTATTTGCAAAAAAATTTAAAGATATAAATGCTAAGATGAGTGAAGGATATAAGTCAAAAAGTTATGAATTTAAGAGTCAAAAAACTTCAAGACCTTCAAAAGCTCTATTAAAAAAAGAATTTAAGAGATATACCTCTTCATTTATATATTTTTTAAATTCATCTGCTGGTCTGTTATTTCTAATAGTAGGTACAATTTTAATATTATTATTTGGAGCAGATAAAGTGAGTGAGTTACTAAAATTGAATATAGATTTTAATTTTATAAAAGTACAATTATTAGGAGTATTCTTCTTTATAATAGTAATGAATTGTACAACATACTGTTCAATTTCTCTTGAAGGAAAAAATTTATGGATACTGAAGTCTTCTCCAATAGATGAAAGAGAAATATTCTGGGCAAAAGTATTGATGAATTTTTTATTGAATGCACCATTATCTATCTTATGTTTAATATTAGTATCTATAAGACTAGACTTTGAAATTCAGTTTATTATTGTATCAATCTGTTTGCTTGTAAGCTTTTCAATGTTTGTAGCCTTAATGGGATTATTATCAAATTTATTATATCCAAATCTTGATTGGAAAAATGAAGTGGCTGTGGTAAAGAGAAGTGCAAGTATGATAATTACAATGTTAGTATCATTAGTCTATGTAGTTATACTTGGAGGTATATATATATTACTTGGAATTTCGTTTTTAAATATATATATTATTTTAGCAAGTATGCTTACATTAATATTAGATTTTATGATATGGAGAATTATTTCTACTAAAGGAGTAAAAATATTTAAAAATTTATAGGTGTATTTGTGTCAAATAAATACTTATTTTTTTTAGTATTGCAAAGAATATGTTAAGTAGTATACTATTTATAGTGATATGAAAAAATTTAGGAGAAAATAAATGAGAAAATTATCCAAAAGAGAAAAAGATTTTATTCAATATGGATTTTTACTATTTTTGATATGTATTACTACTTATTTAGTATTAACTACTTTAGATATGAAACTGATACCTAAAATTATAAGACTAGTGAATAAGACTTATATATTTCTTGGCATATTGATAATTATAGTATATATGCTAATTGAATCTATTGTAACTCATTTGATAATAAATGCAGTTCAAAAAACAAAAGTGAAATTTATTGGTATTAAAATGGCTACAATGGGATTTTACTATAATTTGGTTACTCCATTTGCATCTGGAAGTCAACCAATGCAAATATATGTGCTTACAAAATATGATGTGAGTCTCAGTAAATCTGTAGCTATAGTTACTAATAAGACAGTGGTGTTTCAAAGTACAGTTACCATGTTTTGTGGAATTTTAATTTTATTAAATAAGCCATTATTAATGGCACAAGTACATTCTGTTAGAGTTTTGATAACGGTTGGGATGATTATGAATGTAAGTATGTTGTTAGGTGGACTATTAATAGTCTTTAGCCCCAAACAAGTAAAATTTATAGCAGAGATTTTGATTAATTTTTTATCTAAATTTAAGACATTTAAATTCTTAGATTCAAAACGTGATAGAGTGAATCATTATATTGATGATTATAATTACTCTATAAAAATATTTATTAAAAATGTGAGAGTTTTAGTTTTAAGCATATTACTTACTGTATTACAACTAATCGCATATTTTAGTGTAGTCTATTGTGTGTATAAAGCTTCAAATTTAAAAGGAGTATCATATATACATATAATGACACTACAGGTGTTTTTATATATGGCGATATCGCCAGTACCAACACCAGGAAATGTTGGAGCCAATGAGGTTACATTTTTCACTATGTTTTCAAAAATAATTCCAAAAGAATTATTGGGGTATTCAGTGCTCTTATATAGTGGGTTTGTATACTATTTTATATTAATAATTTCAGGAATATTTACGTTTAGAACGCATTATACATTAAATAACTGGAAAAAGGAAGATAAAGTAAACTCTAATTTAGAAGAAGTTATTGAAAAATTGAATTAATAAAATAATTAGGGAAATTCTAGATATAAATATAGTGTTAAATAATCTATATTATATTGAGAAATTTCCCTTTTTTGATTAAAATTATAGAAATTTGAAATAATAAGTAATAAATAGAAAAAATTATATTATTTTGAAAGGAAAAAGTATGGAAAAATATAAAAAAGACGAAAATAAAAGTAAAATTTCTAAGATTAAAAAAAATCCTGATAATAAACTTGAAATTGCTGAAGAATTACATCCAGGTAAAAATATAGGAAGTATGCTTGGGTATAGAATAGATAAGAAAAAAATGAATAGACCAAGTTAATGAAAATGTTGAAAATGGTACATTTTAAAAAATATATATAATGAAATGTTTTATTGTTAAATTTAAACTTATTTTAATAGGGGAAAAAGTCGAAAAATATCTAAAAAGATACAGATATAAATAATATCAATATATATATACTATAAACTTGACAAAATCAACCTTTTAATAATCAGTAAAAAATAGCAAAATTATATAAGCGTTATTTAATTGTCAAAAATGAAAGCTAAATTGCATGTGTTAAAAAAAATGATTGATAACATTTATTTGTGTGATATAATTATATAGTAAAGCAATAAGTATATTGCATAATGTATACAAATTGGGAGGAGAGACGGACATGGAAGCATCTATACACACAATTGCCAGCAATAATTTATTGATAATTTTTGCTATTGTAAGTATAACTGGAATAATTTGTAGTAAACTTAGTGAAATAATAAAAGTTCCAGATGTAGTATTATATTTACTTGTAGGTATTTTAATAGGACCATCATTTTTAAAATTTATAGATATTCGTGGATTTCAAATAGAAAATCAACTAATACTTACATTTGGTTCTGCATTTATTTTATATTTAGGTGGAAAAGAAATAAGCTTAAAAGTATTGAGAAATGTTAAGATATCTGTATTCTTATTAGCTACTTTAGGAGTTGTGATATCTGCTTTTATAATGCAACAAGTAATAGGATTTACTTTTGGGATAAGTGCAATGACTGCTTTATTAGCAGGAACTATAATAGCATCAACAGACCCAGCTACTCTTGTACCTATATTTAATCAGGTAAAGATAAAGGATAGGGTAAAGCAAACTGTAATAAGTGAATCAGCTTTTAATGATGCAACAGGAGCTATACTAACATCAGCAGTGTTGGCTGTAATTTTGTCAAATAAATTTTCATTAGGTGAAAATATTTATGAATTGGGGACAATGGTTATTGTCGGAGTTTTAGTTGGTTTAATTACAGGAATACTGCTTTTGAAATTAGTTAACGATAAACCTTATGGAATATTTAAAGATTTTGCACCAATAATATCTGTTATTTCAGTTGTAGTTGCATATGAATTATCTACAAAATTGGGTGGAAGTGGATATATGTCTTGCTTTATTGTAGGTATAATAACTGGTAACAAGAAAAACTTTAAAATTTGGTTAAGTCAAAAATCTTATGATGCAGATTTTTATGTTGCTGAAACTTTAGGTACTATTTGTCGTATGGCAATATTCATAATATTGGGTAGCCAGGTTAATTTAGCTCAATTAAGTAAATATTTTATGCCATCTGTAATTACAGTATTAGTATTAATGTTTATAGCAAGACCACTTTGCGTTTTAGTTTGTACACTTGTAGATAGAGAAGCAAAATGGAGTAAAAGTGAAATATTATTTATGATGTGGGTAAGAGAAACTGGCGTAATACCAGCAGCACTTTGTGGTATTATTTCAGCAATGAAAGTTCCTGGATACGAAGTAATTTCATCCGTAGTATTCATGACTATACTGATTACATTAGTAATACAAGGAAGTACTACAAAATTAGTAGCTAAAAAACTTGGATTATTAGAAGAAGAAGTGATAAATATAAGTGAAAAAGTATCAACTTTTTAAATTTTTACTTTAAATAATACCTATTAATGGCTATTTTAATATTGTCTAATGATGATTATTGAAATAGTCATTTTTTTATGTATAAGTAATTTACAGAATTTACATATTAGACATATTTATTATCAAAATTTGTTGAAGCTATGATATAATTAGTTGTATTTAAAATAAGAATAGCAAATAAGGGAGGAAATTTATGTTTACGGTTATGGATATTGTACAGCCAGATACAGTAGAAGAAGCGTACTCAATTTTAAATAAAAGAAAAACCAATCAAGTGATTGGTGGAAGTGCTTTTTTAAGAATGGGGAAAAAAAGAATAGGAACAGGAATAGAATTATCTAACTTAAATTTAGATTATATAAAAGAAGATGAAGATTATGTTGAGATTGGTTCTATGACTACTTTTAGAACATTAGAAACAAGTTCAATAATAAAAAATAATTTTGGAAGATTAATAGAAGATTCAGTTAGAGATATAATAGGAATTCAGTTTAGAAATGTAGTAACAATTGGGGCTACAGTGTTTTCTAAATATGGTTTCTCTGACTTGATAGTAGCATTACTTTCATTAGATACAGAAGTAGAATTATATAAGGCTGGAAGAATTAGTCTTGAAGAGTTTCTAAATAGAGACTATGAGAAAGATTTATTGATTAAGGTATACATAAAGAAGACAAATAAAAATGCTTCTTATAAATCGCTGAGAAATGCAAAAAGTGATTATCCTATTTTAAATGTATCTGTATCAAAACACATGGGGAGATTTAAGTTATGTGTAGGAGCAAGACCTCAGAAAGCTACGATTGCAAAACAAGCTAGTGAATTCCTATCTAATAATGAAATCAACGAAATTAATATAGATAAAGCAATAGAAATAGCATCAGAAGAACTAACTTTTGGTTCTAACATGAGAGCATCTAGGGATTATAGAAAAGCTATGAGTAAGGTACTTTTAAAAAGAGCTATAATGGAGGTTATTTAATGTTAGTGAAGATTAATATAAATGGAAAGAAAAAAAGTGTCGATATAGAACCAGAAGAATATCTGGTTGATACTTTGAGAAAAGTTGGTAATTTAAGTGTAAAAAGAGGTTGTGACACAGGATGTTGTGGTCTCTGTACAGTCTTAATTGACAAGAAACCTACATTATCTTGTGCAACATTAACATTGAGAGTTTTAAATAAGGAAATAACTACAATTGAAGGTTTAGAAAATGAAGTTAGAGAATTTAGTGAAGTTTTGGTAAAAGAAGGAGCTGAGCAATGTGGTTTCTGTTCTCCTGGTTTTATACTTACTGTACTTGCAATGAAGAATGAACTTGAAAATCCTACAGATGAAGAAATAAAACATTATCTAACAGGAAATCTATGTAGATGCACAGGTTATATGGGACAGTTAAGAGCTATCAAAACTTATCTGGAGGTAAAATAGAACATGAATATAGTTGGAAAAGGAATCAAAAAAATAGATGGAATGAGTATCACAACAGGAAAACCTGTATATACAGATGATTTATCAGCAAAAGATGCTTTGGTGGTAAAAATACTTAGGAGTCCTCATGCTTATGCAAAGATAAAAGATATAGATACATCAAAGGCAGAAATGGTTGATGGCGTTGAATGTATCTTAACATATAAAGATGTACCAAAATCTAGATTTACACTTGCTGGTCAGACATATCCAGAGCCATCTCCATATGATAGATTAATTCTTGAAGATGTTGTAAGATATGTAGGTGATGAAGTAGCTATAGTAGCAGCTGTAGATGAAAAAACTGCAATTAAAGCGATGAATCTTATCAAGGTAAAGTATGAAGTACTTACACCTGTTTTGGATTTTGAAGAGGCAATAGGGAATAAAGCTGTGGTACATGATGAAGATAGACATTGTAACTTTGATATAGGTATGCAGAGAGAAAAGAATATCGTATCACATCATGATTATACAAACGGTGATGTGGAAAAAGTACTAAGTAATTGTGATATAGTGATTGAAGAAACTTATTACACTCAAGCCCAAGCACATGCAATGATGGAAACATATAGAGCATACAATTATTTAGACCATACTGGAAGATTGGTTGTAGTAAGCTCAACTCAAATACCATTTCATGTTAAAAGACATTTATCTCGTGCATTAGAACTGCCAGCTAGTAAAATTAGGGTTATAAAACCTAGAATTGGTGGTGGATTTGGTGGTAAACAAACTGCATGTGTTGAGATTTTTTCAGCAATTGTAACTTTAAAAACAGGTAAACCGGCTAAAATAATTTATGATAGAAAAGAAACTTTTAATTGTTCAACAAGTAGACATGCAATGAGACTAAAAGTTAGACTAGGTGCTACTAATGATGGAATAATAAAGGCAATAGATATAAATGCACTTTCTGATACAGGAGCATATGGAGAGCATGCTTCTACAACTATCGGTTTGGTTGGAGAAAAAACTTTACCAATGTATAATAAAGTTGAAGCAACAAGATTTATTGCAGATGTGGTATATACTAATAAGATGCCAGCGGGAGCACTTAGAGGGTATGGAGCATCTCAAGGATGTTTTGCTGTTGAATCAACTATAAACATGCTTGCTGATAAGTTAAAAATGGACCCAACAGATTTAAGATTAAAAAATGTAGTAACACAAGGTGAAACTACATTTGCATATGGGAAAACTTTAAATAGTGTTGATTTAATAGAATGTATAAATAAAGGTAAAGAACTTATTGGATGGGATGAAAAATATCCTTGTAAACATCTTGAAAACGGAAAAGTTAGAAGTGTAGGTATGGCAATTACTATGCAAGGTTCTGGTATACAAGGTCTTGATAAGTCTTCAGTCGAAATAAAATTGAATGACTGTGGAGATTATACACTTATGATAGGCTCTACTGATATGGGTACAGGAAGTGATACGATTTTAGCTCAAATGGCTGCTGAAGTTCTTGAAACAAGTATTGAAAACATAACAGTTATATCAGCTGATACTGATTTGGTTCCATATGACCCAGGTTCATATGCTTCAAGTACTACTTATGTAACAGGTATGGCAGTAGTTAAGGCAGCTCAAGATTTAAGAGGAAAAATAATTTCTGCTGGAGCAACTAAATTAGGTGTTGATAAGGATGAAGTAGAATTTGATGGTATAAAGTTAACTAGTAAAAAAGGTAGCACATTATTATTTGATATAGCAGTGGATTCTACAATCGGACCAGATACTAATCAATTGATAGGTTTTGCTTCTCATGGTAGCCCTGTATCACCTCCTCCTTTTATAGCTGGATTTGCAGAAACTGAAATTGACAAAGAAACTGGAAAGGTTGATTTAGTAAATTATGTAGCTGTAGTAGACTGTGGAACAGTTATAAATAAAAATCTAGCTAAGATACAAGTTGAAGGTGGAATTGTTCAAGGGATTGGAATGGCACTATTTGAAGAAGTTAGATATACAAAGAAAGGCAATATGGATACAAATACATTTATGCAGTATAAGATTCCAGCTAGATGTGATATTGGAAATGTTCAAGTACATTTTGTTGAAACTTATGAGCCAACAGGGCCATTTGGCGCTAAATCTGTTGGAGAAGTTGTTATAAATACACCTTTACCAGCAATACAAGAAGCTGTGTTTAATGGAATTGGTGTGAGAATAAATACACTTCCTATTACACCTGAAAAAGTTTTTATGGCAATGAATAAATGATTATTTATAAAATTTTAGACTAGTTTTACATGTTAAACAACCAGTTATGCCATACCTGTTGAAAGATATTTAATAAGTAGTTATTATAATATTATGAATTTTACTTATTAAATATAAAATTAACTAAGGGGATGATGTTTTGGCTGGAAATCTAAATAATATGAGAGCAGTAAATAATTTTAGAGGAGATAAGAACATTTTAGAATGTTTAGTCAGCTTTGAGGGTCGTTCAATAAATCAGAGAAAAGTAAGGGTATTTTTTAAAGAAAAACAAAATCAAATAGAAATTGATTTTGCAGAAGAAGAAATTTCTAAACTAGTTGAAAATGTTGTTTTAAATACATCATATCAGGAAATGTTGTATGATGAAATAGAGAAACAACTAGAAATTGACTGTATAGGTACTTGGATGATATTATCTAAATTAAAAGATGGTAGAATTCATTGATTTCAAAATAAATTATTAGAGCCTAATTTTAAGGCTCTTTTTTACTGTTTTTAATTAACTATAGAAAATTTATTTTTATTTTATAGATAATTATAATATCATATATTTAACATATAGAAAATTGAGTTTATATGTATTATATTGTATAATATAAACTAAAACGATAAAATAGTTCGTTAAAATAATTTGTTTGTATAAAATCAATGTTTAAGTTTATAGATTTTGTATAAAATAAAGTTATGTTATTAATTTTTTAGAAATAAAACTTTTGCTAGGAGAAAGATATGAGAAAAAATAGTATTAATATATCATTAACTGCAGCTATTGCAGCAATCTATGCAGTTTTAACATTATCATTGGGGTTTATAAGTTATGGGTCAATACAATTTAGAGTGGCAGAGATTATGATGCTTTTAGCATTTTTAGATAAGGGATATATAGTAGGTCTTACATTAGGTTGTTTTTTAGCAAATGTAATAGGACCATATGGTGTACCTGACATAATCTTTGGAACATTGGCTACATTTATAAGTGCAAGTCTGATTTATATTACTAGAAAATTAGGTGGGCAAAATAAAAGTACTTTGATTATAGCATCTATATGGCCTACTATTATAAATGCAATTGTGGTTGGTCTAATGTTAAATATATTCTTTGGCCTTCCTTTAATTCTGTCTATGGTACAGGTAGGTTTTGGAGAATTTGTAGTAGTAACAATTGTAGGAGTACCATTTTTTTGTTTTTTAATAAAAAAATATAAAAATATCATCAATATTAAATTTTAATAGTATACAGTTATTTAATTGATAGTAGTATTAATGGAAAGAGGTGTTTATTTGTCAAAAGTAAAAAGACTGACTAATGTCTGGACATATATTAATGATAGGCAAAAATTTACAATAAAAGAGTTATCAGAGGAATTTAATCTTTCAGCTAAAACTATACAGCGATATTTAAAAGAATTAAATAAAATGGGACTTCCAATTCAAGCAGAACAAGGTAGAAATGGAGGGTATAGAGTACTAAATAATAGCTATATACCTCCTATTATATTTACAGAAAAAGAAGTTATGACTATACTATTTGCACTCAAATCACTTCAGGGATATAAGGATAAATCAATGGAACCAGAAGTTAATTCCATAATGAGAAAAGTAAGCTATGAACGTAAAAGTAACATAAAAATAGGTATAGAAAACATAAAAAGATATATTGATTTTATAACTAATGATGGAGATTTTAAAAGCAGTGATGTGACTGAGTTTTTTAAAGCTTCATCAGAGTCTTTGATTTTAAATATTAAATATAAGCGTGGAAATCAAATTTTGGAAAAGAATATATGTCCTATAGGTATATATTCAAATAAAGGAACATGGTTTTCACCAGTCTATGATTGTAAAAGTGATAAAATTATTTTGATTCGTATAAATAAGATAATTGAGATTAAAAAAGTAGGCAAAAGTAAAGAAGTACATATAAGTTTGAAAGAGTGGTTAGATACAGTATATAATAATTTATATGGGACCATGTCAGCTACTAAAAAAATTGGTGAAACTATCTATTTAAATGTATTATTAACCAAAGAAGGTGTTTCTAAAATAAAGGACAGTTCTTATGATTTAGATATAGAGTCGAATGAAGATGGCAGTGGAATAATTAATACACTCATAAAAATTGAAGAAGTAGATTGGTATGTTTCTATTTTATTTTTAATTGGAAGTAATGCTAAAGTTATAGAACCAAAATTTATGAATAAGCTACTTTATGATAAGGCCAATGAGTTAAGATATTTTTATGAAGAAAATATGGTATAATATTTAAAAATATTAAAATTAAATAATTATTAAGGAGATATATGTTACAATGGAAAATTTTAATAAGAATGCTAAGATAATTGGTATTGGAGTTGAAGGTATTAATATAATAAATGAAATAGAAGAAAAAATAAAAACAAATATGGATATAGAAAGAATTAACATAAGTCAAGAGATTGAAAAAGAATATGTTAGAAGTCTTTTAGATGGTGTGGATATATTATTTTTAGTATATTCATCTGAAGACAAACAGATTAGAGAAATTATAAAAGCTGTTTCATATATGTCTAATGAAAGAAGAATTTTATCTATAGGCATGAATTGTTCAGAGAAAGAACATAAAGAAGAGTTAGAACTTGGAAGAGAGTTTAAAATCAATAACGACAGTATCTTTAAATTTGTTGATTTAATGAATATCATGATAGAGTCTATCTCGGACTCTTGTATGATAAATATAGATATAACTGATTTAAAAGAAGCTATTGTAGGAGATAAAGGAATTAAGTATTCTTTTGAAGAATTTGAAGATACAAAGAAATATAGTGAAATGGCTGATATTTTATTTGACAAAATGGAATATGTTGGTGAAGAATTTATAAGTAAAAAAGGAATTGTATTTGTTGAAGGAAATACAGAATTCTCTATAATTAAACTGAATGATTTAATCAATAATATTCAAAGCAAGATAGAAGAAAGCTATGAAGTAATATTTTCATTATACATAAAGGAAAATTTAGATGGAAATATTAAAGTAGGTTTGTTGTATAATTAGTATATTTTAGATATTAAGGAGAGAATATATGTCTGAAAATATAGGAGTTACAGGATATTGGTTAATGGAAGAATTTTTTTATCAAGAAACAGACACACCACAGATTTTTAGAGAAGAAAGTATAATTGCACTTGGATTTGATATAAAAATAAATTTAAAAAAAGTATTTAGTATGGGAAAGAAATCAGAAAAATATATTAATGATAACTGTAATGACAAAGACTTTATAAAAAAGTTTATGTTAATTAAAAAAGGAGATTACTTTTTATATAAGGCATATCAAAATATAGAAGAAAAAGTTAAATGTAGTGTGTCTATTGGTATGGTTGAAGAAAACTTTGAAAATGGTTATGAACTAAGTCATATTTTAGGACATACATTGCCAGTAAAGTGGATGTATAGTTTTGATACAGTTTCAAATTGCAAAGTATATACAAGTGAATTTTATAAATTAAATGATAGAGATATTAGTGCATACTTAGAAATTATTAAGTTACAGAATAAGAAATCATTGAGAAAAAGAATAGAAGAAAGTGATAATAATAAATGGTATTTAAAAAATTATTATTATAAAAATGTAGATAAGTGTGTTGATAATGAAGAATTATTTATTCAGCCTATTAATCCAGAACAGTTAGAATTTCTAAAAAATATAAATACAGATGATTATATTTTAGTATATAATAGCGAGAAGGTAATCTGTGAAAATGACCATACAATGAAAAGCCTATTTGGTGTATGTCAAGTTATGGAAGGATTTGATAAAGAGAAAATAAGTATTTTGGAAGGCGGATATTTTTTACCAGTAAAGTGGATAGAGTATGAAAAAGAAAATATAGATGGAAATGCGTGGGTTGTATTTGAAAATAATAGTTTAGCCGAAAAGTATATAAAGAGGTTTACTAACAAAATGCCTTTAAATACCATACTTTATGGTCCACCAGGAACTGGTAAAACATATAACACAAAACAAATGGCTTATAATCTAGTAAATGAAACTAGTTTAAAAAATAGAGATTATACAAGTTATGCAGATTATAAAAACAATGTAGAATTTTGTACATTTCATCAATCATATGGGTATGAGGAATTTATAGAAGGACTAAAGTCAGATGGTAAAGGCAATTTTAAGCCAGAAGATGGTATATTAAAGGATATAGCTATAGAAGCATGTTACGATGCATTGAAGTTTGAAATAAAGTTAAAATTTGAATTAGAAAAACATAGTTTGACTTTAGAGGAGATAAAAACTAGAAAAAAGAAGCTAGTATTAGAGAATATAGAATCTAGTTATAGTTTTAATTTTGAAGAAGCGGAAAATTATATTTTAATAATAGATGAAATTAATAGAGGTAATATATCTAAAATCTTTGGTGAGTTAATAACATTATTGGAAGAGGATAAAAGACTTACTAAAGCAAATCAGACTATTGTCAAGTTACCATATTCAAAAGAAAAATTTTTTTTACCTCCAAATTTGTATATAGTTGGAACTATGAATACATCAGATAAATCAATCGCACTCCTAGACATAGCTTTAAGAAGAAGATTTAATTTTGAAGAAATTATGCCAGATTATGATTTATTGCCTGTTATAGATGGTATAGATGTTAGAAATATGTTATATACAATTAATAAAAGAATAGAGTTTTTATATGATAGAGACCATGTAATTGGACAAGCTTATTTACTTAGCGTAGAAAATATTAATGATATAGTAGTAGTATTTAGAAGGAAGATAATACCACTCCTTCAAGAGTATTTTTATTATGATTCAGAAAAAGTAGGTATGATTTTAGGTGGTATAGGAAGAAATGAAAAAGATAAATATATTGTTTACAAAGAGGAGCTTATAGCTTCTGAGTTATTTAAAAGTAATAATACGCCAATATTGGAAAGCAAAATTAATTACTGTATAAAACACAACATATCTAGTGAGGAGTTAAAAAATATATATGAGTAAAAATATATATGTTAAAGAAACTTATGAATGGATAAGAGTAGGTAATAGTGAAAATGAGCTTACAGAAATTGAATATGAAAAATTACTTAAATATCTAGAAAATAATAATGGTATATTAAAGAGTAACATAATAGATATTAAGTACAAAAAGCTTAGATTCATAAACTATGTAGGTGTTATATGTTTTGAAAATGTAATACTTGAAATACTTCCAAAATTGTCATTAAGTGATAATCTTGTAAAAGACAGAGAAATGTTACTACAAATGCTTTCTACATGTAATAAAATTCCAATTATAATGAACGAAAACATAAGATTAAGTTTAAAAAATTATAATCTCTTAAATTTTTTTGCTATGTATTTTATTGAGAGCATGCAAACACAGATTAAGAGAGGAATCCATTTTGAATATATAAATAAAATAGAGAATTCAAATGTTATAAGAGGTAAAATATTATTAAGTACATATGCAAGAGAAAAAAGTATTTCTCCAATGAAAATAAAATGTGAGTATGATGAATATAGTGAAAATAATTTCTTGAATCAAGTTCTTAAAAAAGCATGCCTATCTATTTTATGTAGAATAAATGATAACTCAATTCAATGCAAGATTAAAAAACTTTTAAGATATTTTCAAAATGTAGATTTAATTTATATAGATAGAAAAAAACTATTAGATTATAAATTTTATAAAAATAATGATAGATTTAAAGATTGTTATTTATTGGCTAGACTTATACTTTTAAATTTATCTATGGATAACAGCGAAAACAATCAAGAGGCATTTTCTATATTATTTGAAATAAATACTTTGTATGAAGAATATATAGGAATTTTAATAAAAAGTATCTGGGATAATGCATTTAGAGAGACCTATATACAAGATAAGAGCAAATTTCTTTTAAAAAATGAACAAACAGGGAAGAAAAATTTTAATTTAAGACCAGATATAGTTTTATATGACTTAAAAAATGAATATGAAATTATAATTGATACTAAGTGGAAAGCTATTGAAGTAGATTCAAATGTTTTTTATAGGTCAAGTGATATATATCAGATGTATGCATATATAACAACATATGAAAGTGCAAAAAGATGTATCTTATTATATCCTTGTATTCAAAAAGATAAAAATTATAGTTCTTGGAAATTATCAGAATCATTTAAAGGTAAGTTTATAGAAGCAAAAACTGTGAGATTAGATGATATAAAAAACACAAAGAATGATTTGAAAAAGATAATCTTTAATTATAAATTTTAAAAATAAGAATTTTAAAAATAATAAAAATACATTATAAAATGATAAATATACTTTTATATGTAGGGAAAAACTCTAATGTATAGAAAAAAATTTATAGAAATCTTAAATTAAAAATTTAAAAAATTATTTATATATTAAAGTATGGCATTGTAATTGCTTATTTAATACAGGATGCTTAAAAATTTAAAAAAGTATATCTACTAAATTGAAATTGGTAGATATACTTTTTATTAAGCTCTATTTAAAAAATAAAATAATATTATTAAATTATAACTAAACTTTTCTGTTATGATATAATTAAATAAATAATGTAAGTGATTATTATATAGAATACTTATTTGGAGTTGATATTTTATGGACAAACACAGTGATTCAGTAATGTATGGTGGAATGGAAGTATACAATATTTGGGGGACAACAACTGTAGACTCTATAATTGGAGAGTCTGATGTAATGCGCGCTCTTAAAAATAGAATTTGCAAGATAGGAAATAGTGATTCTACTGTAGCTATAACTGGAGAAAGTGGCACTGGAAAAGAGTTAATAGCAAGAGCCATTCATCTCGCAGGAAACAGAGGGAATAAAACATTCGTTGCTATAAACTGTGCTGCTATACCAGAACCTCTACTGGAAAGTGAACTTTTTGGATATACAAAAGGAGCTTTTAGTGGAGCAGATTCAAAAGGTAAAATTGGTAAATTTGAATTGGCAAATGGAGGAGTTGTATTTTTAGATGAGATAGGAGATATGCCAATCCAATTACAATCAAAGCTATTGAGAGTATTACAGGAAAAGAAGTTTACGAGAATAGGTTCAAATGAACTAATTGATATAGATGTTAGAATCATATCAGCTACTAATAGAGATTTATTTGAGTTGGTTAAGGAAAATAAATTTAGAGAAGACTTATACTATAGATTAAATGTAATACCTTTAGAAGTACCTCCACTTAGAGAAAGAGGAGATGATATACAAATATTAATAAACAATTTTATAGATAAATATTCGAGAAAGATGAAGAAAAATGTATACCATATAGAACCAGATGTAGAGCATATGTTGCTTAAATATCCCTGGCCAGGGAATATTAGGGAGTTGGAAAACACAATAGAGTTGGCCTTAAATCTCCTTGAAGAAGATGGAATAATACATAAAGGTATAATAAACAAAAAAATAATTGAATATTTTAAGATAAATAATATAAATATAAAACTGTTTGAGGAAAATGACTATGAAATAAGTATGGAACAAGACATACTTACACTTGAAGAATTTGAAAGAGCGTATATAAAGAAAGTGTTAAAGTTTTATGGAAGTGATACTAAGTCTAAAAAGCTAGCTGCTAAAAAACTTGGAATATCACTAGCTACATTGTACAGAAAAATAGATGTATAATAATTAGATTTTTTATTCTCAATTCTAAAATTTGAAATTATAAAATTGATAAAAAACACATGGAAAATTATTTTCCATGTGTTTTTTTTTGTTATAGTATTTCTATTATCCAAAAATAAAAAAAATTTGAAAGAATTTTAAAAAATAAATGCTTTATCAAATTATCAAATACTAACAAATATAATAAAAATTATATATGTAAAACAATTATGTTAAAAAATTGGCATTATAATTGCTTCATATTAAATTGAGATGACAAAATAAAAAAAAGAAAGGATGTTGTGTGAGATAATAATAACTGTCATTAAAAAATAGTTGGGAGTGATAACCTTGAGTAAATATCAAAAAAATGTTTCTATGTTTGATATTGATGGAAGGCCACCAATTTTAAAGTGTTTGCCACTATCAATGCAGCATATATTGGCAATGATAGTTGGGACTGTTACAGTACCTATAGTTGTAGGAGGAGCTGTGGGTGTTAGTCCTACACAAATAACACTATTAGTACAATATGCATTAATAATAGCTGGTATATCAACTCTTATACAACTATATCCAATAGGAAATATTGGTTCAAGATTGCCTATAATTTTTGGCGTTGGTTTTACTTATGTACCAACACTTGTAGCGGTTGGAGGAAATTATGGATTAGCAAGCATCTTAGGTGCACAATTAATAGGGGGAGTAGCTACAGTATTAATAGGAGTATTCATAAAAAAGATAAGAAAATTTTTTCCGAATATAGTTGCAGGAACAGTAGTTTTTACAATTGGATTATCTTTGTATCCTATAGCAATAAATTATATGGCAGGTGGTGTAAATAGCCCTACTTATGGCTCTATGCAAAATTGGGCAGTAGCAGCTATAACACTAGTGGTAGTTATAGGTCTTAGTCAATTTGCAAAAGGGTATGCAAAATTGGCAGCAATATTTTTGGGAATTATAGTTGGATATTGTGTATCTTTAGTTTTGGGTATAATAAATTTTGACCCTATTAGAGAGGCAGCTTGGTTTGCAGTACCTAAACCACTTGAATTTGGAATGGAATTTGATATGCCTGTAGTAATATCAGTAGTAATTGTAAGTATAATCAATGCTGTTCAAGCAATTGGGGATTTATCAGCTACTACAATAGGAGGTATGGATAGGAATATCACAGATAAAGAATTATCAAGTGGAGTAATAGGAAGTGGATTTTGTACTATGATAGGAGCTTTGTTTGGAGGTTTGCCACCATCATCATATAGCCAAAATGTAGGGATGGTAGCTATGAACAAAGTAATAAGTAGATTTGTGCTTGGAATAGCTGGTATATTTATGTTATTATCGGGGTTTGTACCTAAATTTGGTGCATTAATGACCACTATACCATATTCTGTTTTAGGGGGAGCGACAATATCTATATTTAGTATGATAACAATGACAGGAATAAAGTTAATTATTACAGAAGAGTTGTCATCAAGAAATATTACAATTGTTGGTTTGGCGATTGCTTTAGGCATGGGAATAACATCAGTCCCAGCAGCTCAAGAGGCATTTCCTTCATTTGTAAAATTAGTATTTGGAGAATCTCCAATAGTAATTGCGACATTAGTTGCATTCGTTTTAAATCTAATAATACCAAATAAAAGTCTAGAGGATGAAGCTAAAGAAAGAGCTGTTATGGAGGAGACTAATTAAAATATAATAATTTGAAAGGTTTGTTTAAATTATTTATTATGAGATTGTTAGATTATTTTTGATAGCTATTCATTTTAATGAAAAATTTAACAAAAAATATATACCAGACAATTAATATTTATTCAAGTAGAAAATCGGGGAGGGCATATTTACAAATTTGTTAGTTTTTTATAAAAATAGCTCAGTTTAGCTGTGTTTATCGGTTGAGCAATAAATTCATGGTCATAAAAATATTTATAGAAAATAATTATAAAAATATTTAGTCAAGATATTTATGTATGGGAGGATTTATTTTATGAAAACACGTAATACTTCAAAATATGATGTCGATGGGATACCACCACTAAAGGAATCAATACCTTTAGCTTTACAACATCTGTTAGCAATGATAGTAGGAAATATGGTACCTGCGATATTAATAGCAAACGTGGTAGGACTTAACCAGGGGCAAGCAACAATGTTGATTCAGGGTTCTATGTTAGCAGCAGGTTTAGCAACATTTTTACAATTATATCCAATACCTTTATTTAAAGGATTTAAATTAGGCTCAAGATTACCTGTAATGATGGGAATGAGTTATGTATTTTTAGGAGCATGTCTTTCAGTAGCAGCCAAAGATGGTTTAGCTGCTCTATTTGGAGCACAGATTGCTGCTGGGGTAATCGTATTCTTTGTAGGATTTGGAGTTAAGAAAATTAGACATATATTCACTCCAATAGTTTCTGGAACTATAATAGCATGTATGGGACTTGGATTATTTGCAACAGCTATAAAGAATTTAGCAGGAGGAGAAGGTGCACAAACATTTGGAAGTCCAATAAACTTTATTGTAGGAGTTATAGTTGCTTTTGTAATAATAATGATAAATAAATATGGTAAAGGTCTAGTAAAAAATTCTTCAATATTGATAGGAATATTAGTAGGTTATGCTATATCTTTAGTTTTAGGATTAGTTGATTTCTCAGCAGTTCAAGGAGCAGCTATAGTATCTTTACCAACATCAGCAGCTTTTGGATTAGAATTTAGACCAGAGTTAATAGTAATGTTTACTATTATTTACATAATAGGTATAGCTGATATGATGGGTGCTTGTACAATAGCTACAGTAGGAGCAATGGATAGAGAGGTAACTGACGAAGAATTAGCATCAGTTGTTTTAGGAAATTCTATAACTTCTATAATTTCATCACTATTTGCAGCTCTTCCAACTGGAGTATTTAGCCAAAATACAGTAATTGTATCTATGAACAAAGTTACAAGTAGATTTGTAATAGCACTAGGGGCACTTGTATTATTGCTAGCAGGAATATCTCCAGCATTGGGTGCAATAATGACAACTATACCATCTTGTGTTGTTGGTGGAGCAACTTTAGTAGTTTTCTCATCAATAGCAATGTCTGGTTTCTCTATTATGAGTATGGATGGATTCACTGAAGAAAATAATCTTATAGCAGGTGTATCTATAGCAACAAGTATGGGTCTTACAACTGCTCCACAAGTTTTAGACCAATTCCCAGAAACAATTGGAACTGTCCTTGGAGGGTCAAGTATAGTTTCTGGAGCAATAATAGCTATATTACTTCAAACATTATTTAAATTAAAGTCAAGTAAAAAGGCTGAAAACGTTACTTCAAACCTTGAGGAAAATATTGGATAAATGTATTAGATATGATATAAGAAAACCATATGATAAAATGTTGTAATGAAAGTATTAAAAGGGGGATTTAAGATGATTGATATACTGATAAAAAATGCAATAGTTGTTACAGTTAATAAAGACAGAGAAGTCATATTTGATGGAGCAATAGCTATTCAAGGTGACAGAATATTGGATATAGGAAATACAGTTGATATTGAACCTAAGTATCTAGATGCCAAAAAAGTTATAGATGCTAATGGAAAAGTAATATTCCCTGGCTTTATAAATACTCATAATCACTTATTCCAGGTATTATTAAAAGGTCTAGGTGATGATATGGCACTTCATGAGTGGCTAAATACAATGATGTTTCCATCAGCAAAATTCTTAACAGAACAGGATACTTATGATGCTGCAATGCTTGGATGTATGGAAGGTTTAAAAAGTGGTATAACTACAATGGTTGATTATATGCATACTCACAATAGACCAGGACTTACAGATGGAATCGTAAAAGCATATAAAGATTTAGGTATAAGAGGTGTTGTAGGTAGAGGCTGTATAGATTTAGGTATTCATAAAGAACTTATAGAAGATGTGGAAACGGTTGAAAAAGATTTAAGAAGGGTATTTGAAAAATATCACAATTCAGAAAATGGAAGAATAAAAATCTGTGTAGCACCTTCTTCAATGTGGGCTATATCTGAAGAAATGGGTAAAATGCTTTGGAATATAGTTAAAGAATATGATTCATATTTTACAGTTCATATATCTGAAACAGAATTTGCAAGAACAGCAACAAAAGATATACATGGAGAAATAGATATAAAATTACTTGAAAAATGGGGCATAGTAGGTCCAGAAGTTGTAGCAGTACATTGTGTGTGTATAACTGATGAAGACATGGAAATGCTTAAAAAGTATGACATAAAAGTTTCTCATAATGTAGCAAGTAATATGTATCTTGCCTCTGGTGTTGCACCTGTTCCAGAAATGTTAAAAAAAGGTATAAATGTAAGTTTAGGTCTTGATGGTGCAGCAAGTAATAATGCACAAGATATGATAGAGCTTATGAAACTAACAGCTTTACAACATAAAGTAAATAATTGTGACCCTCTTGCAATTTCTGCAGAGAAAGTTCTTGAAATGGCTACGATAGAGGGAGCAAGAACTCTTAGAATGGAAGATGAAATAGGTTCTTTGGAGATTGGAAAAAAAGCTGACTTGGTAATATTTAACTCAATGCTTTCTCCAAAATCAATACCTCTTCACAATCCTGTATCAACTTTGGTATATTCAGCTAGCATGCACAATGTAGAGAGTGTTCTAGTTGATGGAAACATAATACTTGAAAATGGAAAAGTAACTACAATTGAAAGTGAAGAACAAGTATTATTAAATGCACAACATGCAGCAGAAGAATTATGTAAGAGAGCTAATGTAACTAATAGAATGGAAGGACATAAGTGGAATAGCTTATACTAATATTAAAATAAGATTGTAATAATATTCTATTACAACATTAGTTTATCTGTAGGAGGAGAAAATGGAAAAAATAAAATTAAATATTAATGATTACATGTATGAAATAGAAGTTGAAAAGAATGAAACTCTTTTGCATGTACTTCGTGAAAAATTAAATCTAACTGGAGCGAAACAAGGTTGTAATAGTGGCAGTTGTGGAGCATGTAAAGTTTTGATAGATGGAGTTGACATGAAATCTTGTAAACTTCTTGCAAAAAACTGCGAAGGTAAAGTTATATACACTATAGAAAGTTTTGCTAATGGAGAAAATCTTCATCCAATACAAGAAGCTTTTATAGAAGTTGGAGCTGTACAATGTGGATATTGTACTCCTGGTATGATTATAACAACACAAGCTCTTTTAAATAGAAATGCATCTCCTAATGAAGATGAAATTAGAGAGGCTTTTAAAGAAAATCTCTGTAGATGTACAGGATATGTGAAAATTATAGAAGCTGTAAAATTATCTGCAGCTAGATTAGGGGGTAGATAATTATGGAAAAAGTAATAGGAAAATCATACCCTCTAAAGGATGCAGCTTTAAAAGTTACTGGTCAAATGAAATATGTAGCTGATATAAAACCACAAAATGTACTTTATGCTAAAATGCTTTTAAGCCCTGTAGCACATGCAAAAATAAAAAGTATAGATACAAGTGAAGCTGAGAAAGTAGTAGGAGTTAGAGCTATAGCTACTCATCTCAATACATCACAAAGAAAATACAATGGTTCTTTAAGATTTTATGAGCACAATATACCTGAAAATGAAGTTGTTTTTTCAGATACAGTTAGATTTGTTGGTGACCGTGTTGCAGCAGTTGCAGCAGAAACACCAGAAATAGCAGAAAAAGCTGTAAAACTTATAAAAGTGGAGTATGAAGAGTTACCAGCTGTATTTACTATACAGGATGCAATAAAAGAAGATGCTATATGCATACATGGAGATTCAAACATAGTTTCACAAAATAATATAAATGGAGGAGATGTAGAAAAAGGCTTCAAAGAATGTGATTATATATTTGAAGATGAATACTCTACTCCAGCAATACATCATAGTGCAATAGAGACTCATAGTGTAATTGCACACTATGATTATAATGATAAATTAACTGTACATACACCTTGTCAAAATACATTTGGATTTAGAATAATACTATCTCAAATTTTTGGGATGTCATTAAACAAAGTAAGAGTTATAAGACCTGCTATTGGAGGTTCATTTGGTGGGAAATTAGAACTTACAATTGAACCAGTAGCAGCAGCACTATCAAAAATGACTAGAAGACCAGTTAAAATGGTTCTTACAAGAAAAGAGTCTATGATATCAACAAGAACTCGTCATGGGTCTTTTGTAAAATTAAAAACTGGTGTAAATAAAGATGGAGAAGTAATAGCACAAGATATAAAAATATATACAAATACAGGTGCATATGCATCAAGTGCTTTAAATGTTATAGGTGCACTTAGCCATAAAGTATTTAAAGTTTATAAAATACCAAATATAAAGTTTACTGGAATGCCTGTATATACAAATACACCAATAGCAGGAGCTATGAGAGGTTATGGTTCACCTCAAATATTTATGGCTCAACAAGCTCAATTTGCGAAAATAGCTAAAGAAATAGGTATGGATTTAGTTGATTTCCAAAATAAAAATGCTGTAGAGCCAGATGATGTTGATATAATTTTCCATGGTTCTCTTGGAAATCCTAGAGTATTGGATTGTATAGAACAAGGTAAGAAAATGTTTAAGTGGGATGAAAAGAAAAAACTTCCTAAAGAAGAAGGAAAATATTTAAGAGGTATAGGTATGGCAATAGGTGCACATGGTAATGGAGTTTTCGGTGCACATAGAGATGTTGTTACATTGACTCTTAAATTAAATGAAGATGGTACATTGACACTACTTACAGGAGCACATGATATGGGTAATGGTGTTGTAACTATGCAAACAATGATGGTAGCTGAAGTTTTAGGAATAACACCTGATAAAGTTGATACATTTGAAACTGATACTGATGCATGTACATTTAATCTTGGAGATTATGCAAGTAGAGGTGTATTTGTAGAAGGTGGAGGAGCTAAAAAGACAGCAGAAAAATTAAAAACACTAATATTAGAAGAAGCAGAAAAATTGCTTGAAACATCAAAAGAAGAGTTGTACCTGGACAATGGATATGTAATTAGTAAACTTGATGAAAATATAAAAGCATCACTTTCTGATGTTGCAGTATATAGTCAAAGTAAATCATTAAGAGAGTTAACTGTTGTTGAAGACTATTCTTCACCAGCTGGACTTACTTCTTATGGTGTACATTTTGCTGAAGTTTTAGTAGATAAAGAAACTAAGGATATAAAAGTAGTTGATTTTGTAGCTGTACATGATGTTGGTAGAGTTATAAATCCTCTAAATTTAGAGGGTCAATTAGAAGGTGGAATTCATATGGGTCTAGGATACGCATTGAGTGAAGAGTTGGCATTTGATGAGCAAGGTAGACCTAAGGCTACTGATTTTAAAACATATAAATTATTTAGAACTGTAGATATGCCAAAGTGTCAAGTTGCATTTGTAGATAGTTATGAAAAAGCTGGACCTTTTGGTGGTAAGAGTATTGGGGAGTGTGCTGTTGTACCAGTTGCACCAGCTGTTGCAAATGCAGTATATAATGCAACTAATGTAGAAATACATTCATTACCAATAAAATTAAAATAATAGAAGTTAGAGTATAAATAACAATTTATTGTATTTGTAAATGAATAATAAAAATAGATTTATTTGATGAGGAGATATTGTTATGGCAAAGATATTAGGTATTTGTGGAAGTCCACGTAAAGGAGCAACAGAATATGCAATATTAGAAGCTTTGAAAGAAGCAGAAACTATACCTGGTATAGAAACTGAGTATTGGTCTGTTAGAGGGAAAAAAATAAGCCCTTGTGTTCATTGTGATGCATGTATAAGAAAAGAAACTATGTGTATCATAAAAGATGACATACAAGAATTAGAACAAAAAATATTGGAAGCAGATGGAATTATAGTAGGTTCTCCAGTTTATGATATGAATATAACTGCTCAACTTACAGCAGTATTTAATAGACTTCGCCCAATGTATTTAGTTCATCCAGGAAAACTTCAAAATAAGATTGGGGCAGCTATAACTACTGGTGGAACTAGATATGGTGGTCAAGAATTGACAAAACTTCCTATAATAAATTTCTTCCTAATGCATGAAATGTTAGTATCTGGAGGTTTAGGAGGATGCTATATAGGTGGTACAATATGGAGTAAAGATGGAAAAGCAAAAGGTGCTCAAGAGGACGAAACAGGTATGGACACTGTAAGAAGACTTGGAAAAGGTGCTGCAGAAGCTGTTATGGTTTCTAAGTTTGGTCTTGAAAAATGGAATGTTGTAAAAGAAGAATTGAATGTTAAAAAAGATGAAAAATCACCTCTTAGAGACCATTAAAAAGAGTTCACCAATCTCTTTGGACTTGACATTTATATAGGCTAGTTTTGGACTATAGAGATACTTCATTAGAGTACTAAAATGAATTGGCTTAATATGTAATAATCCAAAGGGAGAGTAAGAATATTAAAAAAGTAATTTTTTTCATTATTATTATATTGTGCTTGTTTATGCTAAGGGCATGTAATGATAAAACGTCACAAGAATTAAATAGTAACTCGGATTTTTACTATTCACTCAATAAAAAATAATGATGTAATAAAATATTACATCATTATTTTATGTCTTTTATTAAACTTTTTATAGGTTTATATGTCAAAAAATACATAAGGAATAGCTTTTAAGTATTAATTTTTAAATTTTAAAAATGAGAATTAAAAAGTGAGAAGATGAAAAAGGTTTTTTTATTATCAAATTCTATACACAATAGATAATCTAATAGATAAAAGTAAAAAAAAATGAAAGTGTTGCAAATTCTATACTAGATAGCTACAGAAAAATATTCAATATATGTTAAGTGTTGGCATGTTAATTGCTAATTATGTAGAGTATAAAAATTTAACAATAATGTGGAGGTATTTTAGATGCTAAAAGAAATTAAATGGAAAGTAAACAATCTGCCAAAAGGCGATAAGGAAAATTGTATCAAATTTTTAAGTGAAGAAGAAATAACTAAGGTTAGAAACTTTCATAAAAGCTTTCCTCAATATAAAGAAACTCCATTAGCAAACCTAGAAGGTTTAGCAAAAAAATTAGGTGTTGCAGGAGTATATGTAAAAGACGAATCTTATAGATTTGGATTAAATGCATTTAAAGTTTTAGGTGGATCTTATTCTATGGGTAGATACCTAGCTCAAAGATTGGATACAGATATATCTGAGTTAGGATATGATAAATTAACTTCAGATGAAATAAAAGAAAAATTAGG
Source organism: Clostridioides difficile (assembly GCF_900243075.1). GTDB lineage: Bacteria > Bacillota > Clostridia > Peptostreptococcales > Peptostreptococcaceae > Clostridioides > Clostridioides difficile_D. The sequence goes on from NZ_OEZH01000106.1 coordinate 72,150, forward strand.
AGAAATAACTTTCTTTACAGCTACAGATGGAAATCATGGTAGAGGAGTTGCTTGGACAGCTAATAAATTAGGTCAAAAATCTGTCGTATTAATGCCAAAAGGTTCTTCTGAATTCAGATTAAATAAAATCAAAGGAGAAGGTGCAGATGCTAGTATAACAGACTTAAACTATGATGATGCAGTAAGATTAGCTAATGATTACGCAGAAGCTGATGACCACGGAGTAATGGTTCAAGATACAGCTTGGGACGGATATGAAGAAATACCAGCATGGATAATGCAAGGCTATGGAACTATGGCTCAAGAAGCTATAGAACAATTAAAAGAATATGGGGTAGATAGACCAACACACGTATTTGTGCAAGCAGGAGTTGGTTCACTTGCTGGTGCAGTTCAAGGATATGTTGCTTCAATATATGATGAATGCCCAATAACAGT
>NZ_OEZH01000106.1:72716-96607 GCF_900243075.1 Clostridioides difficile
GCTTGCTTGTGGAGAACCAAACACTATAGGATTTGAGGTATTAAAAAACCATGCAGCAGCATTTGTTTCAGCGCCAGATTGGGTTTCTGCTAAAGGTATGAGAACATTAGGTAATCCTTTAAAGGGTGACGAAAAAGTAATCTCTGGAGAGTCTGGAGCAGTTACAACTGGTCTTTTAGTAGCAGCTATGGAAAGAGAAGATTTAGCAGATTTAAGAAAAGATTTGAAATTAGATGAAAACTCAAGAATACTTTTAATAAGTACAGAAGGAGATACTGACCCTGATAAATATAGAAGTATAGTTTGGGATGGTGAGTATCCAAGTATATAAGTAATGATTAAAATATCATTATTAAATACTGATTTACATATTTAGAAGATATATAAATTCTAAAATTTAGAAAATATATAACATATAAAATACGTACATTATAAAAAATCTAGGGGGATAATGAAATGTTAAACGAACAAAGAAAACAAGAAGTAACTGAAATATGCCAAAAATTAATTCAAAATCCTAGTTCTTCTGGAAATGAAGAAGGTGTTGTAAAAGCAATAGAAGAGTCTTTTGAAAAATTAGGTTTTGATAGTTGGTCAAGAGATAGATATGGAAATATAGTAGGATGTATAAAAGGAAACAAACCAGGTAAAAAAATATTATTTGATGGACATATAGACACAGTTCCAGTTCCAGATGCAAGTAAGTGGAGTGTTCCTCCTTTTGAAGGAAGAATAGTAGATGGAAAAATATATGGTAGAGGAACTTCTGACATGAAAGGTCAGTATACAGCAATGATGGCAGCAGTTGCATACTTTGCAAAAGATACTAACAAAGACTTTGAAGGTGAATTGTATGTAGCAGGAGTTGTTCACGAAGAAATATTTGAAGGAGTTTCAGCTAGAGAAATAAGTAAGGCTGTTCAACCTGATTATGTTGTAATAGGTGAATCTTCAGAATTAAACTTAAAGATTGGTCAAAGAGGTAGAGGGGAAATAGTAGTAGAAACTTTTGGTAAACCAGCTCACTCTGCTAATCCAGAAAAAGGTGTAAATGCAGTTTATAAAATGGCTAATGTAATCCAAAAGATACAACAATTAGTACCTCCAACTCACCCAGTTTTAGGTGATGGAATACTAGTTTTAACAGATATAAAATCTTCTCCATATCCAGGAGCTTCAGTAGTACCAGATTACTGTAAAGCTACTTTTGACAGAAGATTATTAGTTGGAGAAACAAGAGAAGGAGTATTAGCTCCAATACAAGCATTATTAGATGAAATGATGAAAGAAGACCCAGAATTAAATGCAAAAGTTTCTTATGCAGTTGAAAAAGCTGATTGCTATACAGGAAATACTATAGAGAGTGAAAGATTCTTCCCAGGATGGTTATATGATGAAGATGATGAATTTGTTCAAGCAGCATATAAAGGATTAAAAGAGGCTGGAATAGATTCAGAAATAACTCAATACTCATTCTGTACAAATGGAAGCCATTATGCAGGTGAGGCTGGAATAAAAACTATAGGATTTGGTCCTTCTAAAGAAAATCTTGCTCACACAATAGATGAGTATATAGAGCAAGAACAATTATTTATAGGAACAGAAGGTTACTATGGAATATTAAAATCTGTATATGGAAAATAATATTTAGTTCACAATAAATTATTTAAATATAGTCTAGAGGTGCTGAATATAGCACCTTTAGAAAATACAATTATATTTAAATAAGATTATAATATTTAGAAAAAACTTTAAAGCTTAAAAGTTAGGAGGTATATATGGGAACAATACTAAGAGGTGGAACTATAATTACCTCTGATAAGACTTATGTAAGTGATTTAAGGATAGAAGATGAAAAGATAGTTGAAATAGGAAATGATTTAGAAATAAATGATGATAAGGTTATTGATGCTACAGGAAAAATTATAATTCCTGGTGGAATAGATACTCATACTCATTTTGATATGAATGCAGGTTCTATTGTAACTGCTGATAATTTTGAAACAGGGACAAGAGCAGCTATAGCTGGAGGAACTACTACCATATTAGATTTTGCAGAAGCCAGTAAAGGTGAAAATCTACTGCAAGGTGTGGAAATATATCATGAAAAAGCAAGTGGAAATTGTTATTGTGATTATGGATTTCATATGACAATTACATGCTTAGATAAAGATACATTTAATCATATGGAAAAGCTTATTTCAGATGGAATTGTATCATTTAAGATGTATATGGCATACGATGGCATGAAAGTAGATGATGGAACAATATACAAGGTTTTAAAAAAAGCTAAAGATTTAGGGTGTATAGTTGGATTTCATTGTGAAAATGGAGATTTACTAGATGTATTGATAGAAGAAAATATACAAAATGGTAATTTAAAGCCAAAATATCACCCACTTACAAGACCTAATATAGTTGAGAAAGAGTCTGTTTCAAGACTTGCTGATATAACTAAATTATCAAATTCAAAATCCTATGTAGTCCATCTAAGTTGTAAAGAGTCTCTTGAAACTGTAAAAATAGCTAGAGAAAAAAATATAGATATGATAGTAGAAACATGTCCACAGTATCTATTACTAGAAGACAATTTATATGATAAGGATGGATTTGAGGGTGCTAAATATGTAATGTCTCCTCCTTTAAGAAAAAAAGAAGATATAAATTATCTTTGGGAAGGGTTGGCTAATGGAGATATTCAAACAGTTGGCACAGACCATTGTTCATTTAATTTTAAGGGGCAAAAAGACTTGGGAATTGATGATTTTAGTAAGATACCAAATGGAGCACCTGGTGTTGAACATAGACTACCCCTTTTATATACATATGGAGTCTTAGAAAATAGAATAAGTGCAAATAAATTTGTAGAGGTCACTTCTACAAATGCTGCAAAAATATTTGGGATGTATCCTAAAAAAGGTGAGATAGCTGTAGGAAGTGATGCAGATATAGTCATTTTAAATACTAATAAAGAAGAAACAATTAGTTATAAAACTCAAAAACAAAATGTAGATTATACTCCATATGAGGGGTTCAAAATTAAATGTAAAGTTGAAGATGTATTTTTGAGAGGAAACCATGTAGTACAAAGTTGTAATATTAAAGAACAACCAACAGGACAATATATTAAAAGAAAAATTACTAAATAATGCGGGGGGAAATAAGAATGATAGATATACTTATTAAGAATGCTATAATAGTAACTGTAAATAAAGAGAGAGAAGTTATTTTTGATGGGGCATTAGTAGTAAAAGATAACAAGATTGCAGATATTGGGAATTCTAAAGAAATAGAAAGTAAATACACTGATGTTAAAAAAGTAATAGATGCTAAAGGCAAAGTCCTATTCCCAGGTTTTATAAATACACATAATCATTTATTCCAAACTTTATTAAAAGGGTTAGGAGATGATATGGTACTTAAAGATTGGCTAGAAACTATGACGTTTCCAGCAGCTAACTATTTAGAACCAAAAGATACTTATGATGCTGCAATGCTTGGATGTATTGAAGGTCTTAGAAGTGGTATAACAACAATGGTTGACTATATGTATCCTCACAGCAAACCAGGTCTTTGTGATGGAATAATAGATGCTTATAAAGAATTAGGAATAAGAGGAATACTTGGAAGAGGATGTATGAATACAGGAGCTCAATTTGGAGTTCATCCTGGAATAATGCAAGATGTAGAAACTGTTGAAAAAGATGTAAGAAGATTATTTGAAAAACACCATAATACAGCAAATGGAAGAATCAAAATAGGAGTAGCTCCAGCAGCAATATGGTCAAATTCTCAAGAAATGCTTGAGATGCTATGGAGAGTAGTAAAAGAATATGATAATGCTTTATTTACAGTACATATATCAGAAACTCCTTTTGATAGAGAAGCAGCAAAAGAATTGCATGGGCAATATGACATAGATGTTTTAGAAAAATTAGGAATACTAGGGCCAAATGTGCTTATGGTACATTGTGTGTATTTAACTGAAAAGGATATGGAACTTACTAAAAAATATGACATGAAAGTATCTCATAATACAGCAAGTAATATGTACTTATCTTCAGGTGTTGCACCAGTACCAGAAATGCTTAAAAAGGGAATAACAGTTAGTTTGGGAGTAGATGGAGCTGCTAGTAATAACTCTCAAGATATGCTTGAGCTTATGAAATTAACAGCACTTCAACATAAAGTTAATAAGTGTGACCCATTAGCAATGTCAGCAGAAAAAGTTCTTGAGTTAGCAACTATAGATGGAGCAAGAGCTATTGGAATGGAAGATGAGATAGGTTCATTAGAGATAGGTAAAAAAGCTGATTTACTAATATTCAACCCAATGCTTTCACCAAAAGCAATACCTATGCATAATCCAGTATCTACATTAGTATATTCTTCTAGTATGAAAAATATAGAGAGTGTTATAGTAGATGGAAATATAATAATGGAAAATTCAAAAATCTTAACAGCTAATGAAGAGAAAGCATTAAAAGATGCTCAAGATACAGCTGAGAGACTTTGTGTAAGGGGAACTATAAAGAATAGAATGGAAGGTCATAAATGGAATAGTCTTTATTAATAAATGTGGCTTTATTCCTAAATAAGTATAATAAAAACTTTAGCTTAAAAATATGAGTTTTGAGGTGATTTATTTGATTATCAAATGTACCATAAATAACAAAGAAAAAGAATTAAGTATAAGACCAGATGAATTTTTAGCAGATACACTAAGAGAAAATGGATATGTAAGTGTTAAAAAAGGATGTGATACTGGCTCGTGTGGCTTATGTACAGTAATGGTAAATGACAAGGCAGTGCTTTCTTGTAATTATCTTACTGCTAGAGTAGATGGTCAACACATCACAACACTTGAAGGTGTCTTGGATGAAGCAAAGAAATTTGGGGATTTTCTTGCAGATGAAGGAGCTGACCAATGTGGATTTTGTGCTCCTGGATTTATAATGATGGTCTTGGCTATGAAAAGAGAGCTTCAAAATCCAACAGAAGAAGAAGTTATAGATTATGTAAATGGTAACCTTTGTAGATGTACTGGATATAAAGGGCAATTAAGAGCAATACATAAATATTTGAACACTTAAGTTTTAAGTGAAAATTAAACTGATATGGGGAGAGAATATGATAACTATAAAGGAATATGTAGTTCCAAAAAGTTTAGATGAAGCTTATGAACTGCTAATATCAAGAAAAAACAACATAATACTTGGAGGCTGCGGATTTTTAAAACTAGGTAGTAAAAATATTGGTTCAGCAATAGATTTAAAAGACTTAGCTTTGGACTATATAAATGAAACTGATGATAGCATATTAATTGGAGCAGATACAAGTTTAAGAACTTTAGAATTAAATAAGGTTATTAAAAATTACTGTAATGGAGTAATTTCAAACGCTGTTTCTAATATAGTAGGAGTTCAATTTAGAAGTGGAGCTAGAGTAGGAGCTAGCGTATTTGCTAAGTATGGATTTTCAGATTTAATACCTTCATTACTAGTAGTAGATGCAAAGGTTAAGTTATATAAAAAAGGGGTTATGAACTTAGCTGATTTTTTAGAAAGTGAGCTTGAAAAAGATATATTAATAGAAGTTATATTACCTAAAAAGGATGCTATAGCTGTATTTGATTCTATAAGAAAATGTACAGGTGACTTTTCAGTATTAAATGGAGCAATGTTAAAAGAAGGAAGTACTTATAAAATTGCAATAGGGGCTAGACCAAGAAGAGCAAAAATTGCATATAAAGCAAGTGAAATACTAAGCTTAGAAAATGATATAGAAAAAGCTGGAGAAGTATCAAGTGAAGAACTTTCATTTGGAAGTAATATAAGAGGAAGCAAAGAATATAGAAAAGACATGGCAAAAGCTTTAGTAGTGAGAATGTATAATAGTATTGGAGGTGAGTGTGATGGTAAATAAAGAGGTAAGAAAAATAGATAGCGAAGCCATTGTTACTGGCAAACCAATATATACAGAAGATTTAATTTTTCATAAAGATGTTTTAACTATTAAGCTTATTAGAAGTCCACATGCTTTTGCGAAGATAAAAAACATCGATATAAAAAATGCATTAAAAGTAAAAGGTGTAGTAGATATATTCACTTACAAGGATGTGCCAAATTATAGATATTCAATGGTTGGAGAGTCATATCCAGAAGCATCACCTCATGACCAGTTAATACTTGAAGATGTAGTTAGATATGTAGGAGATGAAGTTGCTATAATAGCTGCTGAAGATGAAAGGGCTGCTATTAAAGCTATGAAACTTATAAAAGTTGAATATGAAGTAATGACTCCAATATTGGATGCAAGGGAATCGGAAGGAAATAAAATTTTAATACATGAAGAGGAAGATTTATTTTGTCCATTTGATTTTGGATTGGATGCTACGAAAAATATAGTATCGAGAGAGAAAATGGGCAAAGGAGATGTAGAAAAAGAGTTTAAAGAGAGTGATGTAATAATAGAACAATCTTATATGACTCAATCACAAGCACATTGTATGATGGAGACTCATAGAGCTTATACGTATATAGATACAAATGGTAGATTAGTAGTAACTTCTGCAAATCAATCAGCTTATCATATGAGAAGACAGGTTTCTAGAGCATTGGGAATACCTCTTTCAAAAGTAAGAGTAATAAAACCAAGAATAGGTGGAGGCTTTGGTGGAAAAAACATAGCTGTAACAGAGATATATGCATCATTTGTAACTTGGATGACGAAAAGACCAGCAAAACTTATCTATACTAGGGAAGAAACTTTTGCAATGACTAACACTAGACATCAGATGTTTTTTGACATAAAGATTGGGGCAGATAAAGAAGGAAATATAAAAGCTATAGATATGAAAGCATTAAATAACACAGGTGCTTATGGTGACAATGGACCTTCAGTTTGTTCTGAATCAGGACATAATGTACTTCCAACATATAATAATGTACCCGCAATAAAATTTGATGGAAGAACCGTATATACTAATTTAGTTCCAGGGGGAGCGTTAAGAGGATACGGAGCAACTCAAGGTACATTTGCACTTGATTGTGCAATTGACGAATTAGCACATAAACTTAATATGGACCCAACAGAAATAAAGTTGAAAAATATTATAAAAAAGAAAACTGAAGGCGGAATAATGCATTTTCCAATAAGAAGTTGTGCACTTGATGAATGTATAATTAGAGGTAAAAAGCTTATTGGATGGGATGAAAAATATCCTGTTAGAGAGATTGGAAATAATAAGGTAAGAGCTGTTGGAATGTCTGTGGGAACTCATGGTTCTGGTATAGCTAACATAGATATGGCAATAGTAAATATGAGAATGGATGAAGATGGAACTTATAAGTTGTTTTCTGGGTCTTCAGACTTAGGAACTGGTTCTGACACAATACTTGCACAAATAGCTGCAAAAGCATTGAATACATCTATTGACAGAATTTCTGTTTATACAGGAGATACAGATATGTGTCCATATGATACTGGTGCATATGCTTCTTGTACTACTTATGTAACTGGAAATGCTACAATCAAATCTGCTGAAAGTTTAAAACAAAAGATATTAAAAGTAGCACAGAAAAAGTTAGATTTACCAATAGATGATTTAATATTATATGAAGATAGGGTTTGCTATAGTGAAGATGTAGATAAGTTTGTTTTATTAAGTGAACTAGGAAGAGAATCTGTTGGTGGAGGAAATCAAGAGGTTCTATATTCATCTGAATCTTATGGCATACAAGAGAGTGCTAAGCCATTCTTAGCAGGATTTGCTGAGATTGAATTAGACAAAACAACAGGAGAGTTTAAAGTAATAAATTATGCTTGTTCTACTGATTGTGGTACAGTTATGAACCCTGCACTTGCTAGAATACAAGTTGAAGGCGGAGTAACTCAAGGTATAGGGCTTGCAATGTATGAAGACCCTAGACATGGTTCTGATGGAAAACTTCAGACTTCTAATTTATTACAATACAAAGTTCCAACAAAAAAAGATATAGGAAATATATTAGTTGACTTTGTAGATAATTATGAACCGACAGGCCCATATGGAGCTAAATCTTTAGGAGAAATAGTTATTCATACACCTGCACCAGCAATAGCGAATGCAATATATAATGCCACAGGGGTTCGTATAAGAGAACTTCCTATAACTTCTGAGAAAGTTTACATGGCTATGAAAGAATTAAATCAGGGAGGTAAATAAATGATTGCTATAAAAAGTAAATACTTAATATCTTCGGCTGATGAAATATATACAAATTATGCTGTTATAGTAGAAAATGACATTATAAAAGATATGTTGCCAAATGAAGAAGTTGAAATAAAGTATAAAAATATTGAGGAAATAATAGATAAATCAGATGCTATAGTAATGCCAGGATTTATCAATGGTCATATGCATCAATATGGAGTTCTTTCTAGAGGAATACCAGCAAATGTACATTTTACTGATTTTGAAGGTTTCTTAAATGATTATTGGTGGCCATTTATAGAAAATAGAATAGGATTAAAAGAAGTAAAGGCCACAACTAAAGCATCAGCAATAGAACTTATAGAATCTGGTGTAGTAGCATTTTGTGATACTCTAGAAGCTCCAAACACAGAAGAAGGAACTTTAATTGAGCAAGGTAAAATACTAGAAGAAATAGGTATGAAAGCGATTTTATCTCTAGAAAGTTGCGAGAGAATAAGTTATGAAAATGGAATTAGGTGTCTAGATGAAAATGCTAATTTAATAAAGTGGAGTAGAGAAAATAGCAAATTAATAAATGGAATAATGTGTACTCATACAAGTTTCACATGTTCAGATAAATTTATTAAAAAAGCTAAAGAAGATGCAAAAAAATTAGATGCACCAATGCAATTCCATTTATGTGAGAGTATATATGAACCAAATTATGCTGAAAAACATTTTGGTAAAAAAGCAGTTGATTATTATAATGATTTAGAAATATTAGATGAAACTGTATTGGCATCTCAGTGTGTAAAAATAAATGATGAAGAAATAGAAGTATTAAAAGAAAAGGGTGTAAAAGTGGTTCATATGCCTCTTAGCAACTGTGAAGTAGGTGGAGGTTTTTCTCCAGTACCAAAAATGATTAAAAAAGGAATAAAAGTAGCACTTGGTACAGACGGATATATAAATGATTTCTTTGAAGTTATGAGAGGTGCATTTTTAATGCATAAATCAGTTGAAGAAGATGCATCTGTAATGCCAGCAAATTTAATATTTAAGATGGCAACAGAGCATGGGGCTCATGCATTAGGGCTTCAAAAATCTGGTAAAATAGTAGTTGGTAATAAGGCTGATATAATAGTTATGGAAGATGAATTTAAAACTCCTGTTACTCTTGATAATATATTTGACCAGATAGTAGTTCAAGGTAAAAAAGAATTTATATCAAATGTATATATAGATGGTAGACATATTTTAAAAGAAAAACAGTTAGTTGATTTAGATAAAAAATCTATTGTTAAAGAAATGAAAGAAGTTGCTTGTGAATTTTGGAAATTTTAATGAATGTAAATATATATGAAAAGGGGAAGCAGATAATGTATAATTTTTTAGGTAAAGAATTAAAATCACCACTTATAATAGGTTCAGGCCCATTAACATATAGTGCAGCTGGATGTAAGATATTAAGTGATGCAGGAGCAGGGGCAGTTGTTACTAAGACTATAAGAAAAGAAAGAGCTATAAATCCAGCACCACATATGGTCAGAAATACAGCTAATGCTCTTTTAAATAATGAAAAATGGACAGATTTTGAGCCAGAGCAATGGATAGATTTTGAAATACCACAAATGAAAAAAGATGGAACTGTCTGTATAGCTTCAGTAGGTCATACAATCGAAGAAAGTAGTGAATTAGTAGAGAAAGTTGCAAATGCAGGAGCTGACTTTATTGAATTAGTATCTTATGACTATAGAGATTTGATACCAATGCTTAAAGATGCAAAAGAAAGAGTAAATATACCAGTAATAGTCAAGCTTCCTCCTATGATAGATGAAATAGGAGATTTTGCTAAAAAATTAGAAGAAGCAGGAGCGGATGCAATAACTGCTTGTGATTCTGTAGGACCAGCATTTAGAATAGATATAGAAACTGGGCAACCTTTATTAGGTGGAAATGGAATAGGGTATTTAAGTGGTGAGACTATCAAGCCAATAACTTTACAAAGAATATATGAAATAAAAAAACAAGTTAATATACCAATAATTGGGTTAGGTGGATGTGTAAGTGGAGATGATGCCTTAGAAATGATTATGGCAGGAGCTGACTTTGTTGGTATATGTTCAGTAGTAATCTTAAAAGGTGCTCAAGTAATATCTAAAATACATGATGATTTAAAATCTAATCTTAATAGATTAGGATATAATACTATAGAAAATGCTTGTGGTATAGTACATAATCATATGGGAGATGTAAATGAAAGACTTAGTTTTGAATTTACTTATGATGAAGAAAAATGTACTAAATGTAAGATGTGTGAGAGAGTCTGTGCATATCAAGCGAGAAAATTGAACGATAAGATGGAATTAAATGAAGAAGAGTGTAGATATTGTGGTCTTTGTATATCAGTTTGTAAACCAAAAGCACTTGGAAGAAAAATTTCATGTTCAGAATTAAATGCATAGGATATTTTATAAAAACTAATTTAAAAAAATAAGAATTTATATAGAAATGAAGGGTACTATTATTATAATGGTATCCTTTATTTAGTTGTCATTATATTTATCTCCTAATTAATTATTTTTTGAAGTAATTCAGTATCTAATCTTTGTCAATTAAATTTTGAATAACTATTTTCTATATATATGTTAACATTGTATAGCATTTATATAAAATGTTATAATAATTAGTAGGGATGGTGATGTAAGTGGAAGATAAGATTTTAGAATTATTACATATTATAAATAAAGATGTAGGTAGTATGAAAAGTGATATGTCTGAAGTAAAGCAAGATATGAGTTTGATGAAAGAAGATATATCTGAAGTGAAAAAAGAAATAAACTTACTAAAGGAAGACATGTCTGAAATGAAAGAAGAGATAATTGTGCTAAAGGAAGATATGTCTGAAGTAAAACAAGAAGTAAATGAAATGAAGGAAGATATGTCTGAAATGAAAGAAGAGATGAATGTAGTTAAGAAAGATATGTCTGAAGTAAAACAAGAAATAAATGCAATGAAGGAAGATATGTCTGAAATGAAAGAAGAGATAAATGAAGTTAAGGAAAACATGTCTGAAGTAAAACAAGAAATAAATGCAATGAAGGAAGATATGTCTGAAATGAAAGAGGAGATAAACGCAGTTAAGGAAGATATATCTGAAGTAAAACAAGAAGTAAATACGATGAAAAAAGAAATGAATGGGGTAAAACATGAGATAGGTGTAGTAAAAGAAGATATATCTGAAGTAATGCAAGAAATAACTATAATGAAAGATAATGTTTCTGAAGTGAAATTAGAAATAAACTTTATGCAAAATAAAATAAATAATATTAGTGAAGATATTAGTGGAATTAAAGAAGAGGTAACTATAGCAAACGAAAAATTGTATGGAATTGAAGTTAAAATTGATAGTCTAGAAAGTGAAGAGAAATCAATGAAAGAGAAACAGGTAGAACAGAATAATATTTTAGGAAGTTTATTACATAATTCTGAAATAAATAAAGCCACTCATGATAATATGGAACATAATATAGCATATATAAAAGGTGATACAAACTCTATAAAAGAGGATATAGCTGAAATAAGAAGAGATTTAAATTTAGTAGAGTTAGCTACTAGTAAAAATTGGAGTGATATTGTCAAACTAAAATCAGTCAGATAACATTTTAATAATTTATCATCCACAAAATAAAAATCTTATATAAAAGAACTTATAGTCTTATTACTATTTATTATAAATTTTAGAAATGAAAATAAAAAATTGAGAAAAGACCGTTAAAAAAATATTTTTTGGTCTTTTTTTTGTGTAACTATAATGAGTTTATAAAAAGAAAACTTAAAAATTTAAATGATAAAATGTGATAGAACGCTTGAAATAAGTAAAATTTTATCAATGAAAGCATAAAAATTTTATATTATGCAAATGTATGCAAATATTGGCACTAAAATTGCTCTATAAAAATTATAAATGGTAATATGAATAAAATTTTTACTATACAAATAATATTACTATTTGACTTATAGATATTAATATATATCTATAATATAGATAGAAACTTGTATATTTTATGTTGCAGATACAAATATAGTAAAGGAGAGTACATTGGTACAACTGAGATACATAGCTTATTAAGTTTTTCTGTCTTATGAGAATTATATTATAAAATATTCATAAATATTTTGAGTTTAAATTAAAAAATTATTTTATGCTTAGATTAATTATTATTTAATTAATTTAATAACAAAAACAGTGAAAGAGTAAATAATATTATTTACAGGGGGTAAAGCAAAGTATATTAAATAAATTGTACTTTTAGCCCCGTACATAGAGAAATCTATGTAGGACACAACTTTAAAACCAGTAAATCCTAAAGCCTTGCAACTACAATAAAAGATAGAAAGAAACTTTTATGAATGTGGCGAAAACCAGAAACAATAGCAAGGATGGTATATGGTGAGAGCCTAAGTACTTAAGAATGGACATTTGGTCGCCAAGCCTAGAAATAGGAAGGTCAAACGACTATCTCGAGAGAGAGTACACTATAAGCTATTGATAGTGGAAACGGGTTGCTCTTAGCAGGTAATGCTGAAGATGAAGAAATAGTCTACGCTCATATGAAAGTATGAGGTCACTGTACTTAAAGTGACATCTATAAAGTAGCGTTTATAGGTAAATGTTTAAAACTTAAAAATATAAATACTTATGAAAACTTATAACTTATAATGATTAAGATTGAAAGATTTAAACTGAATTAAATTTATTATAAAAAATTAAAAATTCATAGCTATAATATTCTTATGTTTGTAAAGCACTGTATATAACATATACAAAATGATAGAATAGGTTTATTTGTTAATAATTAAATTTATTGTACATATTATTTAAGTTTAAAAACTTAAATGTATATTGTAGTATAATCAAGATTTATAAACTTCATTTAATTTAATATATTAGATTTTTAAGTATTTATATAATTCAATAAGTTTTATGTAACGGGAGTTTTTATTATGAAAGCAAAAAGTACATCAAAATTTGAATTAGACGGAATACCACCACTAAAGGAGTCAATACCTTTAGGGTTACAACACTTAATGGCGATGGTAATAGGAAGTTGTTTGCCAGCAATATTGGTTGCAAATGCAGCTGGACTTAATCATAAGATGTCAACATTATTGATTCAAGCTGCATTAATTTTTGCAGGATTATCAACTTTATTACAATTATATCCAATACCTCTATTTAAAGGATTTAAATTAGGAGGAGGAATACCAGTTATAATGGGAGCTACAGCTATGTTTATAGGAGCTGGAGTATCTGTTGCAGGTAAGTATGGATTACCAGTATTATTTGGTTCTCAAATAATAGCTGGTGTAGTAATAATTATAATTGGATTTGGACTTAAAAAAATACGATTTATATTTACTCCAGTCGTATCTGGGACAATAGTTGCATGTATGGGTCTTGGACTTTTTCCAATAGCTATAAAAAATTTAGCTGGAGGTATGGGAAATGAAACTTTTGGGCATCCAATTAATTTTGTAGTCGGAATATCTGTATCTCTTATGATATTAGGATTAAACAAGTATGGAAAAGGATTGTTTAAAGATGCATCAATATTAGTCAGCATAATTTTTGGATACATTCTATCATTAATTTTAGGGATAGTAAATTTTTCTTCAATTCAAGAGTTTACTTTGGTTGCACTTCCAAAACCATTTGCTTTTGGGTTAGATATAAAAATTGAAGTTGTAGTAATGTTTTCAATAATATATTTGGTTGAGATAGCTGATATTATGGGTGCTTGTACACTTTCTGCGGTAGGAGGACTTAATAGACAAGTTACAGATGAGGAACTTTCTTCTGCTGTTTTAGGAAATGGAGTCCTTTCTACAATAGGTGCTTTATTTTCTGCAACTCCAATGGGGATGTTTGGTCAAAATTCTGCAATCGTTTCTAATACAAAGGTTATAAGTAAATTTGTACTAGCTATTGGAGGAATTGGACTATTTTTGGCAGGAATATCGCCTTTGCTAGCTAATTTAATTAGAACAATCCCTCCTTGTGTAGTTGGAGGAGCAACACTTGTAATATTTTCAACTCTTACAACATCTGGGTTAAGACTTGTTAGTATGGATGGATTTAATCAAGAAAATAGTATGATACTAGGACTTTCTATGGCATCTGGTATAGGATTCATGGTAGTTCCTCAAGTTCTTGAAAAATTTCCGAAGTTTATAGAAACCTTACTTGCAGATTCAAGTGTAGTTTCAGGAGCGATGGTTGCTATAATAGTTCAGGCTTTGTATATGATTAAATTTTCAAGAAATAAGGATAATAAAATTAAGGATAAAGAGGAATATTTGTAACACACAGAGTGAATATATGTGAATTAAGTTTATAGGTATAAATTAAAAGATATATTTAAAACTTTTAGATTTTAATAAGCTTAACGTTAGGGGGATAAGATGGTTACTATAAAAGAATATTCAGTTCCACAAAGTTTAGAAGAAGCATATAAAATTTTAACTTCTAAAAAAAATAATGTTATTTTAGGTGGATGCGGATTTATAAAATTAAGCAATAAAAATATAGGAACAGCTATAGATTTAAAGGACATAAATCTAAATTATATAAAAGATGATGAAAAAAATATTTTGATAGGTGCAGATACTTCTCTTAGAAGTTTAGAAATCGATAAAACTATTAAAAATTACTGTAGTGGAATACTTTCAAAAGCTATTTCTCATATAGTTGGAGTTCAATTTAGACAAGGTGCTAGAGTTGGTGCAAGTGTATTTTCAAAATATGGTTTTTCTGACTTAATCCCAGCACTTTTGGTTGTTGGGGCGAAGGTAAGATTATACAATAAAGGAATATTAGAATTAAATGAGTTTTTAGATAGTGAATCAAGTAAAGATATATTGGTTGAAGTGATACTACCAAAAAAAGATGCAATAGCTGTTTTTGATTCAATAAGAAAGTGTACAGGAGATTTTTCTGTATTAAATTCAGCTATGTTAAAAGAAAATGATACTTACAAAATAGCAATTGGAGCAAGACCTCAAAAAGCTAGATTAGCACTTAAAGCAAGTAGCATATTAAGTAAAGAAAAAGATATAGATAAAGCATCTATTATTGCAAGCAAGGAATTGACTTATGGAAGTAATATGAGAGCTAGTAAGGAGTATAGAATTGATATGGCAAGTGCACTAGTGAAAAGGATGTATGATGCTATTGAGGGAGGGAATAGATAATGATTAATAAGGGGATAAGAAAGATAGATAGTACAGCAATTGTGACAGGAAAACCTCTATATACTGAAGACCTTATTATGCATAAAGATGTTTTGACGTTAAAATTGCTTAGAAGTCCACATGCACATGCTAAAATAAAGAATATAGATACCTCAAAAGCCGAAAAAATTCCAGGAGTTGTGGCTATTTATACGTATAAAGATGTACCACAAGTAAGATATTGTGTTCCAGGTCAGACAGAGCCAGAAGCATCTCCTTATGATAGAGTTCTGCTTGAAGATACAGTTAGATTTGTTGGGGATGAAGTAGCTTTAGTCGCAGCTGAAGATGAAAAAACAGCACTTAAAGCCTTAAAAATGATAAAGGTAGACTATGAGGTTTTAAAACCTGTATTTAATGCAAGAGAAGCAGAAGGAAATGAAGTTGTTATACATCCAGAAAAAGATATAGTAGAGCCATATCCTTTTGGATTAGATGCGAAAAATAATATAGTATCAAAAGAATTTTTTGAATTTGGTGATGTTGAAGCTAAACTTAAAGAAAGTGATTTTGTTGTTGAATCTTCATATAAAACTCAAAGTCAATCGCATTGTATGATGGAAACTCATAGGTCATACTCATACAAAGATATAAATGATAGAATTGTTGTAGTTTCATCATTACAATCATCACACAATGTAAAGAGAATACTTAGAAAAGTGTTGGGAATTCCATCTTCAAAGATAAGAGTGATAAAGCCTAGAATAGGTGGTGGATTTGGAGGAAAGAATATAGCAGCGACAGATATATTCACTGCATTTGTCACTATGAAAACTGGTAGACCAGCAAAATTTGTATTTACAAGAAACGAAACTTTTGTTGGTTCTAATAGTAGGCATGAAATGTTTTTTGATGTTAGAGTGGGTGCAGATAAAGAAGGAAATTTAAAAGCAATAGAGTTAAAATCATTAAATAATACAGGTGCTTATGGTGGTAATGGAGTTTCTGTTTCTTCAGAATCTGGGCATAATACATTGCCAATATATAATGATATTGATGCTGTTAGATTTGATGCCAGAACTGTATATACTAATAGACTACCAGCAGGAGCACTTAGAGGATATGGTGCCACACAGGGAATATTTGCAATAGATAGTGCTATTGACGAATTAGCAAATAAGATTGGAATGGACCCACTTGAATTTAGGGTTAAAAACATAATAGATAGATATACTAATGGAAAAGCAGCTGAAGAAGAAATATTAAGCTGTGAGTTGAAACAATGTATAGAAAAGGGTAAGAAATTAATTAACTGGGATGAGAAATATCCATGTAAAGACATAGGAAATAACAAGGTAAGAGCAGTAGGTATGGCAGTAGCAAATCATGGTTCTGGCATACCACGTGTAGATATGGCAACAGTGACTATACGAATGGATGAAGATGGAACATATAAGTTATTATCTGGTCTTGCTGATTTAGGTCAAGGAGCTGATACAATTCAAGCACAAATTGCTGCTGAAACTTTAAATACCACTGTAGATAGAATATCTATTTATACAGGTGATTCAGATTTATGTCCATATGATACAGGAGCATTTGCTTCTTGTACTACAACGGTTACAGGAAATGCAACAATAAAGACAGCAAATAAATTAAAAGAAATATTACTTTCAGTAGCAGAATCAAAGCTAGGATTTAAAAAAGAAGATTTAGAGTTAGGAAAAGACAGAGTTTTTGTTAAAAACGATAACAGTAAGTTTGTGCTATTAGAGGAATTAGGTAGAGAATCAGTTGGAGGCATAGGATTTGCTAGTGATGATGTGCCAGTAGTTTTGGAAGCAACAGAATCTTTTGGTATGTTAAAAAGAATAAAACCATTTATAGCAGGTTTTGCAGAGATAGAACTAGATAAAAATACAGGTGAATATAAGGTAATAAACTTTGCATGTGTACCTGACTGTGGAACAGTTATAAATCCAACTCTGGCTAGAATACAAGTAGAAGGTGGAGTAATGATGGGTATAGGGTTTGCAATGTATGAAGACCCTAGATTTGATAAAGATGGAAGATTATTGACAGATAGTTTCTTACAGTATAAAGTTCCTACAAAAAAAGAAGTGGGAAATATATTGGTAGATTTTGCTGATAATTTCGACCCAGGAGGTCCTTATGGTGCTAAATCCTTAGGAGAAATAGTTATACACACACCAGCACCAGCTATAGCAAATGCAATATTTAATGCTACAGGAGTTCGTATAAGGGAGCTTCCTATGACTTTTGAAAAGGTTTATATGGGCATGAAAAATAATAACAAACAATTATAACAAGTGATATACTATATAAAAGCATATAAATTTAAATTATTTTGTAAAATAAAGTAATTAAATGGACATTATATATGGTGTTTTGTAAAAATACCGTATATAATGTCTAGTAGAGTATATTCTAAAGGAGGTGAGTTTATGACAAGTAGAATAAAAAATATACACTATGGTACTCAAAGACAACAATTAAAAAACTTAACTAAAAAAGAATATCAAGCTCTACGAGAGATGTGTTTCTTGGCAAAAAATTTATATAATGTTGGTACATATAATGTAAGACAGCATTATTTTAATCAAGGAGAACATCTTAATTATGAAGCAAATTATCATGTCTGTAAAGAAAATGAGAATTATAAACTTCTCAATAGTAATATAGCACAACAAATATTAAAAGAAGTTGATAGTTCATTTAGGTCATTTTTTGGTCTAATTAAACTAGCAAAAGAAGGTAAGTATGATTTTAGAGGGATAAAATCACCTAAATATTTGGACAAGGAAGGCTTTTTTAGCATAATAATAGGTCAAATAAGAATTAAGGAAGATGGTATTCTAAATGTACCTATGTCTCCAGCCTTTAAAAAATTATATGGTAAAGTAAGCATAAAAGTTCCACAAAATATACTAGACAAAAAAATTAAAGAAATAAGAATAATACCTAAACATAAGGCTAGGTTCTTTGAAATTCAGTATTGTTATGAAATACCGAAATCAGAGGAAGTTTCAAATCAAAAAAATGCACTAGCAATAGACTTAGGTTTAGAAAACTTATGTACATGTGTTACCAATTTAGGTGATAGTTTTATCATAGATGGAAAAAGGCTCAAATCTGTGAATCAGTGGGCAAATAAACAGAATGATAAAATAGAGACCTTAAAATTAAAAAAGAATATAACCGCAATCACAAGAAAACAATTTAAGGTCTGGAATAAGAGGAACAATCAAGTTAAAGACTACGTAAATAAAACTTGTTTTTACATAATTGATTACTGTATAAAAAATAATATTGGTAATTTAATTGTAGGATATAATGCTAAGTTAGAAAAAAGTGATAATATGGAGAGGAAAATATATAGAAATTTTATAAGAATTCCCTTTGGAGAGATAAAAGGGAAGTTAGAATATCTATGTAAAATAAAAAATATCAATTTTATTAGACAAGAAGAAAGTTATACTAGTAAATCTGATTTTTTTGCTGATGATTTCCTACCTAATATAAATGTGGATAATGTGCAAAAATATGACTTTAAAGGTGAAAGAATAACACGTGGTCAGTACAAATCTAGTGTTGGAGTAGTTATAAACGCAGATGTAAATGCGAGTCTTAATATATTAAAAAAATCACAAATAGTTGATTTATCTAGTTTGCAGAATAATCCTCAAATATTAAAGCAACCACAAAGAATAAGAATATCTTAATTATATTTAAAAGATAAACTGATAGCGTAAGCTTACAGCTTAGCGGCGAATTGGATCCGCCTTGTTGTTTACAACAGAATCTATTTACTTTCGAGTTTATGGAATTTCAAAAATCACTTTTACTAAAAAGATTTAGCTATAAAAATTAAGAGATTAAAAAACTAGTTATAAGAGGTGAAAGTGTGAAATTATCAGATATAATAGAAGAGAACGAAATAATAACTGTAGTTGGAGCAGGAGGAAAAACTTCATTTATAAACTATTTTGCAGATTTTTATAGAGATAAATTAAAAGTTCTCCTTACAACAACAACTAAAATATATGTACCAAGTGATTATGACAATATAATCTTGACAATAGATGGAACTGCTATTCCATCTATTTGTCATGGAGTAACAGTATGTGGAAGCTATATAAATAATGAAAATAAAGTAGTAGGTATTAATTCATCTATTTTGGATGAGATTGTAGACAAATTTGATTTAGTTTTAATAGAGGGAGATGGTTCAAAACGAAAAAGACTTAAAGGTTGGAATGATGGAGAACCAGTAGTATACCATAAAAGTACGAAAACTATAGGTATATTGGATATAACTTCGTTCGGAATGAATATTAATGAAGAGAATATACACAGATTAGATATATTTAAAAAAATAGCAAGTGTAGATACATATAATATTAGTAGTAATTCTACAGTAAGCCTTGAAAACTTAAAAAATATAGTATTAAATCCAAATGGATTATTTAAAAATTATTCTGGAAAAAGAGTGTTATTTATTAATAAAGTTGAAAATGAAAAATATAAAAATTTAGCCATAAAATTAATAAAAAATATTAAGGAATATGAAAGCGAAATAGAAATATTTTATGGAAGTATAAAGCAAAATTTTTGTATAAGATATTGAAGTATTAAAATAGTTTATATGATATTATATATATAGATAATATCAATAACAGTATTATAAAAATCATAGAAGTATCAATACATTATAAATACCAAGGATGATATATATGATAAATGCAGTAATAATGGCATCAGGTTTTGCAAGAAGAATGGGAGCAAATAAACTTTTATTAGATTATGAAGGATGTTCGATAATAGAACATGTATTTAAAGCAGTTAGTAAAATTAGTTTTCATCAAGTTATAGTGGTAAGTCAGTATAAAGAGGTTTTATTATTGTGTAATAAATATGGTTTTAAATATATATATAATAAAAATGCGAATGTAGGTCAAAGTGAATCCATAAAATTGGGGATTTTGAACAGTTCAAAATGTGATGGTTATATGTTCTTTGTAGGAGATCAGCCATTTATTGATAATTTATATATAGATAAAATTATAAATACTTTTAAATTAGATAGAGATTTTATAGTAATTCCAAGATATAAAGATGTATATGGAAATCCAGTTATATTCCCATATAGTAAGAAAGAAGAGTTATTGGCACTTAAAGAAGATGAAAAAGGTAAAACCGTTTTAAAAAATTCATCAAAAATAAAGTATGTAGAAGTTCCTAAGGAAATGTTATTGGACATTGATACAAAAATGGATTATGAAAGAATTGGGGGTAAATTATGAAGTTAATAAAAACTATAGATGCTGTTGGACAAGTTTTATGTCATGACATAACTCAAATAATACCTGGAGAATTTAAAGGAAGAAAGTTTAAAAAAGGTCATGTAATAAAAGAAGAGGATATTCCAGTATTATTGTCTCTTGGTAAAGACAATTTGTATGTATGGGAAAAATTAGAGGGCATGATTCATGAAAATGAAGGTGCATTGTTTTTAAAAGATTTAACTGCTGGAGAAAATTTAGATTTTAGTGAAATAAAAGAAGGAAAGATAGATTTTATAGCAGCGTGTGATGGACTTTTAA
Organism: Clostridioides difficile; assembly: GCF_900243075.1. Lineage (GTDB taxonomy): Bacteria > Bacillota > Clostridia > Peptostreptococcales > Peptostreptococcaceae > Clostridioides > Clostridioides difficile_D. Next base: position 93,750 of record NZ_OEZH01000106.1, read on the forward strand.
AAATAGATGTTGATGCACTTTTTGATTTGAATTGTGTTGGCGAGATAATGATGGCTACTCTTCATAATAATTTTATAGTAAATAAAGGCTTAAAAGTAGCTGGAACAAGAGTTATACCTTTAGTTATAGATGAGAAAAAATTAGAAGAGGCAAAAAAAGTAGTTGGTAATAGAAAAATAGTAAATGTAATACCTTTTAAACCTAAGAAAGTAGGTATTGTTACTACAGGAAATGAAGTATTCTATAGCAGAATTGTTGATAAATTTGGACCAGTAATAGAAGAAAAAGTAAAGGGCTTTGGCTGTGAAGTTATAGGACAGACTATATGTCCAGATGATAAAGAAGTTATAAAAAATGCAATAAAAGAATTTATAAGTCAAGGAGCAGAACTTATCTGTTGTACTGGTGGTATGAGTGTAGACCCAGATGATGTCACACCAACAGCTATAAAAGAAACTGGAGCTGATTTAGTTACATATGGGTCACCAATATTACCAGGAGCTATGTTTTTACTTGCTTATTATGGGGAAGTTCCAATTATGGGGATACCTGGGTGTGCGATGTATCACAAAACTACAGTATTTGATATAGTCTTATCTAGAGTTTTAATTGATGAAAAACTTGATAAGTATGATATAGCTAGATATGGTCATGGTGGTCTTTGTATGAACTGTGATGTATGTACTTACCCTGCATGTAATTTTGCTAAAATATAATACTATTAAAAAGAGTATTTACAAAATAAGTACTCTTTTTAAATGTGAAATAAAATAAACAAATGATACTTTAGAAAAAGCATCATTTGTTTAGAAGTTATAATAACTTATTTTCAATGTGTAAAAGAAGGAATAAAGTTGCAATTTGATTTCTTTATAAGTATAATATAATAGATTATTAATTTTTATGAATTTACAATTTTTAGTATTATTTCAATAAATATTTCACAAATTTAGTATAAAAAATATACTATTTATGTGATAATAGATAATAAAAATGTTATCAAAATTTTATGATAAAATAAATTATGGGCAAAAAGAAAGGAAAATATATTAATGTTACAAGTTACAGGTGTTGGACTTAGATTTGGTGATAAGGAACTATTTAAAGATGTCAACTTAAAATTTACTAAAGGTAATTGCTATGGAATAATAGGAGCTAATGGTGCGGGAAAATCTACTTTTTTAAAAATATTATCAGGAGAGATAGAGCCAAATACAGGTAGTATATCTATAACTGATAAAGAAAGAATGTCGGTTTTGAAACAGGACCACTTTGAATATGAAGAAGAAACTGTTTTAAATGTTGTTATAAGAGGTCATGAGAGACTTTGGAACATAATGAAAGAAAAAGATGCGTTATATATGAAGGAAGACTTTAGTGAAGAAGATGGAATAAAAGCTGCCGAACTTGAAGGAGAATTTGCGGAACTTGATGGATGGGAGGCAGAAACTAACGCTGAGAAAATACTTATGGGTCTTGGTATAACTAAAGATATGCATTACAAGCAAATGAAAGAATTAGTTGGTGGAGAAAAAGTTAAGGTATTGTTAGCACAATCACTTTTTGGTAAGCCAGAGATACTATTAATGGACGAGCCTACAAACCACTTGGATTTTAAATCAATAAACTGGTTAAATAATTTTATAATGGATTTGGAAGAGTCTATAGTTATAATAGTATCACATGATAGACATTTCTTAAATCAAATATGTACTAATATAGTTGATGTAGACTTTGGTAAAATACAAATGTATGTTGGAAACTATGATTTCTGGTATGAATCAAGTCAATTGGCATTACAACTTGCTAAGGACCAAAATAAAAAGACTGAAGAAAAAATAGCTCAATTAAAGGAATTTATAGCTAGATTTAGTTCTAATGCCTCAAAGGCTAAGCAAGCTACATCAAGAAAGAAACAATTGGAAAAATTAGAAGTTGAAGACATACAACCATCAAGAAGAAGATATCCATATGTAGGATTTACGCCTGCTAGAGAAATTGGTAATGAAGTTTTAGAAGTACACAACTTAACTAAAACTATAGATGGAGTTAAAGTTCTTGATAATGTATCCTTTAGATTGGATAGGGATGATAAAGTAGTATTTATGGGTGATGAAATAGCTACTACTGCACTTTTTAACATAGTTATGGGAGAACTTGAACCAGATAGTGGAGAGTATAAATGGGGAGTAACTACTTCTCAAGATTATCTTCCAAAGAATCATAATAAGTTTTTTGATGGAGTAGAATATTCTTTAGTTGACTGGCTTAGACAGTTTTCTGAAGAAAAAAGTGAGAGTTTTATAAGAGGGTTTTTAGGTAGAATGTTATTCTCTGGTGAAGAAGCTTTAAAAGAAGCTCAAGTTATATCTGGAGGAGAAAAGGTTAGATGTATGCTTAGTAAGCTAATGCTTTCAAATGCTAACGTACTTGTATTGGATGACCCTACTAACCATCTAGACCTAGAAAGTATAACTTCTGTAAATAAAGGACTTGAAAAGTTCCCAGGAGTGCTTTTATTTACTTCTCATGACCATGAGTTTATATCTACCATAGCAAATAGAATTATAGAGATAACTCCAAATGGACTAATGGATAGAAAAATGGACTTTGATGAGTATTTAGAAAGTAAAGAGATACAAGACCAATTAGCTAAAATGTATGGAAAAGATAAATAATTATTAGTATAAATTTAATATAGAATTCGTTTGAAAGAGGCTGTCTCAAAATTGGATATGTCCCTGTCAAGTAGACAGACTTAAAAAAGGCTATCTTTACTTGGAATGAGTTCGATATTCAATCGGACTCATTCCGTTTTTTAATTGTATTCTTTCATTATTATAAAAATAAATATAATC
>NZ_OEZH01000105.1 GCF_900243075.1 Clostridioides difficile
TATGATTTTTAAATCCATAGCCTTACCAATAAAAGTTTAATTATCACTTAAAAAATAAATTTTTATTTAAAGAATACACATAAATATTTCCAGACTCATATTAAAGAAGATACAAATATATAATACAGGTTAAAATATTTATTCACAAGCACAATTCATAAGATGTTGGAAGCAGAGTTTAGAGAAATTACTTTAAATATTCCAAGAGTTCGAAATGAAGATTTTAAACTAAATATAATTAGAAACTATGACAATGATATGTCAAGTATAGAGAACCAAATAATTGGACTATACTCAAAAGATATATCTATCCAAAATATATCAAGTTACCTTAAAAGTATTTACGGAATTGATATATCTCCATTCACTAATTGCTAAAATTGCTGATAGAGTTATACCTTTCACTCATGAATGTTAAAATAGACCATTTGATATTATTTATCCAATTGTATTTATGAATTAAGTATATTGTAAATTTAGAAGCGAAGGTATAATAATAAATGAATCAGTATATAGCTATTGGTATCAACTTATAGGATATAAAGGACATCTTAATAATATTAATTAGAGAAAATAAAAGTTCAAAGAATTGGCTAAAAGTAATTGCAGATATTAGAAATAAAGAAGATAAAGATACATTAATAACTTCTGTATATGGACTAGTTGGATTTTCTTAAAGATTTAATAAATTTTGGAAAAATATAAAAATAAGGCTATGATTTTTGTAGGCATAGCCTTATATTAATAAATATTTAATTATCATTTTAAAAATAAAATTTCATTAAAAGAATATGCATGAATATTTTCAGACTCTCATGTTTCTTTTTAACTTTATCATAAATTATTTAAGCATTAGTAACTTGTGCCAACTTATTCCATGTACCTAATCCAACCACACCATCAACACTTAATCCATATTTACTTTGAAAGCTTCTAACTTTGCTATATGTAGAACTACCAAACAAACTGTCTATTGCTATAGAATATCCTGATTTTTTTAGTAAAAGCTGTGCTAAATGTACTGGATTTCCACTTGTTACATGTCCGTATCCCACATATGTACTAACTCCAACTGTATATGTTTTTGCACCAGTAACCTCAAAGCGCGTTCCAAAATATTTAACATTGAATTTATCCATTTCAAAAAGAGGAACAGTATCTGTATATTTAGAGATTTCGTCTACTGGAATAAATATTTCAGTAGATGGAGAAGGTGTTATATTTAATTCTCTACATGTTTTGTCATATTCATCTTTAATTCTTTGTGGTGCATTTTCATATGTAAATGTATAACCTTGAATATCAAATTCATAAATTGGGCTCTCAACAGATTTATCATTTATTTCATTATGATTTTCTAAGTCTGCAAAAGATACACTCCCTCCTAATATGAATAAACAGCAAGCTATTGATAGTACTTTTTTAAATTTTTTTAACATAAAATCCTCCTAAAATATTTTCTTTCATTTAAATTATTGCATTTTTTAATACAATTTAAAATCATTTTTCAACTTGGACATCAGTGTTGTAAATATATTCATCATTAAGCACACTTGGTTTTGGTAACGAATAAATCACTGGTTTTGAAATAAATATATCAAATTTTAAATATGTTATTGAAGATAGTAAACACAAGATTATAACTACAAAAGCACCATTTTTAAACTTTTTATTAATAATACTCTCAAGTCTTTTTTCTAAATTTGTTCTATTAAAATCTGTTAATAAAATACCTCTACTGGATTCTTTACTTAGTTTAATTGACTTAATAAGTGTCAATGCATATTCTTTTTTGTCATTAAATGAACAATTGTAAATAACACTTTCATCACAACATAATTCACAATCTAGATTTACTCTATTACTCATTATATAAACTAGTGGATTAAACCAATATATTATTTTCACAGACAACACTAAAAACTTTATTAAAATATCTTTGTTTCTAAAATGCATTAATTCATGTTTTAAAATCCAAGTCAGCTCATCCTTACTATAAGGATAATCTGGTAAAAATATGTATGACTTAAATAATCCCATACCTGCTGGACTTATAAGTTCATCAGAACCTCTTAACTCAATTTTCTTTTTTATGTTTAATTCTTCTAATAAATTTTTATAAATACAATTTACATCATTATCGTCAATATCATAAGATACATCAACAACAAGATTTTTAAATCTCGTATACTTTATAAATGTATAAACTGCAATGACTATAGTTACAAATAACCATAAATACGCTACATACAGCATAAGATTATTATCTGTAGGAATATCAATTTGTGTAATATTATTTCCTACTCTATCTCTTTTAGACTTTTTTATTTCATACGTTACAGTATAATTAAATAGAAAAAGTAACATCCTAAAGACTATTATCAACCAAATATAATAATTGAATCTTTTGCTAAAATTCTTAAATAAATATCTTTTCAAAAATAATAATAGACAAATACCAAGACTACATATAATAGTTGTCTGTATAAGATTTTCAAAGACATATATCATACAATTATTCATCCTTTAAATTTTCAAAATAACTTTCTAAAAAATCTAGCGTGTCTTTACCTATATTTTCATCCTCATGTAATGCTGAAATTAAGCTTCGCAAAGAGTCATCATGTATATTACTTAGGAAATCCTTTGTCTCAAAACTTAAATATTCTTTGTGTTTTACCACTATTGTGTAATGTGTATATCTGTCTATTTTTTGAGCATCTAAGAATCCTCTTTTTACTAGCCTTGATAAAAGTGTCAGTGTCGTAGTTTGTTTCCAGCCATATTTTTGTTCCATAGCTTCAATAACATCCTTTGATGTCACTGTAGCATCTACTCTCCAAATGAATTTCATTACTTTTAGTTCTGCTTGTGGTATTTTTTTTATCATCATTTACACCTCCCTCAAAACTCCTGCTAACATAATTCTACAACATGTGAATTTTTTAGTCAAACAATTTATGAAAAAAATGTGAATTTTTGCATTTTTTGTTAACTTTCTAATTTTTTTAAAATATTAAAAGTTAGATTTTGAAACATAATTGCTTAAACGTTTCATTTTATATATTTAATTATAATAGTGTAGAATATTATTTTCACATTGAAACTGTTTAATAAAAATTCCCATATTTTCACACAAGGGATATTATAATACTTTTTTTTAAAATAAACTAGAGCAATATATAATAAATTTTAATAATCTCCTAATTGTACCTTTATGTTATTAAAATATCTATTTCATATTGATTATTTACAAATATATCTAAATTAATTATAACCCTTACTTAATGTTGAAAATCTAATAGCTCCCCTAGTTTTTTAAATTGATAAACAAACATTTACAATTTTTATTTCTTCTGCTAAATCTTTAAGGGATATTTTTTTAACCATCATTACATCTAAATTAACTATAATTGACATGGTACATCTCCTAAATAGTTAAATCATTATCCTCTTTTATCTTTATTGCCTTTACAAATCCATCTGCAATTACAAAGCTCATAAGAGAAGATATAAAATATACAAATACTGGTACTGTAAAATAAAATCCAAATCCTAAATCTAAGAATCTCATACCTTTTCCAGTAGTACCAAAAGTTGAAATAAACTCAATTGTAGAATTTAAAAGTAAAAGATAACCAATAATCCTAAATCTTTTTACATTCTCTTTTACAAATAAGCTATATTCAGAACTACTTAACACTTCTATCAATAATTTTATAATGATAAAATATGATACACCTAAAATAAATATTAATATGCCACAAATAGTGCCTTGTAGAGTTGCTTCTCCACTAAAACAAAGATATATAAAACTTTTAAATCCTCCTACAATAATTACTAGTCCCAAAAGAAAAAATAAAAGTTGTAATATACCACTTAATAAATTTTTTATAAGTTTATTAGACATCATACCATCCCCTTTAAAATATTATATATAGTATGATACATTATTTAATATCGTTTTTCAATAAAAATATTATAATTAACAATACATTTTTATTGTTAATTATGCAAAATTTAAAAGAGCATAATAAAAAACCCTTAAAATAATTTTTTTATTTTAAAGGTTTTTATTATATTCTAAGTTTTTATTTTATATTTATAAAATCTAATAATTTATAAAGTATTTTAAACTTATAACTTTCTTTTATTCCCTATAATGTAAACATAAAATTTTATAATATTAATAATTAGCTATATCACTACTTAATTTGTTTCTTGATTTGGAATACTTTTAATATTACACAATTCTTTTGAAATTTCTTCAAATCTTTCGTCAGATATATCAAGTTTTTTCTTAAATTTTTCATCATTTATTCTTTCAACAATCACCTTATCCGGAGATAATTTATCAACAATACTTTTTATCTCATCAATAGAATCCTCATCATCATTATATCCCTTGATAATCGTTATCTCTAAAATAAATTTTCCTCTATATTGTCTATTAAATAAAATCATATTTGAAATATATTTTTCTAAAGTATATCCCACAATTGGTCTTTGAATTTTTTGAAAATCTTCTTCTGATATTGCTTTTATCTCTCCAACAACCTCATCACACATATTGGCTACCTTTATATATTCATCTTTGCCCAATAAATATCCATTAGAAAGTAAACGTACAGGCACTTTTTTTCGTTTTATTAACTTAATAACCTCACAAATTTTATCATTCAATAAAGCTTCTCCTTTTGAATTAATAAAAACTAATTCTGCTTTATTCTTTTCTATCATACTTTCTAATTCTCTCAATGAATCATCTATCTTGCCAAATGATTGATATATATCTACTTTATTATATGACCTTCCAATAGGACAAAATATACAATCAAAATTACAGTACTTTTCAGGAAGTATATTTACTTCTAGTATTTTTTTCGCATCCTCAATATAAATATCTTTATAACTAAAATAACTCATCACTATATCATCTCCAAATTAATCTATTGATACTTTTTTATTGTCAACATCTAAAATTGAAATTTTACATTTTCCACCTAATTTGTCTTGAACTGTTTTAGCTAATTCATTTAAAGCATTTTCAAATTCTTTAAATCTACTTTCATCTACTAATTCAATGCATAAAAATGCATTGTTTGTATTTTCAGTAAGCATCGTTCTCACTGCTTCACGCCAATTCCAGCATCTACAAATTGCTCCACCATCATCTTTATAAATTATTTCCCCTTCATATGGAGATGAATTTTCATCTGTCCCTAATGGAATAAATTCCTCATTACCAATTGCTCTAGTTAGCCTAATATCTCCTATAAATTTATCTATATCTTCTCCTCCACAAGGTAATGCATATTTTAGTGAGATAGAATTGTAGATATCTACTAAAGGATTAATAGTTCCTATATTATTTCCATTATGAACTCTTTTTAATAGTGCCTCAATAGAAGACCTTGCTCCTTTTTTCGTTTTAAACTTTTTAAATGCTTCTCTCCATACTTTGATTACTTGGTTATTGCTAAATTCTGAATCATCCAAGTATTTTAATGCTTCTTTTTCTGACTGTAAAATTATTTTCTTATATTCTTCATTTTTTATAGAGTTGTCTATATCATGACAAATAACAACTCCAATCTTTGCACTAGGAAATAGACTCCAAAACTCATCCTCAATAACAAATCTTTTCATTAGAAAACCTCCTCAAATTTAAAGTATGTAAAAATAAAAAAGCCTAAAGAAATATTATTAAATATCTCCCAGGCTTTTATCCTTCCGTGTACACAATAATTGTGCGTTTTCTCTTGGACCTGACCATTATAAAATGCGGAACCCTAGAAAACTAAACTATATGTTTTTTAATTTATAAAACACAAATAAATTTTAGCATAATATAGTATTTAAAACAATACTCTATTCTCTAATTTGTACATTAAAATAATTTGCAACCAAATTACAACAATTATAGAATAAACTAGGTGAAAATCACCTATTTTGTTGAATTTCAAGTTATTTAAACATCTGAAAACACTATATACTTTACAAATTTAATTAATTTCTGATTTAAATTTACTATATATATGTGTATGTTTATAAAGTAAATTCTATCTCAATAAAGTTTTCTAAACAAAATAATTAAGGTAAATACTTCCATCCAATTTTTACAATTTATTCTTTTAAGTTTTTGTAATACTCTTCTAGTGAATCTAACTTTTCTTTACTTATAGATTTATGTGTAATAGTAAAAGAACACATTATTTTTCTACTTTTACTAGATTTTAATACCTTTTTCTTAAAAGCATAATATTCTTCATTATCCATTACTATTAATTCTACTCTTAATAATTTTTCTTGCCATATATTCTATGTATTTAATCTGCTTTTTTAAGTGTAAAATAATCTTCATAGCTATAAGTTTATTCAATTTTCAAACAAATATGTTGAATAATAACTAATTCTATTGTATTATTTTAGTTGTAGAATAAAACTAAATCGGCAAAACTAGAGAAATTTAGTGACGCAAAGCTATAGGGACTAACGCTTATAAAATATCTTATGAGTTATGTCAGCCAGTTGCCAAAAAGATATTGTTCTTTTTGTTTTTATGAAAGTTTTTAGGGGGATAATAATATATATGTTTAGAGATAAAATAGATAGATGTACACATATGTTGACTGCTTATATTGGTAGTTCATATGATTATTGTGATTTTATAGATACACAGCTAGATGATTTTATATTAGAGTACGGAAAAAATGTAGTAGAACCTATTTGCACCAAGTGATGGTATTAGTAAGTATAATTAGATAGATTTTGTTTTCTAGAAAACCCTTTTTAGTTTTATCTACATTTAAATAGTATTATGTTAAAAAATTTAACATTTGACGAATTATAAAGTATTTATATTAACTTATAGAATTTCTATCTTTTTGCCTACAATCGCTACTTTGTAAATGCTATTTTGCTCACCTTTACTAAACTACCACTCATTGATGAAGTCACACCTATTACATAACTTTCTATTCTAGTAGTATTAAATGGCACACTTTTCCCATCAGTTAATACTATAGGTGATTTATCTCTAACAGCTACTGAAGCAATATTCATAGCATCTGGTTCACATTTGAAAGCATTAATATAAGGTAGTAGTGGCGAAGACACTGCCCAAGTAGCTTGGCTTTGTAACCACCTATGATTCTATCGTTTAGATAGTATTAAGTCGTTAGCCACCAAAAATCCCCTTGCTCTAGCTATGGGGAGTGTGTCAAATGAATATAGTTTTAAATATCGATTTTAGTACTGTTATGAAAGCAGGAAAAGTTTTAGGGATTCGTTAGGAAGATATAGATTTTAAAAACAAAATAATAAGAGTTAGACATACTCTTATTGATAAAGGAAATGGTGTTTTTGAACTAACAACACTTAAGATTAATTCTTCAGTTAGAGATATACAAAAAAAACTTGGTCATAATAAAATTTCTACTACTATGGACACTTATTCTCATGTAACTAATAAAATGAAAAATGAAACAATGAATATTTTTGAAGGAATTATAAAGTAATTTGCCACCGGATTGTAATTACAGTGGCAAATGGATGGCAAATCACTTATTTTATTATCTTTCTAGTTATTCAAAGTATTGAAAACACTATATTATTTACAAATTTAATCAATTTCTGATTTAAATGGAGTGTCATCAGCTTTAGCTATTCTATACTCCTTATCAGTTATATAGCCAAGCTCATGCATCTTATACAATACAATCACTTGTCTCTTCTTAGCTTCCCCATGGTCAATATACCTTGCAGGATTATTTGTCATACCAGCTAACATAGCACATTCAGCTAGATTTAATTCGCTAACTTTTTTACCAAAGTAGACTTCAGCTCCCTTTGCAGCTCCATATGCATCTTTGCCTAGATACATATTATTTAAATAAGCTTCAAGAATTTCGTCCTTAGTCATAATCTTATTCATCTGCTTAGCATTATACATATCCCTTATTTTTCGTTTCATAGTTTTATCATCACTAGTAAGCAGATTTTTTGAAACTTGCATGTCTATAGTACTCCCACCTTGTGTTGTATTTGTAAATACATTATTTAATACTGACCTAACTAAAGAAATAACATCCACTCCTTTATGCTTATAAAATCTCTCATCTTCTATAGAAATTATTGCATGTTTTAAATCATCTGGCATTTGCTTTATACTGACAACCTCACTACTTATATATTTAGACCTAATTAATTTTTTAGTAACTTCAGGCGACCCTTTTATAGCTGAAACTGTAAATATTGCACCTGCCACTGAAAATATAATCATTGCAACTAGCATAATAGATAACAATGCCCTAACTATTTTAATTCTTTTTTGTTTTTTTCTTTTTTTACTTTTTAACTTTTTCTCTCTTTGCTTGTACTCAACTCTTCTTCTTTCTCTTTGATTATAATCTGTATTTAAAGGTCTTACATTATCTCTTGTAAAACTATCTCTTTCTCTTTTTATAAGATTCTGTGAATCTACTTTTTCACTCATTCTTTTACTAGAACTTGTCTTAGAATTTTTATTTTTTGTCGAAGTATAAGAATGTTTAGATTTTTTATTACTATCTTTACTGTTACTGACTTTTTTACGTCTTATTTTATTATTATCATCATCATTGTAATAACCCATTTTAGTCTCCCTTCTTCATATAAGGTACATTATACATTGTTCTACAAAATAAATCAAAGAACAAAATTGTAAGTTTAAGGGTCAATTTTATAAAGGATATTTTCACTAATTTTCTCTATATTTATGATTAATATTCATCTTTTATTTTCAAAAATAGTTTTGCAGTTGCTAAAGTATCGCTATCAGCTCTATGAGCATTTATATTATCTATATTGTAGTAAGCACAAGCTGTTTCAAGTTTCTTATTTTTTCCTTTATAACTTTTACATTTTTTTAATAATTCTACTGTACATATATAATTGTTTATTGGTTCTAAATCTAACATTCTAAGATAGTAATTTAAAAATTTCAAATCAAATTTCGCATTGTGTGCAATTATAGTTCTATCACCTATGTATTTTCTAAATCTAGGTAAAACTAATTCTAGAGGTTCTTCATTTTCTACCATTTCATTACTTATATGTGTCAATTCTGTTATAAATGAAGAAATTATCCCCTTAGGTTTTATCAACCTTGAATAGTTTTTTACAATTTGTTCATTTTTTATTTCTGTTATTCCTATTTCTATTATTTCACAACCTTTATATGGATCTAATCCTGTAGTTTCTAAATCCACAACTACATACTCTTTCATATCTCTTCTCCTTATTATTAAATGGATATATTTATATTCTATATTTATGTAATAGACTAATCAATACTTAATTTTATATGATATAATAAGATTTTACAAATTACAACATAGATATATCCTATATTCCATCATAAATAAAGATTTTTTTATTAGAATAACTAAACTTTTAATTTATTCTTATTTAATCTATTTTGATAAATCTTATTTATTTCACTATTATTTAAATCTTTAAAATCTAAACTTTTAAACTGTTCATCATCTTCCCATATTCCTGCCTGTTTATTTCCATCATTTTTATAGAATACCCCCTTACCATTTTTCTTATTATCTAAAAAATAACCCTTATAAATATCATTATTGGGATATGTTAATTTCCCCAAACCATTTTTTAATCCGTATTTAAATTCACCTGTATATATTGAACCATCTCTATAAGTATATTTTCCTATTCCATGCATCTTATCATCTTTCCACAAACCTTCATACTTTTCCTTACTTGAAAAAATATATATCCCAAATCCATTTTTCTTCCCATCAACAAACTCACCTTTATATAAATCGCCATTATCATATTTAAATACTTTTTCTTCCTTTAATTTCTTATTGCTATTGTTCTCCTTTATATGTATTTCTTCTCTTCTAGCTTCAATAAAATCTCTATCATACCTAAATCCTTTTCTTGATTTAAATTTTTGATTAACCTTCTTCTTGTTAATAAATACTCTAGCTAGTTGAGTAAATATAAATACAGATGATAAACATATAAATACACATAGTATTGTTGTAAAATAACTAGTTATATTTTCCATAAAAAATCACCCTTTAAAAAATTTATTTAAAATACCTAATACAATATATATTTTTATTGAATGTTATTTATACTTTTATAATAACTATATTGAATAAAATTAATCTTGAAATTATTTATATTAAAATAAATCAAATATAAATGTAACAAATTACGTGTTTCTAGTTAACATAAAAATATTTATAAAGTATACTCAAATATTTCAAATAAATACTTATACTCAAATAAATCTCTACTTATGTAAGTGCCTTACATAAATAAAAAGATGAACTCTAGTAAATATAGTTCATCTTTTTTATAATAGTATTTATTTAAAATTAATATTTATTTAGTTATTAGCATCTACTTAGATATCAGATAAAAAAGCACCATCTTTTACTTATAATAATTTCTTTTCAGATAAATTTTATTATAGTTATCCTTTTACAAGAACTTTTATAATTTCTGAAATGTACATAGTGTGATAATCCTTCTCTGGATACCATTTTTTATCATTTTCTTTAGCGTCAAAGTTTTCTGGTGGCATACTACCATGATATAACTTTTTACACACCATAATCATATTAGCTTCTTCAAAAGCTACTGTATCATCCACAAAATATGGTGTAAGTCCTGCTTTTTCTATTTTATTTATATCTCTGCCAGAAACAGTACCACAAATATTTAAAGCTTCTCTGTACGTTTCATCAAAGAATGCAATTGTAAAGGTATCATTATTATCTACAAATTCTTTTGTATATCTCTGTGGTCTTATGTAAGTTGTAACGACATTTTTACCCCAATATACTCCAACACCACCCCAGCTAGCAGTCATTGTGTTAAACTTTTCTGAATCACCAGCTGTTATAAGCAACCATTCTTTTCCAATCTTAGTAAATGGATTAAACTGTAATTCCTCAATTTTTATTTCTTTAAAACTCATGCCTTCATCCTTCCCTTCATCTTTTTAATATATAAACTAATCGTTAAAAATTTGAATATATGTACTCTTATAATACAGATTTTGTAAATTATAATACAACAAATTGATTACTTTCACAAGACGTATTTTTTACATTTTATAACCATAAAATATATTAAATATGAAACATATAATATATTTCTTAGGCTTAAAACGATATACGATAAAAATGTGGCTTCTCAAAACAGAGATAAGCATCTTTTTCATTGTTGAAATAATGAAAATATATTTGATTTCATAGAAAAAAGAGTGCCTCATGAGCTAAAAGGTTCATTTTGAGACGCTCCCATTTTTTATTATTTTACATATTTTTATACTAATTTAGTTTTAATCTCATAAAAAATTGCTATAACCATCAAGTTTTGCTCTATTATCTATAATTTCCTATACTTTATTAACAACATTTAAGTCATCATCTTTATTTATATATATTTTTTCATTATATAAGTCTTCATCAAACATTTTTATTATATTTTCTATCTCATACTTATACTCGTCTTCATGTACTCTATAAAGCATTAAATCTTCTAGTATATCTTTCATGTCAAAATACACATCTTCTAATAAATAAAAATAACCTTCTTTTATATCTTTCAATTTATCTATAGTATCCAATTTTTTACTTATATCCTTCATAACCTCTAAATTCTGTATATTTATATCTATGATTGTTGATAAGTACATTCTCACAGTTTTTATTATCTCAATCGAAAAATCCATAATATTATAATTTCCTTCTTTTTTATACAGTGACTCCTTAAATTTATCGAAACAATTATCTAAATCACAATTTATATCGTTGAATGGTGGTCTTATTATATCTCGTATTATCAAAAGATTTTGTATATCTCTATTATTTGTGATTGCCTCATCCAAAATAAATAAATTATATGCATCATTTAATGGGTCATGAGCATCTCCACTAAACTCTAAGTTAGCAAATTCAAGTAAATTTTTTAATGATATGTAGTTCATACATCTCATACCACAATTTATATATTTTTCTTTTATGTCTACAAATAAATCTCTAATATTATTTACAAATCTTGGATGGTTATTTTTCTTAGAATTTCTCATATCTGTGTTATTGAAACATGTCAAATCTAAATTACCAAAAGTATATATTCCTTCAATTTCAGAAAATACGCCAAGCCATTTTTTAAACTTTCTCATGACCTCTTCATAACTTGGTGCATTCTTCAATTCGTCTGAAGATATATGTGTTAATTCCTGTATATGAGGATACAACTCTTCATTACTTACTGGTCTTATTAAAGATTTAAATTTATCAATATTTTTTGTTTTCTCATCATACATAACTGCTCCAATTGCAATTATATCAGAATTTAATACTGCTCTCTTTGATTTAGAATTTGGCATATTCATTTCAAAATCTATATATACTCTTTTCAATATAAACACCCTTTCCAATTGTTTATAGTGATTCTTTTCAATTATTTTTATTCAAATTCTTCTAAGAAAGAATGTTTTTCTCCATCCTTTTGCCAGCCAAGTACTGAATCAAGATTTACATTTTCTGCCGCCTTAAATATAGACTTTTCTACATTTTTAAAGTTTGGTTCTAGACTCTTTATTAAGTCTTTTATCTCATATCTCTTATTACCTGTTTTTTTAGCAGCAACCATACATGCACAATTTAATGGCCATATCCCACTATTTTGAATAAATCTTATAATATGTTCTTCTCTTATATAATAAAGTGGTCTTATGATTTTTATACCTTCAAAATTAGTGGAATTAAGTTTCGGAAGCATTGTTTTAAAATTACCAGCACATAATAAATTAAGCATTGTTGTTTCTATTACATCATCATAATGATGACCTAATGCAAGTTTATTACATCCTAATTCTTCTGCCTTTGAATATAATGCTCCTCTCCTCATTCTTGCACACATATAACATGGATAATCTTTTGCTATTTCATCTGCTATTTCAAATATTCTTGAATCAAATAAGTGTATTGGTATATTTAGATATTCACAATTATCTATAAGTAATTGTCTTATATTTGCATGGTATCCAGGGTCCATAGCAATAAATTCAACATCAAAATTAACTTGTCCATGCTTTTTTAACTCTTGAAACATTTTAGCCATAAGAATACTGTCTTTTCCACCAGAAATGGCTACAGCTATCTTATCCCCTTCTTCAACTAATTTATAATCTCTTATTGCCTTCATAAACTTGGACCATAAATTTTTTCTATATTTTTTTATTATACTTTTTTCTATATCTCTTACTGGAAGCCTTTCCTCAAAAGGAACTATAATTTCACAGCCTTTTCCTGATAGCTCACTCATCTAATCACCTCGTATATTTATGTTAATAATATTTTACAAAAAAGTCTACCTTCATCCATAAAATACTATAATTTTTACTTTAATTTTAATAAATAATTTATAGTTTACAATAACACATAAACTTATAATAACATAAATAACCTCTTTCTTTTATTATCTTTTTTATTTTTCTCATTTAATATTTTATTATGAGTAACGATTTTTAAATGATTGAATATTATACACTAGATAGAGTTACCTATCTATTTACAACAAGGAGGTTTTCATCTTGGAAAATAAGACTAGAGATATCAAAAAAAATTGTGGTCCATCTTTGGCTAGACCATACATTAATAATCAAATTTTCACAGAAATGTACTGCCTTTCTGATGCATTAAAATTTGGAACTATATTCCCAGAACTAAACTTATTAGAATCTGAAATGTACAACAAAGAATTATATGCTAAGCCAAAAAAATATAGAGGAGGTAGAAGATAATGAAAGATTCATCTAGAGCTGAACTTATGAGAAAAGTTCAGGAAACATCTTTTGCATGTGTTGATATGAACTTATATTTAGACAATCACCCTGATGATAAAAACGCTATCAACACTTACAATTCATTATGTAACCAATTTGCGCAAGCTAGATATGCTTACGAAAATAAATACGGTCCTTTGACTAACTTTGGGTATGCTCCAAGTAGATGCCCTTGGCAATGGGCTGACCAACCTTGGCCTTGGGACAGAGAATTTAATTATTAGACATCAAGTATTGGAGGATTGAAAATTCATGTGGATATATCAGAAAACTATACAACACCCAGTTAATATAAAAACTTGCGACCCTAGAATGGCTAAATTTCTTATAACTCAATTTGGTGGACCAAATGGAGAGCTTGCTGCATCTTTGAGATATTTAAGCCAAAGATATACAATGCCTACTGGTAATATGCGTGCACTTTTAACAGACATCGGTACAGAAGAGTTAGCTCACGTTGAGCTTATATGTACTATGGTTTATCAGTTGACTTCTGATGCAAGCCCAGAAGAGTTAAAGGCTGCAGGTCTTGGTTCAAACTATGCACAAAATGGATACGGAATTTATCCAACAGATTCAAATGGTGTTCCATTTGATGTAAGACCTATAGCAGTTATGTCAAATCCTGTAACCGATTTACATGAAGATATGGCAGCTGAACAAAAAGCACTTGCAACTTATTATCAGCTTATAAATCTAACAGATGATGTTGATGTTATAGATGTACTAAAATTCTTAGGTCAAAGAGAAATAATTCACTATCAAAGATTTGGTGAAGCTTTAATGGACGCTTACGAGTTAGAAGAATCTCAAAAAATGTTCTAAAATTTTTATTTGTATAAACTACTATTATTTGATAATTTATAATTTACTGTTTGTATTAAAATTTATAAAAAATATAAATACAACTTATTTTCTAGAAACAGAGAAAATAAATAAAAAAAGCAGGTACCAATCAAATAGTAACATAGATTATAATCTATGAGACTATCAATATTGTACCTGCTTTCATATTATAAGCAATAAAGAAAAATCTATTTATTAAGTTTTGTAATAAAAAATAATTATAAAACTCTTCTTGCGTTTACATATCTGCTTGAATAGTAACTACTATTTATATTAGATATTGTTACCTTTTTTGATGAACCTGAAGATGCATGTATCATATCTCCATTTCCTATGTATATTCCAACATGACTTACAGAACCATTATTTGAACCTTGTGTATCAAAGAATACTAAATCTCCACTTCTAAGGTCTCCT
Organism: Clostridioides difficile; assembly: GCF_900243075.1. GTDB lineage: Bacteria > Bacillota > Clostridia > Peptostreptococcales > Peptostreptococcaceae > Clostridioides > Clostridioides difficile_D. The sequence goes on from NZ_OEZH01000105.1 coordinate 15,143, forward strand.
CTATTTACATATGTTCCATACTTACTTTGGTCTCTAGATACTCTTGGAATACTAACTCCTGCAGATTTTTTCATAACATATTGTGTGAATCCAGAACAGTCAAAACTGCTTGGACCTTCTGCTCCCCATACATATGGTTTTCCAAGTAGTGTCTTTGCAAAACTTATTACACTATCAGCTCCCTGACTTGGAGAATTAGTCGAATAAGATGGAATTGAAGTATCAACAGAACCTTTTTCAGCAAGGTATTGACTTGACACATATCCTGTTTGATTGCCATGACTTACTTTTGTCCATCCTCCATTTTCAGAAATACTTCCAACCTCAGTACCATAGCTTAATGTAGCTATTTTAGAATGACTTGTACCTGGTCCTGTTCTAAGGTTCAATGACTTTGCTGTTACCACCTTTGTACCCTTTACAAGGTCATTTGAACTGTTTCCAGCATTTTCATTTGTAGAGTCATTTACACTAGTTCCTAAATATTTACTTGAAACATAACCCACTCTACCATTAGAACTTATTTTTGACCATCCATTTGACTCAGATATGTATCCAACTTCAGTTCCGTATCCTAGTGTAGATATTTTAGAACTACTTGTGCTTGGTCCTGTTCTAAAATTTAATCCTTTTGCTGTTACAACTTTTGTTGACTTAACTGAAGCATCATTATTTTCATTACTATTTCCAAGGTTATTTATTCCTACATAATTTCCATGCACATAACCTGTGTTTCCATTATATTTAACTTTTACCCAAGAACCATCTTTTCCTACATACTCAACTTTATCACCTTTATAAAGTTTCCCCATTGATTCATGGTTTGTACCTGGTCCTTTTCTAAAATTTACTGCATTCCCTGTTATTGTTCTGCTTTCTATACTTACACTTTCTACTTCAGACTCATTAGCATATGCTAAGTTCCCCATGGTAGGCATTATTATCGCAGTTGCCATTATACTGGCTGCTATTTTCTTTTGATTAAAATTCATAACTTTCCACTCATCTCCTCTTTTCTACTAGCTTTATTTCATTTCTAAATATAAAAAAAATAATTGACACTATACTAAAATATCAATTATTTCTTTTATATTAATATTATTACAAATTTGTAACTATTTGTCTATAGTAATATTTATTTACCACAAATTACCATAAATGAATTTTAATTATTAACAGCCTGTAATTTAGCAATATAGCCATCTTTTATCTTTTCAAAAGATGACTATATTTTTTAACTTTTTTGTAACTTTTTAAAATCCAGTTGAACCAAATCCACCTTTTCCTCTTTCAGAGTCACTTAACTCTTTAACTTCTTCTATGTTGATATCATAAATAGGTTTTACTATCATTTGAGCAATTTTCATATGTTTTTCAACCTTAAAATCACTTTTGCCATGATTTATTAATATAATTTTAAGCTCTCCTCTATATCCTTCATCAATAGTTCCTGGTGTATTTAATACAGTAATAGAATGTTTTAAAGCAAGGCCACTTCTAGGTCTTACCTGTGCTTCTGTCATAGCAGGAAGCTCTATACAGATTCCAGTTTTAATAAGTTTAGTCTCCCCAGAAGGTATTATAACCTCTTCTATAGAATACAAATCCATACCAGCATCACCTTTGTGAGCAAAATTAGGTATTATAGCATCATCATTTAGTTTTTTTACTTTCAAATTGTACATTTTATATCTCCTTTCAACTTTCTATAAATATTATAACTTAAATTTCGACCTCTTGAAGTTTTTTATTTTTTTGTGGTAATATAATTATTAGTGTTTTAAAGGAGGATTTTTTATGAAACTTGTACTCGCTGAGAAACCATCTGTTGCAAAAACTATAGCATCATTTTTAGGTGCAAAGACCAGACAAGATGGTTACTTTGAAGGAAATGATTATATAATTACTTATGCAGTTGGACACTTAGTATCATTATATGATATGAAAGATTATGATAAAGATAAATATTCTGGCTCTTGGAAAATGAACAATTTCCCATTTGTTCCTGAAGATAAGTTTAAATTTAAGATTGATAGTTCTAAAACCAAACAATTCAACACTGTAAAAAAACTTTTGAATAGAAAAGATGTAGAATATGTAATAAATGCTACTGATAATGACCGAGAAGGAGAACTTATAGCATTTTTAATATTTTTGCTTGCAAAAAATAAAAAACCAGTGAAAAGGATTTTGGTAAATGAATGGACACCAGAAGACATTGCAAGAGGTATAAAAAACTTAAAAGATGAAGGTGAGATGAGAAATCTTCAAGCTGCTGGGTATACAAGACTCATTACTGATTGGTTGATTGGAATAAACTTTACTTCTGTTGCTACATTGAAATATGGAAATGGAAAATTACTAAATATAGGTAGAGTAATTCTTCCAACAGTTAAATTAGTCTATGATAGAGATATGGAAATACTAAACTTTGTTCCTAAAACCTATTATGAAATAGAAGGTCATTTTAAAGCTGAAACTGGTGAATATAAAGGTAAATATATTAAGGGAAAAGAAAGTAAATTTGATACACTTGAAGATGCAAATAAAATTATAGCTTCAATTACATCTGAAACTGGTAAAATACTAGATAAAAAAGTTACGATGTCAAAAGAATATGCTCCAAAACTTTTTAGTTTGACATCACTTCAAGGATATATAACTTCTAAGTATTCCAATTTTACATCTGATAAGGTTTTAAATATCTGTCAGTCTCTTTATGAGGGTAATGGTAAGGGTGGATATATAACCTACCCTAGAACTGATTCTATCTTTCTAGAAGAAAGTTTGGCTTCAAAAGCTTCTCAAACTCTAGATAAGCTAAAGGTTGGCCTTGAATATGAAAATAAAATTAAATTTTCTAAAACTAAAAGGGTCTTCGATTCTTCTAAAGTAGACTCCCATAGTGCTATAATTCCAACTTATATAATTCCAAAGAGTTTATCTAAGGATGAACAATTAGTTTATGATGCTATAAAAGATAGATTTATAGCAAACTTTATGCCTCCTGCTGAATATGAGAATACAGAAATTAAGACTGAAGTAGATAATTGTACTTTCTTAACAAAAGGTAAAGTACTCAAAGCAAAAGGATATCTTGAGGTATATAATAAGGAAGAAAAAAACGATTTACTCCCACTTGTAAATAAAGATGATATTGTTGATGTATTAGAAATAAAACCATTAACTAAGCAAACTACTCCACCTAAACCATATACAGAGGACACTCTTTTAAAAGCAATGAAAAATTGTGGTAAAAATGTTCCTGAAGAAGATACAACAGTGCTGTCTGGATATTCAATTGGAACATCAGCCACACGTGCCGATGTGTTAAAGAAGATAAGTCAAGTAGGCTATGTAAAGAAAAAAGGGAAATCTTATTCTATAACAGACCTTGGAAAAAATTTAGTTGAGATTTTTCCTGTGAAAGACTTATTTGATGTAGATTATACTGGGAAACTTGAAAAAAGCTTGAGCGATATTCAAAAAGGAAAATACACAAGAAAAGAATATCTTACTAATATCATTAGTTTTATATATCAAAATGTCAATATTATAAAACAAGATGCTTCAAAAAATATAAACACGGAAGCATATACTTTCGATTCAAAAACTAAAAAATTTACTAAAACAAAAGAAAAAAAACAGAAAAAAGATGTAACTAATACTGAAAAAGAAGTTGCTATATCAAAGGATTCTAATAACAAAAAAGAAGTTAAAAATGGTGATGAAAATCAATCTCTTGGCAAATGCCCCATTTGTCAAGGTGATGTACTAGAATTTGACAAAGGCTTTGCTTGTAAAAATCATAAAGAATGTAAATTTGTTATTTGGAAAAATGATAAGTATTTAAGTCTTTATAAAAAGAAAGTTAACAAAACAATGGTCAAAAATATTTTAAAAAAAGGTGAAACAAAAGTAAAATCTTTAACTGCTAAAAATGGCAATAAATTTAATGCTACATTAAAATATAATAAAAACCCGGATACTGGCTATTTCAACTGGAAAATAGAGTTTGATAACTAAATATTCATAACAAAAGAAATGGGGCTGTCGCATTAGCAAATTAAATTTGTTCTGTGAGAGCTCTTTTTTACTTACCTTAATAGGTATATTTTTAATTATTTTATATAAAGTTTA
>NZ_OEZH01000104.1 GCF_900243075.1 Clostridioides difficile
ATCTAAATTAAATAGCAGCACACCTATAGAATATAAGCGTGCTGCTTAAAAATAACTATCTTATTAAAAACTGTCTACTAAGTAGGGTTCAGTTCACTAAAACTCTTATACCTTAATACTCCATTTCTTGTTTTCCAATCAATTTCTGATATCACCTCACTATCTCGACAATATGTTGTTAATTGCTTTAAGGTCTGTTGTATCTTAGTAATATCATAATCATTACTAATATTATTTATTAATTGATTAGATGCTAATACAATAACTTTAAATCTGGCTCTAGATATCATAACATTTAATCTATTAGGATTATATATAAATTCTTCTTCAATACTTATATACTCTTCATTTCCTAATACATAGCTACAAATCATAATTTCTCTTTGTTGACCTTGATATTTCTCAACTGTATCTACACAAGACTCTATTTGCTTCTGTACTATCTCCTGATTTTCTACAGATAAACTTTTATATTCAAAAGTATTGCTGAAATAATCTAATAAGTCTTTCCTAACTTTACTTCTTTGTGCTCTATGAGGAACAACTATACCTATTCCTTCCTCAAATAAATTGATTAAGTTATACTCAGTATTTGAGTTATCATACATACATAATTTTTTATCGTATATATTTTTTACTATATTTATAATTTGATTTGCTTCAAATTCATTTTTTTGTGCTGAATAATCTAAATCATCATAATTTAATACTATAAATGGATCATCGGGATTTAATATTCTATCATATAAATTACTATTATTTAATATTTCTTTGAAACTTATCCTGCTTAACTCAACAGATTTATCTGAGACATAGTTATTGTATCCAAATGTGATTTTTCCAAAATCAACTATTACTTTATTAGATCTTCGGTTTTGTGTTAATTCAGAAATTGTAATATTATTAAATTCATTTAAATAATATGTCATTACTGAACCATAAATGTTTTTTTCTGGGTTCTTTAACTTTACTCTTGTAATAGGTGATAGCTGTAAGTAATCTCCAGCTATTAAAAATTGTGTATTTGCTCCTACCCTAATTAAGGACGGAATAAATTGATCTAGTCTCATTTGAGATGCTTCATCAATTATTATAAAATCAAACATCCATTTGCTTCTTGCTATAAACATTTCTGATATCTGCAAATTTGTACATGTAAATACTTGAAATCTATTCTTCATTTTTATTATTTTATTCTTTAAATCTTCACTTAATTTACTTGTTACAATAAATTCTTCATAATCTATATTGTTGTAAGTTAAATTTACATTTGGTCTATCTTTGCTTTTTAATCTCCTAATAGCTACATCTTTTTCATCTATTAACTTCATAAAAGATTTTAGTATATTATCAGTTGCATCATAATTTCCCATAATAAGTATCCTTATTGGGCCTTTCTCTATTTTATTTATCCAATAGTATGCAAGTAGCAAATGTGCAATTGTATGACTCTTTCCTGTTCCTGGAGGTCCCCATAAAAGTGTTAATCTATGGTTTAATATATTTACAATAGCATCCAATTGGGATGGATCTAAAGGTATACTTTGTTTTTTATAATTATTATTAACTGCCTCTTTTACAACTATATCAGTATAGTTATTTATTGCTACTGGGTTATGTTGTTCTAAAATATCAAGTGCAAACTGATTTTTTTCTATCCTCTTCAAACACTTTTTTAATCTCCCTGACCAAAAATCAACATGTGTACTTTCTATAATTACATCTCTACTAAAATCAAATCCATAATTATTTTCTAAAAATTCTATTACTTCTCTAGTATCATTAGATAACTCTATAATAATGATTTTATTTAATCTATCTAGATATTTTATTTTTATTCCTAAGCAACCTTTACACATTTTATAGTTTATTTCTCTGCTATAATTTTTTAAATCTTTACACTCATTATAATAGATATAATAAGAGTTATTTTTAGTAGGATCTTTAGTGAATTTTTTATATATATACTCTATCTTATCTATTGGATACATTATAGATGCAAAAGATGTCTCATCGAAATTTGCATCTACTGAATCACTATTTATTTCATATACTTTAAAAGTGCATTCTCTATAATTCCCTCTTCCAAACTTGAAATCTAAAATACTCTCTTTTTCTGTACCTATTTTTTCTTGTTGTAAAAACATCGATTTACCTAAAACTGTTTTTTTGTTTACATTAAGAGCATGAATCACATTTTTTTCTGCCCTAGATAATTCTATATCTAATTTGCTATATAAATATAAATCTAACCCAAATTTCATGTTACTAAACTTTTCTGTTATTTCTATTTCTGGTATAATTGGCGCTTCAGCTTTAAGGTCCTTCACATATAATTCTCTCACCTTATATAAGCTAACTCTTAACCAGTTTAATCTATCTTTTAATACCTTTCTCACCTTTCCAACATATTGTTGCTTTTGAGCATTTGAAGTATTTTTCCACATTTTAGAATATACCCCACCATTGAAATCATCTGAATCTGGTTTGTGGAATATTGGCAATGCTTTATTACCTGTTAATTTAATATATGCAGAATATAGTGTTACATTAATATCTACATTAAAGGTTATTAAATCATTTAATGCATTTTTCAAACTATAAAAAGGTATATACTCAATATTTCTATAATCTTCAGGCTTTGAATCAGACTTAAAAAAGCTATCAAATCTATTTATTAACTTATCTATTTCTTTATACTTTTTTTTTATAGCTACATCATCTAAGTTTCCTATAGTTTTGTATATTTTATATATATAAGGATGACCCATTCTCATATATTCAAAAACACTTAAAAATAAATGTCTTATATGTTCTTTTCTTTTTTCATCCCAATATATAAATGCAAACTTAGCAGGATTACCATTTTTATCTTTATATTTTTCATACTTACTTAAAATATTATTTATATCTATAAGAAAATCTATAAACTCCATTCTTTCTCTATCTCTAGTAAATTTATTGCTGTCTATTACAACTATATATGGATCACTAAAATTATTTTCACCTATAATGCGATTATTATTTTTATCTTTGCCATTAAATTCATACATCATAGATAATGATAAAGTTCTCTCCTGAGAATCATACATTGTATCTAAATATATAGTTAAGTCACACCACATTGGCAAATTCATAGTTTTACTATTGTTTATCCTTACATAATCATTATTATTTGACCTTGCTTCTAAATTTTGAATTAATATTTCTTTGTTGGATTTTAAAGTTATATTTTTATCAATTATATTTGTAGTATTAGAATTGATTTCTGTTCTTAAATTGCTTATAGTATTTATGTTTTCTTTTTTTAATAACTTTTTCTCTCCAGTTGATATACATGATAATTTATTTATATCATCACTTTTATAAGTATTGTATCTACAATAATAATATTTTGGATTATTGTAAAAATTACTTAATTCATCAGAACTTACTTTTGATTCTGATGGTACACCCTTTTGCTTATTTATTTCACTTATTATGTTTGACGATCCTTGTCCCCCATAATAATCACAAGTTGAGCACATTGGTGTTATATTTACATTAAGATAATCATTTTTATTAGACGTTTCTATTATATTTATAGTTTCTGGAATTTCATTTTCAAATATATTTTTTAATGCATCATATACATATAAAAACTCACAACTCCATATTTTTAGTTCATAATCTGGAGATTTTATTCTACATTCTCCTTCATCATCATTTTCTTCATTGGATATTGGTAATACAAAAGCTTCTGCTATAACTTCATAATCTTGATCTAAACCATGCTCAAAAATAAAAGCATTTAATGCTATCATGTATAGTCCTAATTGCATATAGAATTTATTACTAAATTCTGACATTTTAATGTCACATATCTGCAACTTAATTTTGTTAGAACTTGCATTTACACAATTTAAATCTTTATCAAATACTTTATATTTTTTTTCTTTTTTATCTATTATCTTAATTAAATCTGGCTTAAATGCTTGAAATTTTATATCATATTTACTTAAATTCTGTAATTTTGAATTATTCTCAATTAAGGGATAGTAAAAATTATCTGGAGCTAAGAACTTCAACTGATAAATATAATCATATTTATCACTATCAAAAACTCTCTTAAATTCTTCATTATCTATACTTTCCTTACTAAAATCTACAAGAAAATGTTTATTATCAAATTGTTTCTTTTCATAGCTTATACTTCCCCTATTGTTCTTATCAAAGCATAAGTGTGGTCCATTTATTATATCATTATGAAATTTTTTGTACTTACTTAAGTTTTTTTTATCTTCTATATTAGTTACAATTTTATTTCTATATGCCAACTCTCTAATACCTGATGTTTCGGCTTGTCTTCCTTCCTCTTGATAACTTACAAGTGGTGGTTTATCCCTAGGAGTTTCTTCTGTTATCCCTAACTTATTTATAATATAATCTTTGCTATTTTTATTACCAGGATATTTGTTCCAATCATCATTCATAGAATTAATAATATTCTTTTTGCATCCCCCATTCATTGATTCAGATAAGCTATTCCTACTAAATATATAAGTCATTTTTCCTCCTTAGTATTTTTATCATTACTGGTATATATTATATATATTTATCTACCATAATCCTCTTATTTTATCTCTAACTAAGTATATCGTTTTCATTATATTTTATATTATATTACAAATACAATATAATTCAATATATTTGTAATCAGGTATATTACAAATATATTTGCTTAAAGTTATCTAACTTAAAATGTATACTTAATAACATACATTTATATTTTTTTCTTCATTAAATAAATAGATTATCTAATTGCATTTTTTTAATATATGATTTAAAAAATATATTCAAAGTATTATATAACTTTTAATATTAAAAATGGTTATGATATGTAGATAAATAGGTAAAGTAAATTATATAGTACCATGTCTTCAATAGGTTAATTTATTAGAGCTAAAAGACTAGAATTAAATACAACTATGAGTGAACTTGTAGATAAAGTTGATACTTCTCAAAGTGAAAAAAATAGTAGACGCATTCTTAACATAGATACAGTAAAAAAATAAGATATACACTACAATTAACAGCTGATGAATTTAATAACATAGTTGATAAAAGAAATGAAACTTTTGATATGAATCGTAAACTAAGAAATTATATGTCTAACTTTATCCTGGAGATATTTGATGGTTATCAAACAGAAATTAATATAACTAAAATAAAGAAAAAATATAGCAATACTAATTTTTAGAAAAATGATATTTTAATCTACTCATTCATAGAAAAATCTATTTTAGAATTATTAGAAAAATAGTATGATTTTTTAACTAATTCTATCAAGTTTCAATTTAATGACTATATTAACTAAATGGAGGAATTATTCAACCTAATTAAAGATAAAAAAAGGGGCTGTCGCAGGAGCAAATTAAATTTGTTCTGTGAGAGCTCTTTTTTACTTACCTTAATAGGTATATTTTTAATTATTTTATATAAAGTTT
>NZ_OEZH01000103.1 GCF_900243075.1 Clostridioides difficile
AGTCCGATTGAATATCGAACTCATTCCGCGTAAAGATAGCCTTTTTTAAGTCTGTCTACTTGACAGGGACATATCCAATTTTGAGACAGCCTCTTTATGGTTATTATTATAAAAATAGTAATCAATTAAGCTTATTGGACTTTAAATTGTTATAAAAATAGACTCAAAATAAAGATATAACCTAAACAAAAAATAAAACTGTTCAATAATTAGAAAGTCAATTTCTAAAAAAGAACAGTTTTATTAAGTAAATTTACTTAAATCAACAAGACCCTATTTTGATTTTAACTCTATCCAAGCCTTGTCATACAATTTTATATTTTCACCAATATCTTCAAAAGTTTCACATTTATTAAGCACTTCTTTAGATGGATATGCAACAGGATTCTTAGTTATTTCTGGGTCTAATAATTTTAATGCTCCTGTATTAGGTGTTGAATATCCAATGTACTCAGCATTTACTTTTGCATTCTCTGGGTCTAGTAAAAAGTTTATAAACAACTCAGCTTCTTTCTTATTTTGTGCTGTTGTTGGCACACACATAGCATCTACCCATTTATTAGTACCTTCTTTAGGTATAGCATAATCAAGGTCAGGATTTTGCTCCATTAATGTAACTGCATCTCCTGAATATAGCATACCCATTGCCACTTCTCCACCAAGTAATCTATCTTTACCTTCATCATTTACATAAGCTAATACTAAATCCTTTTGTTTCATTAAAAGATTTTTTGCTTCATTTATTTCTTTTGGATTTACACTATTCATACTATATCCTAATTTTTTAAGAGTTATTCCTATAGTATCTCTAACAGAGTCAAACATCATCATATTTCCCTTATACTTTGGATTCCAAAGTATATTCCAGCTATCTATAGGCTCTTTAACTTCTTTTTTGTTGTACAATATTCCAAGAGTTCCCCACATATATGCAACACTATATTCATTAGTTTTATCGTATACAGGATTTAAAAAACTCTTATCTAAATACTTCATATTAGGTATGTTTTTAAAATCTAATTTTTCCAAAAGCCCTTCATTTTTCATTTTCTCTACCATATAATCTGAAGGAAATACTAAATCGTAGTGTGTACTACCACTTTTTACCTTTTGATACATCATTTCATTAGTATCATAAGTTGAATATTGAACATCTATTCCTGTTTCTTTTTCAAACTTATCTATAAGAGACTCATCTATATAATCTCCAACATTATATACATTTAGAACTTTTGTAGAATCAGTTGCTTTATTACATCCTATAAATAAAGTAACTGTCATAATACCTACAGCTACAAGGGATATTACTTTTTTAAACTTAATCATTATTTAGTCCCCCTTACTATAGATTCTTTTTTATTAGCCAGTAAAAGTAAGCCTAAAACCACTGCAAACATTATTGTTGATAATGCATTTATTTCAGGTTTTATACCTCTTCTAGCCATTCCATAGATTTCTATAGAAAGATTGCTTACACCATTTCCAGCATTAAAGAAACTTATTATAAAGTCATCTATTGACATAGTAAATGCAATTAAAAATCCAGAAACTATTCCTGGCTTTATTTGTGGTAAAATTACTTTTCTAAGAGCATATATAGGTGTTGCTCCTAAATCCATGGCAGCATCTTCTATATTATCAGGTAATTGCTTCATTTTCGGCAAAACTGAAAGTATAACATATGGCAAACAAAACATTATATGTGCCAATAGCATTGTTGTAAACCCAAATTCTATTTTTACAAATACAAACAGACTCATAAGAGCTACTGCTGTAACTATCTCTGTATTTAAAATAGGAAGATAGTTTACATTTAGTATTAATTTCTTACTCTTACCTCTCATCTTATGTATTCCTATAGCACTTATAGTTCCTACTATTGTAGATATTACAGATGCTAATATAGCTATTACTATAGTATAATATAAAGCACTCATTATACTCTCATTTTGAAGTAATTGCCCATACCATTTCCATGTAAATCCATTCCATCTTGCCATTGATTTTGAATCATTAAAAGAAAATAGTACCAAGGCAAATATGGGTGCATATAAAAATAAGAATACTAAGGCTAAATATATATTAGAAGTTATTTTCTTTAATTTTAAAATAGTAACCCACCGCCTTCTTTATCAGACTCATCTCCAAATTTTGACATTATGGACATAGATATTAATATTACTATCATCATAAATATCGATATTGCTGAGCCAAAGTTCCAATCTCCAACAACTGTAAATTGTTGTTCAATCAAATCTCCAACTAGCATTATTTTACCTCCACCTAACAGTCTTGATATTGCAAAAGTAGTGACTGCTGGCATAAATACCATAGTTATTCCAGACATTACACCTGGCAAACTCAAAGGAAATATAATTTTTCTAAATACTGTCATATTATTTGCTCCTAAGTCATGAGCAGCATTTATCAAATCATTATCCATCTTTGATAGTGCAGTATATATTGGAAGAACCATGAATGGTAAAAAGTTATATACCATACCTAAAAGTATAGCAAAATTAGTATACAAAATTGCTAATGGTTGTACTCCAAACCAACCTAAAAATATATTTAAAAGTCCATTTTTTCCTAATATAGCAACCCATGCATATGTTCTTAAAAGAAAATTCATCCACATAGGAAGAATAAACAATAATATTAATGAACCTCTTCTACTTACATGAGCTTTTGAAATTATATATGCTACTGGATAACCAACTACAAGGCATATCAATGTCGCTCCTCCTGCTAAAAGAATAGAACGAGCAAAGACTTTAATATATATAGGGTCGATTACTTCTTTATAATTCTCAAGTGTAAATGCATAACCTCCACCTGACTCTTTTGTAAAACTGAAAAATACTACTAGTATTAAAGGAATTATTACAAATATCGCACTCCAAACTACATATGGATATGCTAAGAAAGATTTTTTCTTCATTTTAGTTAGTCTCTTTTCTCATTATATGGATGTCTTCTGGATATATGTCCATGCCTAGTTCTGTTCCAACCTTAGCATTTTTAGTATTATGAAGTATCCACAATCTTCCATTTTCATTCAACTCTATCTCGTAATGCACTCCTTTAAATACTGTAGATGTAACTTTCCCCTTTAACATTCCTTCTTCTGGCTTTACCATTTTTATATCTTCTGGTCTTATTACCACTTCTATATTTTCATTTTTTTCAAATCCTTTATCAACACATTCAAAATCTTTATTACAGAAATTAACCTTATAATCTTCTATCATAATTCCATCAAATATGTTACTTTCACCTATAAATTTAGCTACAAATGAGTTTTTAGGTTCATTGTATATATCTTGAGGTGTTCCCATTTGTTGAATTTTACCCTTATACATTACAACAATTGTATCTGACATAGTAAGAGCCTCTTCTTGGTCATGAGTTACAAACACAAATGTTATTCCTAATTTTTTTTGAATTCTTTTTAATTCTATTTGCATTTCTTGTCTTAACTTTAAATCAAGTGCTCCAAGTGGCTCATCTAGTAACAGTACTTTTGGCTCATTAACTAGAGCTCTTGCTATTGCAATTCTCTGTTGTTGTCCTCCACTTAATGACTCAACTTGTCGTCTTTCAAAACCTTCTAGTGCAACAAGTTTTAAAACCTCTTTTACTTTAGCATCTATTACATCTTTTGGAGTCTTTTTAATTTTTAGTCCAAAAGCTACATTTTCATATACATCCATATGTGGAAATAAAGCATATTTTTGAAACACTGTGTTTACTTGTCTTTCATATGGTGGCAAATTGCTTATTTCTTTACCTTCAAATAAAACTTTACCATCATCAGCATACTCAAATCCTGCTATTATTTTTAATGTAGTAGTTTTTCCACATCCACTTGGTCCAAGTAAAGTTAAAAACTCATTTTTCTTTATATCTAAATTAAAATTATCTAAAACGGTAAGTTCCTCATAATGTTTAGATATATCTCTTAATTCTATTATATTTTCTACCAATTATTAAACACCTCTATTCTAAAATGATGGTGGCGTACTAACCCAAATCACTTTTGCTGTAGTTTTACCTTCGTTCGATATATAGTGATTTGCTTTTGGTCTAAAGTAAAAGCTTTCTCCTTTTTTTACCTTATTTTTCTTTTCGCCTATATGAACATATATTGAACCTGCTAATACATATCCAAATTCTTCGCCTTCATGTGGCTTTTCTTCTTTATACTGTCCTCCTGGATACAATGTTATTATTATTGGCTCCATTTCATTTTTTTGTGAATTTGGAATTAACCACTTTAATTTATATTTTAAATCTTCATCTTCAGTTTCAAACATGTCTTCTTTTGTAAAACTAATTCTTTCGTCATCTATTTCATTAAAAAATTCCCTTAAATTTGTACCTAGTATTTCAAGTATATCTATAAGGGTAGCTATGGATGGTGATGTTAAGTTATTTTCTAATTGAGAAATAAATCCCTTTGACAATTCACATCTATTAGCTAACTCTTCCTGGGTCAGTTGCTTTTCTGTTCTTAATCTTTTTATCTTTTCACCTATATCCATGTTGCACCTCCTAGTTTCTGTTTTATTTTACTAAACATTTTGTTTACTAAACATTGAGTTTAAAATTTCTAAACAACATAGGTAATTATATATAAAATCTGGATATAATACAAGAGTTTTTTTGACATTTTTTTATTTTTTTACTTAGAATAAATACAAGTATTTTAAAGGCTTTGGAAAATACACAGTTTAAAGGTGTTTATATTAATATCTATAAAGTTTAGTATCTCTAATTATAAATTGATTAATTCATTAAATACAGAATAAGACTTCTATTACCTAAAAAACATTAAACAAATAAAAAATTGCTAGAAATCTATATTTTATAGTGTTCTAGCAACCCTCATATTTTTATATTCTTTTAATATTTTTTTATATTCAAAATTGTATATTTAAGAAAAAAATTTTAATTTACAGTATTTAAACTCTAATTAAATTTATTATTAAGTTACTTGGCTATGTTTTGAGCAACAGCTTTTTTATCTCCACTCATGTACATTTTAATAAATTTTATATCATCTACTATAAATCTATGTTTAATCTTACTACAATCTAATTTAAATAAGCCAAATACCATTTGTGTAAAATAACCCAATCCAAATGCACTTATTATAGTTCCTATACCAACTTTTCCACCTAATAAAAATCCTACTATTAATGCTCCAACTTCTATAGTACCTCTTATTAAGTTAATTGATTTTCCAGTTTTCTTTTGAAGTGCAACCATCAAACCATCTCTAGGTCCACTACCTAAACCACTTCCCATATAAAATACCATTCCAACAGCCAAAAGAACTAATCCTAATATCAACATAATTATTCCTATAAATAAACTATCAGCCTCTGGAATTAAATTGCTATATAAAAGTAAATCCATAAAAAATCCAATTAGTAACATGTTAAAAACAGTTCCCCATCCTACATTTTCTCCAAGAACAACATCAGCAATAACTACTATAGAGCCTACAATTATAGAGGCAGTTCCTATAGTTATTCCTATATGATTTGAAAGCCCTTGATGAAATACATCCCAGGGAGATAATCCAAGGTTACAATTTATCGTCAATACTATACCAACTGAACATATAAATAAACCAACTACTAGCTTTAAAAATTTCCATAATACTTTTTGCAACAAATTCTACCCCTCCTAAACATAATTTAACTACTCACTCTAAATATCAAAAGCCAGCAGTTTTCTCTTGAACTACTCCACCTTAACTACCTTTAGTAACATTTGAAGATGGAAATTCATATTAAATAATACACTTCTATGATACATCATTTTATGCTAAATAACTACCATTTTATTACAATTTAGTTACAAATTTTTTAATATAATTTAATTAAATTTATTTTAATATTATTATAAATAATTTCTATGTTTTAAAATTATTTGCAAGTTTTTATTGCAACTTAAATATAAAAATTCTAATAAACATAATACTTATTCCTAAATAAATTTAATTTTAATGTCTAAAAAGTACTGTTAAGTAGACATCTACTCTACAGTACTTTTTAATATCAACCTTATTTTGACTTTATAAATCTTCTTCGGTTTATCTTTGATACACCTACTAACATAATAGACACAATTATCATTGAAGCTCCACCTAAAATTAATTTAGAGTATATTGCTGTTTTATTCATAGAGCTGCCTCCTTTATTACCAAAACCTCCAGCTTCTTTTGGATTACCTTGACTTCTATCTATATTCATATCGCCATTTTTACCATTCATATCACCCTTATCCATATTTCCCATTCCTTGTGGTATTTTACCATCCATTCCCTCAGGTGGTTCTGGCATACCACTCATATCTTCATCAGACTTTTCAGTCCCTTTACTTTCACTTGAACTTTCATCATCAGAACTTTGCTTTGTTGAAGAAGTTTCTCCACTTAATTGAGATTTTATAGTTTTACTCATATCTTCTGCAACTTCCAAAACTCCTGGTATTGACCTACCGCCTTTACCCATAGGACCTCCTGACTTTTCATTAGTATCATTGCCAGTTTTATTGTCATTTACACTATTCTCATTTTCACTAGAACCTTCAATTGAAGATGTTATATTTTTTTCAAATTCTTCATAAGTATAAAATGCTGTTGGGTCTTCTTTTACATATGATGCTATCAAGTCATGCAATTTTGTTGTCATATTCTCTAGATAGTCTGAATCTAAGTATTTAGTTACTATTTCTTCTAGATATTCATGGTATTTTGTTTTGTATGTCTCATTTTTTAATAGTGAAGATATTAAAGGTCTATCTTCCAAATTACCTGTTGTCGGTTCATCAATGGATATAGATTGACTACCTCCACCAAAACCACTAAATCCACCAAAAGACATATTAAAATCCCACGGTAACATAGAAAATACTCCATCTTGTTCATACAAATAGTAATTATGAGCAAAACTACCTTGATAACTGTCAAGATTTAATAAAGCTGTATTTATTGCTATATTTTTAAGAACAGAATCTACATCAAGATATTTTTCAATATCTTCACCTATATCTAAAGATTTTAATAACTTTGTAACTTTAGACCAGTCAGCTGTCTTTTTATCGCTTTCAATGATTAGATTTGAATAACTTTCTGGGTCATCTCCTTTATATTGCAACGAGCTTCCTTCATCTGATTTATATAAGTCCCCAGTTACATCTCCAAAATTATTTTCAAGATAAGATTCTTTTAGTCCTTCTACTGCCAAATACAAACCATGATATTCACCATTTATAGAGACTTTAGCATATGCAAATTCTGGAGTGGCTAATCCCATTTCCTCACAAATACTATACGTTAAAAACTCTCTCATATAAGATGGGTCAGAATAACAGTTATTAAGATTTAATTGAGTAAGACCTTCCATACTTTGACTAGTGTTATACTTATCAAAATTAATCTTATAGCTGTATCTATTGCTATCACTATCTGCTACAGATGTAAGACTTGAATTTCCCTTAGTTCTTATACCTACACTTCCATATGTATCTCCATTTACAGTTACTTTTGCAGACTTAAACTCTTCTTTTATAGCATTTTCATTCATGTCTTTCAAGTCACTCTCATCTATTTCTATATTAACTTCCATAACTTTGTCTCTATCAAAATATTTTTCAATATATACATCACTATATAAGTCAATACCTTTATTACCAGATGTACTGTAAACTCCAACTACTGCACACAAAATTATAATCATAATTGAGATAAGAAGGGTAAATTTTTTATCTTTCATAAAAGATTACTCCTCTCTATGCTACATAGTCACCATTATAACTTACAAGAACTGCATTAGTAACTCCATCTACTTGGCTCAAGTCATTTATAAGGCTTGTTTCTCCATCCTTCATTCTTACTTCAAGCACCAATTCTATACCTTTTTCTGGTGTAACACTTTTTGATTTTATTTGATATTTAGAAAATACTTTTTTAATTTTATCAGTTGCAATATCTTCTGAATCTTCATTATTACAATTTACCATCAATATATATGGTGTTTCAGATATTGTTTTATTTGAAAAGAATATTAGAATCAATCCCATAATTATTGAACCCATAACAGATAATGGAATCAAACCTGCTCCTAAAACTATACCTGAACCCAATGACCAAAATAGAAATACTAAATCCATTGGGTCTTTAATTGCTGTTCTAAATCTTACTATAGATAAAGCACCAACCATACCTAGGGATAAAACTACATTTGAAGTAACTGCCAATATTACAAAAGTTGTAAGCATTGTAAGTGCTACAAGTGACACATTAAATGGTCGAGAATACATAATTCCCATATAAGTCTTTTTGTAGACCATATATATAAACACACCTATTAAAAAAGCTGAACCTAGTGCTAAAGCACTGTCCACAAATGAAAAACCTGATACGTTTTCTATAAAACTTGATTTAAAAATATCATTAAATGTCATAATTAAAATCATCCTTCCTATTTTTTAACTCATTTATTTTTAATTTATTTGTTTTTTAGCTTTATTTATGTATAGCTTCATACAAATCATAGCTTTTATTCTTAAATATATAATCTACTTGAAGCATATTTTGAAACTGCTGTAGAAGTAGTCTTATTAATTTGAATTAAATCCTTTATAAAATCTGGTATAAATTCATCATATTTCACCTCTAATACAGTCATATTCTCATCAATCACTGAAACAGTTGGCAAATCTTTATTAAATAAATCTATTGAATTTACAGAAGTTTTAATATCGCTATCAATTGTAACCCTCACATTTCCAACAGGATAAACAAAGGCTTCTCTATCATAATCAACTATACTTTTTGCCTCCAATCTTTCACATTTTAATTTCAAATAAAATTCTCTTAATAAACAATTTGTCGATTCTTTTAAAAATTCAATATCTTTATTCAGTATCTTTATTACTTCTTTTTTTGTTAAATTAGCAGATAACTTTGATGTCATGTTATAATGTTTTATTTTTTTCTCTAATTTTATATAAGAACAGTTATTATTATAAAATCTTATTCTAAACTTTTCTCTTATTGCAACACCATTCAATTTATCCAAAAGCGCTTTATCCTCAGGAGTATCAAAATATAAACTCCTAATAAGATACTTTCCATCTTTTGATGCATTTTTATCTTTCTTCATTACTGTATAGAGTCTTGATTTTAAAGCTAACACATCTGCTTCAGTTATTTTGTGCTTCATTTCAAATCTATAGTTCAACTTTTTATCCATTATTTATATCACCTCTCAATTTATTTAACTTTATTTGATTTATTTTATATTTAGAGTATACTTTATGATACTTTGTTAAATCTCCGTAAAATAAGTGCATATTTATGGCATATATGTGGCAAACAAAATTGTATTTAAAATGCAATGTAAGTTTACTTATCTTGTCAATAATATCAAGTTAGATTTATATCTGGAATTTTCATTTTATCAAGACAGATAAATATTGATTAAAAAAATAGTAAAAAAAAGATGTTTCTATAGATAAATCAAATCCTTCAAATGAAAAAAATCTTATTTCAAATGATATCGTCTATAGTTCCATCTTCTAAATTTACAATACTAGATAATTTAATATTTATATGTATCTTACTGTATATAATTCGTGATTAAAAAATTACATATGCTTTTAACTATATTAAAATTAGTTTTAGAGCACTCCAAACTAGCACTAATGCCATAATAATATTAATTACTTTGTAATACTTATTTATATATCTTTGCAAAATTCCACCTACTAAAGCCCATGTCATAGTCCCAGATATTCCTACAATACAACTACAGATAACTGATGCTAATAAACATGTAAATGACTGTGATATAGGCATTACATATCCAGTATAAACAGTAATACCATAGATTATAATTTTTACATTAACAAATTGTAAAATAAATCCAGTCCAAAAAGACTCTGTCTTTGTATCATTGTTACTGCTTGGTTTACTCCTAGCCACATGAATTGCCAACCAAATAATATAAACTGCTCCTATGTATTTCATAATACTAGTTAGTAGTGGAATAAACTTTGATAGACCAAAACACCCAAAAGCACATATAAACATAACACACACAAAACCTGTACAAATTCCTATAATCACTGACCTTCCCTTTTTCCATCCATTATTGCTAATTGTATTCAATGCAAGAATATTATTAGGCCCTGGTGTAAAACCTGTAACAAATGCATATGGCAAAAAAGATAATAAAACTTCACTCAACACTTGTAACCACTCTCCTTTTATATTATAATACTATACATTAAACATTAAAAAAAATCGAAATATTTAATTTTATACTTCAATTATATTGAATGAAATGAGGATAAATATGTATCTTAAATATCTACAAACTTTTAAAACTATAATAGAAGAGGGCAGTTTTTCTAAGGCAGCATGCAAACTTAATTACACACAATCAACAATAACATTCCAAGTACAGCAGTTAGAGCAGGAACTCTCTACACATTTATTTGAAAAAATAGGAAGAAAAATGGTTCTAACTAAAGCTGGTAAAAATTTAGTACCGTATGTGGATGATGTTCTGTGTTCTGTTGATAAAATGAAAAATTTTGGCACTGACCTATCTGAACTACGTGGTGATTTACATATTGCAATGGGAGAAACTCTTATATGTTATAAAATGCCTTCAATTTTAAAGCGTTTCAATGAAATAGCTCCAAATGCACGATTATTTCTTCGCTCAATGAATTGCTATGATATTAGAAACGCTTTACTTACAGGAAAAATTGATTTAGGAATATTTTATAAAGATATTGGAGGATTAGGAAATTCTATTTCTACTCATGCAATTGGAGAATATCCTCTAACATTAGTTGCATCACCAAAAGTAAAAAAACAATTTCCTGATTTTATTACTCCAAAACAAGAATTAGAAATCCCCTTCATAATAGATGAACCAACATGTATTTTTAGACAAATATTTGAATCATATTTAAAAGAAAAGAATATTACTTTAGACCATACTATTGAGCTTTGGAGTATTCCTACCATTAAAAATTTAGTCAAAAATGATATGGGAGTATCATATCTTCCTACATTTGTAGTAGAGAATGAGTTAAAAACGGGAGAACTCTGCTCAATAAATACAGAGTTAGATAACAGAACTGTTGTTGCAGTATGTGGTCATCATAAAAATAAGTGGATTAGCCCTCTTATGCAACTATTTATTGACTTGGTCGTTACAAATACAAAATAATAATTTTATCAAGGAAACTATCAACTTACCTTTTCTCTAGCTCTAAATACTATATATTTGTTGCATAAATGTTTCTTTGATACAATTACTTTTTATTCTTATCCATATGTAATACTACCTCAAAGGTTCTTTTATATTTAAATGCAAAAAAGAGACTGTTTCAAAATTGGATATGTCCCTGTCAAGTAGACAGACTTAAAAAAGGCTATCTTTACGCGGAATGAGTTCGATATTCAATCGGACTCATTCCGTTTTTTA
>NZ_OEZH01000101.1 GCF_900243075.1 Clostridioides difficile
AATATATATAATATATAAGAATATTAAAAACTATGACTATAATCTAAAAGATAGGTCTATAACATACATATTCTTTTCGGGTTTATTTAGCATCTATAATAAAAAAACTACAAATAAAAAATTAGCAATAATCTTTTTAATATCTATTGCTATACAATCAATTATTCAATATTTAGTTTTGAGATTGTTTATGTATATATATTATGCTGAAGCAATGGCTATAGTAATTTTATTTACACTTGTAAATACAATCTTTCACTTTTATATATATAACTTTTTATCTTCCAAGTTTAATTACATAAATAACATATCAAAAAATATAAAAAATATTGAAAATGGTAACTTGAAGTATAAATTAGAAGTTATAGGAAATGATGAAATATCTGCCTTATCTAAAAGTATAAATAATATAACAGATGGTCTTGAAGCTGCTGTAAATTCTAATATAAAAAATGAAAGGATGAAAACAGAACTTATTACAAATGTATCTCATGACTTAAAAACTCCACTTACATCTATATTAAGCTATGTTGATATGTTAAAAAATAATGACTTTGATAAAGAAACTATAAACGACTATATAAATATTTTAGATAAAAAATCACAAAGATTAAAATTATTGATAGATGACATATTTGAAGCATCTAAGCTCAGTAGCGGTGACGTAGAATTTAATATAACAAAAACTGATATAAGAGAACTTTTAATTCAAAGTATCGTAGAGTTTGAAGACAAAATTCAAAGTAGCAATTTAGACTTTATAATAGAAACACCTGAACATGCTATTTTTACCATGATAGATGGGAAAAAAACTTGGAGAGTTTTTGAGAATCTAATTTGCAATATACTAAAATATTCTATGCCAAATACTAGAGTTTATATAGATATGATTATAAAAGAAGAAAATATTCTATTAACATTTAAAAATATTTCAAATGATAAACTAAATCTAAAACCAGAAGAGTTGATAGAAAGATTTAAAAGAGGTGATATATCTAGAAAAACAGATGGCTCTGGCCTTGGTTTATCAATTGCTCAAAATATAATCGAATTAGAAAATGCAGACATGGAAATAGTTATAGATGCTGATTTGTTTAAAGTAATACTTACTTTCAGAAAAATTAATTAATCTAAAATTATATAGGGTTGTAAATTACAAGACAGCTTTTATTTCACATTACATGGTTAAAATAGTTAACTTGCAACTTACAACCTTATAAAACTCTTTCAAATAAATTCATCTCCTCCATACCTTCCAGAAAATAAATAACGAGATTTAAATGATTGAACTATATGACCTACTGCACTTATGACTTCATTCTCTACTAATATCCATACATATATATCATGATATCGTATATTTGTTTTAAAAAATGAAAATACATCTACAAATAATATATTTTTAAGTTATTTAAACAAGAAAAAAACCTCCTTAGAGGTCTTTTTCTAAATGTTGGGGTTTATATTTACATATTTTTTGATTATACCTTTTTGGTGTGATATTAATACATTTTAAATTATATTTCTCTATAATTCATCATGTATTTCATCTCTCTGTATTTATAATATCACATAGTGTTTCCATAATCAGTTACATCTCTGTTACCTAAGATTACAATTTTGTAATATTTGTAATCCTAGGTATAAATTTACATTCATTCTTCAATATAAATATATGCTTTTTATTTACCCTAAAGACCTTTTAACTCATATTTTTCTAAGAAAAGTTTTAACTGAGAATAAATCTGTTCTGCTCCACCAATTTTATTTGATTCAATATTTAAAGCTAATAGTGGTTCATGTAGTGATATTCTAAGTAAAAACCATCCATCTCCATTTGATTCATTACAATTAACTCTTATACCTTCAAAATTATTTGGTGCTACAGACCATCCATTCACACTTCTAACATGAGAATCTAAATCCTTTAATATATCTTCTGCATATGGTCTAAAGTCTTCTTTATTAATGCCTATTCTAACCTCTTTTTCTTCCTTTGCTTCTTCAAGGTTTTCTATCAATTCTTCTATAGTCTTTCCTTCTAAAGATAGTTTTGCTACTTTTATTAAAATTTTAGCTATTAAGTATGCTCCATCATCCAAAAAATAATTTTCTTTTAAAGCAGCATGTCCAGATGTTTCTATAGCTAAATGACACTCTTCACCTTCACTATTTAATCTTATGGCTTCATTTATTACATTTTTATATCCTCTTTTAAATCTATGATGTCTTCCTCCCAATTCACTTATGAACTTAGCAAGTCCTTCAGAAGTAATAGAATCAGTTACTATAGCTGTTTTTGGATGTTCTTCCAATATTATTGATGATATAACAGCTATAAGAGCATTTTTATTTATTGGTTTACCATTTTTACCTACAATGGCAGCTCTATCTACATCTGTATCAAATATTATTCCTAAATCGCTCTTATTATCAGACACAGCTTTACATATGCTTTCCATTGCTTCTTTATTTTCAGGATTTGGTATATGATTTGGGAACATACCATCTGGGTCCAAAAACTGACTCCCTGTTGTATCTGCTCCCAGTATGTGTAAAACTTTTTCAGCAAAGAATCCACCAGCTCCATTTCCTGCATCAACTAATATCTTAAGTCCAGAAAAAGGCTTTTCATAATTTTTACTTGAATTTACACCTATTCTAATTTTATCTATCAATAAATTAGAATAATCTTCAATTAAATTTTTTACTATAACTTCACCTTTTTTATCTACTTCTTCATAATCCACACTATCATTTTTAACAGCTATATCCAACATTTCTTTTATATCAGTTTTTTCTAAACCACCATTTTCTGTAAAAAACTTTAAACCATTATAATAATAAGGTAAGTGACTAGCTGTAATCATAATCGACCCATCAGAATTGTATCCATCCATAATAGTTGTCATAAACATTGCTGGAGTTGTAGCAATCTCACAATCAATTACATTGCAATTATTGTTAGTTAAAGTTTCAATAACAATACTTCTAAATTGGCTTCCTGTTATCCTAGAATCAGTTCCTATAGCAACAGTTACTTTATCTTTCTTAGTCTTTTCTTTTAGCCAAATATGAAATGCTTTAGCTATTTTTCTTACTTCTTCTACAGTTAGGTTGACTTCTTTAGAATCATTTTCATACGCTATTCCTCTAATATCAGTACCATTTTGCAGTTTATATAGGTCTCCCATAAAAAATTCTCCTTACTCAACTAAAATTTTTATTAAATATTATAAAATTTCTTGTTTCTATCTAAACTTTTCACCATTAAACAGAAACATCTTATAATTTTGTTACATAGTTACTTTATACTTTCTTTTAGTTCTTCTATTTTATCTTTATATGAAGTTGGAGGCTTGTCATTAAATAAAGCTGAAGTACCAACAACATATATATCTACTTTTTTACCATTCATAAGTTTAATAGTATCCTTATTTATGTTTCCATCAACCTCTATAAATGGAGGATTATCATAATCTTTTAGTATCTCTGTAAGTTTATCTAACTTATCTAATACAGAAAGATTAAACTTTTGACCTGCAAATCCTGGATTTACTGTCATTACTAAGATACCCTCAACCAAACCTATATATTCTTCTATTTTATCCACACTTGTTTGAGGACTTATTGCTAACACTGGACCTATACCATAATTTCTTAACTTTTGTATATCAGCTTTTACATCTGTACTCGATTCTACATGAAAAGAAATATATTTTGGCTTTATATAAGACATCATATCAATATATTTATCTGGAGTTTCTGTGGCTAAATGAATGTCTAGGGGTATTGTTGTATTTTCACTTATTGATTTTAATAACTCTGGTCCCATAGCCAAGTTTTTAACAAATATTCCATCCATAACATCACAATGAAGTAACTTTACACCTGCTTCTTCAAGAGCTTCTAATTCCTTTTTTAACTTCATTTGGTCTGCACACATTATTGAAGCACAAATAATAGACATAACGTTCCCCCCTGTTATAAATTTTAGATATTTATAAATTTTCTTTTTCTATATCATCAATCATTTGTAATCTTCTTGCATGTCTTTCTCCATTATAACTTGAATTTAACCATTCTTCAACAATTCTCATTGCCAATCCTTTCCCAATAACTCTTTCACCTAAACAAAGTACATTTGTATTATTATGTTCTCTAGTAGCTTGAGCTGAAAAACAGTCAGAAACAACAGCAGCTCTGATTCCTTTAAACTTATTTGCTGCAATAGACATACCTATTCCTGTTCCACAACAAAGTATGCCTAAATCTGATTTTTTACTTTGGACGTTTTGACTTACCTTTTTTGCATATATTGGGAAATCTACACTTTCTTTTGAATTTGTACCCACATCTTCAACTTCTATACCTTTATTTATTAAATTTTCCTTTATATATTCCTTTAATTCATAACCACCATGGTCACATCCAATAGATATTTTCATTAAATAACACCTCTTTTTATAATTTTTTTCTTATCTTTATATTAATTTATAATTATCATAAAAATAAAGTATTGTAAAAATAAAGCTGTCCCATTGTAGAAATTTCTTTCTATTTTTAAGACAGCTTTAATTGACTTATGTCAAATCAATTTGTTATTTAGACATATTTATATCTATAACAACTCTTTTATATTTTTTACTATATCTTCTGTAGTTAATCCATAATGTTTTAATAAATCAGCTGGTGTACCTGATTGACCAAATACATCCTTAACACCAATTCTTCTAACTACTACATCTTTAGTTTCTGCTAAAGCTTCACATACAGCTGAACCTAAACCACCTATTATGCTGTGTTCCTCTGCTGTAACTACTTTTCCAGTTTTCTTAGCAGTTTCTTTTATTAAAGCTTCATCTAATGGTTTTATTGTAGAAATATTAACAACTTCTACACTTATCCCTTCTTTAGCAAGTTCTTCTGCTGCTTCTAAAGCCTTTGCTACCATTATTCCTGTAGCTATTACTGTTATGTCAGAACCTTCTCTTAAAACAGTTCCTTTTCCTATTTCAAATTTATAGTTTTCACTGTTTACATCAGGAGTTGCAGCTCTACCTAATCTTATATATACAGGTCCATTATAATCAATAGATGCAAGTATAGCTTGTCTTGCTTCTAAAGCGTCTGCTGGATTTAATACAACCATATTTGGTATACCTCTCATTAGAGATATATCTTCTATAGCTTGATGGCTACCACCATCTTCACCTACTGTTACACCTGCATGAGTAGCTGCTATTTTAACATTTAAATTTGGATATGCTACAGAGTTTCTTATTTGCTCATAGCCTCTTCCTGCTGCAAATATTGCAAAAGTACTTGCAAAAGGTATTTTCCCACAAGTAGCAAGACCTGCTGCTGTACCAATCATGTCACCTTCTGCTATCCCCATATCAAAAAATCTATCTGGGGCAACTTCTTTAAATGATATACTTTTTGTAGCTTTTCCTAAATCTGCATCTAATACTACTATATCTTTATTTTCTGCAAGTTCTTTTAACACTTGTCCGTAAGCTTCTCTAGTTGCTATTCCCATTCCTATAGACCTCCTTCTAAATCTTTCAATGCTTGCTCTGCTTGTTCTGCATTTGGAGCTGTTCCATGCCATGCAGCATTATTTTCCATAAATGAAACACCTTTACCTTTTACTGTCTTAGCTATTATTACAGTTGGTTTTCCTGTAACTTTTTTAGCTTCATCAATTGCATTTCCTATTTCTTCAAAAGAATGCCCATTTATTACCATTACATTCCATCCAAAAGATTTGAATTTGTCATCTACTGGATTTACATTCATTACTTCTTCATTAGAACCATCTATTTGTAATCCGTTTAAGTCAACAAATGCAATTAAATTATCTAATTTGTAATGTGATGCTGTCATTGCAGCTTCCCATATTTGACCTTCTTGGATTTCTCCATCACCTAATATAGTATACACTGTATAGTCTTTATTATCTAATTTCCCTGCAAGTGCCATACCATTTGCTGCAGATAGACCTTGACCAAGAGAACCAGTAGACATATCGATTCCTGCTACTTTTTTCATGTCTGGATGACCTTGTAACTTAGAACCAAATTTTCTTAGTGTTAGTAACTCTTCTTCTGGGAAAAATCCTTTTTCTGCCAATGTAGCATATAACGCTGGTGCTGCATGACCTTTTGATAAAACAAATCTATCTCTGTCAGCCATTTTTGGATTTTCTACACATACATTCATCTTATCAAAATATAATACTGTTAACATATCAGCTATTGATAATGAACCACCTGGATGTCCGCTTTTAGCTTCTGCAACCATTTTTATTATGTTTTTTCTAATATTATTAGAATGATCTCTAAGAGTGCTCATACTTTTTTCCTCCTGTTATTTTTTAAGACCTTACATTTTTTATCCTACAGTAGATTTTACAATTTTTTTTTAAATAATACAAATGTTTTTTTAAGATTTTACTGCTACTTTTATTTCTTCTCCGTTCATTAAAGCTGTAATACCCTCTTTAAATTCGTCTAAATCAACAGTTCTAGTAACTAAAACTTCTGTATTTACTTTTCCACTTGCCATTAAATCTAGTGCTATAACCCAAGAACTTGGCTTTTGTGATCTACTTCCTATATATTGTAACTCTCTTTGTATTATTGCTTCTTGGTCCATTTCATTTAATTTTTTAGCAAATATTCCAACTTGTACGAAAGTGCCTTTTTTTCTAAGTAGTCTTAAAGCTTCATTAACTGCTGGCATAAATCCAGAACAATCAAATCCTTTATTTACTCCATTTCCATCAGTCATTTCATTTACTACATCTGCTAAACTTTCTTCCATTACATTTACTGTTCTATCTACTCCAAGATTCTTAGCTATTTCTAATCTCTCTTTATCTTTTGTAACACCAGACATTATAACTGTAGCACCTTGAGATTTAACAACTTGAGCTAATAATAAACCAATTGGTCCTGGTCCTATTATTAAAACTGTATCAGTGCTTTCTATAGTAGTCTTTTCAAGAGCTGCATGAACACAACAAGCTAGTGGCTCTGTAAGGGCTGCTGATAATAAAGATACATTTTCAGGAAGTACATGTATACTTTCCTCTCTTGATAATACATACTCAGCAAAACTTCCATTTACTTGAGTACCAATACCTTTTCTAGTTGGGCATAAGTTATAATCTTTAGTTGCACAGTATATACATTTCTCACAAGTTGCAAAAGTAGTTTCTGATGTAACTCTATCTCCTACTTTTATATTTTTAACATCTTCTCCTACTTCTACAACAATTCCAGAAAATTCATGACCTAATGTTACTGGAGCTTTTATATTTGCATATTCACCTTTAAATGAATGTATGTCTGAACCACATATACCACTATATTCTACTTTTATTTTAACCTTGTCTCCTGTAGCTTTTGGTTCTTCTACTTCTAACACTTCTACATTATCATAGCCTGGTTTAGTTTTAACTACTGCCTTCATTATTTTTCAACCCCTTGCGGTAAAATTAATATTTTATTGAATTCTTCTTTTCTATCTCTTATCATTTCAAATGCTTTGTAAGTGTCTTCAAGTGAGAATCTATGAGATACCATTTCCTTTAATTTTATTTTTCCTTCGTTAACTAGATTGATTCCCTTAGTCCACTCTTGCCCTGGGAATGGTGCAGAATAAGAATTCCAGAAACCTTTTAATTCTAGTTCTTTTCTAAATATATTTTCAAATGCTTCTTCTGATAAAGTTATATCTGAATATGCTATTCCTAAAAATCCTATTTTACTTTTCTTTTTAGTTATAAGTAAACATTGTTCTTGAGTTATTTTTGAGCCTGCACATTCAAGAGCTATATCAACACCTTTACCACCAGTAAGTTCTTTTATTTTTTCTACTGGGTTAACATCTTTAGCATTGATTATTATATCAGCTCCTAATTCCTTTGATTCTCTTAATTTATTATCAGATATATCAACTGCTATAATTGTTCCTGCTCCTGCTATTTTAAGTCCTTGTATTACTAACTGTCCCATTGTTCCACTACCCATTACGGCTACAGTGTCTCCAACTTGAACACCTATATTAAGTACTCCATGCATAGCAACTGCTAGTGGCTCTATCATAGCAGCATCTTCAAAGTCCATATCTCCTATTGGAAGTACATTTGTAGCTTTTATATTTGCATACTCTGCAAAGGCTCCAAAGCTTTTAGCTCCTAACATTCCATGGTCATCACATAGTGAAAATAATCCTCTTTTACAATATTCACATTCATTACAAGGTATAAAAGGAATTGCAACTACTCTATCTCCAACCTTTACATTTTTTACATCCTTACCAACTTCAGCAATTACTCCAGAAAATTCATGTCCTGGTATAGCTGGAACTGGATATTTCCAATGTTTTAATACTCTTGGAGGATCTGACCCACATATTCCTGCTGCCATAACTTTTATTTTTACTTCATCACTTTCACATGGTTTTATTTCTATATCTTCAAATCTCATATCATTTGTGCCATGTAATACTGCTGCTTTCACGATAAATCTCCTCCTCTTGTATTTTGTATTTTTAAAAATTTATAAAAAATATTACTCTTTTCTAGTAGCTGCTAAATGTTAAATTTTCGCATACTTTACTAAAAAAGAGTAATCTCTATTAACTACATATTAGAATATTCCAAATGAAGAAACTAATTGAGATAATTTCAATATTCCCCATTTTAGCAAGTTACCACCTGTATCTATACTTGTAACCATTGTTGTTCCTTTTGGCATCATATTTGCTTGTTGTAATAATTGTGTATGAACATCTGCAAAGTTTGTAGCCATATAAAGTGATATAGCTATTACTATTGTTCCTGTTATAACTGATTGAACTATATTACCTTTTCTAAAGCACACTATAAATGCCATATAAAATGGTATTGTCGCTAAGTCTCCAAATGGTAAAACTTTGTTTCCTGGTAGTATAACTGCTAGAAATAAAGTTATAGGAACAAGTATAAGAGCTGTTGATATAACTGCTGGATGTCCAGTTGCTACTGCTGCATCTAGTCCTATATAAAGTTCTCTGTCGCCATATTTTGCTTGTAAGAAATCTCTTATTGATTCTGAAATTGGAATTAAACCTTCCATTAATATTCTAACCATTCTAGGCATAAGTAACATTACTGCACCCATTGATATACCTACATTGAATATTCCTGCTACATCATATCCAGCAAGTGCTCCAAGTATTATACCTAGTATAATACCCATCATCATTGGTTCTCCAAATATACCAAATCTTTTTTGTATAGAGTCTGGGTCTGCTTGTATTTTATTTATTCCTGGTATTTTTTCAACAAATTTACCTACTAAATATCCAAGTGGAGCAAATGAAGCTGTTGAACCAGTTGGTAATGCTATACCTTCTAAATCATAAAACTCCTGAACATTTTTTGCTGTCTTTTCTGCAATAAATAGTACTAATAATTCCATTAATATTGCACAGAATATAGCCCAAACATAACTTCCTGTTACTATATATCCAACTGCACCTGCTACTATAAAGTGCCAATAATTCCATATATCAACGTTTAATATCTTTGTTTTATTGAAGTATAATAATAGTAAGTTTACTAATAAACAAACTGGTATTAATATTGGTGCAACTGGTGAAGCCCATGTTGCTGATGCTGTTGTTGGCCAACCAACATCTATTACTGTTAAATTAAGTCCAAATCTTTCAACCATTCCTTGAGCTGCTGGACCTAATGTTGATGTTAATAGATTTACAACTAAGTTTATACCCACAAATCCTATACCAATTGTAAGACCTGACTTTAAAGCTTTTGTAAACTTAATTCTAAATATCATTCCTAGTACTACAATTGTTATTGGTAGTATTACTGTCGGTCCCATATTTAAAATGTACTGTACTACTGCTAATAATTTATCCATTTATAAATCCTCCTTTTTCTGTTTTATAAAATATGACTTCAATGTATTTATGATAGGATTATTTTAAAGCATCTAATATTTTTTTATCTAATGCTGCTGTATTTACTCCAGTTATATACGCTGTTGCTTTTATTGCTGGTATATTATAAGTTGTTGGTAATATAGTTGTTGATACTATTAAATCTGCTCCTTCTTGCTTTGTTGCACATTCAGCTATTTTGCATTGTATAACTTCTGCTTGTATATTATTTTCCTTAACTAATCTCTCTACCTTGTCACAAACCACTGTTGATGTTGCTATTCCTGCTCCACATGCTACTAATATTTTTTTCATTTTTATTTCCTCCTAATAATTTTATTTTTCTATTTTTTATTTTTAGTACTTTTTTATTTTTATAAAGACTTTATTGTCTTTAAAACTTCTTCTTTATCAGTAGAATTCATTAATTTATCAACCAACGCTTTATTTTGCATAATTCCCATTAATTCTGTTAATACAGATAATTGACTATGTGGTTGATTAAGTCCTAATACGAAAGCCAAATTTACAGGTACTTTTTCATCTTGGTCTTCCATAGAACTAAATACTACTGGTTCATTAAAAGTACAGACTGCTATAAATTGTTCTTTAATATATTCTGCATCTGTATGTGGTATGGCTACTCCATAATCACCTAGATTTAAACCTGTTGGAAATACATTTTCTCTTCCTAATATTTTTTCTCCAAATTCTTCTTTTACAAAGCCTAATTCAAAAACTTTATTATGTATTTCTTTAAAGAAATCTTCTTTTGTTTTACACTCCATTTTAAGGTTTATAACTTTATCACTTACAAAATTTATAAACTCCATATTTACACCTCCTAATTGCACTTATCTTACATCTGGTTTTCTTGTCTTTATATAAAGCATGTCGTGTGCCAAAAAGTGGCTCTTTTTGTGAAACACGAGAAAATGTTTTCCCTAAAGCAATGCTCTCATATAGGATTTTAGCTGACTTTCATTGATAAATTTTTTTTAATTTTTATTTTAATTTTTACTTGTTAATCACTTAACTAGCCATACTTTTTTATATTTTTTGTGGTTTTTTTTGTTACAGAAATGATTTTTTTGTTTTTTATAAATGGTTTTTTATGTTTAACAACTCCTCAAAAATAAAAATATCTGTGATATACAAAAACGAAAATTCATACAGAAATTATTATATAAATTCTCTTTCAAAAGATTTCCATAATCACTATATTGTTTTTAGTTATCAAAAAGTTAAGGCAACAAATATTTCATCAAACTTAAGTAAAGGAAATTCTCTTTATGTGGTAAATAGTGTCTTACAAGAAATAAAAGATGGAAAGGTTATATGGCAGTTGGAAAATATTTTTAACCCAAAATATGGGAACTTAATTTGCTCATTTAGAAATTTAGATGAAGTTATAAAATTGGATAGGAAAACATGAGAAATTATTTGGACACTAGGAGGATTAAGTGATGAGTTTAAATAAAATTAAAAGTTTATTTTAAGTTTTCATTCAAAAGTGGTGAAAACATGTATAGGTGTTATAAAATCAAGTAGCACATATTTAGAAAAAATAAATTTCTAAAATATACAATAAATCCTGCAATAACAATAAAAATATCCATGTTTACTTGCAGGATTATTCATTTTTCATCAATCACTATTTTTTGTAAAACTCACACTTCCTTTAGCTTTCTTCCCTGTAACAGTAATTTTATATGTTCCACTTTCATTAACCTTTACTTGAAATGTACTTGTCTTAAGATTATTTCCTTCGAAAACAGGGTTTTTATCATCTTCTTGTATTACAACATCTAATTTTCCAGAGTCATTAACTATTTCCACATCTATTACATCGTCTTTTTCTAAAGTTAACAATTGTGAATCTGTAGTATTGAACATACTATATTCCATTACAAGTTCACTATCACTTCCTGTACGACTACCATTAAATTCACTGTATTTACAAGATACCAGAAAAACACCTAAAATCAATATAAAAAAAGATTATATATTCTATTTATCAATAAAAAAGCTAATCCTATAAAATCATATAAATAAATTTCATAGAATTAGCCTTATACCAAGTAATTAACTGCTTAGCAATTAAGTAGTTTTAAATTTTATACTAAATCAAATTTTTTACATCTCTCTTTTCTATACTAATAGTTAGCTTAAAATTTCTTTTATTTCATTTTTATCTTCAGTATTTAATAAAACTTCTAGAGTCTGCTGGTCATTAATCTTTGAAAATAAGCTTCGTATTTCCTTCTTATTATTTTCTTTAAGTGCCAATAGTACAACCAAATCCACCATAAATTTATTGTCCCATACTATAGGCTTATTCAACCTTGCGATTGCTATTGCAGGCTTTATAACGTTTTCTGGAAGTCCATGTGGCACAGCTACCTTAGAAGCCATCACGACACTTCCCATTGCCTCTCTTTTATATACACTTAATATATATTTTGAGTCCACATATCCACCTTCTTCAAGCTTTGAGACAAGGGTATCAATTATATATTCCTTTGAAATTCCTTCGAAATTATATAAAATCAAATCTTCATGTATTAAATTATTCAGCTGGTTTTCAGTATTTAAAGCTGGTTGTTTATTATTTAAATGCTCTAATACTTTATTGATACCATTTTTTCCAAGTACCTCATTATAAGAAATAAAAGGTACATTTTTATAATCTATATCAATAGTTCCACAGATAGCAATAATATTGTATTCAGCTTCAATATCATTTAACTCTTCTTCTAAATTGTTATTTAAAAAAGCAATTGGCTTTACTTCAATTGAAGTATCATATTCCTTAATTTGTTTTTCTATATGCTCTTTTAGATTTAAAGCTGTACCTACACCACTCAAACACAGAGTAATGATTACATTTTTCTTTCCATACTCATTTTTTCTATAACTAAATTTATTTGTATTTATCATGGCATAATTTTTATTTTTCTTTAAATCTGCTATTATACCATCCAAACTTTTACCTTCAATAGTTGCAAGTTTTCCTGCTTCCATTGCCAATAATGTATCTACTCTATTTACAGTTTTACATCTAATGCCAAGTCTTTTTTCAACCTCATCACCAAGAATTACTAAAGACCCCATATCAATTAGAACTAGAATACCTTTTCTAGCTTCTATCTTTTGAAGCTCCTCTAATACATGTTCTATGCCTTCTGATGGTGAATCTGTAAGCGCTATTTCTATACCTAGTGTACATTCTATACCAAGAATATGATTTACAACTTTAGACATTTCAATGCCAACTTTACCATGTGTGACTATTACTACCTTTACTTTATCTTTTATACTTTCCTCATTATAACAAAATTTATTTATATAGTAAGCCAAATATCCAAGTTCATCCTCTGGAAATGTTACTTGTGTTAAATCTTCCACTATACCCATTATATATCTTGATAGCTCATATTCCATTGGCATTGACGCTTTTATTTTATCTAAGCTCGGATTTATTATAGTTTTTCCATCTTTTATCCTACCTATAGCATGTTCAATGTGAATTGCTAGAGCCAAATACAAGCCTTGATTTACATGTTTAAACTGCTCCTTAATAAATACAATTACCTTATCCATTATCTCCAATGTAGACTCTTTTAACTGTCCTCCCCAATCTATTCGACTTCTTCTATCAGATAAATTTTTATTATTTTTAATAGCATTAAACTTCTTATCTAACTTTTCTATAAATGCATTTTTTAATTCCTCTTCTGAAAAACATTTACTTTCTAGAACTTTAAGCTCTTTTTCTGCATAATTATATATCTCACTTATCTCATTATCAGATAAAATTCTATTTTTCCCACTCACCAATTCACTGATATCTATATATATATCTTCAACTGAAAACTCAGAATACTTTTCACTTTTACAATTACAATCATAATATCCACTTTTTATATAATCCCTTAAACTATCTAAATCTATAATTACCTTGTCACTAGAAAATATCGATTTACTAAAAGCTCTAGCACAAGTTACTTGTATATCACTCTTTAGCTGACCTATATTTCCAGTACACTTATAATTCATAAGTGCACACATAACTTCTTTAGTTATTATAAAATTCTTGTTTACTCTTTTTGCTTCTCTTTCAAAAAATTTTATTATTATTTCATATCTTTCTGATTTTGGTCTTTCGCTCATGTTAGGTAAATTTATTACCATTGGTATACGTCTTCTAAACGTTTGAAGTAAATTAGAATCTGGATTTTCTGTTGTGGCACTTATTATGAGAACATTTGCCTTTCTATTAGAGCTACTTTCTCCTAATCTTCTAAATTCGCCTCTATCTATTAATGAAAATAAAATCTCTTGCCCAGCAGCAGGCAATCTATGAATTTCATCCAAAAATAAAATTCCATTATTGGCTTGTTCTACAAGCCCTTCTCTATTTGCATCAGCTCCTGTATATGCACCCTTTACTACTCCAAATAGTTGAGCTATCAATAGATTAGGATTTTCTGCATAATCTGCACAGTTAAATACTATAAATGGACTGTTCTCTTCTTTAATATTGTTTTTTACAGCATATTTATACATACATGTAGCTAGTTCACTTTTACCTACACCTGTCTCTCCATATATTATTGTATGAAGACCATTAGGAGGATACATTATTGCTGACTTAGCTAGGTTTACCTTTTCTTTTAAGCTTCCCTTTATACCGATTAATTCCTCAAACCCATCTTCTTCTACAGCCTTACTTACCTTTACATACTTTCCTGATGATGCTAGGTCTTTATCTTTAATCCCGCTCTTTGACTGATTCAAATTCTCTTCTTTTAGTAATTTGGACACTGCACTTCTTGATATGTTATATCCATTTTCTATTAGTATCTCTGTTATTTTTCTTTCAGACATTTGAGGATTTTCACTTACAATTTTTGATATATCTTTTATTAATATTTTTTTTCTTCTTTCTCTCGAATCTAAAATATTATTTTTTTTTCTAACTGCTATTACTTCAGACCTAGCTACATTTAACATTTCAGCAAGTTCTTGGTCAGTATATGGATTTTTTTTATCTTCTCTTTGTATCTCTCTTAATATTTTATCCATTTTTCGCCTCCTCACTTAAAAAATTAATCTACTTCAATATATTTGTTTCAATATATTATACACCAAAATAAGACTAGGCAAAATAGCCTAGCCTTATTACTTAGAATTTCCATAATAACCTCTTTAATATATTTATAATTGCATCTTTTAATTATAATTTTAAAGAAGCACCTTCCCAATCCTTCATAAAGCTATCTATTCCTTTGTCTGTCAAAGGATGCTTAATCATTTGGTTTATAACCTTAAGAGGAATTGTTGCTATATCTGCTCCCATTCTAGCAGCTTGTAAAACATGTATTGGATTTCTAACACTAGCAACTATTATTTGAGCCTCAATACTATTCACACTAAATATGTCAACGATTTCTTCAATTAAATCAAGACCATTTTGTGATATATCATCTAATCTTCCAACAAAAGGACTTACATATGTAGCCCCAGCTCTAGCAGCTAAGAGAGCTTGTCCAGCAGAGAATATAAGTGTAACATTAGTCTTTATACCTTTATTTGATAGTACTTTAACTGCCTTTAGACCTTCTGCTGTCATAGGTATCTTTATAACTATATTTTTATGTATCTTAGATAATTTTTCTGCTTCTTCTATCATTCCTTTATGCTCTAAACTTATTACTTCTGCACTTATTGGTCCATCTACTATTTCACTTATTTCTTTAACTACCTCTATAAAATCTCTACCTTCTTTAGCTATTAGAGATGGATTAGTAGTCACTCCACATATTACGCCTAAATCGTTTGCTTCTTTTATTTCTTCAATATTAGCTGTGTCTATAAAAAATCTCATAAAAAATCCTCCATAATTACATAATTAAAATACGTGCTAAACACAAGTATATAATATCATAAATTACCTAAATTTTACAGTTCCATTATCTATAGATTCAACTACTGCTAAAGACTCTAATCTTACATCATTAGCCTTTAAAAGTGCTCCTCCAGCTTGGAAGCCTTTTTCAATTACAATTCCTACTCCAACTAAGTTTGCCTCTGCTTGCTCAATTAAATCTTTAAGTCCAAGAGCAGCTCTCCCATTTGCTAAGAAATCATCTACTATCAATATATTTTCACCTTTGTTTATGTACTTTTTAGAAACTTTAACTGAATATTCTTTTGCTTTAGTAAATGAATATACATTAGTTTCATATACATCTTTATCCAAGTTTTTAGATTCCGATTTTTTTGCAAATACTACAGGTGCATTTTCAAAATACTGTGAAACAATTGATGCTATAGCTATTCCTGAAGCCTCTATTGTAAATATTTTATCCACCTTTTCTCCTTTAAATCTCTCTTTGAACTCTCTTCCTATTTCGTTTAAAAAAGCCACATCAATTTGATGATTTAAAAAACTATCAACTTTTAGTATATCATTTCCAGAAACACTGCCTTCTCTTAATATCTTTTCTTGTAAAGCTTTCATTGAACTTCCACCTAAACCTTTCTAAAATTATATTAATAAAAAAATTATATTTGCTCTAACTTTGCTATCTATATTGTTATCATTTTATATTAAAATACTAAAAAAGCTCCTGTCTATATCATAGACAGGAGCTTAAAATTCAAAGTAATTAACTTAATATATAATTTAAAATAAGTATAAACTATATCTTCTTCACTCCTGTAGTCAAGCTATTAATGGTAGCTTAGTAGAAACATTTGAACCATATTATCAAAAATATACAGGTAAATATATTAATTTATTCTTTTTAATTATATATTATAATTCTCTATTATTCAACAAATAATTCAAACTGTGTAGAGTAATATATTATATCTAATTTAGCATAATTCAATTTTTTCAAGCAAATTTATAAATTTTCCATAAATATATAACTTTTTTCGATATTATTTAAAAGTTCATCATCGTTTATATTAGCTATCTTAGCAATAGCTTTTTTTACTCCATCAGACTTTATTAATTCTTGTAATTCTACACTTTGGACATCTTCATTATTGTTATAATGAAGTGCTGCACCTATTCCAAGAATCAAATTGTCAACTGATAGCCCATATGATTTTGCTGTCATTAGAGGTTTAATCAATCTATCTTTATCACTTAATTTTCTTAATGGCTCTCTTCCCACTCTTACTACATCATCATTAAGATATGGATTTTTGAATCTATTTAAAATCTTATCAATATACTTATAGTGTGCTTTTGAATCAAAATTATATTTTTTAATTAATCCTTCTCCACTTTCTGTCATTGCATTCTTAACTATATTACAAATATATTCATCCTTTATACTTTCTTCTATAGTCTTGTAACCTTTTAGATATCCTATATAAGCTGTTATAGCATGACCTGTATTTAGTGTAAACAACTTACGTTCTATATAAGCCATAAGATTGTCAGCTAAATTCATTCCAACTATATTTGGTATTTCTCCTTTAAATCCTTGCTTCTCAACATTCCATTCATAAAAATTTTCAACTGTTACATCAAGAGGATTTTCATTTTTGCCAGGAGGAACTATTCTATCAACTGAACAGTTCGGAAAACCAACATAATTCTCTAAATATTCTACTTCTTCCTTATTTAAATACTTAATTACTTCTTCTTTTAAAGAAGAACTTGCATATATTGCATTTTCACAAGCTATTATATTTAAATTACTTGTTAATCCCTTTTCTTTTCTAGTCTTTATACCTTTTGCAATTGTAGAAGCTATTTTAGTCAAAACTAAAGGTCCAACTGCTGTAGTTATTATTTCAGCCTCTACAATCTCGTCTATTATTTCTTCTTTTATAGATGAAACTGCACTTATATTATCAATTACTTCATCTATACATTCTACATCTCTTATGTGTATAGTATATTTTTTATCTTTGTTTATTGAGTTCAATATCTCTTCGTTTACATCAGCAAATACTACATGATAGCCTGATTTAACTAACAAACCCCCAATAAATCCTCTTCCAATATTTCCTGCTCCAAACTGAATTGCCTTTTTCATTTTAAGTTCCTCCTAAGATTAGTTGGCAAAAGCTTCCATAAAAGCTTGTTTGTCATTTGAATTTTTTAGTCTTTCTGTTAAGTCATCATCCAAAACTACTGCTATATTAGATAGTATTTCCAAATGTTCATCTCCAACACCAGCTATACCTATTAATAAATATGCTTTTTCCCCATCAAAATCTATACCATTAGGGAATTGTAATATAACTATTCCTGAAGATAAAATTTCTTTTTTTGCTTCATTTACACCATGTGGAATAGCAACACCCATTCCCATATATGTAGTCATTACTTTTTCTCTTTCTAACATTGCTGGTATATATTCTTCTTTTACATATCCATTTTCAACCAATTTTCTTCCTGCTAAAGTTATAGCTTCTTCCTTTGAAACACTATCTAATCCTAAAAATATATTATTCTCATTCAACACTTTACTCATAATATCAACCTTCCTTTTTAATATTAATTTTATTTATCTATAAATGTTTTCAATTTGTTTGTATAAAAATTAAAAACTATATCTTTTATTTCTAATGACATCTCTTCTATAGAAAATTTATTTATTTTTTTAGTAAAAATTATATTGTCTATTAGTGAACCACTTATTTCACTCATTATTTGTCTTTGATAACTTGGTGAATTTTTAGGAAGTAGCATAAAAACTACATTGTCGATTTCTTCATTTGAATCTAGCATTATTCCATTATCTAGTTTTATTATTGCTAACTTCATAATATCTATTCTTTCACTCATACAATGTAACAATAGAATTTTGGATTCTTCTATATATGGAATTGAAATTTTTAATCTTTCTTCTAAAGATTCTTTTATAGATATTATATCTTCACTAGATTTTGCAAATATTTTTGATGAGTCCATAATAAGCTCACTTAAATCTTTACTTTTAAATTGTTCAAATTGAATTTCCTCTAAAAATTGAAGAATATCTTTTCCTATATTCATGCTTTCTGTTATCTGTTCATGCACTTTATTTTTACTTTTAGTATCAGTTTCTACATTTAAATTGATTAATTTATTTTGAGCTATAGATTTTATTCTTTCTTTGATTATCTGTTCATCATCTAAACTCATAAATGGACCTACACATATATAATCTAAGTCTGTATTTAACTCCACTGTAGATACAATTAAATCAACCTCTTTTTCCTTTAGATAATCTTCATCTATATTTATAGCTGATATGGTTTCAAGTATATTTAGATTAGGAAATTTATTTTCAATCTTAGTTGATAGAAATCTTGAAGTACCTATTCCAGTGGGACATGCTACAACAATATTTATATTAGTATACATCATTAAATTTTTTTCTATGGCTGATGCAAAGTGCATTGCAATATATCCTATTTCAGATTCAGGTATTGAATTTATATTTAGTTTATCTTTTATAATTCTAGAAATTTTTTCAACGCCATCATAAGCATATGAATACTTGCTTTTTATTTCATCTAAAAGAGGATTTCTTATTTCTAAACCCATATTCAACCTATTTATAGAAGGTCCTAAGTGATTTGCGAGGTCTTTAAACAATCTCTCGTCATTTTTTAGGCTTATTTTAAATTCATCTTCAGCTAAATCTATCATCTTATTTGTAATGTCCATTACTTCTATATCATCTAAGTTTAATGCCTTATGATTTGAAGATGACCTTTGCTTTGCACCTCTTATGTGCATAGTTATATATCCAACCTCATCCAGTGGTATATCCATACTAAAATCTACTTCCATACCTTTTACGATTTCTTGGGCTAATTTAAACTCTTCTGTCATAGATAATTCTTTTAGAAACTCTTTATCCATAATTATATTTTCACCATTTTTTATCCTCTGTAAGGCCAATGAAATATGAACTACAAGCCCTATATATGCACTATCAGCTAAATTTACATCTAAATCTGAAAGCTTCTTTGTTAGTGTACTTTCAACTTTTCTTATTATGCACCTATCCATTAAATTTAAAAGTCTATTTTCACTTAAAATTTCTATCGTTTTATCTGTCTGTATATTCTCACTTATATTTCTGACCATATCTAGTATTTCTTTTTCATTGAATGAATCATATATAAGGTTCACATATGCCTCTCTAAAACTTTTTTCTTGACCTTTTAGGTACACACCAAGTCCTGGTTTTCTAACAAGCTCAATACCAAATCTTTCTAGCCATTTACTTGCTAAGACAAAGTCATTATTCAGTACTCCTTCAGATACCTTTAATATTTTTGCA
The DNA here is from genome assembly GCF_900243075.1 of Clostridioides difficile. Taxonomy (GTDB): domain Bacteria; phylum Bacillota; class Clostridia; order Peptostreptococcales; family Peptostreptococcaceae; genus Clostridioides; species Clostridioides difficile_D. Next base: position 20,262 of record NZ_OEZH01000101.1, read on the forward strand.
AAATAATAAGATTTTACTGGCTCATTAGAAACTAGTAACTTTGATAATATAATTAAATTTCTTTCTTCCTTACTATATTCTTTTTCTATTTTTTCTTCTTCTAACAACTCAACTATAAAGTTTTGATTCTCTACATTTTCTTCTAAAATCAATCCCACTCCTGGTTTTTTTACAAAATTAAAATCATTTTCATCAAACCATTTTTCAATTCCAGACATATCTCTAAGTACAGTTCTTGAACTTAACTCCAACTCTCCTGCAATCTCAGAAATAGTTATTGGGACGTTTTTCTTTGAATTTTCTACTATCATCAATATTATCTTTTTTTGTCTAGATGTAATCTTCTTTTTTTTCAAATTATCCACTCCTAATCAGTGGTACTTTTTATTTAGATTCTAATCTTTTAAACAATGTATCTAAATTTGGGTCATTTAAAAAGTTGTTTATTGAAACTATCTCTACACTTGAATTATTCTTAGCAACTCTTTCAACTAGCGTATTATGAGTTACTACTATTTGCGTATCATCTGGAAGATTATCAACAGATGAATTTGTAATTTCTATATTTAAGTCTAAGTTTTTTATTCTATTTTTAAATCTAGAAGCTCCCATTGCACTAGAACCCATTCCTGCATCACATGCAAATACAATTTTCTTAATTTCATTTACTCCAAATTGCTTTTCCTCAACATTTTTATCAGAATTTTTACTAGCAGATTTCATATCACTCATTTTTGCTTTAGCTTCCTCTAAAGTACTATCTTCTTCGCTTTGGTTTACAGAAGCTCTCTTAACGAATGGTGCTGCTACTAAGAATGATACAACTGTTGCCACTGCAACTCCCGCTAATACTGGAAGCAATCCTCCCTTTGGAGCTAGTGCCATAAGTGCAAATATACTTCCTGGTGATGGTGCTGCTACAAGTCCAGCTCCTAATATTGAGAAAGTTAATATTCCTGCTGCTCCACCTGCCATTGTAGCTAATATTAAAACTGGATTCATTAAAATATATGGGAAGTAGATTTCATGAATACCACCAAAGAAATGTATTATCACAGCTCCTGGTGCTGATTGCTTCACACTTCCTCTACTAAACATCCAATATGCTAATAAAACTCCTAAACCTGGTCCAGGATTACTTTCTAATAAAAACATTATAGATTTACCTGCTTCTTTTGCTTCAGCTATACCTATAGGTCCTAATATACCATGATTTATTGCATTGTTTAAGAATAATACTTTTCCAGGCTCTATAAATGCTGAAACTAAAGGTAATAAACTTTTGCTAACTATAAACTGAACTCCAGATTCTATAAGAGCTGTACCTGCTACTATAGCTGGTCCAATTGCATAGAATCCTAATATTGCAAGAAGCATACCTATTATACCTATTGAAAAGTTATTTACTAACATTTCAAATCCTGTTGGTATTTTACCATCTACAAATTTATCAAATTTCTTGATTACCCATCCTGCAAATGGTCCCATTATCATTGCTCCAATAAACATTGGTATATCTGCTCCAACGATTACTCCCATAGCCGCTGCTGCTCCTATTACTCCACCTCGTTGCCCTGCTATTGCTTTACCACCAGTATAGGCTATCAATAGTGGTAAAAGGTATTTTATCATTGGATCTCCTATAGTACTCAATTTTTCATTAGGCATCCAACCTGTTGGTATAAATAAGGCTGTTATAAGCCCCCATGCTATAAAAGCTCCTATATTTGGCATTACCATACCACTTAAAAATTTTCCTATTCGCTGTATAGATGTCTTTATTGTCGATTGATTAGAACTGCTCATAATTTTACCTCCATTTGAATTATATTCTATATCGATATGATTCCCTTTTGTTATACTTTTATTATAGAGTTTATATTTTATAGTAACAACTTTAAGAAACCGTTTCTATGTCACTTTAGATAATGACATTTGTCACTTTAGTTTTTGTTTAATTTTATTTATGTAGTATTTTAAGGTATCTATTTTTATAAAATATTTAAATTTAATAGAAAATCCAACAATAATTCAATTAAATAAATTTATTAGATGTAATTTTGGATATACTAATATAGACTTAATTTGCTTGTACTTTTGGTATTTATACACTCTATGACAATATTATCGACATAAAGTTTTACATGTATAATGAATAGATATCTAAAGATTAATTTCAAATTAGCTACTATCCAATATTAAACATTATTTAATATACAATTTTACCTTATAAGGCAATATATATTAAACAAATTCAATTAAAATAGTTTAAATTTTTCAAAAATCTCAATATTTGACAAAATACTTTAATAAAATTAAAGAATAAGTTATAATTAATACTATCAATTATAAAAAGTATAAAAATATAAGGAGTGATTAAAAAATGGCGTTTTATTTTGATACACCATCACATACTTTCAGTGAATACCTTCTTGTCCCAGGATTCTCTTCTACTGAATGTATACCTGCTAATGTAAGTTTAAAAACACCTGTTACTAAATTTAAAAAGGGCGAGGAAGCAGATATTTATATGAATATACCTTTGACTTCTGCTATTATGCAATCCGTTTCCGATGACAAGATGGCTATTGCACTTGCTAAAGAAGGTGGTATTTCATTTATATATGGTTCTCAAACTATTGAAAACGAAGCTGCTATGGTAGCACGTGTTAAATCTCACAAGGCTGGTTTTGTTGTAAGTGATTCAAATATTAAACCTGATAACACATTAAGAGACATACTTGAATTAAAAGAAAAAACTGGACATTCTACAGTTGCTGTTACTGAAGATGGAACTTCAACTGGAAAATTATTAGGTATTGTTGCAAGTCGTGATTATCGTATAAGTCGTATGGATTTAGATACTAAGGTTAGTGAATTTATGACTCCTATGTCATCCATAGTTTATGCTAACAAGGATGTTACTTTAAAAGAGGCAAACAACATTATATGGGACCACAAGCTTAATTCTCTTCCTGTACTTGATGACAATGGTAATCTTATGTATATGGTATTCCGTAAAGATTACTCTTCTCATAAAGAAAATCCACTTGAACTTTTAGATTCTTCTAAAAGATATGTAGTTGGAGCTGGTATTAATACTAGAGACTTTGCTGAACGTGTTCCTGCTTTAGTTGAAGCTGGTGCTGATGTTTTATGTATAGATTCTTCAGAAGGTTTTTCTGAGTGGCAAAAAATAACTCTTGATTTCATTCGTGAAAAATATGGTGATACAGTTAAGGTTGGAGCTGGAAATGTAGTTGACCGTGAAGGATTCCTTTACCTAGCTGAAGCTGGTGCTGACTTCGTTAAAGTTGGTATTGGTGGTGGTTCTATATGTATCACTCGTGAACAAAAAGGTATAGGACGTGGACAAGCTACTTCTATAATTGAAGTTGCTCAAGCTAGAGATGAGTACTTTGAAAAAACAGGTATTTATGTCCCAATTTGTTCTGATGGTGGTATCGTTTATGACCATCATATAACTTTAGCTTTAGCTATGGGTGCAGATTTTATAATGCTTGGTAGATACTTCTCTCGTTTTGATGAGAGTCCAACTAACAAAGTTAATATAAATGGTAGTTATATGAAAGAATATTGGGGAGAAGGTTCTGCTCGTGCTAGAAACTGGCAAAGATATGACCTTGGTGGAGATAAGAAACTTTCTTTTGAGGAAGGTGTTGACTCTTATGTCCCTTATGCTGGTTCTTTAAAGGACAACGTAACTCTTTCTTTAAGTAAAGTTCGTTCTACTATGTGTAACTGTGGAGCACTTAGTATACCGGAACTTCAAAAAAATGCTAAGCTTACACTTGTATCTTCTACTAGTATAGTTGAAGGTGGAGCTCATGATGTAATGTTAAAAGATAATAGAAATTTATAATATAAATAAAAGTGTAGCTGATTTTAAAATCAACTACACTTTTTTATTTTATATAATTTTTTATTTAACTGTAAATTCAAGAAGCTTACTTTTAAGTTCATTTTCTATTTTTGATAATTCAACTTCTGCCTCTTGTCTCTTTATTCTACCATCATGTTGTATCTTAACGACCTCATCAATAGTAGATATTAAAGATTGATTAGTTTTCTTAATTGTATCTATATCTACAATTCCTCTTTCTGATTCTTTTGCTGTTTCTATTGTTCCCATCTTTAAAGTTTCTGCATTCTTTAATAAAAGCTCATTTGTCATATTACTAACCTCACGCTGTGCTTTCATAGCTTGATTTAAGTGAGAAATTCCAAGAGCAAGTACTATTTGATTTTTCCATAATGGAATGGTATTTACTATAGTTGATTGAATCTTTTCTGCCATTAGATTATTACTATTTTGAACCAATCTTATCTGTGGAGCCATTTGAAGTGATACCATTCTAGTTAATTCTAGGTCATGAATCTTCTTTTCAAATCGGTCACAAAGTGAAACCATATCATTTACAGATTGAGCATCTTCTGTTGAACCAGACAAGCTGGCTTTTTCTCTTAATTTTGGCATCTCATATTCTTTCATATCTTTTAATTTTTGTTTTCCTGCTATAATATACATAGTAAGTTCTTTTGAATAAGCTAAATTCAACTCATACATCTTATCAAGCATTGCTATATCTTTTAATATTTTAACTTGATGTTTTTGAAGTTCTTTACTCACTTTGTCTACATTTACTTCTGCACTATCATACTTAGTTTTTAAATTTGAAATTTTATTATTTGCCTTTTTAAAAATTCCTAAAAAACCACTTTGTTCTTTTTCCTCTGCTGAAAATGCTTTTAAATCAGTAACTAGATTTGTAAGCATATCTCCAACTTCTCCTAAATCTCTAGTTTTAACACTCTTTAAAGCTGTTTCAGAAAAACCTGCTACCTTTTTTTGGGCACCAGCTCCATATTGTAAAATCATATTTGTGTTTGTAATATCTATCTTTTCTGCAAATTCCTTTACCATCTTACGTTCAGATTCAGATAGCTTTTCTTCTTCTGGGTCTTTTTCATCCTTTTTCATTAATAAGTCAGAATTATTTATATCACTTGTATTTGATTCTTCTCCAAATGGGTCAAGTGTTAAAGTTGGCATAACTGGTATATCATCTAGATTATTCATTATATATTTCTCTCCTCTTTATTCATAAAGTACTGATTATAATACAAAGTTTTATACTTTATGACTAATTAATTTTTTTTAAATAACAGAATATTTTTTCTATTAAAGTTAAAATTTACCACTCGTTAATCCCTCTTGAACTAACATATTCTCTAAAACAGTAATATCTGTAGATATGTCAATTGCTTCATCTTCAAACAAATAGTCTAATTGATTTTCAAAAGCTACTACAATCGTACTCATTGTATTTTCAATACTTTCCATAGTCGTTGTTATATTTTCTCTATCTATTCCTTGCCCTTCCAATGTATGATATGAATTTAAGAGCTTCAAAGTGGTTGGAAGATAATAGTCCATAAATTTTTGTATTTGAGTAAGTTTTGATGGGTCATGTTTTACAACATCAAATATTTTACTTGTAACATCTTCTACTTGTACAATTTTATTGCACATTGATTCTGACTGAATATTTTTATTAGCTTCTTTTATTTGTGTTAGATAATTCATTCCTTTATTTATAATCGTATCAACTTCACTGGCTTCATCATTTTTCTCTTCTTCTTTAACTTCGCATGCTATATCTTCATATGTTGGTGGAATGAAATCTTCATTTGTCAACACAATCTGATTATTTCTTTTATCAATATAAGTATTTATAAAGTAATTTTTGTCTATCATCTTTTGTACATCTTTTATTATAAAATTTAATGATTTAGATGTACTTTCTGCAATAAGCTCTACTGGAATAATATTTCTATTATTTATGATTGTACAATATTTTTTATAACGAGAAATTTGGTCTCCTAATCTCTTACCCTTAAAAATACAAACTCCACCTATAATTAAAAACACTGCACATACTTGAATAGGAAGTATTACAGCCCATCCAATTATAATGGAAATAGTTGAAAGTACTAGAGCTGATAACGTAAATAAGCCTACCAAACCCCATCCAACTATTTTTAAAAATTTACTTAAAAATGAATTTATTAAGACAGATTTTTTGGAAAAATTTTCTGATTTATACATAGTTTATATCCTTTCATTTTCACTAATATTATTAATATATTGCAGTTTGATTATACAATTACTTACTTATTACTGTCAAGGAATTTGAAATTCTACAAATTATTTCAAATAAAGTAATAGACTTAAATATAAGTATATTTTAAATCAAAAATATACTTATATTTAACTCCATATAAAAATAAGAGAACTTAACTTTAATTAAATTTAAGTTCCCTCATTTTTATTTGTACATAAATATAATTAGCATTGTTTATGTTAGCTATACATATAAATGAAAAATTGTATTAATAAAGATTTGCAAATATCTCTCTTATTTCTTCTCTACTAAGCTCTACATAATTATTAGCAAGTAATCTTTGTTGATTTGCTATTGTACTATCTGTAAATTCATCTATCTGACTTTCTACCATTCCATACTCTCTTAAAGCTTTTTTAGCAATTAATTTATTTAAAAACTTTTCTAATTCTCCATAAACATCACAATTAGGGTCACATTCAAGAGCATCTGCTAGAATTTTTGTACACTTTGTAATTTTTCCATTAGGATTTTTTCTAGAGTACATCTTAAATACTTCAGTAAAGAACTGATAATTTGCTTCACCATGTGCAACATGGAAAGCTCCTCCAATTGAATAAGATAAAGCATGAACTGCTGCACAACCAGCATTTCCAAAAGCAATTCCTGCATAGTTTGATGCAAGTACAAAGTCTCTAAGATGATTAAATCTCTCTTCTTCCCCTTTATCAACTATCTTTTTATATCCATCCATAATCATTTTTATAGCTTGTAAGGAATACATCTCTGTGAATGGACTTGCTTTTGGAGAAAGATAAGACTCAATAGCATGTATAAGAGCATCCACTGAGCTTGTTACAAAAAATTTATAAGGTAATCCTTTTACTGTTTCTGGAATTAATACTGCATAATCTGCATAAGTTTCTTCTACTGCAAGACCCTTTTTAGTATGCTTAGATTTTAACTCTGCAATAGCTACATTTGTTACTTCACTACCTGTACCACATGTTGTAGGAACTACTACTAACTCTTTTACTTTTTTAGGTTCTATTTCTCCTTCAAATAAATCAATAGATTTATCTGGAACATCAAGTGCTAGTATCTTACATATATCAACTATTGTTCCTCCTCCAAATGCAATAATTCTGTCAAAATTGTATTTCTTCATTTCTTTTGTCATAGAATCTATCATTTCATCAGATGGTTCACCTGTTCCAAACTTTTCTTGAAAAATTAGATTTGTATCTATTCCAAGAGGCTTCATGTATGGCTCATATATAAATTCATTAGTAATTACTAAATCATTTTTCCCTATTTTAAACTCTTCGTTAAATTCTTTGAATGTATCAAAATAAAATATTTTTGGAACTACTCTAAGCGCTTCCATTATTAACACCCCTCTACTATTAATATTTCTCCTTAAATCTTTTTTGAAATTCTGTAGCTAGATTTTCTCTTACACTTGGATGAGCTATATTTATTAAATTTCTTGCTCTCTCTCTAAGAGATTTTCCTTTTAACTCTGCTATACCATATTCTGTTACAACATAGTCAACATCATTTCTTGATGTTGTTATAGGTGCACCTTCATCTACAATAGAAACTATTTTTGAAATTACTGTACCATCTTTTTTTACAGTAATTGAAGGCATAGCTATAATTGCCTTTCCATCTTCTCCCATAGATACTCCACGTATAAAGTCAACTTGACCTCCAACACCACTAAATTGTCTAAGTCCCATAGCTTCTGCAACTACTTGACCCATCAAATCAACTTGTATAGCAGAATTTATAGAAACCATTTTATGTTGTTTCATTATAACTGCTGGATGATTTACATAATCTACAGGTTTTACTTCTACTGCAGGATTATTATTCACAAAATCATATAATTTTTTCGTACCCATTAAAAAAGTAACTGTCATTTTCTCTTTATCAAAATTTTTATATTTACCATTTATAACGCCTTTTTCATAAAGAGCTAAAGTTCCATCTGAAATCATTTCTGAATGAATTCCTAAGTCTTTTTTGTCTGTTAAAAATAGCATAACTGCATCTGGAATTCCGCCAATTCCAAGTTGTAAAGTAGAACCATCTTCAATTAATGAAGCACAATTCTTGCCAATAGCTTCTTCTACTTCTCCAATCTTTGCAGGTTGTAATTCATATAAAGGTTGTGATTTTTCCACTATATAGTCAAACTCTGATACATGGATTACTTCACCATAAGTTCTAGGAAACTGGTCATTCACTTGAACAATTACTGTTCTAGCAGTTTTAATAGCTTCATAAGTATAATCAACTGATGTTCCTAAGCTACAATACCCGTGTTCATCTGGTGGAGTTACCTGAGCTAAAACAACATCACATTTTAATCTCTTTTCTCTAATTAACTTTGGTACTTCATGAAAGAATACAGGTGTAAAATCACCATCTCCGTTTTCAATTGCTTTTCTTACATTTCCACTTACAAACATTGGATTTACTCTAAAATGAGCTTCCATTCCCTTAGCAGTATATCCACCACTACCTAAGCTTACCATATGTTTAATCTCAACATCTTTATATTGTTCAGCATTTTCAATCATAGCCTCTACTAGTGCAGGAGGTTCACCTACACAATGTGCAAGTACTACAGTATCTCCATTTTTAATCTGCTTTACAGCTTCTGTAGCACTACATAATTTACTTTGATACAATTCTTGCCAACTCAATGAAATCCCCCCATTTAACTCTTTTTTAAGTTTCACAAATTGCTGATTCAATTATATTTATAACTCTTTCTATATGGCTAAAATCCCACATCTTAATACATTCATTTTTCACTTTATATTGTTGGTAGGATGCGCATAAAGTTGCGCATCCTCCAATTATAAGTAGCAAATCATACTTTACATCCTCTTTTGCTATACTAAAATCTACTCTACCATTGAAGTGCTCTTTGATTATTGTAAGAGCCTTCCCTCTTTCGTATCTAGGGTTACAGCCCCCACAAAATCTAACTCCACAGGTCATGTGTAAATTCTCCTTATAAAAAATTTCTTGATTTAACTAAAAACCACTATAATTTTATAATTATCTCTTATACTCCATATTTTTTCATTAATTAATACATGTCGATACATATTTCCCTTTTATATATCAACTTTTTATAAATTTAAAGCTTCCTCTTTTTTTATCCCTGCAATCGTCTTAGCTAATTCTTTCTTTTGATTTATATTTCCTTGTCTTGAAATCATTATTCTTTGGGCTTGTGGTGAACCTGCACCATGCATTGACTCAGTTCTATAGCCAACAGCAGCTGAACCAAGGCATATATTTTCTAAGAATCTTAATATTCTCATTCTTTCTTCTGTTGAAGCCACTGAAGAAGCTTTAAAATACTTGTTACATACTTCGCCAATAGTCATTCCGCTTGTTCCAACTTTAAGGTCTGATTTAAAGTCTTTTTCTGAAGGCATAGTAACCATAAGCCCTCCAGCTATATCTTCTGCAAGTCTTACTATTTCATAAGGAAATCTAGTTACATTTTGTTTACATACATTTGCAAGAAGTAAATCTATTTGATAGTTTCCAGCTTCTGTCTTGTGACCTTCTGATGAACATGCTATACCACAACAATATAAGCTTTCATTAAGGTGAGTCATTTCTATTAGTTTATCTTTTATATGTGAAGCTTTATTTGCTCCATTATAATCAGCTGCTAAAGCTGCTGCTCCTATTATTACATCACCTACTCCTACTTTACATCCACCATAACTTTGTCTATGGTATCCTGCAAATCTTTCTACTAACATGCCAGAGAAATCCCATTCTCCACATAAGAAAATTCTATCATTTGGAACAAATACATTGTCAAATACTACTAAAGCTTCTTGACCTCCAAATTCCTTATTTCCTAAATCAACATCTGCACCTTCTTCTAATTTTCTAGTATCGCAAGATTGTCTTCCATAAATCATAAACACTCCTTCAGCATCTGAAGGAACTGCAAATGATACAGCATAGTCTTTATCTGCTTCAGTCATGCTTATAGTAGGCATTATAAGGTGTTCATGTGAGTTTATTGAACCAGTTTGATGTGCCTTTGCTCCTCTTACAATTATCCCATCTTCTCTTCTTTCTACTATATGAAGAAACATATCTGGGTCAGGTTGAGCACTAGGTGATAAACTTCTATCTCCTTTAGGGTCAGTCATAGCCCCATCAACTACTAAATCGTTTTCTTGTATATAAGTTAAGTATTTTACAAAATTATCATGATAATTAGTTCCATGGGCTTTATCACATTCAAATGTTGTTGAATACACTGCATTAAATGCATCCATACCAACACATCTTTGGAAACAAGAAGCTGTTTTTTGACCACATAATCTTTGCATTTTTACTTTTTTTATCAAATCATCAGTACTTTGATGAAGATGACCAAATCTATTTATTTTTTCACCTGTAATATTTGAAGTAACTGTCATTAAATCTGCATATTCTGGGTCATGAGCTAAATCATAAGTTGCTGCTACACAATTTATAGATGGTCTAATCATAGGATGGTCAACCCAATTCTTAACCTCCTCACCAAACATATAAACTTTAGTATTTAACTTTCTCAAACTTTCAATATATTGAGCTCCTGTCATTAATGCCATAATAAAACCACTCCTTCTCTTTTATAAGATTTTTTATTTTAAATTATAATACTTCCTTGTTTTAACTGTATCTTAATATCTTAAATTTGTCTTAATATTTTAAATATTGTAACATAAATTTTATCCCCAAAGCTCTTCATCTGTAGGAACTTCATTTTCTGGCATATAATAAGCAATCCTAGAAATATTAATTAAATGTTTATAATCAAGATTTTCAGAAATACTGTTATTTCCCCAAGACCCACATCCTAGAGTATTAGTAGGTGCAAGACCATTGAAGAAACTTCCTCCAGCACTAGTAGCACAGCATTGATTAATAACAAATCTTGATACTTCTATATTTTCTCCTGCATATTCTATATTCTTAACTGTATTTGAATGTATAGATACACTATGCCCTTTTCCTTCTACATTTAGATTTGCTTTTGCAATAGCTACACCTTCTTCAAAGCTTTTATACTTGTATGCAGATATAACCGGACACATTTTTTCTTTTGCAATGATATCCTCTTCTCCTGGTCCATCAGCCTCTATTACTATTATTTTTGTATCTTCTGGTATCTCAACACCTGCAATTTTTGCAATTGTATGAACTGATTGACCTACAGCATCTTTATTCATAGATTTATTTACAAACATAGCATTTCTAAAAGCCTCTTTTTGTGCTTTATCTCTAACTATGAAACCTTTATTATTTTTAAATTCATCCATTATTTTATCAAACATTTCTTCTGCTACAATCACTGATTGCTCACCTGAACAAATTATACCATTATCAAAAATTCTTCCTGCTATGATTTTAGGTACTGCTTCTTTAATATCTACATCTCTATCTATGATACATTGAACATTTCCTGCCCCTACTCCAAGTGCTGGCTTTCCACTTGAGTATGCAGCTTTTACCATTCCCATTCCTCCAGTAGCAATTACTACATCTGCTGATGAGATTAAATTTCTTGTATTTTCTCTTGATTGTTGGTCAAGTATTTGTATTAAATTTTCTGGTGCTCCTATTTTTTCTAATTCTTCATTAATCATCTCAACAGTTTTTGTACTACATTTAATTGCTTTATGGTGTGGTGTGATAATGATTGCATTTCTTCCTTTAAGTGCAAACATTGCATTACTCATAGGCGTAACAATTGGATTTGTACAAGGAGTTATTGCCGCTACTACTCCAACTGGTTTAGCTACCTTTGTTATTCCAGTTTCTCTATCTATATCAATTATACCAACTGACTTTTTATCTTTTAGGTTGTTATATATAACTTTTGCTTTACTTTTATTTTTAGCTACCTTATCTTCATATACTCCCATTCCAGTTTCTTCTACAGCAAGTTTAGCTAAGTATTCAGCATTATAATACACTACTTTTCCAACTATTTTTACTATTTTATCCACTTGTTCTTGAGTATAACATTCAAACTCTCTTTGAGCTTTTCTAGCTCTTTCAATATAACCATTAATGTATTCCTTACTTAAATCTTCAAAGTTTTCTATTGCTTTTTCCATTTTAAATCTACCTCCAATTTATTAAATATTTTTATAATGCACTTTTAAAAGTTTCAGACTTTTTCATTGTACCTGTACTCATAAAATTACTATGCCATGATAAAGCTTCATCCAATATATGAGGTGTTTGTTTTGCTCCACTTTGACAGGCTCTATTTAAATAATCCCTAAGTTGTTCTTTATAATCTGGATGAGCACAATTTTCTATTATTTTTATAGCTCTTTCTCTAGGTGCAAGACCTCTTAAATCAGCATACCCCTGTTCTGTTACAATTACCATTACATCATGTTCAGTGTGGTCTACGTGAGATACCATAGGTACTATTGATGATATATCCCCATTTTTTGCAATTGACTCAGTACTAAATATAGTTATTGCTCCATTTCTAGCAAAATCACCAGAACCACCAATCCCATTCATCATCTTTGAGCCCATTATATGAGTAGAATTTACATTTCCATAAATATCAACTTCAATTGCAGTATTCATTGCAATTACACCAATTCTTCTGGCTATTTCTGGATTGTTACTAATTTCTTGAGGTCTTAATATAATCTTATCCTTAAAGAAATCAATATCATTTTCAAATTTTATTAGGCCTTCTGGTGATGGACTTACAGACGTAGTAGATGCCATTGTAACTTTACCCATTCTTATTAAATCCAACATAGAATCCTGTACAACCTCTGTATAACAAGTTAGATTTTCAAATTCAGATTCACATAATCCATATAATACTGCATTTGCTACACTTCCTACACCAGATTGAAGTGGAAGTAGATTCTTTGACAATCTACCTGACTTTACTTCTTCTTTTAAAAAAGCAATAATATTATTTGATATTTTTTTTGAAGCTTCATCTACAATACCCAATGGACGTGTTTTATCCTGCATATTAGTTATTACTATTCCTGCAATCTTATTCAAGCCACAAGGTATATATGTCGTTCCAATTCTATCTTTAGGATGGTTTATTTCTATTGGTTTTCTGTTTGGTGGATTTTCAGTAATATATATATCTGCCATTCCTTCCATTTCCATTGGTTTTGCAAGATTTATCTCTATTATTACTTTATCTGCACTTTTTATAAAAGATGGTGAATTCCCTATACCACTAGTTGGTATAATATCCCCATTTTCAGTTATTGCAAGTGCTTCTACTATAGCTACATCTACTTTAGGTATAGTTCCATAATTTAAAAATTGAGTAGAATGACTTAGATGCATATCTATATAATCAACAACACCTTTATTAATATTGTTTCTAAGTATTGAATTAGTTTGATAAGGAAGTCTTCTTTTAATTATACCTGCTTCTGACCATGCTCCATCAACTTCTGGACCTAGAGATGCTCCTGAATATACAGTTAATTTTATCTTTTCTCCATTTTTAGCTCTCTCTGAAACTGCTAGTGGCACTGCCTTTGGATACCCAGAAGGTGTAAATCCACTAAGCCCAACAACCATCCCATCTTCTATAATTTTAGCAGCCTCATCTGCATCCATGATTAAATCACACAATGCTTTATTTCTTAATCTTTCACTTAAGTCTTCAAATACGACTCCATTATTCATAAATATCCCCCCATATAAAATCTTATTTACATTGGAAGTTTGTGTAAAACTATAACCAATATAACTTTAGTTAACAATGCAAATGGATACGTGGCACCATATCCTGCTGCTGGGTCATCACTATCAAGAGCATCAACAGCAGCTCCAAGTCCTGGTGTTGATGTCATACCACCACATACAGCTCCGGATAGTAAAATCCAATTTAGTTTAAATATATATTTACCAACTAAGAATCCTATCATCATAGCTGTGATACCTACTGCTATTGCTACTAAAGCTAGATGCATACCAGATGTCATAATTGAATCAACTACTTTCCCACCATATCTTAACCCAACTATTGCTAAGAAAAATACTAGACCTATTTGCTTTAAAATATTTAAAACCTTTTCTTCCATTCTGAAATTTACTACCCCTATCTTACCGATATATCCAAGAATTAGAGATACAATTAGTGAACCCCCTGTTGCTCCTAGTGTGAAGTACCCTAGCGGCCCCATAAACACATGTATTCCTCCAACTAAGTATCCAGCCAAACATGTCAAGAAAAATGTTATTGTGTTAAATGGAACTTCTGGTATCGTTTTACCAGCAACACTATCTCTTGCTTCCTTCATTTCCTTCTCGTACTTTCTTCTTTCTTCTTTAAGGTCCATCCTAAATATTTTTGGAAGAAAATTTACACCTAGGATTACTATTAAAACTCCAAAAGGATATGCAACTGCATGACCTATACCAACACCAGCTTCAGCGTATGCAATATACTTATCTATTTGCTCTTGAGTCAGTGATGTCGTTGTGTTCACATCTAATTTTCCTTCTGGGTCAACTACCTTTAAAATCTCTTTTTTATCTTCTATTGAAGCTTTTTCAAATTCTTTTGATACATCTTCTGCATGTTTACCAGCTGTTTCTAAAGCAGCGGCTAATCCAGGTGAACTTGTCAATGCTCCTGTGTAAACACCAGAAACTTCATAAGCGCTACTTCCTTTATCACTTGATAGTAAAGTCATCGCATAAGTCATAGAGCCACCTATGAAAGTTATAAGAACTCCTAAAACTACAAATCTTGCTCCATACTTCTTTAATACAGCTTTCATATCTTTTGCTGCCAATAAACCAACTGCTGCAACAAATATTATTAAAAAGAAATCAAAGAAGTCAGGAGAAATAATTCCATTCCCCATCATTACAGTTGCTGCCTTATATCCCGCTGCTGTTTCTCCTTTTGCTATTGTTGAATTGCCCAAGCTATATGCAAGCCATCCAATAAACAATCCTGTAAATAATGCTCCTGATACCCCAAAATTAAACTTCCCAAATTTAATTTTTCCAAATAAAATTCCTGTAATTACGGCAGCAAACATAAGGACAAAAGGATTCATTAAAAAATCCATTAATTCAAACTTCACCAAATCACTCCCTTTCATTTTTTGTTATTAAATTAACAATTATTAGTAAAAAATATATCTCTCCCTTCTTTATAAAATCCTATTTTGTTATTAAATTAACATTTCTATTTAAAAAAATTTCCTTTTTCTATTATTAGTCTTTTTTGTTACAATTTAGTTAATAATTAAATTGTATAAATACTAATTATTTTCAAATAGTTAAATTTTTAATATTTGTTGATATAACTATGTTTTAGATGACTTATCACTAAATTACGTTAGCTGTTATCTTTTGTTAATTTAATAATAGCACTATTCTTAATAGATTGAAAATATCAAAAACTTATGATATGATAGTTTAAAACTATTCTATTTTTTTACAATAATATACAAAACTTATATTGTTGTTAATTATATACTTGTCACTAATTACATAAATGAAAGGAGTTATTATCCAATGAACATAAATTATCTATATTATTTTCAAACTGTTTGTAAATATAAAAATATGACTAAAGCAGCAGAAAGCATTCACATTTCTCAGCCTTCTATTACCTTAGCTATTAAAGAATTAGAAAAAGAATTAGGTTTTGAACTTTTTTTTAGAATAGGCAATAAAATAGATTTGACTCCAGAAGGAAAGGTTTTTTTAGATAAATCAAGAAATTTCACAAGACAATTTGAAGATTTTCAAAGCGATGCACTAGACTTAGGGAAAAAAAGAAAGGCCTCTCTTAAAATAGGAATTCCTACAGTTTTAGGGACTTTTTTACTTTCGAAAATACTACCTAGATTTAATGTAATTTATCCAGATATTGAGCTTAAGATTTTTGAAGTTCCAACTTTTATTGGTGCAAAAATGATTGAAGAATCTACACTTGATTTTTGTATTGGTATAATTGATAGTGATATTTATGATGATATAGATTCAAAAACAATCTATAAAACAGAATTATATTTAGTTACAAATTCTAAAAATGAATTAGCGAAACAATCCATTATTTCAAACTATATGTTAAAAAATATACCTTTTGTTATACTCTCTGAGGGCTCTTATCACTATAAGATTATTACAAAAAGACTTGAGAAGGTTAAACCAAATATAATTTTACATTCAAATCAACTTTCTACTATACGTTATTTGTTAGAAAACGATTTAGCTTCAACAATATTATATAAAGAAATATTTCAAAATACTGAAAATCTCTGTTCAATCCCTTTAGAACGTGCAATTACTGCCAACATAGGTGTTCTTTGGAGAAAACATCAATACATATCCCATAGTATGAGACTTTTTATTGAATATATGGCATCTATTCATATAAATTAATATTGATATATATTCTGTAAATACAGTATTAGAGGTATTTTAATATTGATAAATTTAAGCCCTTTTTACTAAGGTATGTAAATAGGGCTTAATGGTAAAATTACAATAATATTTTATATAAAGTATTATTGTAAAATAAAATTATTTGTCTAAAATCATCAAATTTTTAGGGAATTTAGTTAGTCTTTCAGGACCATTTTTTGTAATTAAAACAGTATCTTCTATTCTAACGCCTCCCCATCCTGGAAAATAAATACCTGGCTCCATTGTTATTATACAACCTTCTTGTATTATCTTATCTCCATAATTACCAATGAAAGGCTCTTCATGAACATCTCTACCAACACCATGCCCTATACCTTGATAATAGTAATCTTCATATTTCTTAACAATCTTTCTTATTTCTATATCTGGAATTGTAGCATGTACACCAATCTTCATGTTTTCAACTCCAACATCTTGTGCTTCCTTAACTAAATTATAAATTTCTAATTGTTTTTCAGATGCTTCTCCAACTATAAAAGTTCTAGTTGTATCAGAAATATATCCATTATACATAGCTCCATAATCTACAAGCACAAAATCACCTTTTTCTATAACCTTATCACTTGGTTTACCATGAAGTAATGAAGTTTTTGCTCCTGATATCAATATAGTTTCAAATCCTATATTTTGAGCTCCATTCATTTTCATAAAGTATTCTAATTTTGTAGCTAATTCAATTTCAGTAACACCAGCTTTTATATGTGGAATCAATTCTTCTAATGACTTATCTGCTATTTCACAAGCTTTTCTTGTATTTTTAATTTCTTCTTTATCCTTCACATATCTAAGTGTCTCTATGATATTTTCTGTAGGTATTAATTCTCCTCCATTTTTTTCAACTAGATTTTTAAGTTCTTCATATTTATCAAATACTATATTTGTTCTTTCAAATCCAAGTTTCTTTATACCTACTTTATCACACACACTCTTAACTGCCTTTGCCACACTTCTGTCAAAATTATGCCAGTTTATAATCTCAAAACCTTCACAAACATTTTCTGCAAGTTCCATATATCTACTATCAGTAACTAAAAAATTCCATCTTTACAAATCACTGCATATGCTTCTTCATCAGGAAATCCACTTATGTAATTTACATTTGTCTTTTTTGTTAAGTATAATGCATCAAGCCCCTTAGCTTCTAACAATTCTACTACTTTTTCCAATTTGCTCATGATTTTGCCTCCAAAAAATAAATTTTACTTTAATTATATTATATCATTAATAATATTATTTTTTATTTTATCAAATGCCTTATTTATAAAATTTTTTCACATATTATTAATCTTATTTAAATATTTATAATAATTTTTTATTCAGTGTAAGTAACATAAAATAAATAAGAAAAGTATCATTATTATCATAAAAATTCATTACATTTCGATTTTACTAATTATAAGTTGTAAATATCTAATTGTCTTTATAACAATTATTTGAGTAATAAAAATAATATAAATTGAGTAACAAAAAGAACATATACTTATAACCTAAAAGACTATAACTATATGTTCTTCATTTACATGTATAATTTATATTTATTTTGCGGTATATCCAGCTTTAACTAAAGTTTCAACTGCTAAATCCCCTTTAGCTTCATTTACTAAAACTATCGGACCTGTACAACCCATACCACTTTCAGCATAGATTCCATTTTTCCATAACTCAGACACTGCATCTTCTAAATCCATTATATCAACACCAGCTATTTGACGAGTAACAACTTCTTTATCTGGCATTTTAACTTCTACTTTCTCAGTTTTAACTTCTTTTTTAGTAAGAGATACTATAATATCATCAAATTTTGCTTTTTTAACCTTTGCAAATTCATTTCTTGCAACATTACTTATATCTCCCTTTACAACATCATAAGCATATTTTAACGCATTTGCTACTACTGGAGAACCTGATGCTCTTGATACTATAAGTACCTTTCTATCATAGTCTTCTCCAACCCCAGGACCATATCCAAATCCTTGAGCTTCATAATCCCCACCTGTAGTATATGAAGAGAATACTTTCATAAATATATTTCCAGATAACGTATCAGTAACCATAACATCAGGTGCACCCACAAGTAAATCATTACCTCTCATTACACATCCACCATCTGCTCTAATTGAATCAGCAAATTCCATATCATATCCATTATCTTTTAATTCTTTTAAACATTTCTCAACTTGTCTTGCTCCATCAACATTAAGTATTCCAACTTTTGGGCACTTATTACCCATTGATTTTGCTGTAGCAATACCATAAATAGCGTTTCTTACCATTGCTTCTATTCTATTAGTGGCACTTGTCCCTGTTGTTGTTGCAAGTATCATTTCTTTTCCTTTTGCTGGAGTTATTACTCTACCTACTGTAGACACTCCTATTGGAAAATTGTAATGCATAGTAACACAAGCATCAATATATCCTGAATCTAATAATTCTTCCATTTTTGCATGCATTTCTTTTTCATCATTAACTTCAACCACTTCAAGGTCAGTTTCCACCTTTGGTCCAATAAGTACTATATCAAATAAATTAGATTTTGCTAATTGTGCACCATTAACCATGTTCTCTACACCATGTTCACTTCCAAGTGTAGTCACACCAATTTTTACTTTCTTGCCAAATTCGCCGCTTTCTATTGCATTAGCTACTTCTAAGAATACATCTGCGATTACTTTTTTTGACATATCCTCACCCCTATTCTTCTAACATATCTAATGCTAGTTTTTTCATAGATTCAGCTATTATCTTCTTAATTTCATCCTTAGATATTCCTGAAGTTTCTTCAGTAATACCTGTATTTCTTTCAGCTATGAAAGATACTCCATCAAATAAGTTAGTCATTCTTCCTAAGAATAAGCTACCTTTTCCAACTATCATAGCTCTATTTCTATTTCCTGTAGTTAAATCATCTATTAAAAATCCTATATAAGGAGCTCCTGATGGTATATGACCTTGAGTTGGTGCCCATCCTGGTAATCCTTTATTAGAAACAAAATCTTTTAACGCTTTCTTTTCTAAATCTCCACGCTTAACAGCAAGTGCTCCTATCATTTTGTAGTTTGCTTCTGGAACATCTCCTGCTCCTGCTGGCTTAGTTATATCTGGGTTTTGCATTTCAACTGAATATACATCAACATCTGTTATTTTTAAATTAGCTCTATCAAGACCTGAAGTTATAAGTGCTGTCATAACTGCTTGAGGTGAAGAACCAGTTCCAACAGTATGCTTACCTGTTAAATCCGTTCTTATAACTGGATTTACACCATCATTCTCAGATACAAGTACTGCAAATCCTCCAACAACATCTTCAAGTACAGGAAGACCTTTTTTAACATGGTCTTTAGCATTCATTCCAAGTTTAGCACTTGCTCCACCTGCTACTACCATTACATTTTTATGTATTCCAGCTTTTACTAAAGCTGCTGCTTGAATTAATGCATGTGTTGGTGCTGCACAAAATCCTCTTGTGTCAGAGCCAGTTGCATTTTGAAGTCCTACTATCTCAGCTATTGATTTAGCAAAGTTTCCTCCACCTCTTTGGTTTATATCTCCACAAGCTTCTTCTGAACACTCAATAACATAATCTATTTCAGCAGGGTCTATTTTGCTATGTCTTAGCATTTGAATAGCAGATAAAACTCCAGATGCTTTTACTACTAGATTTTCAAACATTGTATGGGCATTTAAGTTAACATCTACATCATGTGCTCTTTTTACATAACCAACGAATTTTCCATCATGGTATAATCCTTCTGCTATGTGTGTTGCTACTAATTCTTTACCTTCTTCTATATCATCACCCTTTAATTTACCTACAAATGGTGCAATTTCAGGGTAGTTATTTTCAATTTTTGGTTTTACTTCATCAATAAATTCTTGTGATAATTTTACTAAATCAAATGCATCACTTATTTGCATTAAAGCTATGAACTCATCTTGAGGCATTATTTCTCCAAATTTACCATTTCTAGTTCCCTCAATCTTTTGTTCACACCATGGCATTGGTAAATCTCTTAATTCTTCTGGTCTTCTATTTCCTATATAAACTTGATTTGGCATGTAGTTAACTACATCTTCGTAACTTCTTATATGATTACTTACTTCTTTTAAAAATTCTGAATCTGGATTTGTTGCTCTTTCAACTGTACAAGTACTTCCATTTTGCACTATCATATCTGGAGTATGAATAAGTACATAGCCTGCCCCTTTTAAAACTGGATAAGTCATTTTGTGCACCTCCATAAATTTTATGAACACTTATTTTTTAATCTCATTAAAAACTCTAATTATTCTATTTTTATTATTGTATATTTGATTCTATTATTTTTTATGTATTTTGGCATTTTTTAAGATTTCATGAATGAATAACTCCAATTTATCCATTCACGAAATCTATATTATTTTTTTGTGTATAGTTATTTTTTATTTTTAGTGTGTGTTTATATTTTTATCTATATAATGTATGTGTGTGTTATTTTTATTTTTCAAATACTGTTTGACCATCTACTTCTGTAGTTAAAGCATTTAATGCTTTTTCTACAAGGCCTCTTCTTAAGGCTTTTTCTTCTGTAGGGTCAAGTGCTGGATTTCCAAGTGGATGAGGTATTGCTATAGTTGGAACTATTCTATTAGCCCCTACTGTTAATGAAATAGGTACTACTGTACACATATGAACTACTGGAAGTCCAGTTTTTTCTATTTCTTTTACCATCGTTGCCCCGCAACGAGTACAAGTACCTCATGTAGAAGTTAAGATTACTGCATCTACACCATCAGCTACTAATGCTGCTCCAATTTCAGAAGCATATTTTTTAGAATTTGCAACAGATGTACCATTACCTACAGTTGTATAGAAAGTCTCATGTAATTTTCCAATTACACCTTCTTTTTCTAAATCTCTAAGAACATCAACAGGTAATACTCTATCTGCATCTAAGTTTGCATACACTGGGTCATATCCACCATGTGCAGTTTCATAAGTCTCTTCTGTTAAATCCATAACTCCTGCTATAGAATAAGTTCCATATTTAGAAGCTGAAGAAGACTCTATTCTATCTGGATTTCCTTTTGGAACTATACCACCAGAAGTAACTAAAGCTATTTTGCATTTTGATAAATCTTTTACAGCTTTACTTGGGTCAACTCTATCAAAGTTTGGCATTGGGTATTCAGTTTCAAATGGTTCACCTTTTATTTTCTTAACTAACATGTCAACAGCTCTCTTAGAACCTCTGTCTTCATGGAAGTAGTTAACTCTTATTCCTCTAGCTATGTATCCTTCATCTTTAGGAGTTCCAATTTCTTCTCCATTCGCAAGTTTTACTGCAAGTTTAGCTATCTTAGGAAGTGCTTTTCTCATACCTGCTGCAGAATCAGAAGTTTCTACTACATAAACATCCTTTTTAAACATATCTGCTCCTGGATTTTCAATATACATACCTGTTAAAGCTGGTATATTTAAAGCATCTTTTACAACTTTAGTTATTGTTCCAGCAGCAACTCCATATCTACCAGCATTAAATGCAGGACCAGCTATGAAAAGTTGTGGTTCAAAACCTTTTACCATTGATAAAACTTCTTCACTTGCACTATCAATATTTTCATTAAAATAGCTATCTCCACAAACTACTGTTCCAACTATTTCAATATCTTCACCTAATAATTTATCAAGTTGTAAACTTATTGGAGGTAAAGTTTCTGCCACATGTGGCTTAGTATCAGCTTTTTCTTCTCCACCTATACCAGCAAAGAACTGATTAATATAATGTACTGCTTTTAGTTTTCCCATCTCTTAGTTTCACCCCTTTTGCTTTTAGGCATTAAAATTTACAAAATTCTTCTCTTATACCAGACATTTCTTCTTCTATTTCTTCAACTTCTAAAACCATTTCCATCATACTTATTTGGTCTTCATATACACTTTCATCAAATAATGATTTTATTGGTTCCTCAACAACGTGGTAA
Source organism: Clostridioides difficile (assembly GCF_900243075.1). Taxonomy (GTDB): domain Bacteria; phylum Bacillota; class Clostridia; order Peptostreptococcales; family Peptostreptococcaceae; genus Clostridioides; species Clostridioides difficile_D. The sequence goes on from NZ_OEZH01000101.1 coordinate 42,869, forward strand.
ACACTTAATCCTAAGGCAACTCCAGCAAGTGGTCCAGCGAAAGTTGGATCTCCAGCAGTTACTGTTTCGGCTGCAAGACCTGCAGCTTCGGCTTCAGCAGCACCTAGTAAAATCACAACATTTTCAGCTCCGAATTTATCAGCAGCTTCTTTAACTCTGTTTTGATTTTCTAAGTCCATAGCCCCAGCAGCTGTTCAGACAAAGCATTCTGTAGATGAGAAAACAACCTCTGCTCCTTCTACTGTTTTTACACATTCTTCTATCGCAGGTCCTGGTATACCATCACGGTCACCTATTATAAGAACCTTTTTATTACTAAGTAAACTCATAATAATCCTCCTTATTATATTTCTAATATATTTTTTTACCTCTATAACACTTATTATAATATATCTATAATATGTTTAATTAACATTACTCAATCGTTTAATGGAATACTTTTTAATATCCTTTAGCAGTTAAATGACCAAATCCTGTTTCATTAGTTGCACCTGTTATAGCTTGGATTTCAACTTCAATAGTTCCATCAGCTTTTAAACTTCCATCAGAACCACCAGCTATTACATCCACTACTTCTAAATGACCAATTACTTTGTCTAGCTTAGGAAGCACTACAACTTGGTTAGCATTTCCACCTGTTACAACAGCATCAGCTCTTACATCTGCATCTGCAAGTGATTGAGAACCTCCATCACGTCCAGCATATTCATCTGTAACTATAACTGTTTTAACACCTTGCATTTCTATCTTCTTACAGTTCATTATAAGGTCAGTATCAGGATTTCCAAAACCTTCTTGTGAAACTATAACTGCATCTAATCCTAAATATTTACATAATTTAGAAGTCCAGTTTGAAGATCTTTCTTTATCTGCTAGGTAAACATTTTCATTCGTTATAATTACACCTACAAAGTTTATATCTTTGCCATGTCTTGCATATAAATCTTCAACAACCCCATTATTTATGTGAACATAACTTGGGTTTTTATCACATGCAGAAACACAGTTACCACTTACAATTGCTCCGTCCATTAATTCTGTTGGATATAATAAAGTTGGTACTATTTGTTTTGCATCTACTCCATACACATAAGTATCATGTAATAAACCTTGAGTCTGAAGCATATAAACATATCCTACTTTTGGAAGCTCTGGATATTCTTTTATTGATTCAAGAAGAGGTTTAGTTTCATATACTGAAACTTCATCTGGAGTAAGATTTCTCGCTACTTCTCCTAAATACATTGCTGCTTTGAATCCTATCATTCTAACAGCTTTTTCATGAGCATATTGTTTTAAACCATCAATAGGTTCAGCTATTACTACTACATTATTTAATTTAGAAAATGGAGTGTACTTAGCTCCTTCTCCAGTCATATCTATTATACCTTCTTGGAAACCTACTATTTTTCCAGTAGTTACAACAGCTACACCTTTTAAAGCATGAGTTTTTCCTTCTCCTACAGTGTCAACTTTAGACATGATGCCTGGGAATATTCCCCCATTACCTTCAACTTTTACTCTTGGCTCAATAACATCTTTTACAGGTGTTATTCTTACGCTTTCACCTGGACGAGCTAATTCTATATCTATAGATTTGATATGCTCATCTCCACCAATTTCTTGTAGCATCTCTTGCTTATTGATGAATAATACTCCATCTTTTACTTCTGTTACATCACCAAATTGAATATCTTTTATAAAGATTTTCCCTAATTCAAGACGCATACTTGCACCTCCTGTTATTTAATTTGTGTATATGCATTTGAGTTTTTCTCAAAATTATATCATTTTACAACTTATCTTAAAGATATTTTTATATTCTGTTTTTATGTTTCAAATATTTATTTCATTAATAAAAATATTTATTGTAAAAAAATTATTTTATCTAAAATTATTTTTTTAACAAACTTAGACATAAAAACACTTTTCTTTTATCTTCAGACTAAAATAAATTTTTTCTTTTGATGTTAATACTTTATCAATGTATTAAAGATATTTTTTAATCATTTCTTCTATATTAGAAACTGTAGCATCATCCTTAGTAACTTCATCTACTTTTTCCCCATCTTTGTATATAGCCATAGTTGGAAGACCTAATACTTTTTGTTTTATAGCTAATCTTCTAGCTTTTGTTGTATCCATCTTACAGAATTTTATCTTATCTCCATAAGTCTCAGCTAATTTATGAACATCTGGCATTAAAGCTTTACAAGGCTCACAACCTTCACTCCAAAAATCAACAAATACAAAACCTTCTGCATTTAAAACTTCTTCTTCAAATGTAGCCTTATCTAAATCTAACATTTTCTTATTCCCCCTTGAAATTTTTATTTTATTTTAAATATTATTTATTGAATTTAATTTACAGACTCTAGTTTCCAAATTTTTCGTCAATATATTTCTCAGCTACTATAGATGCAATTGCTCCATCATTAGTTGCAGTTACAACCTGTCTTAGAGTTTTAGATCTGCAATCTCCTGCTGCAAATACTCCTGGTATATTAGTTTTCATATCTTCATCAGTTATTATATAACCTTTTTCATCCATATCAACTTTGCCTTTGAATAAATCAGTTTGAGCATCTAATCCAACGAAAACAAATACTCCCATTGTTCCATCTTCTTCATCTGCAAAGTATTCATGAGTTTCTCCAGTAACTTTGTTTTTGAATACAACTGACTCTAATATTCCATCACCTTTGATTTCTTCTATTACTGTATCTAATAAAAATTCTATCTTTGGATTAGCTTTTGCTTTTTCTTCAACACTTTTAGCACATCTAAATCCTTGTCTTCTATGTACAATTGTTACTTTTCTAGCAAATTTAGTTAAATACATCGCTTCTTCTAATGCACTATCTCCTCCGCCTACAACAAATACTTCAAAATCTTCAAAGAAATCTGCATCACAAGTTGCACAGTATGAAACCCCTTTACCAGTAAGTTCTTTTTCTCCAGGACAACCAATTTTTCTTGGAGTTGCTCCTGTTCCTATTATTACTGCTTTTGCTCTATATTCTGCTTTTTCCCCTTTTAAAACTTTTATATCTCCATCTAGTTCAGTATCTACAATGTTGTCTCTTAGCATCTCTGCTCCAAACTCTTTACATTGTTCAACCATTCTAGCTATTAAACTTGGTCCTGTTGCATTTGGAACTGACCCTGGATAATTTGCAATCTCATGTGTTATTACAATTTGTCCACCAGTCTTGTCTTTTTCTAGGATTAGAGTTTTCAACTTTGCTCTTGCTCCATAAAGACCTGCTGCAAGCCCTGCTGGTCCTGAACCAATTATTACTAAGTCATACACATTTTCCATTTTGACTTATCCTCCCCAATTAAATTTCTCATTTTATTTAATATTAAATTAGATTTAATATTTAGGCTGTTTTAACAACTTTTTAACAAACTTATTTATTCATACTGCATTCTTTGTATTGTATTATAGAATATATCATAATCAATTACTCTAAAGTCATCTTGAACACTTTCTGTCCATTTTGGAGTCTTTTTATTATTCTGAAATTTACTTGCAGTGATGATTGCTTCTTCAATTAAGGTCAAAGAGTTTATATCCAAACGATTTCCTCTCTTTAGTATAACAGTTCTGTAAGGTGTTTCATTTGGTTTTACACTCCCATAGAGTGGATGAGATAAAAGTTCATACCCTTCATGTATCAAATCTCTACTTGCTTCTAAGATACCAATATAAGTTGTGTCTTTAAACAAAACTTCTCTGTCTTGAACTTCTTCTTTTACTTTTGGATTATTTGTAATTATTATCATTTTTTTACTCTCTTTCAAACTTTTATTTATTACTTGATAAATAAAAAACAGGAAAAACAAATCTCCCAATTTGCCTTCCCTGTTAAAATCATTTTCAGAGCCCCGTCCAAGTACAGTCATCTTTACCTGAGAATTTCATCTAATCCTTTGGGTAAATAAGATTAAATTTGTCCCTTCGGTCGCTTTTTTATAAAGCAGTCTCCCATACTCTTCAGCCGGATTATTATTTTTTTCAGAAAATTGAAAATTAAGCAATTTATCCTTTGTTTTTTATAAATAGCTTTTTTCTATCTCTGTTGACTTAAGTATATAAACATTCTATAAAATTTGCAATAGTTTTTTTATATGTATTTTGTATACATTTTTACTTTTTTTTCCAAGTGTTGATATTACATATTTCCTGTATTTTCTTTTTTTTTAAAGTTCAAACCTTTTTTGGTTTATTTTATCAGATTGGTTAAAAATAAGACTATTTTTAAAACAAATATTTATTTTTTATGTGTTTTTTAATTTTTCACATTTATACAATAAAATTCTCATAATTTTTTATAATTTGCTGTCATTTATTTCATCAAACCAAGATTTAACATCACCTATAATAGATTTAATACAATCATCATCAAATGGAGAATACAAATTTCCCATACTCACAATGTCTAAAAATGATTTTGTTCCTCCAACTTTACAGATATTTATATAATCTTGCCATCCTGCATCCCTATCTTGAATCATTTTTTTCCAAAATTGTAATGCACAAATTTGAGCTAGTACATAATCTATGTAATAAAACGGATTTTTAAATATATGACCTTGCTTAAACCACCAACAACCTCTCTCTAAAAAAGAATTATCATCATACTTTCTATGAGGTAAGTATTTTTTCTCTAAAAATTTCCAAATTTCTTTTCTTTTTGACTTATCCATATTAGGATTTTTATAAACATAATGTTGAAATTCATCAACAATTACTCCATAAGGTATAAATTTAATTGCAGATGATAGATGAGTGAATTTATATTTATCTGTATCTTCTTTAAAAAATAAATCCATCCATGGCCATGTTATAAACTCCATACTCATTGAATGGATTTCACAACTGTCAAGTGTTGGAAAATTAATTTCTGGCATATCAATCCATCTAGACATATACAACTGAAATGCATGTCCTGCTTCATGTGTTAATACATCTATATCATCAGCTGTTTGATTAAAGTTAGAAAAAATAAATGGTGACTTGTAATCTGGTATATAGGTACAATACCCTCCAGCTCCTTTTCCTTTCTTTGTTTCTAAATCCATAAGTTCATTTTCTAACATAAAATTAAAAAATTCATCTGTTTCTTCTGACAACTCAGAATACATTGTTTTACCATTTTGAACTATGTATTTTGAATCTCCCTTTAAACTTGCATTTCCTGTTAAAAATTCCACGCCTTCATCTATGTAACTTAAATACTCTAGACCAATCCTTTTAGCTTGTTTTTCATAAAGTTCATTGGCCATTGGAACAACATATTTTAATACTTGTTTTCTAACATTTTTTATCATATCTTCTCTGTAGTCACTTCTCATCATTCTAATGTATCCAAGCTCTACAAAATCTTCAAAACCTAGTTTTTTAGATATCTTATCTCTAACTTTAACCAATTTATCAAATATATCATCAAATTTAGACTCATTTTCTTCAAAGAAATTATAATACGCTTTATTTGCTAGTTCTCTCGTTTTTCTACACTTAGAATACATAAATTTCCCCATACCAGATAAATTTCTTTCTTCATCATCAAATATTATCTGTGCTGACGCTAAAAGTTTAGTATACTCTGAACACAATTTATTTTCTTCCTGCAATTCACTTATTATTTCTTTAGAAAAACTTTTTAAAGAATAGTCTACTATTGTGAAAAATTGCTTTCCAAACTCTTTTATCAAATCATATTTAAAATTTGAATTTACTATTGCATTATAAAAATGTGAATTTAATTCTTCATATAAAGGCATATATTCATCCCAATAATTTTTTTCTTCTTGGTAGAATTTATCAAGTGTATCTATACTGTATCTTATTGATGCTATGTTTGACAACGTTTCTATTTTATTTCTCAATGAATTAATCTTATATATATTTTTTTTCTGCTCTTTATAGTCATTAGAGTTATTTATATCTTCTACACATCCCAAAAACTCTTTTTTTATACTATCATAATTGGGTCTTTCATACTTAAACTCTGAAAATTTCATTTAAAACACTCCTTTACAACTTTATTTTATTATATTTATAGATATAGCTTTACATATGCTATGTAACACAGTTTTATAAATTATTATATATATATTAAATATTCTTTATATTGTAACCCTGTTGAATAATAACATATGATTAATGGAATTACAATATTTTATAATATAAAACTAATTACTATAACAAATTCTCATCAATATATTTATTTAAAACTTTTAACTCTACAAAATAGATTTACATTAAATATGCAAACGATACCATTATTTGTAATTAACAATTCTGGAGTTATCAAAAATAAGTTTTTTACATTATCATCTCACGTAAGTAATATTTTTATCAAAAAATTAATATTATTAAACTTTCTAAATTGCTTATCTCTTGATATAATAGTATACAAAACAAATCATATTTTCCACTGAAATTTTGTTCAACACTAGTTGTGCCAACGTTTTCACAGGAAAATTGAGTATATAATTTATTGGAGGTTGATATGTACAAATTAATCGCACTAGATATTGATGGAACAATATTAAACACACAAAAAAGGATTACTCCTGAAGTATTTGAATCCATTCAAGAAGCAAAAAAGGCTGGAGCTAAAGTAGTTATAACAACAGGTAGACCTCTTCCTGGTGTAAAAGGGCTTTTAAATCAATTAAATCTAACAGATGAAGGTGATTACGTTATATGTTTTAATGGAGCCATTATTCAAGAGGTTAAAAGTGAGAAAATTATACACGATGTAGAAATGACTTTAGATGACTTTGATTTTATATATAATAACGTTTGTAAAAAATATAATACTAAAATACACATAAATACAATGACAAATTTAATTACACCAAATGAAACTCCTGGAAAATATACACTTCATGAAGCGAAATTAAATGATATAGAAGTCGAATATATACAAAAAGATAAAATTGATGAATCTATTAAAATCTGTAAAATTATGATAGTTGACGAACCAGAAAGATTGGAAGAAATCATACAGCAGCTACCTAAAAATTTATTCAATAAATATACTATAGTAAGGTCTGCTCCTTTTTATCTAGAATTTTTGGGTAAAACTACTAATAAAGGAACTGCACTTAAAACATTATGTGCTAATCTAAATATACCTATAGAAAAGGCTATTGCTGTTGGTGATGAAGAAAATGACCAGCACATGATAAGGTATGCAGGTCTTGGTGTGGCTATGGGAAATGCACGCAATAGCATAAAGGAAATTGCCGATTATGTTACTGATACTAATAATGAAAATGGAGTTGCAAAGGTTATAAATAAATATATACTTAATAAAGCTATCTAATCATGTAAAAAACTAAAAATATTTTTTATGTTTAAATATATTTAATGAGAGTGTCTCAAAATGAACTTTTTAGTTTATGAGACACTCTTTTTTGTATGAAATCAAATATATTTTCGTCATTTAAACAATGAAAAAGAGGCTTATCTCTATTTTGAGACAGCCCCATATCTATAACTTTTATCTAAAGTTCATTTTTAGTTTTTCATATATGTATATCTATAATAATACTTTTTGTTTGAGTTTAAATATTTTATATGATTCTACTATTGCTTCATTAAGATCTAAGCAATATATATCTTCATCATCTGATAATCCCGCTTCATTTGTCCAAGCATCAAAATCACTCTTCGTCCAGAAGAAATTCATTATATTTCAGCAGCTAGCAGCCCAATTTGAATGCTTATCAAGATTTATATGAAGCACTCTTAAGTTCGGATTATTCACATACTCAATCTTTTCATTTTTTATAACTATTTCTATTTCTTTACCTGTAGCACTACAAATAGAGTTTATTCTTACATCTTGGTTAAATGTGCAAGAAGTTCCTATAGCATCTATAGCACACATTGCACTAAAACTTCGATTATCTCTCAAGGTTACTTTATGATTAGTTGGCAATGCTGATACAGGATATATAAAATTTATACTATCTCCATCAACAACCATTATATTTTTATCAATAAAATATTGTAGTGTATTTTTCATATATTGTTTTTCTGTCTTCAACTTTTTACTTATATATTCAGTCGCTTCTTGAAGCGTAATACTAGAACCCTTATCTATTATCATATCCATAATAGAGATTCTTATTTTTTGTTGTGTGTTATCCAAACTATTATATTTTTCTATTTGACTCATACCTACTCCTCTTTAAACCTCATAACACTTTGATAAAGTATCAGTTAATTTATTTTTGTACTCTTCATATTTTTGACTTCCTCTAATCCTAGGTCTTGGAATATCTATATTTATATCATCAAGAATTCTTCCTTTATCTCTCGACATTACTATAACTCTATCACTCATATATACAGCTTCATCAACATCATGAGTTACCATTAAAGCAGTTATTTTCTTTTTTATCCATATTCTTTCTAGTTCTTCTTGTAAGTTTTGTCTCATTTGAAAATCCACAGCTCCTAATGGTTCATCCATTAGTAATACCTCAGGATTACATGCTAAAGCTCTTATCATGGCTACCCTTTGTTTCATTCCTCCTGATAATTGATGAGGAAACAGGCTTTCTTTTCCTTTCAAGTCTGACATAACCAAAAGTTCTTCTAACATTTCTTCTCTCTTTTCCTTTGGTATTTTCTGCTGTTTCATAGGAAATAGGACATTGCCTCTTATAGTTTTCCAAGGAAATAAAGCATAATTTTGAAATATAAAAGCTCTATCTATTCCCGGTTTTTTAACTTTTTTATCATTTATAAAAACGTCTCCACTTTCTGACTTTTGAAACCCACCTATTATAGTAAGTAAAGTTGTTTTTCCACAACCTGATGGTCCTAAAAGACAAACAAATTGTCCATTATCTATATCCATACTTATATCTTCTAAAACCTTTGTATGTACTTTATTATTTACAAATGTCTTATTTATACCTCTTACACTTAGCTTCATTAATCTGCAAACCTCCATCTACAAAGGATTTTGTTTATAAACTTTAATACCCTATCTATTATAAATCCTATTAAAGCTGCAAATATCATAAGTCCAATTAATACATCTGTATGCATTAATGTTTGGGCTTGTACCATTGAGTAACCGAGACCGGCACTCGTAGCTATAAACTCAGCTCAGATAACAGACATCCAGCCTGTACTTATAGCAATTCTCGAACCAGTTAGTATATCTGGAAGAGACGCTGGAACGATTACATTTGTAAATATCACAATTGATGATGCTCCCATACTTCTAGCTGCATTATAGTAATCTTTTGATATCGCTCTTACTCCCTGAATAGTGTTTAAAATTATAGGAAAAACCCCTGAAAAAGCTATTAAAAATATTGTTGGCCCATCTCCTATACCAAACCACACTATAGTAAGAGGAACCCATGCCATTATAGGAACTTGTCTTACAGAATCTACTACTGGGGATAAAACTCTTTCAAAAGTTTTAGAAAATCCCATAATAAATCCTATTGGAAGTCCAAACAATAGTGCATACATAAATCCTTTAAGCACTCTCTGTAATGTTATAAAAAGATTCGTAACTGTCTCTGCATCTGTTACACAATAGAAGAAACCTTTTATTACATCTACTGGCATAGGAAGTAACAAAGAACTCCCTATATCTTTTGCTGCAAAATGCCAAACTAAAAATATAATAACTAATAGTATTATTTTATATAAAATATCCATACTACCATCAGATTTTTTCTTAGTTAATCTATCACTTTTATCTTTAGAAATTTTAATTTCCAATTGTTTATTTCCTCCATATCTATATTTCTTATATTCTTGTACTCTTTTAATGCTTTCTTAAATGTAGCTTTATTATTTAAATCATCAACACTTTTATTGTAAAGTTTTATAAAATCACTATACGCTTTACTTTTTTTAAACTCTTTACTTACAACTAATACATAGGTATCATAATCTCCTAATTCGGTCGTAGATTTTCTTTTACCTTCTGACCCAATCGACTTTATACAATCTATTACAACACCATCTACTAAATTACTTTCTAATCCATATGCTAGTGCAGTCCCTAATAAGGAAGCTATTTCCACATTCTTGTAGTATTTTTTCACTAATTCTGACTGGTAATCTCTATTTTGAGTAACTCCCATTTTCTTAGGATTATTGTCACTTAATAGAAATATATCTGAATTTTGAACTACTGTACCAACAATTTCAAATCCACTATTTTTATTTACATACTGTTTTGCAGCATCTTTACATATGATTGCTATATCTATTTCCTCTGAACTCAGAGCCCACTGCATTGTACTTGCTCAGCAATCATTAATTGTAAAAATATCCATTATATCGCTTACTTTTATATTTTCAAAGTAATCTCTATTTTCCATATAATTTATTACAAAACCAGAGGTATCATCGGATACCCCTATTCTTAATTTTCCTTTTATTTCTTCTTTATCTTCAAAATTAAAAAATATTATAAATATACTTCCCAAAATAACGATAAAAAGTATTATTATATTTTTTATATTATCCATTTATTTATAATACCTTTGCTTTCCAATCTTCATAGCTCATACCTTCAGGAAACTCTGGATTAACTTTTTCTTTTATAAATTTGTCAAAATCATCAGCTCCACAAGAATCTAATAAACTTGTATCAATTGTATCTTCATATTTAGGTATATCATCTAATGCCTTTAAATCCTTATACATTTGTAAATTGTTTTTATACTCTTCTCCTGTAACTTTCCAAGTAAGAGTTCTACCCTCTCCAACTGTCTTTTTATAAATAGTTCTAAGTGCAACTTCTTCTTCTACATTATAATATTTTGCAAATATTTTAGCTGCTTCAGCTGGATTTGTATATATATATTCTATTGCTTTTGTATGGGCTAAAACCAATTTTTTTGCTAAGTCTGGATGCTCTTTTATAAAATTTTTATTTAATGAAAATGAACAACAGTTATATTCTTTACCATTAGCTTTTTCTTTATATTGAGTAGAAGCTATTATTTTTCCTGCACCATCATTTTCAGCTACAGAACCCCAAGGGTCACAAGATGTAAAGGCTTGTATTTTCCCAGTTTTAAGAGCTAAATATTTATCTTTATCTGAATCCATATTTACAACTTCATATTTTGATGGGTCAGTTGGTATACCTGTTTCTGGACCATAATCACTTGTCCATAAAAAATCACTCATATCTGTTGCAATTTTTTTACCTATCAAATCTTTAGGTTCTTTTATGTCTTTTGAAACTATTAAATATTCAGAACCACCAGTATGATTATTAGCTGCTATTGTTATTGGTGAACCCTTAGGTATAGCTCCCACTAGACCTTTAGTTCCTATATAACCAGCATCCATTTTCCCTGCTGCCATAGCTTCAGGAACTTTACCATTTCCAACAGTTTTTACATTAAGACCTAAGTCCTTATATATTCCTGCCGCTTCTGCTACTGGTCCAGCAGTCATATGGTCACAATTATAATACCCTACTGTTATCGTATAATCATCCTTTCCAGCCTTTGCTTCTTCCTTTTCTTTTGGTTTACTACTACATCCTGTTAGTATAGATGCTCCCATTACACTAACTAATATCAATGCTTGAATCTTCTTAGATACTCTCATCTAAAATTCCCACCTTTATGTATTATTTTTATTTTTAGCAACATTTGTCCATATCTTCACCAAATAAGTCAACAAACTTCTTATCTTCTACTCTGTAAATAGCATATCCTACATTACCATTTTTAGAACCTGAAACTATTACTTCTATTGGCTGCTTATCGTCAATATTTTTAAAGGTTATAGTTTGATTCTCTATAGGTGCTGGTATTGGTTTTGTTATATAATGGCTATTTTTGTTAGAAACTACAACTACCATTTCATTTGAACTATTACTTTTTTTATATATAACTACTAAATCTTTTTTCCCATCGTCATTTAAGTCTTCTTCAGCACAAGTTATTATATCTTCTTTATAATTTTTTCTAAAGTATTCTAATGTTTCTTTACTTACATTTGGAATAGAGGCATCTTCTTTAAGATTATCATCCAATATTTTTGATAAAACTATTAATGCAACTACTATACAGGATATTATAACTATCTTTTTAAGCATGATTTCCTATGACCTCTTTCATCTTTGGTATTATTGATTTAAGTGCAAATAAAATAATCAAAATCGTACACACATATTCAAAACTATTAGGTATATTTAACATTAGTTTATTTGCCAACTGTATAGAAGAATTTGTTGTATCTAAATTTACTGAATTGTTGTCCACTAAAAGTAGATTTGTTATATATCCAATTATTATTGAAGATAGTGTCAAAGTTACTGAATATATAATAACAGTTCTTTTTCCAATAAGTTTAAACATACTTATAAGTTCTGGTAAGTTTGTAGCTGCTCCAGCTATTAAAAATGTTATCGCTATCCCAGGAGCTGCTCCACTTGCAACAAGAGCTGCTATAAATGGGATATGTCCTACAGCACATACATACATGATGCAGGCAAGTATTGCTATACTTCCAAGAGATAGTAAACCTGGGTTACCTAAATATTTTTGAATTATACTATCTGGAAAAATTGTTGTTATAAAACCTGCAAAAATCATTCCCATTACTACATATTTACTAATAGTAAGAGCTAACTCTCCAAAAGACCATTTAAGACCATCAATCATATTTTCTATAAAACTTCTTTTTTCTTCTTCTAATTCTATTACGTCTTCATCTGAATCATTATGCAAAGATAATTCTTCTTTCCCAAAACAATTTCCTAAAAATCCTACTAAAAACGGCACTAAAAAACCAGATATTAGATAAATGATTGTAACTTTAGGTCCTAAAAGACCCAAACAAAGAACTACAGCTATTGGATTTATTATTGGAGTTGATGTCATAAAAGCAAGTACTGGCCCTAAGTATGCTCCTGAATAATACATACTTATACCTAATGGTATTACCCCACAACTGCAAATTGGTAAAAACATTCCTGAAATAGTACTTTTAATCAACGAAGAAAATTTCTTATTTCCAAGTTGTTTTTGAAACCTTTTGGGAGTTAAAACATTATGAAGGACACCTGCCAATATAAAACTTATCATAAGCCATCCTGATGCTCCATTCAATGTAACTATAGAAGCTACTATAGTCTCTTTAACTCCGTTTAAAACAATTTCTAATATATTCATTTTGCTGCTCCTAATTTTTAACTATTATTTATAGCTTCTACTATTGCCTTTTCAATTGTATCTTTATTTAATCTATCATATTTCTTTTTTTGATTTATTATTAAAGTTCCTTTTGTTATAATTCCATATTTTTTTACATATGAAAAATCTTTACCTGCTTGATATAATTTTATTTCCAATTTGTCAGTATACTTTTCTGACATTTTTTTTATAAACACTCCATGCTCATCACAAGACGGTCAAGTATTTATAAATTCAACTAAAATTTTAGACATTTGTTCATCCCCTACTCTAAATAATTTTCCTTTTACTTAAAATAATCCACAGAAAATAAATTTTTCTATGGATTGTATGCTTTACTATTTTATAATGTTATAACTTGGTCTACACCTGCACTACCTAAACAAGCATATAAGTTTGGGAAACATCCAATTGTAGCTCCATCAACCAAATTATTCTCTATACCTCTCTCTATAGCACACTGATCACAAGCCATTATTATCATATCTGTTTTTTCATGTAATTTACTTAGTTTTTCTCCTACAGGATTACCTTTAGATAAAAATAAGGTATTATCCATAAAGAAAAACATCCCTAAAACATCTACTCCGTGAGTTCCTTGTTCCAATTGTGGTATTATCATTTTGTCTAGAATTTTATGTGTATTAGTACTATTAAAAATATACGCTACTTTCATTTTTATTCCCCCTATATTTTTTACATTTATACAAAATTTTACATATACAAGTATATTATAAGTTTATTCTTATTTATCTGTAAAATAGATAATAACTATATCATCAAAATACAACATAGCATTTATCTATATATATTTAATTATTTTTTAATTTTCGTTAATTATAGTAAATAAAAAATAGATTACTTAAAGGTATATAGTGCCCTTAAGTAATCTATTTTTTATTTACTATATCATTAAACTAAATCCATTTTAATATAAAATTTATATATTTCTTAAATTTTTCATACTTATATCAAGAGCTTTAACAGAATGTGTAAGTGCTCCTACAGAAACAACATCCACACCAATTTTTCCTATAGATTCTATAGTATCTAAATTTACATTTCCAGAAAATTCTACAATTGCTCTTCCATTTATAATATCTACAGCTTGTTTTGCCATTTCTAAACTCATATTATCCAACATTATTATATCTGCTTTTGCTTCTATAGCTTCTTTTACCATATCTAAAGTTTCCACTTCTACTTCTATCTTTCTGACAAATGAAGTGTTTTTTCTAGCTAATTCAACTGCATTCTTAACACCACCAGCAGCTCCAATATGGTTGTCTTTAAGCAATATTCCATCAGATAAATTAAATCTATGATTGCATCCTCCACCTACTTTAACAGAATATTTATCTAATATTCTAAGATTGGGTATCGTTTTTCTACTATCTAACAACTTTGTATTTGTACCTTCAAGCTTTTCAACATACTTACTTGTAATAGTAGCTATACCGCTCATTCTCTGTAAATAATTTAATGCTACACGCTCTCCTACAAGTAAATTTCTAGTATTACCAGTTAATACAGCTATTTTTTCACGATTCTTTACCATATCACCATCATTTTTATATAATTCTACATCCACATCTCCAAGTATATCAAAAACCCTCTTAAATACGCCTAGACCAGCTATTATCCCATCTTGTTTGCAAATTAAATCTACAGTAGATTTAGAATTTTCATCCACAATAGAATTAGTTGTTATATCTTCACTTGGAACATCTTCTATTAAAGCATCCTGTATCATTCTATCAATAATCAAATAATTCATCGCCAAAATCCTCACTTGTTCTTTCAATTTCTTTTATAACTAATATTTTATTCTCTTTTTTTACCTGTTCTATATCTATATCCATATCTGGTATATCCATAAATTTAACTTTTATATTATCTATAACTGAGTTTATATTTTTAGCTGCTCTCTTTGAAAATACAAGCCCTTCAAGTAATGAATTACTTGCCAATCTATTTGCGCCATGAACACCTGTACAACTAATTTCACCAACTGCATACAAATTTTCCATAGATGTTTTTGAATCCAAATCTACATGTATCCCACCCATAAAATAATGTTGTGCAGGAGATACCTTTATATATTCTTTCGTTATATCAGTTCCTCTAGCTAAACATTCATTGTAAATGAAAGAAAATCTATTAATTAAGTACTCACTTCCTAGATGCGTTGCATCTAAATACACATAAGGCAAATTGTCTTTTTCCATTTGTTCAAAAATAGCTTTTGAAACTACATCTCTAGGAAGAAGTTCATCGACAAAGCTTTCTTTATTTTTATTTAAAAGCTTAGCTCCCTCTCCTCTTAATGATTCAGATATAAGCATTCTCCTACCTTCACTATTCTCTTCATAAAATGCTGTAGGGTGTATTTGAATATACTCTAAATTTTCTATTTTAATATTATTTCTTAGGGCTATGGCAATTCCATCCCCTGTAAGATGTCTTTGGTTAGTAGAGTTTTTGAAAAGCCCACCAATTCCACCTGTAGCTAAAACTACTACTTTTGAAAAAACATGAATCTCTTTTTGGGACTTGAAAATTCTAGCTCCGATACATTTATTGCCATCTTTTAATATATCTAAAAGATAGGCATCTTCTATAAGAGTTATATTTTCTCTAGCTCTAGCTTCTTTTAATAGAGTCTTAAAAACAACCTCTCCAGTATTATCCTTGCTATGAACTATTCGATTTACACTATGAGCTCCTTCTCTTGTGTAATCTATCTCTCCATTTTCTTTGTCTAAAGGCATACCATACTCTACTATCTGCCCTACATTTTCTATAGATTCATCTGCGAGTACTTGAACTGCCTCAACTCTATTTTTATACTGTCCAGCCTTCATTGTGTCTTCTACAAAAGATTCTATATCATCAATATTTCTAGCAGTTGAAATTCCACCTTGTGCAAGATATGTATTGTTGTTTTCAATTGTTGATTTTGATACTACTAGTACATTTAAATTTTCATCTAAATTTAATGCACAATATAATCCTGAAACACCACTTCCAACTATTAAAACATCTTGTTCTAAATTCATAAGTCTATCCCTCTATCCTTCTGCTAATCTGTGCATGTTAAGCAGTGAATTTAAAGCCTTTTCCATAATTTCATCTTCTACAATAACTTCATTTTCCATATTTTTAAGTGTACTGTATAGATTTTCTAATGTTGTCTTTTTCATATCTGTACATAATATTTTCCCACCAGGTATATAAAAGTTTTTATTAGGATTATTCTTCTTTAATTCGTGTAATATGCCTTCTTCTGTTGCTATTATAAAATCTTTATTTCCACTATTAGTAGCATATTTTATTATTCCTGATGTACTACCTACATAATCTCCTAAATCCCTTATCTCTTTTTTACATTCTGGATGCACTAATACTTCTGCATCTTTATACTTATCTTTTAACTCAATTATTTCTTCTACCTTTATATTGTTATGGTATTTACAATATCCGTCCCAAAATATAAAGTTTTTATCTGGAAATTTCTCTGCAATATATCCTCCTAAATTTTTATCTGGAAGGAATATGATTTCTTTATTATTTATATTTTCTAATATTTTAATTGCACTAGACGATGTAACGGAAACATCACAATGTGCTTTAACTTTAGCTGTAGAGTTTATATAACATACAACCAAAGCATTTGGATACTGTTGTTTTAGTTTTATCACGCCTTCTTCATCTACCATATCTGCCATAGCACACCCAGCGTTACTTACTGGCATCAATACAGTTTTTTCAGGTGATAATATCTTAGCACTTTCTCCCATAAATCTTACTCCACAAAATACAACCACTTCTTCTTTACAATCTCTAGCAATCTCACTTAAATAATATGAGTCGCCAACTGCATCTGCTAATTCTTGTATTTCTGGTGGTTGATAAAAATGGGCAAGTATTATTGCATTTTTTTCTTTCTTTAGCTCTTTGATTTGATATGTTAAATCTTTATCCATAATTGCACCGCTTTCTATATGTACTAGTGTATATACACCTGTAAACTCATTATATCACTTGACTATTCTTTCTTCAAGAATTTTAGACCTCTTAATATTGTTAAGATATAGACATTTACATTATCAATTGATTTATCTTTTTTCCTTGTCTATTTAAACTATTTTTTATGTTTTTTAATTTTTTTGTAATATATTATCAGAATTTTGTTTATATTCTTTATTAGTATAATATTGAAAATTTTACCAAATACATGTATACTAAGTACATGGTTATGTATATGTATTTATTCCTGAAATTATATTAGTTTTAGTACTTTATAGAATTTGTAGCTTGTCTAGAATTAAATTTTATATAAGCCTACACATTTAGACAATATGTATACAGAATCCAAAAAATTTTATAAATGGGGTGATATTATGACAACATTCTTAATCGGCTTGGCTATATTACTAATAGGAGGTGCTTTATACGGCGCTTATTGTGAAAAAGTATTTGGTCCAGATGACAGAAAAACACCTGCACTTGCTCAAAGTGATGGAGTAGACTATGTTCCAATGAAAAAGTGGAAAAATAGTCTAATTGAGTTACTTAATATAGCTGGTACAGGACCAATTTTAGGGCCTATCCAAGGTATATTATTTGGTCCAATAGCATTTATACTAATCCCAATTGGTTGTGTATTTGGAGGAGCTTTACATGACTATATGAGTGGAATGATTTGTATAAGAGAAAAAGGAGCACAAATGCCTTCCCTTATCAGTAGATTTTTAGGTAATAAAGTATTTCAAGTCTATAATATATTCCTTTGTCTTTTAATGCTTTTAGTTGGTGCAGTTTTTATTTACACACCTGGGGATTTAGTTGTTACTCAAATCTTGAATATGAAATCAACTATAAATAATCCTGTTGTCTGGATAGTTTACGGAATTATTTTTGTATATTATTTATGTGCAACACTATTTCCAATTGATAAAATTATAGGAAAGATATATCCAATATTTGGAGCCATTCTGCTTTTGTCTGCTGCTGGTGTTGGAATTGGTATATTTACACAAGGTTATGATTTAGCTAATCTAAGCATTGCAAATTGGAAGGGTATTCATCCTGATGGAATTCCTCTTATACCTACATTCTTCGTTACAGTTGCTTGTGGTATAGTTTCTGGATTCCACTCAACTCAAGCTACTCTTATAGCAAGATCCGTTTCAAATGAAAAAGAAGGAAAAACTACTTTTTATAACATGATGATTTTAGAAGGTTTAATTGCAATGATTTGGGCTGCAGCTGCTATGGGTATTTACAATAAAGGAATACCTAAAGAATTAATAGGTTCTCCTGATGTAATAGGTTTAGTTGCAAGAGATTTACTTGGCTCTATTGGTGGTATCATAGCTATAATAGGTGTTATTGTTTTACCAATAACTTCTGGAGATACAGCTTTAAGATCTCTAAGATTGATGCTTGCAGATTACTTTAATTATGACCAGAAGGAAAAGAAACATCGCGTTATATTATCAATCTGTATATTTATTCCTGTCATAGCCATCCTCATATTTGCAAAGCTTAGCGCTTCTGGATTTAATATATTGTGGAGATACTTCTCATGGAGCAATCAAACTATTGCTATATTCGCATTTGCAATGATTACAGTTTACCTTATAATAAAAGGAAAGAATTATATTATAAGCTTAATTCCAGGTATGTTTTATTCTTTTGTTATATTCAGTTATATATTTAATGCTCAAATTGGATTTAATTTAAATATAAATATATCATATGTTTTAGCTGCTATATTTACTGTATTGTATGCTGTTTTAACTGTACGCTCTGGTAGAAAGTTAAAAAGCAAAGCAGATACCAAACTAGCTGACTAAAGTTAGGTAAAATAACATTTAGACTAAATTTTAATAAAAAATGATAAAAAAGAGGCATCTCAAGTTAGAGATTGGCTCTTTTTTATTTAATACAGCAATAAATATTTAAGTATTTACTCCTTGTTGGAATATTTATCCTATACTTCTAATATAAATAAATAAAAGTTTTAAAATAATCTATACATTTATATACTTAAAATAAATTTTTTGGAGGAATACTTATGAATAATAAATTACATGAACTAGAAAAAAATCTACCAGAAACATCTTGCTCTTTTTGCACACATCTTTCATTTAAGGGGCCTAGCCTAGACTATAGATATGATATTAGATGTGTTATTTCAGATACAAAACCTGACTTTAGAGGATGTTGTGAATATTTTGAACCAGAATATACAGAGTTAAATACAGGAGATTTAGACAATTTATACATAAACTTTCTTGAGACATGCCTCAAGGTAAATTATAATGATTACATCAATTCTATGTACTGGAAGTTATTTAAAGAAAGAACTTTACTAGAAAACAATTTTAAGTGTTCTATATGTGGCTCAACTGAAAATATTGATGTATATCATGTTAATAAAAATTTAGGAAGGGAGACTTCCAAAGATGTAGTTGTTAAATGTGATAAATGTAATTGTAAATAAGTGTATAAAATTCAAATAACTCCACATAATAAGTTTAAATAAAACTTAGGAGGTTATTTATGAAAAATAATAATTTAAATTGTGCTGCTACTAATTGTGCTTATAATACTAGTGGATACTGCTATGCTGGTAGCATAAAAGTAGACGGAATGCAAGCAACTACTACAGAAAATACTTATTGTGCTTCTTTTGAAGACAAATATACGTCTGGAATAACTAGTCGTTCTAATGAAACTAACCAAGTTGACACAGATAACATTCATTGTGAAGCTGTAAAATGTAAATACAATAAAAATGAACTTTGTAAAGCTGAAAAAGTTCATATAAATGAAAGAAATGCAAGTTGTGAAACTTTTGAAATGAAATAAATTTCTTTTTATTTAAATTTATAGTGTTATAAAAATCAAAATGGAACCTATCAAATAGACGTCTTTATTAATGATGCCTAATTATAGGTTCTTTTTTAAAGCGAATCATAATCCATATATACAAATAAATTATTATTTTGATATATTACCTAGAAGTAAATTTAACACCCAAAATATCCATAAGGAACATAAATATTGGAACTCCAATTAATAATCCCCATACCCCTAAATAGCGCTCTCCACAAGTAAAATAATAAAAATACTTATTAATTTTTCATAAAACAATATTAAAATTTAGAGAAGATAAATTTTAAATACTCATACTTATACTGAAATCTGCGTCACATCATATGTTTAATTTATTATTATCTATATCAGATAGTAATTCGTATATTTCTGGATACTCAAAAAACAAACCATCTTCTAACAATTGTCTTATTTCATCTGTACTTACCCATTTTATGTCACTTACCTCTTCTTCCTGTAAAATAGCTTTTGATATATCATACTCCTTTTTAACTAAATATACATCCCAAAAAGTATCACCATGAATCATACTTCTAAAAACCTTCATTTCATCTTTAGATATATCTATCCCTATCTCTTCCTTTGCTTCACGAATTGCACCTTCTAAACTATTCTCTCCAGAAACAATACATCCTGTTGTCATTCCCCACATGTTAGGTAGTGTCTTTTTATTTTTAGACCTTTTCTGAATTAAAATTTGAGAGTCGTTATTTAAAATCCATACTTCAACTGCTAAATGGTAATAACCTTTTTTAATAGAATTACCTCTCTCTATAACATTTCCTGTTTTAATTCCATCAGCATTATATAAATCCCATAACTCCATTTTAAAATCTCCTTGCCTTTACTATAAATTAACTAAACTACAAATATATTTTATACTAATTAATTTTGCTCATTTTTTATTGCAATACCTGATTTACATTTATGCTCATCACTTCTCTTTTCTTTCCATTCTTTTATATCATCTATAATAAATCTATGTTTCAGTGATTTTGTATCAAATTTAAATATCCTAAACACTATTTGCAATACATATCCTAACCCTAATGCACTTACAAGTGTACCAATACCTACAGAACCTCCCAACAACCAACCAACAACTAGTGCTAGTATTTCAAGAATCGTTCTAACAAGACGTACAGATTTATTAGTTTTTTTCTGAAGAGCAATCATAAGTCCATCTCTTGGTCCACTTCCAAGACAAACACCTAAATATAGAAAGCTTGCTATAGCTGCCAAAATAATTCCTATAACAACCATGAATACACCTACATAAGTGTTACTTGCATTAGGTATCACTCCAGAAAATATTACTAAATCAATAAAAATTCCTATAAATGTCATGTTGAGTAAAGTACCCCATCCTATATTTTCACCAAAAACTGCATCCAATATAACAATTATAACTCCTACCATTATAGAAGCCTGACCTATGGTTATACCTAGTTTTATAGATAATCCTTGGTGAAGTACATCCCAGGGCATAAGACCGACATGTGCATTAATCATCAACACAGAAGAAATTGCAAATATAAAGAAACCCGAAAATAATCTTATCATACTTTTTAAATTTATTTTTCCCATTAAAAATCACTCCTCATAATAATAATAACAATAAATACCAATAAAATATATATAAATACGAAATTTTATAGAATTCTTCATTAGCTTAACAGTAAATTTCAATCATAAAAAAGTGGCAATCCACATTTTATACATTTTTACCTATATTCTAAGCTTTCGTGTATAAAAAACGGATGTACCACTTTTTTAATATATAAACATTTTTAGTTTTTCTTATTAATTTTCACTATAAACTCTAGCTTCTTCTTCTCCATTTAGTACTCTTAGAGTTCCAAAAGCAAGTGATTCCAATTCATTTTCTCCTGCCATAATTTCTACAGGTGCTATAAATTCAACTTTCTTTTTAACCATTGAAGTAAACATTTCAGAATATGCAATTCCACCTGTTATAATTATAGCATCTACTTTTCCATCTACTACAGTCGCTAATTCTCCAATACCTTTTGCCAATTGATAAGCCATTGCTTCATAAATAATTTTTGCTTCTTTATTTCCTTCTGCTATCATTTTTTCAACTTCTCTAGCATCTACAGTATTTAAGTATGAAACTATACCACCTTTACCTCTTATCTTTTTAGTCATTTCTCTTTCTGAATATTGACCTGAATAACAAGCAGCCACTAATTTTGTAGCAGGTACCCTTCCTGACCTTTCTGGAGAAAATGGTCCTTCATCATCAGATAACATATCAACCATTCTTCCTTTTTCATGAAGATAAATACTTACTCCTCCACCAATATGAGCTACTATTAAGTTTAAGCTCTTATAATCTTTTCCATTATCTTTAGCATATTTTAAAGCCATGGCTCTAGTATTCAATGCGTGCCCTGCACTTGCTCTATCCATCCCACAAAGCCCAGATATTCTTGCTACATCTATTAGTTCATCTACTGCAACAGAATCATAAATATATGAGTTTATTCCAAGAGGTTCTGATATTGCATGTGCAACAACAGCTCCTAAATTTGAGGCATGTTCAAGTACGGGTCTATGTCTAAGTACATCAATCATTTCTTCATTTACTAAATATGCTCCTGATTTTACTGGTGGTAAAACTCCACCTCTTCCTACTATTGCACTAAGAGATTTTAAATCTATACTATTTTCTTTAAGAATATTCAAAACTGCTTCTTTACGCATTTCAAATTGGTCTTGTATTGTATTATATTTTGCAATCTCTTCAGCTGGATGGTCTATTGTCTTCACAAGAATTTGTTCTTCTCCATCATATACTGCTATTTTTGTAGAAGTAGAACCTGGATTTATGGCTAATATTCTGTAAGTCATAATTTTCTTCCTTTCACCTTAATTTCTATAGTCTATTTATATCTATTATAAACTATTTGCTAACCATTTCCATACCTTCATGGAAAGCTTTTATATTTAATTCAACAAATTTTGGTTTAACATTTTCACTTATAATTTTTTCCCAATCAATAGACTCTAGTTGCATAGATTTAACTAGACATCCTAATAAAATAACATTCATTATTTTTGAATTTCCTAATTCTTCAGCTTTATCAGCTGCATTTATAACTTTTGCATTTAATCTATTTAACTCTGCATCTATATCACTCTCTAGATATTCAGCTCCTCCGATTAAAACAGTCATAGAGTCTATTCTATGATTATTTACTAAAGCTTTTCCTTCTGGTTTTAAATAATTGAACCATCTTAAAGCTTCCATCTTTTCAAAAGATACTAATATATCTGCTCCACCAATTTCTATAACTGGAGAATGGACACAGTCTCCATATCTAACTTGTGAAGAAACTGAACCGCCTCTTTGACTCATTCCATGTATTTCACTCATTTTCACATCGTATCCAGCTTCCATCAATCCCATAGTTAATAATTTACTAGCAAGTATAGTTCCTTGACCTCCTACACCTACCAAAAGTATACTCTTAGTCATATTATTTTTCCTCCTTAACTATTGCTTGTTTTGGACAAACTTGTGAACATACTCCACATCCTACACACTGATTTCTATCTATATTTGATAATTTATTTTCTTTATCAAATGATAGGGCTGGACATCCAGTTTTCAAACATAATTTACATCCTATACATTTATCATGGTCAACTTTACACTTAGTCTTAAATGGATTATTGAATTCTTCTATATCTTCTTTAGAGAATTTCTTAAGCACACATGGCCATCTTGTTATTATTACTGATGGTTCATCCTCTATAGCTAAAGCCCAATCTAATGCTTCATTTACTTCTTTTAGATTGTTAGGGTCTATAACTCTTACATGTTCAATTCCACAAGCTTTAACTAATCCTTCTATATCAACTTCTTTAGTTTTAGCGCCTTGTAAAGTATATCCTGAACCTGGGTTTTCTTGGTGACCTGTCATTCCAGTTATTCTATTGTCTAATATAACTGATATAGAATTACCTCTATTGTAGACTACATCTAAAAGTCCATTTATTCCTGTATGGAAGAATGTTGAATCTCCAAGTACACCTACTAATCTTTTTTCATTGCCATCTTTCATATTAAGAACTTTTTGAGCTCCATGTGCAGTTCCAAAAGCAGAACCCATACAAACAACATAATCTATTCCATTATATGGAGGAGCAAATCCAAGAGTATAACATCCTATATCTCCACCAACTATTAAATTTTTTCTTTTTCCAAGTTCATAAAAGAATCCTCTATGTGGACATCCTGCACAGAAACTTGGTGGTCTTGGCGTTACTAATTCAGCTTTGTATTCTATAGTATCATTTGTTTTTCCAAATATAGCTTTTCTTAAAACATCTGGTGTCATTTCTCCATATGGAGGTATTACATCTTTTCCAATACAATCTATTCCATACGCTTTTATTTGTTCTTCTATAAATGGGTCATTCTCTTCTATAACATATATTTTATCAACTTTATCTGCAAATTCTTTTATTTTTTCATAAGGTAATGGATTTGTAAATCCTAATTTCATATATGATGCATTTTTTCCAAAGACTTCTTTAGCAAAATTACAGCACATACCTGAAGCTATAACACCTATTTTTGTATCATTTATCTCATAGTAGTTTAAATCAGTTTCATTTGAGAATTTTTTAAGAATTTCCATTCTTTCTTCAACAACGCCTCTTCTTATTTGAGCATTTGCTGGAACAGTTACCATCTTCTTAGCATTTTTAACATACTCTTTAATTTCAACTTCTTCTCTATCATAGCATTCTACTAATCCTTTTGAATGACAGAGTCTTGTTGTAACTCTATATAAAACTGGTGTATCATATTTTTCACTAACTTCAAAGGCTTCTTTTATCATATCTTTGGCTTCTTGACTAGTTGATGGTTCAAATAAAGGTATCTTTGCAAATTTTGCATACATCCTATTGTCTTGCTCATTTTGAGATGAATGCATTCCCGGTTCATCTGCTGTAATAAGTACCATACCACCATTTACTCCTGTATATGCATAAGTAAATATTGGATCAGCAGCAACATTCACACCAACATGTTTCATAGAAGCCATTGTTCTTGCTCCTGCAATTGAACCCCCTATAGCAGCCTCAAGTGCTACCTTTTCGTTTGGAGCCCATTCTGCAACTATTGCATCTTTATATGTTGCTATATTTTCTAATATTTCTGTACTTGGAGTCCCTGGATATGCAGATGCATATTTAACACCAGCCTCATAGGCTCCACGTGCAATTGCCTCATTACCTGTCATCAATTGTTTCATATAAAATTCCCTCCATCTACAATTATTAAATTCATAGTCCACCCAATTTGTTCAATGAAATTAATTATTTATTTTTACTTCTAAACTTTCAAGTGCTTCTTTTATAATACTTGGAGCTTTCTTACATTTTTCTTCTGAAACTGCACAAACTGCAAATCTTAAGCCCATTTTTAATGGAACTACAAATAGATTATGTTTAGTCAATTCTTCACATACTTCTCTTGGATTATCACATGGTATACTTACAAAGAAACCTGCTATATATGGAAGAATTTCTAATCCTACTCTTTCAGCTTCTTTTACAAATACATCTGCTCTTCTAGTAAGCATGTTTTTGTATATTTCTTTTTCATCCTCATATTCTTTGAATTTTTTAGGGTCGTTTACAATGTTAGATAATACTGCCATAGCACTTCTATTACAATTTGACCAGTTTGCTCTACATGAATGAACACATGAATAGTGGAACTCTTCAGCTACATCCTCACTTGAAGAGATACAAATTATAGCACCCATTCTCATACCATAAGCTGTAAATCCTTTTGACATACTGAATCCAACTAATACGAGAACGTTTTCAGGTAAATTAGAAAATTTCTTAAAAAACTTTCTACATACATCATCATCACCTGCAAAGTCAATATATGCTGAATCTACGAAAAATATTATCTTTTTATCTTTATCTTTTGCAACTTCTTTTGATAAGTCTAATATTTTATCCCATTCATCATCTGCAACACTATATCCAGTTGGATTGTGAGCTGGTGTGTTTATAATTGTAAAAACTCTATCTTGTTTTTCTGCTATATTTATAAAATTTTCTTTGAATGATTCAAAATTAAACCTTCTATTTTCATCAAACAATTGGTAATTAACTACTTTTCTATTAGCTTCTTCAGCTATACTTACATATGGACTCCAGAACCAATCAGATGTTAAAACCTCATCACCTTCATTAGTATAGTTCCATACAGCTAATTTTATTGCACCACTTCCTCCTGGTGAAGCTAATACTCTTATATGTCCTTCTGGTAAGTAATCTCTGAAAAATACTTTTTTAACTGCTTCTAAGTAATCTGGCTGACCTTCAAGAGCCGCATATGCACCTATCTCACAGTTTTCTAATGCCTTATATTCTTCATATACAGTTTTCATTGTTATTAATTTTCCTGAATCATCCATTAGAGCACCTATTGTTGCATTTATTACATTATCCATGCCCAAAGCTTTTTCTGCTGCTTGAGCTCTACCAGATAAGCTAAATATAACATCATTTTCTTTTGGCCACATTGCATGCTTACCAACCATACTTTGACTCATACCATCACCCCTAAAATTGTATTTACTCTCACATTATATATTAAGCAATTAGCATGCCAATAAATTTTATTTTATGTAAAACTGGTTTTGTTTAGAATTCTGATTTTTTTCATTATTAAATTAAGCATTTTAGTTGTTTTTCTTATGAATATATATGCTTGTCTAAAAAAATAAAAATTAACAAAAAAATAATGTTAATTTTTATTAACACTTGTTTCAAAAAATTAACATTACTTTAAAAGAATCTATGTAGTTGTATTTAAATATTTTTGTTATATTTTTTCCATAAAGATGTCCTGCTTATTCCAAGAATTTGTGCAACTTCATTTTTAGAAAGCCCCTGAGCAAAAAGCATATTTATTATTTTTTCTTCAACATACTTATTTACTTCTTTTATGTCAATACTTACCTTACCATCATGTATTTTACTTATATCTATAGCCTCATCTTGAACTTCTGCACTTGCTGTCGTTTCAGAATTAAATTTATCTATTTCAGAATCAGGTAACATTTTTTTAGTTCTAAAATCTTGATTTTGTCTTAATTTAATTTTACCTGTCACAACATATTTTTGAGCGATTGTCTTTAGCTCTCTTACATTCCCAGGCCAACTATAATTATATAGATTATCCATTTCATCTTTGGTCAAAACAAAATTTTCATCTATGCTGTTTATTCCATTAAGACCATCATCTTTTAACACTTCATTTACAAAATTATTAAATAATGGTATTATATCTTCTCTTCTATCTCTTAAAGGAGGTATATTTATCTCTAAACTACTCAATCTATAAAATAAGTCTGCCCTAAATGTGCCCATAACTATTTTTTCTGTTAAAGATTCGTTCGTTGCTGCTATGATTCTTATATCTAGAGGTATTATATAATCAGAACCTATTCTCATTATTTGACGTTCCTCTATTACTCTTAGTAGTTTGGTTTGAATATTAAAGGATAGACTATTTATCTCATCTAGAAAGAGAGTCCCTCCATGAGCAAGTTCAAACAATCCTCTTTTTCCACCTTTTCTAGCTCCAGTAAATGCACCTTCTTCATATCCAAAAAGTTCACTTTCAAGTAAATTTTCTGCTATAGTAGCACAGTTTATAGCAACAAAAGGTCTGTCTTTTCTTTTACTTATATTATGTATACTGTGGGCTATAATTTCTTTACCAGACCCACTTTCTCCATAGAGTAAAGTTGTGTAATCACTTTTTCCAATTTTTTTAGCTTCTTCAATAAATTCTTTAGTTAATTTATCTTTAAATAAAAAATCATCAAAAGTATATCTAGCATAAAGACCTTTTTTATTCAAATCAAATCTTATTTTTCTTTCTAGGTTTTGTAGTTTAGTTATATCTTGTATTATTCCTAAAACTCCATAAGTACTATTGTCAACTTTTATCAATGTCGTTCTAGTATTAACAATTAAGTTATTTATATTTCTTATCTTTCTATCTTCTACATCATCTTTTTCATGTAAACAGTCTAACATCCACTCCATTTTTGGGAATACATCTAGTATATATTTATTGAGTGCACATTTTCTCTCTACTTTAAGCATGTTTTTTGCACTTTCATTGTATAAAATTATACTACCATTACTATCTATTGCAATTACTCCATCTTTTATACCATCAAGTATATTCCGTAACACTTCATTATTAAATTTTTCTTCACCTAATGTATCTAATAATTTTTTGCAATACTCGACAGCTTCTCTTATAGATTCATCACTAGCAGTTGCAAATACACTATCAATTCCATATTGTCTTGCAAAAGAACATGCTAGACCTCCACCTACTATTACGACTTCATCTTTTTGGTCTATATATTTTACAACTTTACTTCTTATCTCATATTTAGATTCAAACCATTCTTCAGTTATTTCAGTACTTATAACATTTCTCCAGCCAACATAATCAAAAGAAACTTCATTATCTCCCAAAATTAATACTACTTTTTTGGAATACCTTTTTGCTATTTCTATTGCTCTTAAAAGGTCAGTTGACTTCATATTCATAGGTATAACAGGTACATTTACTGTATCTATTACTAAACTATAACCTCCTCCTCTACCAATTATAGCTTGAGCACCTTTTTCAACAAGTATACGTCCTTGATTTTCCATTAAGTCTAGATTAAGTATGTCGATTATTATAGTTCCATTTTCTACGTCTTCTCTATATAATTCTTCTATTCTTTCTTTTAATTCAATATCAGAGGCTATAATTCCTATTTTTTTTCGCAACAAAATCACCTCAATTTTAAATTATAATGTATTGATTTCTACCTGCTTTTTTTGATTTATATAGTTTTTTATCTGCATCTTCAATTAATAGTTCAACATCTTTTCTACTACAACATCTTTTTATACTTACTCCAGCACTTATAGTTATATAGTTTTTTATTTTAGAATATATATGTTCTATACTCTCAAATTCAAGAAGTTTAAAGACTCTTTTAATGTATAATTCTATTTTTTCAATCTCTTCAGCATTTATTGATTCTATAGAATCTACTAGTATTAAAATTTCTTCTCCTCCATATCTGATTATGTGTTCAGTAATATCTATAAATACATTCCTTATAATATCAGTTACCTTAATTATAACTTTATCTCCTGCTATATGACCATAATTATCATTATAACTTTTAAAATAATCTATATCGACCAATATTGCGACCATATTTTTATCTCTAGTCCCATTAAATAAATCCAACTGTTGTTCCAAATACCTTCTATTATACAGTTGAGTGAGCCCATCTTTTAAAATGTCATTTTCTAGTTTATTATTATCATCCACAAGTACTCTTAAACTTTCTTGCTTTTGTCTAAGTTCATATTGTTTGTGAATTCCTTGAGACGTTTTATAGGAATTATTTTTTTCCCATTTATCAGAATACCAATCCATACTTTTATAATATTCTATTGCAAGTTTAAAATCTTTTTTTAACTCATATCCATTTGCTATCAACCCATAAAATATAGACATTTTTTTAGGATTTAATGAACTCTTGTTAACTAAATTTAAACCCTTTAGGTAATAGCTTATACCTTCATCTATATTACCAAATTTTATATATAAATCTCCATACAACTTATATATATAATCTAGTTTGGAATTATATATAAAAACATCTCCAAAGCTTTTATATATATTTTTTGATAAAATTAAATATGCGTTTACTCTTTCAAAATTACAATTATCTTTCTTTAACTCAATTTCTGCTGAATATAAAAATATAAATGAATACAAGTAATCCTTGTACACACCTTCAACAACTTTCATCAATTTTATAGTCTTTATTAGAACAGCTTCTGCTTCTTTATTCATATCTTCTTTTAAATATGCCCAGATAAGGTCTATTTTTATAGCCACTCTTTCAGTTAGTGATATTGAGTTATTATTATGTGCAACATCTAATACATTATTTATATATTTTATAGCTTCTACATTATTTCCACTTTCTAAATAACACAAACTTATTATACATTTACAAAAAGCTTCTATAGAGTATAAGTTATTTTCTTGAGCTAGCCTTAAACATTCAATCAGGTACTCCATACTCTTTATAAAGTTATTAAATAAATATAGATAAACTCTTCCAAATATATAGTTTGCTCTACTTACAAGGGGTTTATTTTTTAAATTTTTAAAAAAAGATACTTCTTCCACTAAAGCTATTACATCAGTTTTATTCTGATATAATGCACTTATTTCTACACACAAATTCATATTAAACAAGACCAACAACTCATTCAGGTGATTTTGTCTTATAATTTTTTTTGCTGATAAATAAAAGTTATTTGCCTTATCATATTTTCTTATAGAAATAGATGATAGAGTAAGATAAATATAAATCTTAGATATTATATCTGCATCATCTTTCAATGATAATTTTTTAATATATTCTAATGACTCTATCAAATAATTGTATGATGCTTCTCTATCTTTTTTTATATAGTTTATAAGACTGATTAGATACAAAACATAGACTCTACTCTTATTTTCTAGTTTTGTATTTAAAAGGTCTTCGTGATAATCCAAGATGTAGTTTAAATCTGTCAAATTTAGATAAAATTTAGTCAACATATCATATTCTATCTTGTTTATATTTCTCTTTAAATCTTCTATTAAACTCCTTTTCAAGTAAATCACCAATCCTATTTCAACAGTTAAAAATTCTTAAAATCATGATAATGCAAACATCTATTTCGCCCACTTTGTTTTGCTTTATATAGGGCTTTATCAGCATTTCCAATTATTTCTCTTATATCTATACTACTATTTTTACATGTATCAATACCAATACTAACTGTCAAATTATTTTTTGAAAGTTTTTTTACAACCCTACATAACTTTCTTCCAAATATTTTACTTTTTTTATAATCTTTACATATAGATAATATCAAAAATTCTTCTCCACCATACCTTACCATAAGCATGTCTTTTTTTAGATATTTTTTTATTATTATAGTTATATTTTTAAGAGCAATATCTCCACTATAATGTCCATAAGTATCATTATATTCTTTAAAATAATCTATATCTATCATAAATGCAGTACTATATTCACTGACTTCTTGTTTTTCTAAAAACTCCTTCAAAAAAGCTCTATTATATACACTTGTTAAATGATCAATATACTTTTTCTTATCTAAATCAATCTGTATTTTTCTCATGTTATTTATTTCTTTTTCTATATATTCATGTCTATAATTTAAAGAATCTATATAATTTCTATTTCTAGCTTTTACATACATCATTTTTAATTCATAATACATTTTAAAGTATTTCATACTCATCTCATAATTTTGAATCTTTTCAAAACACAAATATATATTCTTGTATGCTAACTTCACATAATTATAGTTTGTAGCATTTTTAGATTTTTCAAGGAGTTTTTTATTTGTACTTAAGGCATTCTCATAATCTCCAAAGACATAATATATTTTTGCCTGATGATAAATTACTTCCAAAGCATACATTGTATATTCTTCTATATTTTTTATCATACTTAAGATATTTTTAGCCCTATCTAAATAGCAAATTGACTGTTCAAACGATTTCTCATTACTTTTTGCGTAATACATGGATAAATTTATAAATAAATCAAACTTTTCTACTTCTTTTAAACTTTGATTCTTAATTTTTTCCAAATATACTTCAGATTTTGCTAAATTATTTATTGCTACAGAATAATTTTTAGTCTTTATTAATATTTTGGTTATATTATTTGACGCTCTATATTTTTGAATTATATTTACATTTCTATATTTTTTATTGCTTATTGCTTCATTAAAATATTCTATCGAACATTCATAATTTTCAAATGAACATTCACATTCACCTATCTTTATATTACATAATGAAGACATTTCCATGTCCTTTAGTAAATCTGCATATTTTCTTGCTTTTAAAAAATTTACTTTAGCAATTAGAGCATCATCTAAAAACAAAAAATATATTTTACCAATAATAAAAAAATATTTTTTTTTACAATTAAAATCGTTAATTTTTTTTACCTTTATATATAAATCTTCTATTTCTTTAATTATTATAGAAGATTCTATGCACTTACTTGCCTTAATATAAATAAGTTGTGATTTAAAAATAATTTCTTCAACTGGACAATTATTTTCATCACAAAGAAGGTTAAATTTATCTATATACAAATTTGCCTTATTTACATCTTCATTTTTTAAACTTAAAATAGCTACTTGTGAATAGAATCGTGCTAAAAATTTATAATCTTTAGGTAAGTATTGCTCAATATATTTACAGGAAATCAAAATATACTCTTTCATTTTTTCACTAAGACCTTGAATACCGTATAATAAAGCTAGCAAAAAATTTGATTTTAATAACATCAAACTATTTTGTTCAGTTTTATAGCAATCGATTGAATTCTTTACTATATCAATTTCATTTTGAATAAAATCATTATTATTCAATAAGCTTTCATTCAAGGTTAGCTTAAACATTGAATCTAAAATTGTATCATCTATCTCTTCCAAATATTTACTATATATTGTAACTCACCTCCGACTTACATTATCTCATAAATTTAGTACTTTTCCATACTATTTTTGAAAAAAGTTGATGTCTCAATTTAGAAATTTCTCTTAAATTAAGACATATATTACACTAAACTATACAATTTTCTATCTGAACTATATAATCCTGACAATTTTCACAAATTATCAAACTTACAATATAACTATTATCAACTTTATTTGACCTTGATAATTTATTAAAAGATAATCCTTTGTAATCAATAGATATATTACTTATTACATATTCTCCATCTTTACTGAAAATATAAAAATGATATTCTAGAAAAGGAAAGAATTTTTTCTTTTCTTTTACTCCTTCTAAACATAATGGACATGCTTCTTGATAATATTCTATATCAAAATCAACTTCTTCTGCTTCATTAAGTATATCAATTATTTTTGAAATACTTACTCCTTGAACTGGATTTTCTTCATCATTTATTAAAGCACTACAATTTTCCTCTTTTAATAAATATTCTTTATCATCATATATAAATTTATATAAACTCATATTATATCCTCCTTACAATTATTAATCTCCAAGTTATTCTACCACTTAAACAAACTTAATAAAAGTAATTATTTAAAATCTTTACAATTAATTAAGTCATATGTACCATATGTTGCTATATATCTACCTTAATTAATTCTTTTAAAATCCAAGTTTACGTTTTAAGCATCCAGTTTTCCAAAATCCATTGTCAAAACTCACTTTAACTATTAATATAAGTATATAAATATAGAACTGCATAGATGTGACACACTTAACTATTTAATATGATACGATTTAGTATCTAAATTTATATATTGTATATAGGGGGAGATATATATGTATAAAGATAAGAGTGATGAATGTATACACTTAATGACTGCATACATAGATAGTGAAAGTGGATATTATTCATTTATTGACACACAATTAGAAGATTTTATTGTTAAATATGGTGAAAACATTGTTGATTCAAATTTACACAGCATAATGATGTTGCTCTGTAAATGGGGATTGTCTTAGCATTTTGAGAAATTTTTTTATATATTGTATTCTGTATTATTTATTCATTAGTAAAAAAAAGATTGTCACAAGCTTAAAGACTATATATAGATTTTTAAAGAAATCTATATATAGTCTTTTTAAATTTCCACAAAATGTATACTTAAATAAGTTAAATTTATTTTTCTAAAATTTACCTATATCATATGCTATAATTTAAGTACCTACAACAATAAAAAATATCTAATATGTATTATCTAGTTTAACTCATCATAATATCATCTCTACATTTACAATTAAGATATTTTCAATATAGTAATGCTTAATTTTAATATTATAAAAAGGAGAGTTTTTGTATGAATTATAATGACTTATTAAAATCAGCTAGAGAGAACTTTAATGGAACATGTAAAGTCTGTAAAATTTGTAATGGATTAGCTTGTGCTGGAAATGTTCCTGGTATGGGTGGTAAAGGAAGTGGTTCGTCTTTTATTGAAAATAGAAAGAGTCTAGAAAAAATAAAGATAGATATGAGAGTAATACATAATGTTTCAAAGCCAAATACATCAATAGAATTATTTGGTAGAAAAATGAGTTTTCCTATATTCGCTGCACCTGTTTCAGGAACTATATTGAATATGGGTGGTAAAGTTTCTGAAAGAGAATACATAGAGCCTGTTGTTAGAGGTTGCTCCAATTCTGGAATTTATGCTATGGTTGGAGATACTAATGTAGATACTTTTTTATTGGATAATTTAGATGTGTTAAAAGATAATGATGGAAATGGAATTGTATTTATAAAGCCTTGGAAGAATTCAAGGATAATAGAAAAGATTAGATTGTCTGAAGAAGCAGGTGCTTTTGCAGTTGGTGTAGACCTTGATGCTTGTGGATTGATTAATAATCAGCTTCAAGAAAATCCTTTTTCTCCTAAGACAATTGATGAAATTAGAGAATTGGTTGAGTCTACTAGATTACCTTTTATTATAAAAGGAATTATGACTGTAGATGATGCTTTGATGGCTGTAGAGTCTGGTGCTAGTGCTATTATAGTTTCAAATCATGGTGGAAGAGTGCTTGATTATACTCCTGGTACTTGTGAGGTACTGCCAGATATAGCTAAGGCTGTAAAGGGAAGGATAACAATACTTGTTGATGGTGGTGTTAGGACTGGTGTTGATGTAGTTAAGATGCTTGGTTTGGGTGCTGATGCTGTTTTGATGGGAAGACCTTTTGTTACTGCTTCTTTTGGTGGTGGTATTGATGGTGTGGAGTTTTTTATAGATAAGATTAGAAATGAGTTGTGTGAGACTATGATTTTGACTGGATGTCAAGAGGTCAAGGATATTGATAGTAGGGTTATATGGAAGTGATTGTAAAACAAATTTATAACATTTATATTTAAATATTATGTTAGGTCTTTAAAATAAATTGTGTATTTTTCAAAAAAATAGTGATAATTAAAATCTCAAATATCACTATATAAATGAAAGTAGTCACTTTTTATATTTAACAAAAACAAAATATTAAATAAATTTATTGAATAATATAATATTAAAGGGTCTTTAAAATAAAGTGTGTATTCTTCTAAAAAGTGGTGATAATTAAAATATTAAATATCACTATATAAAGGAAGGTGCACACTTTTTA
>NZ_OEZH01000099.1 GCF_900243075.1 Clostridioides difficile
GTTTTTTTAGCTTTATGTAACTTTAGATTCATATTCAAATCTATATTTAACAGGGCTACGCCAATTTAATTTTTCTTTAATTCTTTTGTTATTATAATAATAAATATATTCTGTTATAGCTTTCTCTAATTCGTTGAAACTTTTATATGTTTTTCTATAATACATTTCTTGCTTCATTATACCAAAGAAATTTTCCATAGGAGAATTATCAAGGCATGTACCCTTACGAGACATACTTTGAAATATTTTATTTTTCTTAAGTGTTTTGTTATACTTATTCATTTGATATGCCCAACCTTGGTCTGAGTGAAAAGTTCTTCTATAAGGGCAATCTTTTGTAATATTGATGGCTTCATTTAAAGCATCACTTATTGATTTAAAGTTAGGTCTATCTGAGATGCTGAATGATAAAACTTCTCCATTAAACATATCTAAAAATGGATCAAGATATGCTTTTTTTATAATTAATTTTCCATTTTTATCAGTAGTATATATTTTAAATTCTGATGTATCAGTTGTTATTTTCTGATGTGGAATTGATGTTTTAAATCTTCTATTTATTTTATTATTTTTTACCTTTCCAATTGTACCCTTATAGGAATTATATTTACGTGATTTACGAGAAAATGCTATGCATTTAAGTTCTAATTTTCTCATAATACGTCTAACCTTCTTTTGATTAATAACGATACCACTATTTTTTAATGTAGCTGTAATTCGGCGATAGCCATATCTACCATTATGATCTTGAAAAATAGACATGATTTTTTCTTCGATATCTTTATCTGGATTTTCACTATGAAATCTCTTTTGCCAATACATATATGTTGATTTAGGAAATTTAGTAGCTTCAAGAAGAATAGAGAGTTTAAATTCCTTACGAAGATCATAAATTACTTTTGCTTCGTATTGGTTTTTAACCTTTCGGGAACATTCATCCCTGAAGCACGCAGCTTTTTTAGAAATGCAAGCTCCGCTTTTAAAAGTTGATTTTCATATTCTAATTCTTGTTCTCTTGTTAATTTATGTTTTTCTTCTTTAGTTTTTTTGCTTTTATTCATTGATGGTCTTCCTTTCGTTTTAGACAAGGCATCGACACCACCATACAAAAGTTTTTGTTTCCATGTTGCTATAAGTGTACTATTGTTCATTCCAAAATGGTTGGCGACTTCTTGTGCACTAGATTTAGTTGTTATCATATAGTTTATAACATCTAGCTTGAACTGTATAGTATATAAAGTATTTTTATTTTTTATTTTTAGACCATCCTCTCCTAATGTATTATATGCATTAACCCATCTTTCAACCTGAGAATGGTTAGCAACTCCATATTGTTTTGCGATTGAAACATATCCTCCTTCTCTATTTAAATAGGATTTAACTACTTTTAATTTGAAATTAAAATCGTATTTAGCCATATAAAAACACCCCAATCATTAGATTTTTGGTCCAACAATTGGGGTGCAGTACA
>NZ_OEZH01000176.1 GCF_900243075.1 Clostridioides difficile
ACTATACGCTATCGGTCACTAGGTAGTATTTAGCCTTGGAGGGTGGTCCCTCCTGCTTCCCACAGGGTTTCACGTGTCCCGTGGTACTCTGGATCATACCTAAAGAATTATTATTTTGACTACAGGATTATTACCTTCTATGATGAGTCTTTCCAAACTTCTTCGTCTATAATGACCTCTTATATATGGTATGTCCACAACCCCAATAAAGAAAACTTTATTGGTTTGGGCTAATCCGCGTTCGCTCGCCGCTACTTACGGAATCGAATTTCTTTCTCTTCCTTCAG
>NZ_OEZH01000098.1 GCF_900243075.1 Clostridioides difficile
TTAAGGTCTAAAGCTATTTTTTTAGTATACTCTACTATCTTTTCTTTTATTTCATCAGATATATTTTGGCTTGGATACATTGTTGTACTATCTCCAGAATGAACTCCAGCTCTTTCCAAATGTTCCATTATACCAGGTATTAATATATCTTCTTTATCACATATGGCATCTACTTCTATTTCTCTACCAGTTAGATATTTGTCTATAAGTACTGGATTTTTATGGTCTCTATCAAATGCATCTTGTAGATATTGAGATAATTTTTCTTCGTTATAAGTTATTTCCATACCTTGACCACCAAGTACATAAGATGGTCTAACTAATACTGGATAACCTAATTCATTAGCAACTTCAATACCTTCGCTAAGTGACCATACACCCTTTCCTTTTGGTCTATTTATATCTAGTCTTTCTAGTAAATCATCAAATTTTTCCCTATCTTCTGCTGCATCTATATCATCAAAGTCAGTTCCCAATATAGGTATGTTTTTTTCATGTAAGAACTTAGCCAATTTTATAGCTGTTTGCCCACCAAACTGTAGTATTACACCTTCTGGTCTTTCTTTTTCTATTATACTTAAAACTTCTTCTTCTGTTAATGGTTCAAAATATAACTTATCTGATGTATCAAAATCTGTACTTACTGTTTCAGGGTTATTGTTT
Organism: Clostridioides difficile; assembly: GCF_900243075.1. Lineage (GTDB taxonomy): Bacteria > Bacillota > Clostridia > Peptostreptococcales > Peptostreptococcaceae > Clostridioides > Clostridioides difficile_D. Next base: position 664 of record NZ_OEZH01000098.1, read on the forward strand.
ATGATTATAGTTTCTATATCCATTTTTCTTAAAGATTTTACACAGTGAACTGAACAATAGTCAAATTCTATACCTTGACCTATTCTTATTGGACCAGAACCCAATACTATCACCTTTTTCTTATCACTAACAACTACCTCATCATATTGCTCATAAGTTGAATAGTAATAAGGAGATATAGCATCTATCTCACCTGCACAAGTGTCAACCATTTTATATGCTGGTTTTATATTATATAGACTTCTCAATTCATATAATTTTTCTGGACTTATCTTCATCAAGTCAGATATACCTTTATCAGAGAATCCCTTTTTCTTTAATTCAAGAAGATAATCTTTAGTTAAATCTTCAATTTTCATAACTTTTAGTTTTTCTTCTTGCTCTACTATCCATTTGAATTTATTTATAAACCATTTATCTATACCTGTAATTTGCTCTATCATTTCTACTTTATAGCCTCTTCTTATCATTTCAGCTAAATCAAATAATCTCTCATCATCAGGTACTACAACTCTTTTCTTTAGTTCCTCAATACTTCTCTCTTCAGATGGTGCATGAACTAATGAATATTTTCCTGTTTCAAGCGATCTTATTCCCTTAAGAATAGCAGCTTCAAAGTTGCTTCCTATACTCATGATTTCACCAGTTGCCATCATCTTAGTTCCTAGTTTTCTATTTGCTTTTTTAAATTTATCAAAAGGCCATTTTGGTATTTTTGCCACCACATAATCTATAGTTGGCTCAAAACAAGCATAAGTTTTTTTAGTCACTGCATTTTCTATCTCATCCAAAGTGTAACCTAAAGCTATTTTTGATGAAACTTTTGCTATTGGATATCCTGTAGCTTTTGATGCTAAAGCTGATGATCTACTAACTCTTGGATTTATCTCTATAACTGCATATTCAAAACTATGTGGGTTAAGTGCAAATTGAACATTACATCCACCTTGAACTTGTACTGCATTTAATATATCTAAAGATGCCTTTTTAAGCATTGCACATTCTTTGTTACTTAAAGTTTGAGTTGGGGCAACAACTATACTATCTCCTGTATGAACTCCAACTGGGTCTATATTCTCCATATTACATACGACTATACAGTTTCCTTTTGAATCTCTTATTACTTCATACTCAATTTCTTTCCAACCTTTTATACTCTTTTCAATTAATACTTGTCCAACTGGGCTTAATTGTAGTCCATGTGAAAGTATCTCTCTTAACTCTTCCTCATTCTCAGCTATACCTCCACCAGTTCCGCCTAGTGTGTATGCTGGTCTTACAACTACTGGATAACCAATTGTAAGTGCATAATCAAGACCTGCTTGTAAGTCTGTAACTATATCACTAACTATTACAGGCTGATTTATTTCTTTCATTACTTCTCTAAATATATCTCTATCTTCACCTTTTTTGATAGATTCTACTGAAGTACCTATTATCTTTACTCCATACTTATCTAATATACCTTTTTCATAAAGTTCAACTGCTAAATTTAATCCTGTTTGACCACCCATACCTGCAAGTAAACTATCTGGTCTTTCTTTTTCTATTATTTTTTCTATAAATTCTATTGTTAATGGTTCTATATATATTTTATCTGCCACTTCTTTATCAGTCATTATTGTAGCTGGATTACTATTTATTAATACAACTTCTATTCCCTCTTCTTTTAAAGATTGGCAAGCTTGTGTTCCTGAATAGTCAAATTCTGCCGCTTGACCTATTATTATTGGTCCTGACCCTAATACTAAAGTTTTCTTTATACTATCTAATTTAGGCATAAATTTTTCTCCTTATCTAAATGGTTTTTACTATCTGTAAATAATACTTCAATCTATATTAATGCTAAGAATTTATTAAATATACAATCTAAATCTTCTTTTGTTGTGTATTCTGGAATGTACTGAACACTATATATTGGTAATTCCTTATGTCTCATTCCTTCTATAGTATTGTCATTTAAATTTATATGAGTTACCTCTGTATTTTCTGGCATTTCTGAAACATTATATCCATGATTTTGAGAAGTTATAAATACTTTTCCAGTTTCTAAACATTTAACTGGATGATTTCCTCCTCTATGTCCAAATATAAGCTTTGAAGTCTTTCCTCCTAATGCCAATGCTAAAATTTGATGTCCTAAACCTATTCCTGTCAGTGGCTTTTTACCTACTAAATTTTTTATATTTTCAACTATATCATTTACATCTTCTGGATTTCCTGGTCCATTAGATAATAATATTAAGTCAGGATTTATATTTAAAATTTCTTCTGCTGTAGTCATTGCTGGTACTATAGTTATATCACAGTTACAAGCTTTAAGAGACTCTAGTACACTATTTTTAACACCAAAATCTATAACTACAACCTTAGCACCAGTACCTTTAATATTTTCAATTACTTTTCTTGTAACATTTTTTACTGAACCCTTGCTACAATGCTCTGCCAACTTAGATTGAACATCTTGCAATGATACATTTTCTAAAGTTATAATTCCTCTCTTTGTTCCATTGTTTCTAATGATTTTAGTTAGTGCTCTTGTATCTATTCCTTCAAGTCCTATTACCTTATTTTGCTTTAGATATGTATCTATATCCATCTCACATCTAAAATTATTTGGGTTATCACTTTTTTCTCTTACAATAAGTCCTTTTACTTGTACTTTATTTGATTCAACATCTTCTAAATTTATTCCATAGTTTCCTATAAGTGGATAAGTCATAGTAACTATTTGTCCATAATAAGTTGCATCTGTCAATAGTTCTCCATATCCAGCCATTGAAGTATTAAATACAACTTCTCCAACAACTTCCTTTAGATATCCAAATGCTTTTCCTTCAAATACTGTTCCATCTTCTAAAATTAATTTCCCCTTCATGTAAGCTACCTCCCAAATATTTTATCTAAGCATTTTCTATTTCTTTTACAATATTAATAGCTGATTCTCTTGGATTTTCCGCTTTTGTTATAGGTCTTCCAACAACTAAGTAATGAGCGCCTCTTTTTATTGCATCTGATGGAGTCACAACTCTTTTTTGGTCTCCAACCTCTGCTGATTTAGGTCTTATTCCTGGGCAAACTGTTATAAAATCAGTTCCACATGCTTCTACTATCTTATCTACTTCTTGTGCTGAACAAACAACCCCATCTATTCCTGATTCTTTTGCCAGTTTAGCTCTCTTTATAGCTAACTCTTCTGTTGTCATATTACATCCTATGTCCTGTAAATCTTGGTTGCTTAATGAAGTTAGAACTGTTACTCCAACTATTAAAGGCTTTTCTATATTTAATCTTTCTGCTTCTTCCTTAGCAACTAATGCACATTGTCTCATTCCTTCCATATCTGATACATGTATTGTCATCAGCCAAACATTATCTCTCACTGCAGCTCTCACCGCACTTTTCATAGTATTTGGGATATCATGGAATTTAAGGTCTAAAAATATTTTTTTCCCTTTTTCTTTAAGATAATCTATTGTTTTACCTTTTGTAGCAACATATTGCTCTAGCCCTACCTTAAATATATCTACACTATCTTCTAATCTGTCTATTAATTCTTTAGCTTTATCAAATTCGTCAGTATCAATTGCAACTATTAGCTTTTCTTTACCATTTATCATTTTTACATCTCCTTTTTAATAAAGCCTAAATCCTCATAAAAAAATCCTCACACCAAAAGAGGCACAAGGATTTTATCTATACATAACTCTATTTATTAGCTATGAGATATCTTTCCCAGTCTCTCTGGACTAGTTTAAAAGACTTTATTATATTTAAATTTTTATTTTATACTCATCAAAAACCTCTAGAAGATTTACTAGAGGTTATATATTAACACTATCTATAACCCTTTAGTCTCTCTGGACTAATTTAAGGAATTTAGCTGTAATATTTTTCTTTATTTCATATAACTTTATGTATCTTTTTAAGATAATTTAAAGTTTTATCTTTTTTATAATTAAACCACTAATTGCTTTTTATGTCAATAAGTCTTTGAATTATTCTTCATCTTTATCAAACAATTTTTTTTCAAAATACGACTCTGCGTTATATATAGCAGCAGCTGGATTGTGCCCAGTTACTCTATCTTTGACAATTAGAGTTGTTATAGGGGCTTCCATATATTTCATGGCTAGTGTATCATGACCTACACATAATCCAAGAACTACATTAAGGTCAACCTTAGCTTCATTTAAAAATAAAGCCTGCCCTATTGGATTACACATTATTTCATCTGCACACTTTGATATTGTTTGAGATGCTTCTAGTCCAATTGTACTTTTAGGTATTGCTCCATTTTTACATATAACAGAAAATACTTCAAAACCATGATGTTCAAATATTTTTTGTACTGTTTGCATTTCTCTTTTTAATCCAATACAAAATGCTATACCAATTTTTTTATAACCACACTTCTTTGCAAACTCTATAATCTCTTTTAGTCTAGTATATTGACAATATCCTTCTGTTTCAACTAGTCCAGCATTATAAGCTATTTTTCTATTTTCTTCCTCTTCATAAAGTTGTTTTGCTTTTTGTTGTAACTCAACCTCTCTAGTTGGGCATATCTTCATTAGCTTCTCCATATTTCCATCAGAACAGCCTCTAAGATTACATTTCCCACACTTATACATATTCAATATCCCCCTTCCAAAATCTTATTCATCTTGTGATTCTTCTTTTTCTAGACTCACATTTTCTTCTTGGACTTCTTCTTCTTGTTTCACATGCTCAATTACAGTTATAAAATATGATTTCCCTATTTTATTCCTTATAGGAAGCTTTTCATATGAAACATCTATTTTATTTTTTATACAGGCTATATCAAAGTGCCTTAAACCTGCACCTAAGCTAACTTTATTCATATCTTCACAATGTTTCTTAGGTTTTTTTTCAAATAAATGAAGACCTCGTTCATCTTTATGGAAATACCACGGTTGAGAATTTTTTACAGATGGAGCTCTCCTTGTCAATTCTAATATTTCTTTCCACTTTCTATTCCTATTTATCTTATTTATCATATCTTTTACTGGTTTTCTATCAGGTCTAGCATATCTTGTTCTAAATAAATCTTCATTTTTTGCTGGATATCCAAAAGCTATTATTATATAAGGATTCTCTATTTCGTTTTCGTCTTCTTCTTCTGTTTTTATTCCAGCTAAATAATCTAAATCATCTTCTTCATCTTCTTCAGAGTTTTTATCCCCGATATCCACAAATTCTAAGATATCTTCTCTCTTTAAGTTTCCTTCCAGCCAACAAGTAGCTACACCCAATGTTGTAAGACGTAAAACTACACCTTCTGTAGCGAAACCTATGTTTTGTAAATAGTCTTCACCTTTATTTGATGTAACTACTATATAATGGGGTGCTTTTACCTTACACTCCTTACCCATTAAAAAATGGATTATATGACCTCTATCAACAACATGTGCTTTAATATTTAAATCTTCATTTAAGTATTCTAAATTTTTACAACTTCTTTTTATTTCTTCCATTAATGGCTTTTTTATCTTCTTACTGGAAAAATTTCTTACAGATTTTCTATAAAAAATGGCTTCATAAAGCTCCATTTATGCCCTCCTAACTGAAATCTTCTGTTCACAATATATAAACTACTATATTTAAACATATATAAGCTTTGCCAGAAAATTTTTATTTCTTTATTTATATCTATCTCATTATTATATTATAAGTTTTTTTCGGTATCCTTGTATAGCTTTTCACTAAAAAAGTATTTTTATTTCTATTTTAATACTAATATCAACAAAAAATATTCTACTTAAATAAGTTTATGTATCTGAACAATCTATTTTAGCTAAAATAGATATTTTTTATTTCTCACTCTATAGAGTATAAATATTTTAAATATGACCTAAAATCTAAGTAATGTTATAATATTTTATAAGTTGTTCAATATTAAAAATATAGGAGGATAAATATGAATTTAAATAGAAATTTAGAAAAATACGCTGAGTTAGCAATAAAAGTCGGAGTTAACATACAACCAGGTCAATCTTTACTTATAAAGTCACCAATAGAATGTGCTGATTTTGCAAGAAATGCACTTAAAGAAGCATATAAATGTGGAGCTAAAAATGTATATATAGAGTGGTCTGACGAAGAAAGTACCCTTATTAAGTATTTATATGCTCCAGATGAAGTATTTCATGAGTTCCCAAAATGGACAGCAGAACAACATGTAGATATAGCAAAGGAAGGTGGAGCATTCTTATCAGTCTATGCTCAAAACCCTGACTTACTAAAAGATGTTGACTCTGAAAGAGTTGCAAATTTTCAAAAGGCGTCTGGGAAGGCTTTAAAAGAATGGCGTTCTTACACTCTAACTGATAAATGTAAATGGAGCATAGTTTCTGTACCAACAAAAGATTGGGCAAAAAAAGTATTCCCAAATTTATCAGAAGATAAAGCAATAGAAAAATTGTGGGATGCTATATTTAAGTGCTCAAGGGTAGATGGTCAGGACCCTATAAAGGCATGGGAAAAACACAATGAAAATCTTAAGTCTAAAATGGATTTTCTAAATAAAAATAATTTTAAAACTTTAAAATATAAATCCTCAAAAACTAATTTGACTCTAGACTTACCAAAGGGTCATATCTGGTTAAGTGGAGCATCTAAAGACCCTAATGGAGTAAGCTTTAATCCTAATATTCCAACTGAAGAGATTTTTGGAATGCCACATAAATTTAAAGTGAATGGAACTGTTTATAGCACAAAACCTCTTGTTTATGGTGGAAACATAATAGACAACTTCTTCTTAACCTTTAAAGATGGTAAAATAACAGATTTCTCTGCTGAAAAAGGATTCGAGACGCTAAAGAAACTTATTGAAACGGATGAAGGTTCTCATTATTTAGGAGAGGTTGCTCTTGTCCCATACAACTCTCCCATATCTGATACAAATACAATCTTTTATAATACTTTGTACGACGAGAATGCTTCTTGCCACTTTGCAATTGGCTCTGCTTATAAAACTTGTCTAGAAGGTGGAAATAATTTAAAAGATGAAGAATTAGATGAATATGGTGTAAATGATAGTTTAACACATGTAGATTTTATGGTTGGTTCTGCTGATATGGATATTATTGGAGAGACTTATGATGGAAAGCAAATACAGATTTTTAAAAATGGTAACTGGGCTTTTTAACATATGCTTTTAACTAAAAAGGGCTGATGGAAGTTATACCAGACTTCCCAGCCCTTTTTAATGTTGATGATAAATATTTTTTATATTAATTAATCTCATTATTATAGATTAATTCCTATTGTTTTAAACATAAGTATCTAAAACTTATATTTATATTATATATAAAATATCCTATTTAGTAAAACCTTTATTTTAATTTATATGCTAAAAATTTAACTTTGCTATTTCAACAGCAGATTTTGCATCTTTTGAATAATAATCAGCACCCATTTCTTCAGCATACTCTTCTGTTAGAACTGCACCACCTACAAATACTTTTGCATTTATCTCATTATCTTTTAATGCCTGAATTGTATCTTTCATACTTTGAACAGTTGTAGTCATAAGTGCACTTAATCCTACTAATTTTATATTTCTTTTTTTAGCAACTTCTACCACTTCTTCAATTGGAACGTCTTTACCTAAGTCTATAACTTCATAGCCATAATTTTCTAACATTATTTTTACTATATTTTTTCCAATATCATGAATATCACCTTTTACTGTAGCAACTATTATTTTTCCTTTAGATACATTATCGCTATTTTTACTTAATAAGATTTCCTTTATTGTATTTAATGAAGCTTTTACCGTTTCTGCTGATTGAATCAATTGTGGTAAAAATATATCTCCACTATCATATCTTTTTCCTACTTTATCAAGGGCAGGAATTAAAATCTCATCTAATATATAATTTTCATCCTTCTCTTTTAAAAGATTCAGTGTTACATTTTTTGCTTCGTCTTTTAATCCTCTTTCAACTAAGACATCTAGTGGCAAATCTTTGTCAATTTTCGTAGTAGAATCCGATTTCTTTGAATTATTTATATTACTATATTGATTTATATAGTTTATGCACCCTTTATCTGTGTTATTTAATATTTTAAAAGAATTAATAGCTTCCATCATACTATATTCATTTGGATTTATAATTGCTAAATCAAGACCTGCTCCTAAAGCTAATGTTAGAAAAGAAGCATTAAGTGCTTTTCTATTTGGAAGACCAAATGAAATATTTGAAACACCTAATATAGTTTTTACTCCTAGTGTCTTTACCATTGTTATAGCCTTTATAGTCTCTATTGCTTCTTCTTGTTGTGCTGAAACAGTTAGTGACAAGCAATCTATAAATATATCTTTTGGCTTTATTCCATAAGAAACTGCTCTATTAACTATTTTTTTTGCTATTTCAAATCTTTCTTCAGCCTTTTTAGGTATCCCCTTTTCATCAAGTGTAAGACCAACCACACAAGAACCATACTTTTTGACTATTGGTAATATACTTTCTAAAGACTCTTCTTTGCCATTTACAGAGTTTACTATTGTCCTTCCATTATAATATCTAAGACCTTGCTCTAAGGCCTCTACATTGGAAGAATCGACTTGTAAAGGTGTATCGACTACTGCCTGAATCTCTTTTATTAATTTTGGCATTAATTTTTTTTCATCAATCTCTGGAAGACCAACATTCACTCCAAGTATTTGTGCTCCAGCATTTACTTGTTCTAATCCTAAATTTATAGCATAATCAACATTTTCGTTTTTTAATGCTTCTTGTAGAGACTTTCTACCTGTAGGATTCAATCTTTCTCCAACAACTGTAGGTGATTCTACTTCTACAAATTTTGATGATGAACAAACTACACATTTATCAATTTTCTCAATACATCCCTTTGTAACAGAATTTATATTTTCAGATATTTCTCTTATAAAGCTTGGATTCGTACCACAACATCCACCTATTATAGTAGCACCAACCTCAACAAACTTTTTAACTCCTTCAAAAAACTCTTTTGCATCAACATCATATATAGCCTCCCCATCAACTATGTTTGGAAGACCTGCATTTGCTTGAACCATTACAGGTATTGTAGCTCTTGATACTATTTTTTCAACTATTGGTAAAAGTTGTTTAGGTCCTAACGAACAGTTTACTCCTATTGCATCTACACCTAATCCTTCTATAGTAGCCACCATACATTCTGGCATACATCCAGTAAAACTTCTTCCACCTTCATCAAATGTCATAGTACAGAAAACAGGTAAATCAGAATTTTCTTTAGCTGCTAAAACAGCTACTTTAGCTTCATATAAATCCATCATTGTCTCTATTACTATTACATCAACTCCAGACTTAACACCTTGTAGCACTTGCCTTTTAAATATTTCATATGCCTTATCAAAACTTAAAGTCCCCATAGGCTCTAGCATTTCACCTATAGGACCAATATCCAATGCTACATATCTTGGTTTAGTATTATCTACATTTTCTATAGCTTTTCTAGCCACTGAAACAGCATTATCAATTACTTCTTCTACAGTATACTTACTATCTAATTTTAATTCATTACATCCAAAAGTATTCGTAAGTATTACATTTGAACCTGCCTCTAAATATGCTGTATGTATTTCTATAAGTTTTTCTGGATTTTGAAGACCAAATACTTCTGGATTTTCACCTAACTTTAACCCTTTCTGTTGAAGCATTGTCCCCATAGCACCATCAAATATTAATATATTATCTTTTAGATACTGTCTTATTTCCACAAGAATTCGCTCCTTTTCTATATGTACAATTTCTATAGTTTTTACAATTTTCACACGATTTTTCTTTCTTAGATTCATTTATTTTTGCATTAGAAATACCTATTATAGCCACTACCGATTTTCTTGGTATCATAATGCCATTGGAAGTAATCGTTAGACCTATTTGTTTTTGAGCATTTAAAATATTTAATATATCTATATTTTTCTCTATTGGCAAATCCCCATATCCTGGGCTATATCGCATGGTTATAAATTTATTTTGTTTTAAAAAAACCTTTTCTACATTATCTTGAACAATGTCACACACTTCTTCTATTGCTGTTGTTCCACATGAATCAATTATTAGTCCTTTTGTTAAATCTGAATAAGAATGTCTCCTTATTTCTTTTTCTATATCTATTCCTATAGTAGCTGCCATAACTACACATTCATTACATTCTTTTAAAAGTTTATATATGTCATTACTCTCTAAAGTTAAATTTGTCCCCTCTAATTCTACAATATTATCTTTATTTATCTTAATAGGATAAATCCTAGATAGATATCTAGGATTTATTTTATTTTTAGTTATAGCTATACATTCATTAATAGTATCTTTAAGGTCTTTATCTATCTCTTGACCTTTGTATTGTAAATATCTTAAAACTTCACTTTGATTTATGTTTATATTTTCTCTTCCAATTAAATTATTCTCCATATATATTCAAAGAAAATCCCTTATCTAAAACATCTTTTGCGTATTCTTTTGCTCCAAATAAAGATAAGTCTTTGTAGTTTCCACATTCTATAGCTGTAGCTGCTGGCATTTTATCTGATTCAAGAACTTTTTTTAATGCTTCTTCTAAACCAGTCTTAACTGTACTGGCATCCACATCTCCCCATAGTATTAAATAAAATCCTGTTCTACATCCCATTGGAGATAAGTCTATTACACCATCTAGTGTATCTCTTAAGTAAGTTGCTAAAAGATGCTCTAAACCGTGCATAGCAGCAGTTCCAAAACTTTCTACATTTGGCTGTAAGAATCGCAAGTCAAATTTACTTACCTTATCTCCCTTTACTCCATCAAGTACACTACACTTTCTTACAAAAGGAGCTTTTACTTTTGTATGGTCTAGCTTAAAACTTTCTACTTTTTCCATTATTTAATCCTCCATTATCCTTTAAAATTTGTTACATTAATTCTAAAAAAAACTCTTCCTATCCATTATTGATAAGAAGAGTATATTATTTCAAATCATCTCATCGTTGTTAGCAGGACCACCTGATAAAAGGTTGGTATAGGATCACTGAGCTAACTCTCTCCCCTAATTCTTGATAAGTATTTTATTAAACTGACTTAAATTATATATTACTTTTTTATTTTTGTAAACACTTTATTGTTATAATATTTATACACATAATCGTACTTTTATTTTATAACTAAGCCGATTGCATTATTGGAAGTTGTACCTCAAATACAGTTTTATGTGTATCACTTGAAGCTGTAATTTCTCCATCGTGTAAATTTATAATATTTTTTGTGATTGCAAGACCAAGTCCAGAACCTCCATCATTTCTATTCCTTGATTTCTCAACTCTATAAAATCTATCAAATATATTTGGCAAATCTAATACTGGGATTGGTTCTCCATAATTTATAACTTTGACAACTGCCATATCTTCCTTTTTCTCTGTGACTATATCTACATAAAGCCCATCTTTTCCATATTTTATAGCATTAGTTATAAGATTTTCAAATGCCCTTACCAATTTATCTGGGTCAGCATTTATAATTAATTTTTCTTCATTAAAATTAACTCTGCTAATCATAAATTCTTTATTAAAATAAAATCCAAGTTGAGATACTATTTGACTTAATAACTCTACCAAGTTTATATTTATTTTTTTTAATCTTATTGTATTATTTTGCATCTTAGTAAGTTCAAATAAATCATTTATAAGTATATTTAAACTTTTTGATTTCTCATATGCAATATTAACATAGTACATTAACTGAACTTCATCTTTGTACTTACCTTCTTCTATTAGTCCTAGATAACCCATTATTGAGGTTAAAGGAGTTCTTAGGTCATGAGAAACATTTGTTATTAAGTCCGTTTTAGTCTGTTGAGCTTGTCTTTCTTCAATAGTTATGTTTCTAAGTTGATAAACTATACTATTGATTTTATTTGCAAGCTCATCAATCTCATCAAGCTCATCAATTTTTTTATCACTTAATCTGTTTGACTCATACTCAATATCTATACTTTTTTCTAAGTCGCCTTTTTCCATTGAATTTACAGCATCCATAATAATTTCTAGTTTTTGATTTTTTTTATCTGTATTTTTTAAGAAATCTACAAGTTTTTTATTTCTCTTGTATGACATTAGTGAATAAAGTGATAATGATGCTGTCAGAAATAAAACTAAATATAATGTACTTTGTCCTATGATATCTCTAATGTCTCTTAAACCATAAACAAGGTAATTAATTATAGATAAAGTAGTTCTCATATATAACAATTTTATTATATAAGCACTTGTTAACATAATAGTTATGGTTATAATACAACTTATCATAAAATCTACTATAGGACGAAACATATAATTTAATAAAGTTTTATTTTTCAATTTTATATCCTACCCCCCATACAGTATGAATGATTTTTTCTCCATCTGTATACTTTTCAATTTTGTCTCTTATCCTACTCATATGAACCATTACAGTATTATTAGATTGGTAATATTTCTCTTTCCACACTTTTTCAAATATTTCTTCTGTACTATATACTCTGCCTTTATTGTTTGCTAGCAAATACAATATATCAAACTCTCTCGATGTCAAAACTATATCTTTTCCAGCTACTGTCACACTATGTTTTTCCTTATCTATTAATACCACTCCTACTTCTATGACATCTTTATTCTCATCATCAACTCCCCTAAAATAATATGCTCTTCTAAGTAATGCTTTTACTCTCACAGTGAGCTCAAGTGGATTAAATGGCTTTGTTAGATAATCATCTGCACCAGTCATTATTCCTTGTATTTTATCCATATCTTCTGATTTTGCACTCAACATAAGTATTGGTATATTCAAACTTTCTCTAACCTTTCTACAAACTTCCATCCCATCCATTTTAGGCATCATTATATCTAATACCATTAAATGGATATTTTCTTTTTTTAAAATCTCTAACGCTTCTTTTCCATTTTCAGCTTTAATTACATTGTATCCATCATTTAAAAGATATATCTCTATAAGGTCTCTTATTTCCTTTTCATCATCCACAACAAGAACTGTATTCTTCACTTTTACACATCCCAACTTTATCTTTGTACACAATTTTTATTTATATAAAATTATACTATACTTTAGTTGTTGTGAACCATTAAATTTGGTTATTTCGTCATTTCCAATATTATACAATTTATTTACATATTTGTATTATTTATTTTGTAAATATTCTTCTAAAGTTAATCCTTTTGAATAAATTTCCTCGGCAGCATCCTTACCAACATATCTAATATGCCATGGTTCATATGCTGTACCTGTTATATCTTCTTTACCTTCAGGATATCTTATTATAAATCCAAACTTATGAGCATTTTCTGCCAACCATTTAGCTTCTTTTGTACTTCCAACAAACCATCTTTCTGGATTTGTTAAATCAATACAAAGTCCAGTTTGATGCTCACTGTAACCAGGCTTTGCTACATATGCATCTGCCTTTTCCTGCCCCTGAGATTTTACCCTTCTTGTATAAGTATCCAGTTGAGTATCATAAGATCTGTATGCTGAAGACCCTAAAAACTGTATTCCTTCTGAATTAGCTTGCTTAACTAAATCTTCAACGGCCTTTGCAGGTTCTCCTGCCATTTGTTTTTCTTCCTCTGTTGCTTCTTCAACAAAAGGTATGTTTACTTTAGTAATATTTTCAGGAGTATAATTTTTACTAATTCCATTTGTCTTGTTTACCAATAATATATTTGATATACTATTTGAGTGATTTTTATTTTGAGAATTTGCCTCAACATCTTGTTCTGAATCATGTTGAGCAGCTACTATTGGATCTTTATCTTTCTTAAGTAATCTATCTTTAGATATAAATATACTTATAAATACTACTAAAATAATGGCTCCTATTAATTTAAATTTTTTCATAATTAAATCTTCTCCTTTTTGTTATGTTTGTCTATAATGTTAATTTTAGAGTATAAGACTTAAGTATTTTATAAGTAAATCTTAAATAAATCTTAAATTTAATATTTTTAAAGGATGGTGATAAAATGTCTATACAAAAACTTCTAAGTAAAGCTCGTAAGGCTATACAGGATTTTGATATGATACAAGAAAATGATAAAATTGCAGTTGGACTTTCTGGTGGAAAAGATAGTTTGACTCTACTTCATATACTTAAAAGCTATCAAAGATTTTCTCCACAAAAATTTGAATTGATAGCTATAACATTAAATACTGGAGGTATTGATAATTCTCCATTAGATAAATTATGTAAAGAAATAAATGTGCCTTTTTATGAATTTCAAACCGACATAAAAGAAATTGTATTTGATATAAGACAAGAAAAGAATCCTTGTGCATTATGTGCTAATTTAAGAAGAGGTGCTTTGAATGATAATGCTAAAAAACTTGGATGTAATAAAGTAGCTCTTGGACATCATAAAGATGATGCAATTGAGACATTTTTAATGTCTATGTTTTATGAGGGAAGAGTAAATTGTTTTTCCCCAAAGACATATCTAGATAGACAAGATTTAACTGTTATAAGACCTATGATTTACATAGAAGAGTATATGACTAAGAAAATTTCAAAAGATTCTAACTATCCTATTATAACAAACCCATGCCCTGCAAATGGGTACACTAGAAGAGAGTACATAAAAAATCTTATTGCTAATTTAAATAAAGAGATGCCAGATTTTAAAAGAAATGTATTTGGTGCTTTAAATAATTCTGAAAAATTGTTCATATGGGATAAAGAGAAGATAAAAAATTTTAAATAGTAATTAAATTTTTCAAATAAAAAAGCAAGATTGTATTAATTGTAAATAATCTTTATATAACCTACACAATCTTGCTGTATTTTTATTTATTATCTGTTATGTCTTTAATCTATATTTTAATAGTTATTAATAGTATTTATTTTATCTAATACATTAATTATAACTTAAATATTTTATATATTAATTTAATCTATTAATTCATTCAATCTAACAGTTTAATCTATTTTTACAGTATATATCTATGTATAACCTAACAAACAAAATAACATTTCCTAAATATTTTATGTTAGATTATAATATTAAATTCTATTATCTCTGGTATATTAAAAAATCTAAATGGTAACTTTGTACTTCCAAGACCTGAACTCACATATAAATGATTTCCATTTATATCATAAAACCCTTTAGTATATTTCCTTCCATATGGAGGAGTAACCAATGCTCCCTTAATAGGTAGTCTTATTTGACCACCATGACTATGCCCAGATAAAACTAAATTCATTATATCTCCACTAAGCATGTCTACTAAATCTGGTTCATGTGCTAACAATAAATTAAAATTCTTATTATCCGTTTGACTCTCCAGATATTTTATATTAGGATTTCCATTTAATATTTCATCAACACCTAATATATTAATATATTTCTCATCTTCTAATTTTATTTTTTTATTTTCATTTACTAAAAGATTGAAGTTGGAATTTTTCATAATCTGCTTATAATACCTAGGAAGTTTATACATATAATCATGATTGCCGAATACTGAAAATTTTCCCAACCTAGCATTCATACTTGATAAAATAGTTGTAATTTCATCTATATCTGGACTTTTATTGGAATAATCAATTAAATCGCCAGTAAATACTATTATATCTGGATTTAAAGTATTAATCTTATTAGCTACTTTTTTGAGATTCTTAGTTGAATAAAAACTACCTATTTGAGTATCTGAAATTTGAACTACTTTTATACTTTCAGATTTACTCTCCCTTGTGTCATTTTTTATCAATGCTCCATTTTCACTTATATTATATTTTTTCACAATTAATAGACTCGGTTCTATCGCAACTGAGTATATAAAAATCAAAATAAATATCAATATAAAAAATCTTAAAAAAGACTTAATTTTTGAATTCAAAATATCTACCTACTTATTTATTTTCTTAAACTATTTGTATTACAGACTCAACTTTGTTCATTTTTCTGTCATGCATTTTTGGCTTATTAGCTGAAAACCATTTATATGTTGCTGTAAGACCTTCTTTTAATAACACGTTTGGTATATAAAGTCCATGTTCAATAAGCTTATTTATATCAAGATTAAAGTCTATATTTCTAAATGGGAAATATGTTCTTTCTCTAAACTCTACTTTTTCCATATCTACATACTTTATAATAGGTTCTTTACCAATAATTTCTCCACATGTATATATAAGGTCATCCCAAGAAACTAACTGTGGATTTGTTACATTATAGGCCTCTCTTACATGAGGGTTTTTCATTATGCTTTCTAATACCTTTACTAAATCCCCAATGTATATAAATTGATTACTTACTTGTTTTCCTTTTGGTACTGGTATCTTTTCATTTTTTTCTATTTTTTCAAAGAAATAATATTCTCTATATAAATTATTATTTTCACCATATATGTAAGTTGGTCTAATAATTATATATGGTATAGGACTATTTATAACAAAATCTTCTGCTTCTTTTTTATTTAATCCATATTTTCCCCAGTTTTCATTTTCACCTTTCTCATTTTCTTCTTTTATATTTCTTCCACTATCTTTATAAACTGCTCCTGCTGACAATACTATATACTTTTTTAAGCTGTCTATGCTTATAAAATCAATAAGATTGCTTACATCTTCTTTTGTATATGCCGTCATATCATATATGTAATCATACTGTCTTCCCGTGATAATGTTTTCCATATCTTTGCGAACTTTTCTATCACAAATTAGATGTTCTTTAAAACCCTTATAATCTATTTCCTTTTTACCATTTGTAAGTATATCAACTTGATACCCACATTTAATTAAACGTTTAGCAAGTGCAGAACCTATGAAGTCGCTTCCACCCATAATTAAAATAGATTTCATTTCAAGTGCATCCTCCTCTTTTTTAAATGACTTCCTTAACTATAATATCATATTTTTAAATATGCTACACCATTTTGTAATATTTTTGTCTATAAAAGATATTTATAGCAAAATATCTTTTATGGAGTCTACACTTTCGACAATATAAGTGGGTTCACTTTCACTAATCTCTTCAAAAGAACCATACCCATACAACACTCCGATAGAATCTACGCCTATTTTCTTGGCTCCAATTATGTCATATTTTCTATCTCCAACCATAATAACTTTATCTTTATCTTTTATATTACATAAATCTAGTACATATTGTATAACTTCATTTTTATTCACTCTTGTACCATCAAGATTGCTACCCGCTATATATTTAAAATATCTATCTATATTAAAATATTTAAGTATAGTTTCTGCGAAAACTGTCGGCTTGGAAGTTGCTAATAGTAATATTTTACCATTTTCATAAAGCATTTCTAATGTCTCTTTTATATTCTCATAAATTTTATTTTCAAATATTCCTTTATCAGCAAAATATTCTCTATACTTTTCAACAGCTTCTGTAGCTTTTTTATCTTCAAATTTATAATATTCTTTAAAGGTATCATGTAAAGGTGGTCCTATAAATTGTTCCAAATTGTCCAAATCTTCTTCTATGCCAAAGTTATTTAAAGAATATTGAATAGACTTTGTTATTCCTTCTTTAGGGTCTGTAAGTGTTCCATCCAAATCAAACAATATTATTTCATATTTTTTGTTCATATTTAACTCCTCCATATTTATAAAAGTTAATATCTTATATCTTAAGTTTATCAATTTTAAAAAGCTATAGTAATAGAAATTTCTAATACTATAGCTTAAGTTCCAATTAAATCTTATATATTTATTTTTAAAATAAATTTAAATATCTCTATTTAACTGTTATAGCTGAAACTGGACATCCTTCTTCTGCTTCTTTACATAAATCTTGTAAATCTGCTGGTATTTCTCCTTCAATTGCTACTGAATGACCTTCATCACTCATACTAAAAACGTCTGGACATGTTCCTATACATGCTCCACAAGCTACACATACATCTTTATCAACAAATGCTTTCATACTAAAATACCTCCCCTAAAATTATCATTTTTAATTATTGTTTCCTTACATATTTATCCAATATATTCCAATTTAAACATATATTTATTATTTTATCACTATTGTTTAGTTTATCATAGTATATTCATATCCATGTCTATAAACTTCACTACTTTTCATCCATGATTTTACAGTATATTGTAATCTTAGCTTTTTATTTAAAACCAGTTCATTATCATTATAGTCTTTTATAATATTATTACTTTTCTCCATTGTGAATATAGTAAAATCACCTTCTCCACCAACTTTTATTCTACCTTTACTTCCATGTAAATCGAAAATTTTTGTTGGATATTCAGTTACTTTTTCTATACATGTTTCTAAAGGTATTCCAAGTTCCATAATTTTATTTATAACATTTAAAAGAGAATAATTTACGTCTTTCATATTTTTTATATGCATATCAGTACTTATTAAGTCTGGTTCTAACCCTTGTTTTATTGCTTTTTTAAAAATTTCAAAATCAAACTGGTCTAATCCATGGCACACATCAAACAAAACACCTCTATTCTTTGCATTTATTACCGATTCTCTTAATGCTCCAGATTCGTCAAATATTCCATTTGTACTATTTCCATATACAGGTGTAACCACATCTCCTTTTCCCAGAATATTCATTACTCCATCTATATATGATGGATGCTCACCTATATATACCACTAATGGTAAATTTAATTTTTTCGCAACTTGCTTTGATTTCTTAATTATATCTATACTATTTTCATTAGATTGAAATTTACTTGCTTTTACTTTTATACCCTTTATCTTTTCTGTATTTTTTTCTACAACAGACTCAACATTATCAAAATTTATAACATCTAAAGAAGTTGATTCATTCAATATATTTAGTCCCTCATTTGTTACATTTAAAAATGAATATACTTCCGTTTTACACTCATCCATATACTTCTTCTTAAAATCATAGTAATTTAAAGGACCAGCTGTACCTGCATCAAATATAACTGTTGAACCTTTTTCAATTCCAATTGAATCAGAATCCATACCTGTAGGTAATTTTCTCTTATAACAATGGGTGTGAACATCTATAAATCCAGGAGCAATATACATGTTATCAGTATTTATTATCTCGAACTCTTTATTTGTAAGTAATTTTTCTTTTCTTATTTTTTCTTTAAGGTTCAATCCAATAGCATATATTTTACCATGCAAAACCAAGATATCTTTTTTTTCAAATTTGATACCATCTGTTGGAGATATTATTGTCCCATTTCTTATAAGTAAATTTTTCATTTATTCCACATCCTAATTACAATATAATTTCTCTAATAGTTTTATTACATAAATAAAATAAGTCTAAAAATAAAAATATTTTAGACTTATTCACTATATTATACTATATTCATTATCTTAAATTAAATAAAAACTTTAATTTACTTTAAGAAGCAATTAAGTATTTGTTGCTCCGCTTCTTCTTCAGTAAGACCTAATGTCATCATCTTTAGTATTTGGTCTCCTGCAATCTTTCCAATTGCTGCTTCATGTACTAAAAGAGCATCTGGATGGTTTGCAGCAATTTCAGGTATAGCGCTAATTTGAGAATTTCCCATAATTATTGAGTCACATTGAACATGTGCAGAACAAAGAGAATCCCCAATAACGCAAGGATTAAACTTTTGTTTAGAATTATCTTGCCCAACTGTACGAGAAACTACTTGAGCAGAAGAGTTTTCTCCTTCTAATATAACTTTCATATTAGATTCTGCAACTTGATTACCATGAGTTAATAATTTCTCAAATATGACTATTTTAGCTCCTTTTCCTAGGTTAGCATCCATTTCCCTTTTAGTTGAATCTACACCTTTAATTTGAATTGTTTCCATCTCACAATATGAATCTTCATCCATATTAACAATAGTAACTGGATTTAAAATTCTCTTTCCTTCTCCATCACCTTCACCATAATGTTTTTCTACATATTTTAAACGAGCTCCTTTACGTAAGAAAAATCTATGTATCCCATTATGTTCACTATCATCACAACCACAGTTATGTATACCACACCCAGCAATTATAACAACATCTGCATTTTCTCCAATTTCAAAATCATTATAAACCATATCCTGTACCCCAGCTTCAGTTACTATTACTGGTATATGTACATTTTCTCCTTTTGTATTTGGTTTTACTATAATATCAATTCCAGGTTTATCAGTTTTAGGAACTATAGTTACATTTTCAGTTGAATGTCTCTCTATTCCTTGCCCATTTTTACGTATATTGTATGCTCCTAATGGAGTTCCACGAAGTTCAGCAACTTTTTCTAAAAGATTTAAATCTATTTTGTTCATTTAATTTGCCTTCCTTTCTAATTAATTCATATCTTTCATTAATTCACAACTTGAATTAACTTGGCACATGATTTCAGGTAATATAGTATCTTTTGTTCCATGGCTTTTTACTGAACCATCTTGTAGAACAATTATTTCATCGGCTAACTCTAATATTCTTTCTTGGTGAGAAATTATAATTATAGTCTGGTCAGACTCTTCATGTATTTTTTTAAAACTTTCATTGAGCTTCCCAAAACTCCAAAGGTCTATTCCTGCTTCAGGTTCATCAAATATAGAAACCTTTAAATCTCTAGCAAAAAGAGTTGCTATCTCGATTCTTTTCATTTCTCCCCCAGAAAGAGAGTTATCAACTTCACGATTTAAATAGTCTTTTGAGCACAATCCAACATCTGTAAGATATTGACAACATACATCAGTAGACAAGGGTTTTCCATGAGCAAGTGTAAGTAGATTTTCAACTGTCATACCTTTTATTCTTGGTGGTTGTTGAAATGCATATCCTATTCCTTTTTTTGCTCTTTCTGTAATACTAAGATTTGTTATATCTTCTCCATCTAAAATTATCTGACCACTAGTGGCTTTTTCAATTCCCATAATAAGTTTAGCAATTGTAGATTTTCCTCCACCATTTGGACCTGTGATAACAATAAGTTTTCCTTTTTCAAATGAAAGGCTAACATTATTTATTATTCCTAGCTCCTCATTGTTAGACTCAACATTAAAGGAAAGATTTTTTATTTCAAGCATAATACCCCTCTTTTCTGTAAAATATTACATTAATATCCATTCTTTTATTATATCAGTACTTTTTATATATCAGCAACTCTCAGGAGATAAAATATGTATTTAAAAATAAAAGAGATGAGTTTTACACTAACCCATCTCAAAAATTTAGTATTATCAAATTATATGTATTTAAGAATTAACCTTCTATATACTCTAGTATTATTTTTTGATTATCTTTTAACATAATCTCTTCTTTTTTAGATTCTATTCCATTCTTTTTTATCTTTACCTCAGCCACAAAAGCATCATTGCCTTCAACCATTTCTAATAGTTCATAAGCTTTTTTGCGTCCTATTTTAGTTGCTATATCTTTTAGTACTGCCATTTTCTTAAACATTTTATCACCTCTACTCAAAATTTACAATTGATTTTTAATTATATAACTCTAGTCTTATACTAGTTTATAATAATTATTGTCTCTAATTATATCAGATATTGAGTAAATTTAATACTTTGTAAAATTATTTATCCTCTCTAACCAAATAATCATTTCCATCTTGGTCTTTAAAAGAAAACATTCTTCCATAAGGCATTTCCATTAATTCCCCAACTTCAACCTCGTTATTCGCCATTTGTTCATAAGTACCATTAATATCTCTTGTACTTAAAATTATTGATGGATGAGATATGTCTATTTCTTTATTTTGCTTCATCATTAAACTTTTATCATATAATACAAATGTTGTAAATTCATTTTTACTTGGTGCTACTTCTATCCATTTCATATTTGGACCCATTTCCTTTTCATAAGTCACCACAAAGTTCAATTTTTCTGTCCAAAACAATTTTGCATCTTCTTGATTATTTACATAGAGAGTTATTTTTCCTATTTTATTTATCATAACAATACCCACCTTTATTATTAAATAAATACCTAATATTTTTTATATTTAATAATATACCCATATATATTATTTTCTATAGATATATATTTCTAATATTTATCGCCAAATTATGTAATTCTCCACAATATATAATTTATAGTATCCATATTATTATAGACTTTATTTATGTAATTTAATCAGTTTATATATCACACTTATAATTATGATAATATCTACATGAAAAATCACTCCTAAATAGAGTTTTCTATCCAAGAATGATTTTATATATTCTATGCAACTTTGTGTTTTAGCCACTTTGTTCCTCTTAATCTTAAGCAATATAAAGTCCCTCTAACAAGCCAATCTGTATACATACCTATCCAAATTCCTAGCACTCCAAATTCTAATACAACCCCCAGTACGTAACCTGTAAAAATTCTAAAAATCCACATACCTATTACAGCAGTCATCATTGTATATCGAGTATCACCAGCTCCTTTTAGACCTGCTGACAATACAAAGGATATAGGCCATATTACCATAGCTAAACAATCACTTCGAATCAATTGTGTTGATATGTTAATTACACTAGCATTTTGAGTATACATACTTGAAATCCATGGTGCAATTGGTATAAATATAGCTCCTACCACAAATAAACAAATTGTTGCAAATTTAGTTAAATATAATAAAGTACTCTTAGCGCCTTTAATATCTCCACGTCCTATATATTGACCTACCAAAGTTGTAGCAGACAAAGCTAAAGCATTCCCAATTACATTTATGATAGATGCAATTGACATTCCTATAGCATTGGATGCAATTGCTGATGTTCCCATAGTAACTATAAATACTTGAACACTGAACCTCCCATGACTAAAGTCACAGGGTTCCTGCTTCACAGAATTTTGCATACTAAAATATGTCTTACTAATTCTCCACAGGCCATCCCCGTAGTTCCTACGGTTCTTACATAAGTTATTTATTTTGAATTGTTATT
>NZ_OEZH01000097.1 GCF_900243075.1 Clostridioides difficile
TTAAAGGGGTAATAATTTTTGCAAAAATGGAAAAAATATCAAAATAAGGCTATGATTTTTAAATCCATAGCCTTACCAATAAAAGTTTAATGATCACTTAAAAAATAAATTTTTATTTAAAGAATACACATAAATATTTCCAGACTCTGGTGAGTCGTTATAATATTCACCATTTTTCTTGCACTTTTGAAACATTTAGTTAGTATTTTTTCTATTTGCTCTTTTTATTGTTCCTCCCTCATAAATTTTTATCCACTCATATAAAGTAGTTCTACCAATACCTAAAATTTTGGCTACTTCTTTTCTTTTTAAGCTTCCATCCAATATTTTTAAGTAATATTTAACAAATTCTTTGTTACCATCTAAAGTTTCTTTAGTTATTGCTTGTCTACCAAACCATCTACCACTTTTTGTATTAATTTTACCTGTGATTTTCTTATATTCTTTTAATTGGTCTATTTTTTGCTGTGTTCTTTCTTGTATTGTCTCTCTTTCCATTTCTGCAACTGCACCAAAAATGCCTAACAATAATTTATAAGTATTATTACTGGTGTCTATACCTTCCTTTAGTATTTTTACTCTTACACCTTTAGCAATTAAAATATCTATTATATCAATCAAATCTTTTAAACTTCTTCCTAATCGACTTATTGACTCACAGTATACAATATCTCCACTTCTTACACTTAATAACATTTCATTTAGAGCAGGTCTATCTTTATTTGCACCTGTCATTTTATCTCTATGTATTTTATTGAATTTTATTCCTTCATTTTCTAATATCCATTCTTGTCTATTATTATTTTGTTTTTTTGTACTTACTCTTTCATATCCAACTATCATATAAATTTTACTCCTTTATTATTTTTATTATAGTTATAGTATACATTATATTTTATGTATGGTTAAACTATTCTTTCAATTTTCCATTTACCGAACTTCTTTTTATATAGTTTTTCAATTGTTTCAACAATAAAATACCAAATTTTATTAAGTTTGGTTAAACGTTGGTTTAACCAAACTAATAATTGTCATATTTTTCTTAATATATTTAATAAATATATAATTCTTAATATTATATAATATTAGTGCAGTAAATTTTTATCTTGATTATTTATAAATTACTATATAAAAATCCATGTAAACTAATTTCCACTTTTATAAACTTTTAATAGTCATATAAACATTCTGGATAGATTAATTCACATTCATATATTCTCTTGTTCAATATTATATTTATATATGGATACCTTATTAAAGCTAAGTGACCTCCTGGATATAATAATAATTCTTGTTCTTTTCTACTAGTAATGGCGTTTACATATACACCAATTGAATTTTTCCTAACATAAATTTTTAATAAGTTCTCATAATCAGCATATGGTTGACTAGATTTCACTATATTAGTAGAAAGACTTGTACTCAAAAAACCTTTTTCTTGGATTGCTAAATATGGATTTTTTTTGTTGTTTATAATTAATTTTCTAATAAAATTATCATCAACTAGCCTATAAGTAATTATATTATCAGGAATTTTAGGTGCACTACTCAATACCATAGTTAATATATGAGATAATTCATGATATATATAATCACAATCCTTTTTCCTATTTTTTACATTTCTTAGGTAACTATTTATTTCTCTGTATCCTTCACCACAATAGGTTTCTATAGGTTTAAGAAAATCTGTTCTTGCAATCTTAGTTATTTTTATCGTTTTTAAATACTTTTCTGCCCATGACTTATAGTAAGTATTTCCCCAGTTATCGGCTTCCTTTACAGAACGAAATCTTTTATATTTCGATTTATTACTTAGTGTTCTATTAATATATCCATATCTCTTTACTCGTTCATTAAAAAAATTATTCAACATATATCTCCTCAAATATTTCTATTATAGTTTAATTATAACTTCTATCTTTCTAATTCTTCTATTTTTATTACCCTTTTGTCTTTTTTGATGATATACGATAGTTTTTCTTTACAATTTTTCAAATCAATACATCCACTAATCAGCTCTTTTTTACATCCTTTGTCAAGAAATACTGATAATTTGATTTGTTCATTAACATTATATTTTTCTGATAATGCCATAATTAATTCTTCTGCATGTCCAAAATCATATACATCATTTTTATTAATTTCATTAAATGATGAATTAAATTTTACATATGTATTACTTCTTAAAAATTTTCTCTCTCCTATTTCCATAGAATCCTTTACTATTTTTGTTAAATGTTCATATTCTGAATACTCACCAATTGAGGCTAACACTAATGAATCTCTTACATAATCAGAATATGTTCTAAATATTTCTTTATCCAGATAAAATCCATTACGCTCTGCAAATTGAACAGCAAAAGTCATTATAGTCCTAGAATTACCCTCTCTAAAAGCATGTACTTTCCATAATTTTGATATACCTTTAGAAAACAACTCTGCTCTTTCAGATAAATCTAATTTGGACCATTTAATATTTTTTAGCTCTTTTAAAACAAGTGTTGCTTCTTTTTCTACTGATTTATAATCGCAATACTCTACACTTAAACCATTCAAAACTTTCTCTGGTTTCTCAATATTAATTTGTCTTGGCTCTCCTGCCCAATTATAAATATCATCAAACAAATACTTATGTAGTTTTTTTAGATATTCAAAGTCAATTCTTTCATTTTTCATTATACCATCAACAGTAACAAATCTGGGATGTGTCATTGCAGCTTCAAATTTTTCTAATGTTTCACTATCCTTTATTCCAAATTTATTTTTTAATACAGGAGCATCATCATATAAATATATATCTTTCATATTCTAATTCTCCTTTTTTACATTATATTTTCTTTCATACAATTTAATTATTTCAATTCTAACATCTTCAAGTTCTTTATTTCCATCCACATATTCATCCATTAATTTTTTTACATCTAATTCTGGCTCTCTTGAATCAATAGAACCAATTGCTAATGCCCCATTAACAAATTCTCTTCTTTGCTCTTTAGTTGTATTTTTAATTAAGTATTCCTCCATAATTTCCTCCTAAAATGTGTCTTTTTAACCTGTCGGCAACTTACAAGTGATTTTTTTTATTTTTCTAATAGTACCATACTTATATTATAACAAATATTATTGCTACATCTATTAGAAACACTATACTACGCATAACGCTAAATAAAAAAATTAACTTGTATTATTTTAATATTTTCTCAGTTTTTTTTAGTATTATTTTATCCTTACATAAATTCAAAGATACATAAGGCTCTTTTTCACTTATATTCAACTCTCTTAACCAATTAATGGGTATGGTTAATTTTAATGTATTACTAAAAAATATGGTTTTGGTAGTTTTATCAATTAAATTTATATCTTCAATATACTTTTCTCTATGTTTCTTTATCCAAATTTCATCTTCATAAAAAAATAAATCTACTTGGGGATATTCTTTTGATATTCTCAAATATTCAATCCATTCTTCATAAATATATACTCTAGTGCTCTTACCTCCATTCCAACTTAGAAATTGGATTTTTTTTACTTGAATATCAGAATACTCATGATAATCTACATCTAAATCTAAAGATTCAACTATTTTTTTTAGTGTTTTTGATGCTACTCTTTCCCCATTTTCAAGTCTTTCAATAGTCCTAACCGATACTCCTGTATACCTTGAAAACTTTACTCTACTTAAATTCATTTCATTTTTCTTACTAATTATTTTTTTTACTAAGTCCATTTATTACACCTCTTTTTTAAAAGAGGTGTCCCCTGGGGACACCCCTATTTAATTCCTATATTTTTATTTACCATGTATTTTTAATGTTGATTCTAATGTATCAAATAACCTCTTTAAAACATCAAAGTCTTTTGTAATTTTTTCATCTAAAGGTATATTTTTTATCAAAGTTGTAATTCTTATTACATCAGACCTAACTGTATCTAGTTTTGTTTTTACTTCATAAATAGCTTTTTTCTCACTTTCATCAATATTTTTATTTTCTAATTCTTTTTTTAGTTTTTCATTTTCTAATTTTATTGCTTCATTTTCTTTTTTCATTCTCTTCTGTTCTTCTTCAAAATCTCGTATTATATTTTCTGCTTTAATCTTTGCATCTTTATCAGCTTTAGATACAATTTCAAGTTGTTCTTCTTTTATCCTTTCTAATTCTTTCCTATGTTCCTCTGTTATTTCTTCGTATTTATTCTCTAATACTTTTCTTTCAGATTCAAGGTGCTCTATTTCTTTATAAAATTCTTCTATTTCTTTTTCATTCTTACCCTTCATTTCTTCTTTAACTTTATCTATTTTTTCATTAATATCATCAGTTGCTTCTTTTAATTCATTTTCTTTTTCCTTGTTATCTTTTTCAAGTTGTTCAATCTTACTTTGATATTTTTTTTCTATTATATTTTTTTCTTCCTCTAACTCTTTGTATTTATTTTTTAAATCATTCGCTTCTTGTTTAGTGATTTCTAATTTATTATCTCTATCTTTAATTGCTTGATATAAAACTTTTTGATTTTCTTCTGATAAATTAGAAAATTCACTTGCACTTGCAATAGATAATCCATTAGTTTCTAATAACTTAAGTAAATCGGGAATTAATTTACTTGCTATTGACATATATCTTTGAGCTTGTGTAGATTTTATATTTAATTTTTCAGCTACAGATTCTCTCATATTTACTTTTTCACCATTATGTTTTTTCTCTTTATATAATTCAATTAATCTTTTTGTTTGTGTAACTTTTTCAAAATCAGTTAATGTTCTAGTGTATGCATTTGCTTCAATTAGTGCTATCTCTGCATCCACTTCATTCAAAACCTTAACTTGACATGGTACAAGAGAAAATTTCTTATATCCTTGCTCTACTAATCTTTTATGTGCAGTATATCGTTTTTCACCACTTACCACTTCATATTTCCCATTTTCTAACTTTCTCACTATAAGATTATGAAATAATCCATTTTCAAGAATACTATTAGCAACATCTTCTACTTCTTTATCATTAATACTATAAAAGTTTTTTGGACTTGGAACAATATCATCTATATGTATAAATTCTATTTTAAATTGTTCTTGCTCTTTTAATTCAACTTTTTGAACCTCATTCTTTATATTTTCTAACTTAGTTACTGTATTATTTTTCATAAAATTTTTAGCCATATATGAAGTCCTCCATTTTTATAAATTTAATTCCCTTACTAAACTATAATAATCTTTACTTGCATTTGAATTTTTCTTATAAAATACAACTGGCACACATTCAAAAGTTGATTCTGGTACAGTTACATTTTTTCTTATGCTTACCTTCAAAAGAATGTCTCCTAGAAATTCTTTTAAGCCTTCTTTTACTTGCTTATTTACAGTTGTAGGTTCATCTCTCGTTACAAAACAACCCATTATATTCAAATTAGGGTTAAATTCCTCTTTAATTTCATTAATTTTTTGCATTAAATCATTTACACCATCAATCGCATATCGGTCAACCACAAGTGGAATCAGCACTTCATCACTTGCATGTAAAATATTTGTTGTTATTAAATTCCAAGCTGGAGGACAATCTATAATACAATAATCGTAAATATCCTTAACTTGTTCTAAAGCTTTCTTTAATCTATCGTGCTGCTTTCTTCCCATGTCAAGTAATATTTCTCTTTCTGAATAAGAAAATCGTATATCTGATGTTATCAAATCAATATTATCAAATTCTGTTTTTATTATTACTTCATTAGTAGACATACCTTTTTTAGTTAGTAGCTCTGCTATTGTATAATCTTTATAATTATAATTTTCAGATGTATTTGATAAATTAGCTTGTGGGTCTGCATCTACCATTAATACTTTATATCCTTTTTCAGCTAAAATTGCTGAAATATTTATAGTTGTTGTAGTTTTACCTACTCCACCTTTTATATTATAAACACATATAGTTTTCATTTTTAAATCTCCTTTTTATGTTGATTTTTCTTAGTTTTTATCTTATACTTATATTAGAATAATTAAATAAAACCGTGCAAAGTTTATTTAATCAAGATAGTGTCCAAATTGGGCACTTTTTTTAGTTATAATAATCAATTTTCTAATCACAAAATCCCTCCTATTCTTTAATTTCTATAACTCACTATTTACAGATTCAACACCTAATTTAATCACTCCTTTCTGTTTATACTTATATTATATCATTATAGGCATTTTTTGTCAATCCTTTTTTTGCCTAGTGTTTCTTTATTTTTAACTATATATACAGAATATAACGTTGTTATTTCAAGGTATATAGTAATTTTACCTCTATTGAATTAGGCAAAAAAAGGGTTTATTTTTTTTGCCCAGTATGATATAATTATTATTATAGGTGAGGTGAAATTATGGAATTTAATTTTTATGATATTACAACAAATATATTAGATGAACTCAGTTATGAGTCAAAATTGGGAAAAAGTTTAAAAAACACTTTAAGAAAGTTTAATAAAGATGATATATTTAAAGAAATAAGAAATATAAGTAGATATTTAAATACTAGAAAAATAGATTTTAAATTTCCTGTTTCATATCGAATAAAATCTTATCATTCGTTGGGTATAAGAATAATAGTAGATAGTTATTACGAATTATTTGAACAAGATTTATCTTCTTTTAGATTAGCAGATATGAGAACTGGAAAAGCTAATGATGATGGATATAGAGGAGTTCATCTGTATTATCAAAAATCAAATTTTCATTATCCAATCGAATTACAAATAAATACTAAGGTAGATAGACAAATAAACGATTTATTACATACGTATATCTATAAACATACAAAAAATAATTTAATTGGAAAAGAAGTTAGAAAATTATTTGACGAGGGTAACTTTAAAAATATAGAAGAATTTAAGGGAGTGATAGAAGATGTGTTATGTGATAGCGAAAAAATTTAATAACATAGGTTGTCTAGCTTTAAGAACTGAACAAGGAGACAAACTTGGTGCATTAACAGAGTACTTATCACTTGCTACATTAGAAAAAGATGTACAAATAGTGGTTCTAGGCGATATAAGGTCATATAGAGAATATGAACCATATAGACTTTTAGATGATGAGGGCGATTTTATATCTCAAGTTCTTAAAATGTAACTAAATTAAATATGATAAAACAGACTCAACAAGTCTGTTTTATCATATTTAAAGGAGATGATGATTTGATAGAAAAACAATTATTTTATAATAAAACTAATAAAAAAATTCAAATGTATTATGATTTAAATTATAAGTTTTATAACAGTCTTGATGATATGCGTTATAAGAAAAACATAAGCATTGAAAAAGTTAGAATTAAAACACATCTAGCACAGTTAGAATACAACTTTAAAATAATTAAATATACTTTAACCTCATTTTATATAAGTTATATATGTTCTATAAGTTTTATTTCTATAAAGTATAATAATTTTAATTTATTATATAATATTTTATTTATTTTAGCGACATTAGCTATATTTTGTATATATATAACTAAATTACATAATAAAAATATTTTTTATCTAACTGCTCTTGAAGCATTAGAAAATATTAGCAACAGAAAACTCTATAAAGTAAAGTAATTATTTAAAGATTAAAATAGTGATAAATAAAAAATAATTTAATGTAAAAACAAAGATTCTATTCAAATACATAGTAGTAATCTTTGTTTTTTTGTTGTTTATTTCTAATTCAAAGTAAAGAATTTACTTTGAATTAATGTATTATACTCTTGTTTTTGCCACCTCAGCTTATCATATTTTTTTAGTATGTCAAAGCCAGTGTAAATTTTTTTTAGCCTAAAAACATTGGCCAAAAAAATTTTACACTTAGCAAAGCTTTTTGACAAACTAACTCAAATATGAAATCTTCAGCTCAACAAAAACAACTCACGAGTTGCTATTTTAAGGAGGTTATGAAATTATGAATAACAATAATACTTTTGATATTGATGTAACAATAGTTTTAAATGAAGAAAAAAATGGTATAGAATTACATTTTAATGATAAACCATCAGAGGAAATTAGAAATTTATTAAAATCTAATAATTTTAAATGGTCTAGATATAATAAATGCTGGTTTGCTAAACAAAATGATAAAACAATATCTTTTGCAAACTCTTTAACTAATACAACAATAGAAGAAATGAAAGATAAAAGCAATGAATATAAAGAACAAAAACAGATAAACATAAAAAATAAATTAGCTGAAATTGATATAGATGATATAGAAAGTTACATAGTACCTGTTGAAATAAGTAAACGAGAGAACGAAAATGCTTTTTTTAGAAATACCGAAACAGACCACACAAAATGTTTACAAAATGAATTGATATATTTTAATAAACTTGTTATGAATACACTACAAAATAATACTAATTTAGAAATTGAACATTACTTAAAATCAGCCTTACAAAAATTCAAAAAAAATTATACAGAAGCTTATATTAAATATCTAAATCATAAAGGTAATAATCCATCATGGTTAATAACTGGTAGAGGTGGCAGAAATTCAACAAAAGACAAAAAAATTAATGACAGGCAACATAAACTTATGATGAATACTATTGATATGAAAGATAACTTTTATGAGAAATGTGAAAACATAAAATATAAAATACAAAAAGCAAAAGAATTGAGAGAAAAAAAAGAATTTGAAGAATGGACAAAAAATATAATAATTCCTAAATTTAAAAGAATTAAAAAAAATATTAATGCTTCTGCAACTGATAATATATTTGATGGTAATACAACATTTGCAATGACAATGCATGAATATGATAATTTCTTTATATTAAAAAATTGGGGAGCTTGGAGAATATATTTTAAAAGTGGTGTTGAACTATACAGTACTAAAACAACAGAAACGTTAGAAGATGCTAAAAAATGGCTAATATATTACCTACAAAAAAATGCTAAAAAAGAAGCTTAATGTAAAATAAATATTTTAGGAAGTTAATTTAATTATTAGCTTCCTATTTATAAAGGAGTTAAAAAATGAACAGTATTGTAAACTACAAAAATAGAGGTAATTTTGGGAGAAGTAATTACAGAGGCAATACAAGTGGAAAAATTATTTTAGACTTACATAAAGTATATCAATTTGATTCAATGAGTGATTATATGTCTGGTTCTTTTACAACAGAAGATGTAGCAAATTATTTAAATATATCATCAAATTGCTATGATTTAAATAGTGGATTTGATTTAATTGACAATGACATTAAAGAAAGAAATGAATTCATTTTCTGGCATCCTCCATATTGGGATATAGTAAAATTTTCAGGAAATGTATATGGAAATGAAATACTAAAAAATGATTTATCTCATATAAAAGATTATTATGAATTTGTAAAAAAGTTAAATTTTTGTTTGACAAAACAGTTTAATACACTTGAAAAAGGTGGTAGAATAGCTATTTTAATGGCAGACGTGAAAAAAAATAAAAAGCTTTATTCTATGCTTTTAGATATAAATAAGCTTGGTACAACAGAGCAAATCATTATAAAACAACAAAATAATTGCATGAGTGATAATAAAATATATTCAAACAATAATTTTATAAGAATAGCTCATGAGTACATTTTGATATTAAGAAAAGATAATCCTCTTATAATCCCTTTTAGAATAACTAAAACTGATTTTTTTGATATAAGAGATAGTTTAAAAATAACTTGGAAGGATTTAGTTGCTAATGTACTAGAGAATTTGAATAAAAAAGCTTATTTAAATGAAATATACAACAAAATCGAGGGACATAAAAAATGTAATTCAAACAAAAACTGGAAAGAAAAAATTAGGCAGACTCTTCAAGAAAATAAAATATTTTATAAAATTGATAGAGGTTTATGGGGTCTAAAATAATAATAAAAAAAATGTCCCCTGGGGACATAAAATAATATATATTAAAAACTCAATGCTTCTTATACAACCTATAATATGTAATTTGTATAATTACTATCTATTAGGGAACACTCCTAGTATACATAGCATATTATTAAAATAAAACATTCTTTATAAATAAAGTAAATTTTATGATGTGTATAGGAAGGTGCATAATGAATTTAGATAAAATATATATTATAATTGGAAATAGAATAAAAAATTTCAGAAAAAAATTAGGCTATAGCCAAAAAACATTAGCTAAAAAAGTTGGTGTAGCTTATACATATATCGGTCAAATTGAACGTGCAGAAAAAAAGGCATCTTTTCATAGTCTTTTAAAAATAGCAAATGCTTTAGAAATGCCATTAGAAATTTTACTTGAAAATATTATACTAAATGATGATGAAGTTGAAACAGTATCTTCTGAGTGCTACGAATTGATTGATGCTTTATCACTGAAAGAGCAAAAAATTATGCTTAAATTAATAAAAGAAATAATTGAATATGGGGAAGTATCAAAATAGAAATTTAATAAAAAAAGATGTCATTAGATTAATTTAGACATCTTTTTTTATTTTATGATAAAATATATATAGTATATATTTTATAATTTTAATATCTATAAGTGGTATAAAAGGAGTCCATATGATAAAAATTGAAGCAAAGAATGGTAAAAAAGTTATAAAAAAAACAATAGAAGTTGAATACATAGATTGTAATATAAATAAAGATGGAGAATGGATAAAGGAAAATGTATCTGCTTATAAACTAAAAAGTTTATCGAATGATGATAATATTGATTTTTTATATTACCTAGATGAAAAAGGAGACAAATTTGAAATTTTTATAGAGAAATATTTTACTTTATCTAGTAGAAATTCTACATTGTATATTTATGCTTTTTGTCCAGATTTATTTATTAGAAAAGATTTATTGGAACGAATTAATAAATCAAATATAAAGATTTCTCCTATACTAGTTTGTTTTGAAAGTCCAAGAAAAATAATAAAAATTAAAAAATTTTTATTTCCTCGCTATTGGACAAATTACATGAAAGTTACATGGTTAAAAAATAATAATCATCTATATCTAGTTAATACAAAATTTATATTTACGAAAAACGTAGTTATATGTAAACAATATATAAATAAACATCAAGATTATATATATAATTACTAGCTTGAAAATATAGGTATAGAGGAAAGGATTATAATTATATGCATATACAAAAAATACCAAAATCGGAATTTAAAGTAATGAAGTTTATTTGGGAAATAAATGATATAATTACATCTAAAATGGTAACTAAAAATATGAGAGAAAAATATAGTTGGAAAACAACAACTACACTCACTTTTTTAAAAAAGCTTGTTGAAAAGAATTTCCTAAATGCAGAAAAAATAAATGGATTGACACATTATAGAATATTAATAACTAAAGAAGAATATATAAAATTTGCAAAAAAAAAAATTTTAGAAGATATACATGATAATTCAATAGAAAGCTTAATTGATTCTTTACTTGTTATTCTCAAAACTCAAAAAAAATAAGAAAAAGGGTGTCTCAAAATGAATTTTTTAATTCATGGGACGCTTTTTTTGTATGAAATCAAACATATTTTTATCATTTCAACAATGAAAAATAGGCTTATATATATTTTGAAACAGCTCTTTCTTTAATTAACATAAATTTAATATTAAGTTACATATTATTCTTCATATATAAGATATCTGCTACTTTCTTCAATTTTTATAATATGTTTTAAAAATTCTTTAATTTCATTTTGATTTACACCTACAAATTGATGCCTAATTAAACATTTTTCAATGTGTGTAGAATATTTTTCTACTAATTTGTATGAAAATGGTATAATACATGCACTAATGTTATTTGTTTCATTTTTTACACTTAAACTATTTATATATATTAAAATATTTTTTATATTTTCTACATTTTCTTTTTTTCTTTTATTGTCCATTGTATAATCAAGTACAAATTTCAATGTTACTTCCATATTTGAAGTTATTCCATTCAATGTAGAGCTCCATATGTCAAAATATAAACTAGAACCGACTATTTCTTTATGTAAAACTGCATAACCATTTGCGTAATCTGCAAAACTTATACCTAACATTCCATTGTTAATTTTTTCAACTTCATTTTCTATCATTTCAACATTTTTTTATCAACTTTTAAATCTAATATTGTACTAAATTTTATATCCATTTTTCAATCCTCCATTTATTTCTTATATAATTTATATTATAGCAGTTATTTATGTGCTTCTTTAAAAAAGTTTTTTACCTTTACTTATTCCCCTTAGTTTTCACTATATTTTAGAATGACACCCCCTTTTTATAGAAATAATGTAATGTTGAAAATCTATGTAAAGATATTTTTTATTATAAGTAAAATACTTCACTCTGTTTTTTTTTCGCAACAGCATAGACTATATTTTTTTTATTGTCAAAACCGACTAAAAAAATATTAATATAAACAACATCTTAATATTTTTTTAGTCTAGTAAACTTTTTGACAAACAAAAAATATAGTCTATTTAATGCTCAACAAAAAAACAACTCACGTTTGTATATCATAAATTATTAGTTTTAAAATTTAAAGGGGGAAAATAATATGAGTACAAGAGGATTAATAGGTTATAGAACTACAAAAAGAAGAGATAATACAAATAATGTATTTGGAATTTATAATCATGAATCAAGTGAATTTATCTATAAGGGGCTTGATGTTTTAGAAATATATTACGACCATTCAAAAAAAGATTTTATTAATATATTCAAATCAAAAACTTGGGATAATTCAGTAGATGCACATGTTAATGATACATTAAGTATCTTTAGTTTAAAAAAAGAAAAATTTAAAAATTATTCAAATTTCTTACTAAAAGGTGTTTTTTGTGAATATGCTTATATTTATAATTTACAAACTGATGAACTAGAAGTCTATGAAACTATCAAAAATAAGCCTTATTTTAAAAATCAATATAAATATGAATCAAATTATTATTTAAATTTAGCTTTTATAGTAACTAGAGAAAATGTTCATTTCATTTTAAATTTATTTTATCATTCTTTGAGACTTGGTGATGATGCATTAATTAGAATGTATATGAGAGACCTAAAAAATAAAAAATAATCTATTACTATACATAATATTCAACTGAAATATAGTACATATTTCAGTTGAATAAATAAAATAATTATTTTGGAGGATAAAATGATATATCATAATAAAAAAATTGAGACTTATTTCATTGATGGAATTGAATATTATAAAAGCAATCACAGAATGGTATATAATAAAGAATTTCATCGTAGACACGGAAAGAATTGGAGTGTAAAAGAATTAAGCTATTTATGTAAAATGCGACCTTATATGAATTGGAAGAATTTAAGTATGGCACTTGAAAGGACTCAAAGCACTTGCATGAATAAATATAATGAATTAAAAAAAAATAATAAAATAGATTTTTACAAAAATATATAAATATGTGAAATTTAAATTTAACAAATTAAATACTTTAGGAGGTATTAATAATGGAAGTATATATTATATCTGAAACTTTTGGAAACTCTTCTAATGAGTCTAATATCATTGGAATAGCTTCATCAAAGCAAGAATTAAATAAATGTATTATAAAAATGAAAAAAGAAAATCTAATTGATACAAACTTAGAGTTAAATCTTAATTCAAACATAAATATAGAAATATTAAATAAAAATATAGACTTTATTAATATAGAAAAAGTAGAGTTAAATATATTTAACTGCTAATAATAAACACATATATGGTTCTAATACAATTGAATAAAATGCATTAAATTTTAAATGATGTAATTATGGTATAATAAAATAAAGATGCAAAAAGGAGTGATAATTATGGCTACAGCAAGAAATATTATAAATGAATTTTATAATTTGGATGAAAACGAACAAGAAAAAGTAATAAAGGAACTTTTAGATTTTAATGCAAAAAAAAATCTTGATGAAATGATGGATGATACAATAGATGATAATATTGAAGCTCTAAGAAAGTTGGCTGAATAATGTATATCTCATTAACATTAGATGAGATTTTAAAATATCATCAAAAAATAATAGCTAAAAGTGGTGGCTCTCAAGGTATCAAAGATATAAAATTATTAGATAGTGCTCTTAATAGAGCAAATGCAACTTTTTCTGGAATTGACTTATATAAAACAATTGAAGAAAAAATATCAGTTACGACACATAGTTTAATAAGTAACCATTGTTTTATTGACGGAAATAAAAGAATTGGTATTTCTACAATGCTTTTATTATGCAAATTAAATAAAATTTCAATAGAATATTCTCAAAGTGAACTTGTTAAATTAGGATTGGAAATTGCTTCTAATATCGCTGATGAAATATATATTCTTGATTGGATAAAAAAACATAAACAATAAAAAAGATGCCCCCAGGGGACATCTTTTTCACCTTATAGATAAATATATAAATTATACATATAATTATTAACTTAAAAGTATAATCTTAGAGAATATATATCATTTTATCTTAGTTTTTGATTTCTGTTTAAGTAATTTGAGAGCTCATTTTATACATAAAAAAGACACTTCAATTTTAAAGAAGTGACTTTTCTGGTTATGTAATTACATGTGTAAACGATTTGCCATCATATCAAAAGTATTATATCCTACAATTCCATCAGAAGTTAAAGCGTGTCCTCTTTGGAAATGTTTTACTGCATTATATGTAGCAGGTCCAAATGAACTATCTAAACCAAGGTCATAATTCAACTGACGTAACATTAATTGTACACAGTGAACATTATTTCCTTTTGTAACATATCCGTATCCAACAAGTGTACGAGTACTTATTGTATAATTTTTATCGCCTGAGATAGTAATAGTTGCTTTATCTGGGTCATATTTTCCATAATATTGTGAATATGTTCCAATACTTTCATCTTCTAAGCTAAGAATATTTTTATCATCTGGAATAAATATTTCAGCATTTGGGTCAGGGTCTATATTTAAATCCTTACATTTTTGTTCATAATATTCTTTAACTTGCTCTGGTGCAGTTTCATACTTAAAAGTATATCCAGTACTTTTGAAATTTATTATAGACGCTTCATTTTGATTTGAACTATCGTCTTTTTGCTCTGCGAATGCTACACTTGTAAATGTAAGCATTAAACAACAGAAAAGTGTTAAAACTTTTTTTAACATAAAATCCCCCTAAAAAATAATTATATTTCTACTTAATAAGTGTATTACTTTTAGTAGATACTTCTATTTTATCAGATTTTTTTGGATTTTCACCTAAAACTTTACAAGTTTCTTCATACATTTTCCGATATTTTTCTGGAGCAGTTTCATATGTGTAATCTATAGTCTCTGCAAATTTAAAACCATCAAGTTCAGTATTAGATTTATTTTCATTATATATTTTAGTTTGTATAGTTTCTAAAATATTAATTTCTAGAAAAGATGTGCTTGTAATTATAAATATTAATATTCCTAATACAATGCCACTTCTCCCCTTGTCATTTATAATATTTTCAAGCCTTGTTTCTAAGTCTGATTTATTAAACTCTGTTGTTAACAGTGCTACATTAGTATTGTTAAGAAGTTCTATTGACTTAAGTAAGGTTCTACCATAAGCTTTTTTATCTTTAATAGAGCAATTTTTTATAACACTTTCATCACAACAAAGCTCACAATCTGTAGCAATTTTTTTACTCATAATATAAATAAGAGGATTAAACCAATATAAACTTTTTGTAAATATAACTAAAAACTTTATTAGAATATCTTTGTGTTTAAAGTGTATTAATTCATGTTTTAAAATCCAATATATGTCGTTAATATCGTATTGTAAAGCAGAAGGTAAAAGGATATATGACTTAAATAATCCAATACCTGCTGGGCTTTCTAATTCTTCTGTATATCTTAGTGTAATAGTTTTTTTAATATTTAATTCAGATAATAAATTATAGTAAATGTTATTGATACTTTCATTTTTTACTTCAAAAGAAGTATCAATAACCAAATTTTTAAATTTAAAATATTTAGTTATTGCATTGTATAAAAATAATATTGTTCCAGCTGACAAGATTAATAATATAAAAAAAGAAACATTTATTTTTTCTTTAAAATTATTGTTAAGATTAGAAACATTATTAATTAGAAAATATTTTTTAGGTGTCTCTACAAAAAAATCTACTGAATAATTAAACATAAAAAATAACATTCTAAATACAATAATCAACCAAATATAGTAATTAAATTTTTTACTAAACCTTTTAAATATAAAGACCTTTAAAAACATTAATATACAAATACCAAAACTACTTATAATAGTAGTTTTTAAGATATTGTAAAACAAAAAATTATTCATCTTCGTTGTCTTTAAAGAGCTCTTTAAATGATTCTATTTTGTCTTCTGGGATAGCTTGAGTATTAATTAGTGACGTAACCCAACTTTTAATAGAATTGCCATGAATATTTGTACCGATTAACATTGTTTCAAAATCTTTATATTCTCCATATTCGACAATAGTTTTATAGTGAGTATATCTATCTATTTTATTAGCTTCTAAAAACCCTTTTTTGACAAGTCTTGATAAAAGTGTAAGTGTTGTTGTTTGTTTCCAACCATATTTCTGTTCCATTGCAAATGTAACATCTTTAGATATTACAGTATCATTTTTCCTCCATATAAATTTCATAATTTTTAATTCTGCTTCTGGTAATTTTTTTAACATAGTATCTTCCCCCTTTCTTTTAATACTACAAAATTAGAGTGAAAGAGTCAAATAAAAAATTTGTAAATCAAAATAAAATATATTGACATATATTTTATTTTGATTTTATGTTAAATTTTTTAATAAAATCGAAGTGAATCAAAAATAAATATTTGGAACTATTTTTTATGTTTTTAGTCAGTTAGAATAAGGTTATCTTCATATTTAGTAGAAACTTCTATTATATCTGAATCTCTAGGAGTTTCCCCTAGTTTTTTACAAGCTTCCTCATACTTCTTTCGATATTTTTCTGGTGCAGTTGCATATGTATAATCTATAGTTTCATCAAATTTAAAACCTTCATTCTCAGCATTAGCTTTGTTTTCAGAATTTATTTTATTTCTGATAGGTTCTAAAGCATTAATCTCTAAAAAAGAAGTACTTAAAATTATGGAAATTAGTATTAATAGTACAATACCATTTTTACCTTTACTTTTTAGAATATTTTCGAGTCTTATTTCTAAATCTAATTTATTAAATTCTGTTGTTAACAGTTCTGTATCATTAAATTTAGCAAGTTCTATTGAATGTAGTAAAGTCAGTCCATATAATTTTTTCTCTTTTATAGAACAATTATTCATAACACTTTCATCACAACAAAGTTCGCAGTCAGCAGCAATTTTTTTGCTCATAACATAAACAAGTGGATTAAACCAGTATAAACTTTTTATAATTTCTACTAAAAATTTTATTAATATATCTTTATTTTTAAAATGTATTAATTCATGTTTCAAAATCCAATAAATTTTATCTCTGTCATATGGTAAATCTAGTAATAATACATATGATTTAAATAAACCTATACCTGCTGGACTTTCTAATTCATCCGTGTATCTTAAAGGTATATTCTTTTTTATATTTAGTTCAACTAATAAATTTTGGTATATATTGTTTATATATTCATCTTCTACTTCAAAAGAAGTATCAATAACCAAATTTTTAAATTTAAAATATTTAGTTAATGTATAAGACAAAGAAGCTATAGCTATAATTATCCAAATTAATAACATTAAAAAAGAGATATCTACACTTGGATTAATTTTATTATCTAGTTTAGTAATGTTATCAATAAAAACATAATTCTTAGATGCTTTTTTAGTAAAATCTATAGAATAGCTGAAAAAGAAAAACATCATTCTAAGTATAATAATTAACCAAACATAGTAATTAAATTTTTTACTAAATATTTTAAATAAACTTGTCTTTAATAATAACAATATACATATAGAAATACTGCTTATAATTGTTGTTTTTAATAAACAATCAAATAAATA
This sequence comes from Clostridioides difficile, assembly GCF_900243075.1. Lineage (GTDB taxonomy): Bacteria > Bacillota > Clostridia > Peptostreptococcales > Peptostreptococcaceae > Clostridioides > Clostridioides difficile_D. Next base: position 17,961 of record NZ_OEZH01000097.1, read on the forward strand.
ATTCATCATATAATTATCATACCCCTCTAAAAAACTATTTCTGGTGTTTTATTTTATAATTTTATATATTTTAAAACCAATACGCAATAATATGGAAAAAAATACCTGTGGATATTTTAAAAAAATAGTTCTATCATTTAAGATAATATGTTAAGGAGCATAGTTAAATGGGACTTAGAAAAATAGAAAAAATATATAAAAAAGTATTAATTACAATAAAACAAATATTTAAAAACTATAATGATAAACTTATATATTCAGTTTCTACACTACATAAAGATGAACACTTAACTGAAGAAAAACTCAAGGAATTAGAAAATTGGGTCAAAAACTGGGAAGATGAGGATTAATATGTAAAATCATCTTAAAAAGAGTTATATGTTTAAATAACTCTTTTTTACTTATTATATCTAGTTTTACTTAAGTTTTTTATTAAAGCAGATAAAACATCTGAAACGATTTTTAACCCTTCTGAATCTAAATCTTCTAAACCAGCTAATATATCACTTTGTAAATGTGGTTTTGCATATTTAACATAATTTTTAAGAATTATATCAGAGGTTGTATCTAATTCATTTACGATTTTAATAAATGTTTCTAAACTAGGTATTTTCCTGCCTCTTTCAATATTGCTTAAATGATTATATCCTATACCAACTCTCTCTGCTAATTGTTCTATTGTAATTCCTAATTCTTTTCTACGCTCTCTAATTCTTTCACCTAAATAATCTATATTCAAATTTATATTCTCCTATTTTTTATATAATTCTTATTAAAATTCTTATTAATTAGTATATATTTTAAAATGAATACTTTTAACAACCCATAAGATATAAAAATACCTAATAGGATATATTTATAAAAATATTCTATACTTATCAAATGAAATTATGTAAGAAATTTAAAAAAAGGATCTGTTATTCCGTTTGCTCCAGTCATTCCCATATTTACTGTTGAACCTACATCTTGATATAAACTCCTAAAATAGTAGCTGATTCTGGATATGAAAGTGAGGAAAACTATGCATTTTTAGAGTGTAATAATCAATATTAAAATAAATAAAAAAAGAGCTCTCACAGAACAAATTTAATTTGCTCATGCGACAGCTCCTTTATATATTAAAATTGAATTTAATTATTTTCTTTTTCTATTACTAAAAAATAGGCAAATAGAAGATAGAAATCCTGTGATAATAAATCCCATCACTCCTCTATCACCAGTTTTAGGAGAAATTTCAGAAGAGGATTTATCTAAATTATTTTCTTCTGAATCATTATAACTATCATCATGATTATTGTTTGAAGATGGATGAGTTATATTATTAAACTTATTAGGATTGTTATGCTCATTATCATAATCATTTTTTTCATTTTTATCCTCATCTTTGTTTAATTCAACTTTTCCATCAGGATGTATTATTGCTCCATTTTCAGGTACAATCACAGTCCCATCTGGAAATATAATTATTCCTCCTGGTGGTACAATTATATTTCCATTATTATCAATATTTGGTTTTTCACCTTCTTCATTTGGTTTAATCTGTGTTCCATCTGGTTTTTCAATTATTCCATCTGGAAATATTTTATTTCCATCTTTGTCAATGAATATATCTTTGTTATCATCTTTACCTGTATCATCATTTATATTAGGAAGTTTATCTCCATTTATGTCATCTTCATCTTGATTTGGTTGGTCTGGTCTATTTGGAATATGATTATTATGTGAATCATCATTATCATTACTTCCCCAATCCGTATTTGGATTAGGTTCTTCACCATTGTTATTATCCCAGCCTCCATCTCTTACAAACACTGTTGCTCCTGCTATAGTTGTATTATTATCAGAGTTAGTCACCTTGTAAGTGACATTGTACGCACCAGGTTTAATTGTATTTACAATTCCAGATGCTTTTATTTTTGATGTTATATCTCCATCAACATCATCATAAGCATATACTCCACTTTTTATATTAAATGTGTCTCCTACGTTTAGATATTTATTATATGTTTTTATTCTTGCCCATCTTCCATTTTTCCAGTTTTCATTATTTCCTAAATCTGGCTTATATTCTCCTTTTGGTATTACATACACTACTCTAGTAAATTTTACTTTGTTACCATCATCATCACTTACACTATAAAGTATTGCATATGTTCCCACTTCATTTATGTTTAAATCAGTCTCATAAGTTACTTTATGTGTTATATCTCCATCTTCTTCATCAATTACTCTTATTCCGTTTAATATTCTATCTTCTCCATATTTTTCTCCTACATAAATATAATCTTCATTCCAAAAATTAGCCTCTGGAGAACTATTTATTTTATCTGGTTTGGAATCTGGTAATTGCTCACTATAGTCTATAACTATTACCTTACATGTTCTTAAAGTCTCTTGACCTTTAAAATCAATTACTGAATAGGTTAAGTTATATTCTCCTTTTTCATATCTATTTACAAATCCTTTTACCTTGATAAAATTAGTTAAATCTTGACCTCTGTAGTCTTTTGCAGTAACACCTTCCATTATTTTAAATTCATCACCAATTTTTATTGTAGCTGTACTTACTCCATTTATAACAGGAACTCCATTTATGTCTATGATAGGTGGCTCAATTACTTCCTCAACAGGTGGTTTACCAATTTCATAATGGACAATATCTCCTTCATTATCGTAAGAATCAATTGGCATAATATGAATATATTTATATCCTTTGTGTTCAAATTCTATTTTATTAGGAGATATAGATGTAGTTATCATACCACTTTTTAAATTATCTTCTCTTTTATTACTTAATTTCCATTTAAAAGATTTAACAACTCCACTCAGATTTCCTCTAACTCCCCAATCTACTCCTTCTTCATTTGTCATATCTCTAAGAATTAAATTATCTTCTTTTAATCTAGTCCTAACTTGATACTTTTCAGAAGCTCCTATATCTTTAGCATCTATATCAAGTATAATTTTATCCTCTAATTCATCTGTATCCATATCACTTCCTTGTATATTATTTATTTTAGAACCATAAATATCTTTTGCATTTTTATCCACGAAACTTAAATCTTCTGTATATCCAATAGTTTTATAGTTTCCAATTTCATAATCATATTTTCTAACTTCATAAAATACTTTATCTTTTAAAGGATTCTCTTCCCAAGATATAACTAAATTATTTTCTTCAAAATCTGGTGTTACTTTAATTTCCATATCTGCATATACAATTATATTTCTTTTCACTTCTCTTTTGTTCCCTTGTGAATCTTCAACTTTATATGTTAATATATATTTTCCATTTACATTTGAATCTACTTTTCCCTCAACCTCTATTTTAGATGTTAAATCTCCATCTTCTGTGTCATATGCACTTACTCCTTTAAGTTGGTCAAATTTATCTCCTTCTTTAACTCTTATCGTATTTAAACCTCTTATAACAGGAATATGGTTAGTATCATATTTTCCACTTATTAAGTGATGTGCAGTTTTACTTACATTCCCATTTGAATCAATAGCTTTTACGTGTAGAAACTTAAATTTACTATTAGATATATCTATATCAAGTACATTTTTTGCATTTACAAAATTGGCTGCTTCTGTATCTTCTTTATTATCTATTATGTAATTAAACCCTGCTAGTCCAACTGAAACAGAACCATTTTTAATTTCACTGGAGTTTACAACATTACCATTTATATCTATTGCTTCAACGAAGTATCTATATGTTGATGCTAAATCTCTTGCTAATAATTTTAATTCAGTATTTTGTTCTGAATCTTTATTGATTTCTTTGTCTGCTAATTTTATTATATTTTTACTTAAAATAGTAAATCTACCAATTTTACTTGTTTCTTCTTCTGTGATTACCTCATTTAAATATGTTATTACTGGAGAGCTTACATCATTGGCTGAATTATCTATAAATGTTGTATCAGCGAAAACGCCTTTTTCTTCAAAATCATATCCATTTACATCCGTTCTGTATAGTTTATATTTAACAGCATTTTTTACTTCATTCCAACTAATTAATAGTTTATCTTTTTCTTGTTCTTCTATGTTTAAGTTCATATTACCTGTTACATGAACTTTTACAATTACTTCTGACTTTAATCCCTTATTATCTTCAACACTATATTTAACCTCATATACACCTTTTACTTGATTATTAACTTCTCCTTCAATAACTAACTTATCTGTTAAATCTCCATCCTCCAGGTCATATGCTTTCACACCATCTAGTTTATTAAATTCTTCTCCTATTTTAATAACTCTATTTTTTCCTTTTACAACTATTCTAGGTTCATTGTTATGTGTTTCATCAGCAAGTTTGATATGTTTTGTTTTTGTAGCATTCCCTTGTTCATCTATTGCTTTTATATGAAGATATGTGTTATAAGTTACATTTTCAAAAGAAAATTTTCCATTTATATTATTTATAGTATTATCAAGTTCTGTATCTGGTTTTTCATCAACAACATAGCTGTATCCTTTGAACTTAGATGTAACTGTAGATTTAGAAGTATTTGAATATGCAGTTTGATAATTGTCTTTATCATAACTTTCTACTTTATATTCATAGGTTGTTCCAACCTCTTCTGCATGAAATTCTAATCTTGAGTTCATCTCTTTATCAAATATTAAAGAAAAATCATATATTGGAGGTGTTATATCTTTTCCATCCATATCATTAATACAGTTTTCTTTTGTATTTTCTAAGATAGTTTCAAATTCATCTGAATCACTATTTAATTCTCTTCTAAAAACTTTATAATACTCTGCATTTTTATATTTGTTCCAATTTAATTTAACATAATTATTTTCATCATCATTTACAGTATTTAAAACAATATCTTGATTTGAAATCATTTTTTTGATATGTGCAGTATCTTCATAAGTGTTTAGATTAGAAATTTCTTTATTCACATCAAATTCAACTATATATCCATTTACTTTAAATTTTGGAAGTAAACCTGGTAATGTAGTATCATTTGGAATATCGTTCCATTTACCATGATTTTCTTTTATGCTTTGAACATAATCTTCTTGTACGCCAATTCCACTTTGATTATTAGGTTCTCCATCAATCCAATTAAAATAAGTTGCTTCTTTTATCTCATCTCCAATTACAGATACCCATTTTCCATCTAGTCTTTTTAAATTAATCCAGATGCATTGAGGCGACATACTATTTATTATAGATTGTTCCTCATCTGATTCTATAGTCAGTAAATGTCCTTTGACACCTTCTAATTCTTGTTTTTCAGCTTCTTTTCTTGCGTCTTCCCATGTTATTCCTGATGCATTTACAAACTTATAATAATGTTTATTTTGAGAATTATATACTATATCCTCGGCTAATGAATTTCCAACTCTTACATTAAAATCAAAATCAGTTGTATTATCATGCTCTATTTTTAATGACTTTACTATACTATTAGCTTCTTCTGTTGTATAACTATCATCTAATATTATTTGTTGACCCTTAAAAGACTTTTTAATTCCTTTGTCAGTGTAATTTATTACTATGCTTTCATTGTACCCAGAAGTAATGTACAGTTTAATTCCATTTATTTTTTTATCACTATTGTTTATAATTGATGCATTAGGAAATTCTGTACAAAATCTTGTTTTATTAGGCTCTCCTAAATTTACATTTAAATAATCTAAATTTTCTTTTACTGTTATTGTCTTTTCTTCCCTGCTTTCTTGCTCTTTACTATCTTTAACACTATATTCTATTGTCCATTTCCCTAAAATACTTGTATCAAATTTATCAACTATTTTACCATTTGGATTTTTAATACTCACTTTTATATCTTTAGTTAAATCTCCATCATAATCATCTTCTGCTGAGATATTTTTCATAACATCATATTCTTCGTTTTGTGAAACCGATAGGTTTCCACCTACATCTAAAACTGGTGGATTGTCTATAAATAATCCTGTTATTGGTAATGAAACTATTTTACTCTTATTTCCTGCTTTATCTATAGAAATTATATGGACATATCTTTTACTTGCTAATTCTTTTGCAGAAATAAAACCATCTGTACTATTTATGTTGTCTACTAGATTTGATGATGGAATAGGATTATCACTTATTTCATAATTAAAGCCTTCAAGACCAGACTTTATTTCAACCATTTTTTTGTTTGAAGTATGTGTTACATCACCATATTCAGAAACACCTTCTACATAATATTCAAATTTTGAACCAGTATCTTCCGAATCAAACTTTAATCCTTGTTTTATCCCTGTTTGGTATAATTTATGTGTAGGAACTGTTGGTTCATTTATATCTTTTCCATTTATATCTTCAAGATAGCTTTCATCTAATTTTTGTGCTAAATAAAAGACTGTGTTTGCTAACATATTTTTTTCATCAGTTGTGACGCTTCCACTATGTCCTGTTTGGATTTGTGCTGTATTTTCATGTATGCTTAAATAAGCATTTTGAGATACATTGTTTCCATTTATTTCTCCTGAATATCCTTCATAACTTTTATTGCAATTATAAGGGTATGCATGTCTTTTTGGATTATGAAATTTTATTAAAATATCATTTTTAAAAGGAAAAGCATTATAGTTACTATGAGTATGTGGTATCTTTAGAACATCACCAATTTTACCTAATTTATTTGGATAATTTAATGCTTCATGGGATTTATTAAGTTCTACTTCATAGCTACAAACTTCATCTGTATTACTATATTTATTCATGAAATACTCTTCACTAAATTTTGGGAAATTACCTATACTTTCTCCAATATAATGATGTCCCAATAGTATTCCTACATTGTTATTTTTTGCTTCATTTATAGCTAGTACAGATTTTTCTGGAAGCGAAGTAGCTGTAGTTATATTAGCAAATCCACATGCAATTACATCATATTTATATTCCCCATTTTCATCTTTTAGGTAAAAATCTGGATTATTATTGAAATCACCATTACTTACAGTGTCTATATTAATTAACCCTTGACCAGATTCGGTTACCCAATTTTTAAAGGTATCCTTAACTGAACTAATTGGATATATATTTAAAACCTTTACTTTTCTACCTTTTGCATAGTTATTAGATGACATTGCTTCAAAATCACCCATTCCATTTTTCTTTTGATATACTTTATAGTAATCTACATCCTCAACATCATTCCAGTCAAGTATTACTTTATTTTCTTTTTTATCTACTAAAGTATTAAGTACTATATCTTGTTTAGATTCAAAAGGTTCAATATTTATAATACTTTCATAATCAAAAATATTTATTGTATCTGGAGAAGGAAGTTTATCTTCCAGCCCAAACTCTACTACAAAACCATTTTTTTCTTTATTATCTGTTGATGCTTCATTCCAAAAGGATTGATTTGTTAACATACTTAAAACTTCTTTTTCGCTTTCTGAATCTATTTTTACTAAATAACCTTTACTACCTAAAAACTCTTGTTTACTTGCTTCTTTTTTAGCATCTTCCAAACTAATTCCATTTGAATAAATAAATTTATAATAATGATTATTTTCATAATTATAAATTATACTTTCAGCATCATTACTACTTAAAACTATATTAAAGTTGAATTTCTTACTATTATCATGTTCAATTTTTATTGATTTAATTAAATTTTCAGCATCTTTAATAGTTAATTCATCATCTATAACTATACTTCTATCAGTTGTTATTTTTTCAATTCCATTTAATGTATAATGAACTTTCATAGAATAATTAAACTCATTACTAAAATACATCCTAATTCCATTTACCTTTTCATCTTCTTTAAATTCTATTTTAGCATTTGGAAATTGTGTAAACTTACTTGTTGTCAATAGTTCACCAACATTAAGTTTTAAGTTTATATTTTTTATTACATTTATTTTTCTAATATGTTCTGTAGTTTGCCCCTTACTGTCAGTTACTTTATATTCTATAATCCAGTTACCTAAAACATTTGTATCTATATCAGATACGACTTCTCCTTTGGGAGATATAATTTTAGTATTAATTTTACTTGTTAAGTCTCCATCTATTTCATCAATAGCAGACACTCCTTCATTTATATCTATTTTACTGTTTGCTTTTAAGGAACTATCTCCAGGTATATTTATAATAGGTGGTCCATCTATAAATAAACCTAATATTGGAATTGTTTTTATATCACTAATATTGCCTGTATTATCTACAGAAGCCACATGTAGATAATTCTTATCAATTAATTCTCTAAGTGGTATAAAACCATTACTTTTATTTTTTAATTCAATTGGTGTTGTAGCATTATTATTTACTTCATAAACAAACTCTTTAAAATCACTTTGTATATTTACGTTCTCAACATTAGATGTCCCTATTTTATTTCCATCTTTATCAATTGCATTTACATAATATGAGTATTCTGTTCCTAAATCATCTGACTCTAATTGTATTCCTTTTTTTAATCCATCTAATTGTATTTCATATTGTGGAATTGAAGGAGCTGCTAAATCATTTATGTTATAATCATCTGTTTCATTAATATTTGATGTTACACTCTTACATAAAGACCAGTTAACATCTTCTTTTTTCTTAACATAAATATTATAAGCATATACTTCTAAATCACTTGTCCATTTTAAGATTGTTTTTTCTAATTTATCTGCTAATGTAACTTTTAAATCTATATCTGGCTTTATTTTAACAGAACTCGAAACTTTATCTAAAAATCCAAGTTTACTAACATTTGAACTTCCCCAACCATTTGCAACTGTATAAGTTATAGAAACTGCATCATAAGAATCTCTTTGTACATCAATTTCTCTTGTTGATAAACGGTCATAATCTGATGTTACAAATCTTCCTATTTCTTTCCATACACTATTTTTTAATCCTTTAATATAAAAACAATTATTTACTCCACTTGTTTTTGTTAGACTTACAGCACTCATTTTTAAAGGGGACTTAAAATTTATTGTTGCAGTACTACTCCTTCCAGAATACCACCCTCCTGTTAGAGCTTCTGGTTTATCTGATGTAGTTCCTAAAGGAATATATCTATCTTCTGCTAAAGTAACATTTAAATTATATTCTAAATTACTGTCACATCTAATTTTTAATGTCTTTAGAACTTCATCCAATTCAGCCTGTTCAGAAATTTGTATAGATAAATTGTTTTCTTTTTTAGTGTATTCAATATTTTTTAATCTATATTTTATTTCTATATCATTACTAAAACCTGTTTCAAAGTTTATATTTAAATTACCTTTTCTATATAGTAAGCCTTTAGCATTTGGAAATACTACATTTCCGTTTCCATCATTTTCATAATCACCTAAATTTAGTTCTAAATCACCTTGAATTTGAGGTATATTATAATTTTGTGTTATTGTACTTTGATTACTACATACATTTGAATTATAATTTATTTTTTCTTCTACACTTCCATTGTTAAATTCAATTTCATTAATTGTACAAGAGTCTACGCCAGAATGTTTTTGTTTTATAATTATTCCATCATATATATCTTTTTCTACATTTATTTTTTTCTTCCCATTTATTTCTATTGAATCAGTTGTACTATCTCCTATAGTTTTCCAAACATTATCCTTTAAACCTTCTATCGTAAAATTTTTATTTGCTTTTATAAGTATATTTTCTATATAAGTCTTATCTTCAAATAAAATAGTAAATGTGCTATCATTTTGATTTATAGCTCCATAGAAAGTGTCGTTATTTCCATCAATCGCTCTCTCTGGCTTATATAAACGAGATGGTTTACCTTCTACACTTTTAAAGATGGGTAATCCTCCTAGTGAAACATTAAAGCCTAATTTTTTATTACCATTTGTATTTATTTTTAAACTTTTTAATACTTCATCTAATTCTGTTTGATTCTTTATAGGTATTTTTATATTTTTACCAGTAATGCTTTCTTCTTGTGAGTTTAATGTATACAAGACAGTCACATCATTATACGCATTTCTATTGAAGTCAAATCTTAAATAAGTTGCTTCTTTAAGTTTGCCTTCTGCACCTTGAAAACTTAATATTCCATTATCATCTTTATATTCTCCCATATGAAGTGAAATATTTTCATTTTCACTTTGTAAGTTATTCTTATACGTTGGTTTATCAGCAAAAACATTTATATTGCTAAGTGTTATATTTAAACTAGTTGAACTTGCAATTACTGTAGATAATAATATAGAAATTACCTTCTTATTATACATAAACACCATCCCCTCATTTTCATAAAAAATAGTCCCTAATAAAGAGACTATTTTTTTACAGATTTACTTTTTTCTCTATTAAAAAAAATGACTTAAAAAGTCATTTTCATTCTCATTTTCTATTCCAAGTTTTATATTTTGTAACTTTTTTAGTTCATAAGTGTTTTGCAACTCTTGTATCAACTGTTCATGTTTCACTTTTTCATCTTGAAACACTATTTTTATTACTGTTTCTTTTATATTATATTTATTCAACATATACAATATCCTCATTACTTTTATTTAATAAAATTTTTATTTTGTACCATTTATCACATCAAAATATCCATCAACATGTGTAACTCCTGTTGTTATTCCATCCAATACATCTTGTACTGATGCTAAATCATCATTAGCCTTGTTTATTTCATTATTTATAGTTGTAATGTTTGTTGAATCATCTGCATCAGAACTTCCTTTTAGTTCATTATATCGTTCAGTTAAATTAGCTCTTTCTTCTTTTAATCTATTTACTTCTTCTATTAACTTTGCTTCTCCTTCTGCTAATAGCTTTGCATCATTATCTAATCCTAGTAATGTATTTATAAGACTATTAGTTGTGTCCTCTCCTGTATATGTCATTGCGACTGCTGAAACAGATAATGTAGCTATACCTAACGCAGCTAGTTTTTTAAGATTTTTCATAATAAAGTACCTCCTTAATTTGTTAATACAGGGAAATTATCATCATTTAAATCAAATACTCCCATATATCCAACATAATTATCATCATTATCACCTGTCATTCCAGTGAAAACTACTTTATTCTCAGTTAATGAACACATATTTGTTATTTTTAAATCATTTTGAGGTTTTATAGTTTTCTTTAAAGTCCCATTTGAAGATACTAGCATTATGCTACTAAAATAATTAGATACTAATATGTCACCATTTTTTAATACAAAGTCATATTTATTACCTATTAAATCATCAGTTGGAATTGAGCTTTCTACTGTTCCATTTGCTGTTATTGTACTAATTGTTTTTATTGCATAAACTACACATTTACCGTTTATTTCCTGAATTATAGATGTTGGTCTAGAACTGTTTCCATTATAATACGTGTAGTCATTACTTATTTTAATTGTCCATAATTTTGTACCATCTTTTGTATACTTAGTCGCAAAAGGAAAAGCAGTACTAGAAGTTATATTGTCATATGTCTTACTTGCATAACCTATCACAATTATATTTCCATCTGACATCTCTATTGCATTTCCAATGTTAACCGTTCCACCTTCTCCTTTTATTTTAGATTCCCATTGTCGATTACCTGCTTTATCAATACATATAACCCTTGAATAACTACCTGCTGACATACTACCAACACATAGGTAATTTCCATTTTCAAGCTCTATAATATTTTCAATTGTTTCAGCTGATGTATCTCCACTATCAAATTGTGTTGTAAACTCTATTTCACCCTGAGAGTCCAATTTTATTACATGTGTCGTATTTGTTGTTAATTTCCCTAGTGAGCTTGTTAAGCTTTTATCTTGAGAAGTAACCAATATTAAAGCTCCACCGTTTTTTGTTGCTTTACATAGATTTATATTACTTACACTAGTATTACTTAATTCTTTATGCCATACTTCTGTTCCATTTAGATTAACTTTTTGAAATATAGTTTTTCCAGTTTTTGTCCCAGTATTAAATTTATTTAATACTAATAACATGTTATTATCTTTCAATAAACAACTTCCTTTTACTGCATTTATACCATCTACACCTTTTATTTTATTTGCATAAGTGGTACTTCCAAATGAAGGTAGTACATAATCATCATTTAGAGCTTCAGCATATCCTGCAATATGTTCTTTAACTGTTGTATATTTATTTAAAGCTTCTTGTATTCTATTAGCATCACTATTAGCTTTATTCAATTCTTCTTTTGCCTTTGATAACTCATTTGTTGCATTTCTATATTCAACAGTGCCTTTTCTTCCACTATTTTCTAACTTTGTTATCTCTGATTCCAAAATGCTTATCTGATTCTCTATTTCTTTTGCCTTTGCTACTAAATTTTTCTCTCCTTCTTGTAATAAAGATACTCCTCCTTTCATTTCTATTAGTTTTGTTTTAGCTTGTTCTATTATTGCACTACCATTCCACGTTACGAGCAAAGTACTAGTTGCAATTGTTGCACTTACACCTAATGCAACTACTTTTCCTTTAGAAATCATTATAAAATTACCCCTTCCTAAATGTTATTTAATATTTCTAACACACATATTTCTTTGTTTATTTTCTCATTAAAAAAAGTCCCCTGGGGACATTTTATATATTTCTCTATCAAATTTTTTACTTTACATTAATATTAGTTTCAAATTTTCATAAAAGATTCCTTAAAAGAAACCATTTTTACAGGACCATAAATATTAAATACATAATACTTAAAATCATTAGGTTCTACACAAAATAATCAATCATTTTTTTCTTATTTCTATTTATCTTTTCACTATTGTTTTATAACTCCTGTAACAACATTTTTCGTTTCAAATTTTCAGATGAAAATTTTATTTTCATATATTTTCTCATTAAAAAAGTCCCCTGGGGACATATTTTTTACATTTCTCTGTCAAGCTCTTTATTAAATTGCTTTGTACTATTACCTTTAAATTTTTCTAAAATATTTTTTCTTAAAGATGTTTCTTTTATAACTTTTTCATCTTTTTTTACAGCCATAAAAATGCGTTCTGTTAAATCTCTTGCTTCTCCATCTCCTATATTAAATTCTAATTCTGAGGAAAGTAATTGACTACATTTCTCATTTTTATATAATTTAATTTTCATCTTATGTGTGATTTCATCTATATTATATTTCTTTTCCATCATTTCAATAAGTTCATTTGTTACATTAAACTGCCATTTATCACCTCTTTCTATTTCCTTAGCTGTACTGCCAATAAATTTTACATATGTATCTTCTATCGTCAATTCTTTATTTTTACTATTATTGTTATCTTTTTCTAGTTCTTCATTATTGCTTTCTTTACCTTTAGTTAGTTCTCTTTCTCTCTCTAAAGTTAATTCAAGTATTTCTATATACTCTTTAACAGTATCAGACACCTCTTTTAGCAAGTCTTTTTTATGTCGTATATCAGTATCCTTAGTCCAGTGTTTTATATAATCTAAAGAGTATTCACTTGTATCTATTTTTAAATAACTACATGTTGTATATGCCACCATTTCAGCTTGAAATTCTCTTTCTTCTATTGTGTAGTTCTCATGTTTTTTGCCTCCATGAAGTTTTGCATGTGCAAGTTCATGTAATAAGGTTTTTACATTTTGAAGTTGAGAATTTCTAGGATTTAATGCAATTTCTTTATTTCCATATGTAACACCTTTTGCTACTCCAAGTTCTTCATATGGCTCTACAATCTTAGCACCTATTTTTTCAGCGATATTCTCCATACCTTTATACATTAGACTATAGTTGCTTATATCTCCCTCTAGCCATCTGTTAGGAAAAATCTTTGGTAAATCACTAGTTTTAGCTGTAGTTTGACTTATATCAAATACATTTCCTTCCATGTAGTAACATAATTTTTTCTTTGTTTTTATTTCTCCTCTTTTAACTTTTTCTAGTTCTTCCTCTGATGCATACTTTATATTTTTTGTATCTCCATTTTCATACATTAAGTATTTACTAAAACAAGGTACAAGAATCTTTACACCCTTTTCTCCTCGTTTTACAGCAAACCCTTTTTCCTTCCAAAATTTAAATGAACCTACTGCCTCTGCACCTGTAAATTGTTTTTCAATTAATATCCTATTACCATTTGAATAGTCATAAAATTTTGCCATAAATTTAAGATAGTTTTCCATTTCTTCTTTTGTGTTAAGACGTAATTCTATTTTTTTATCAACTAATTTTAGATGTCCTTCTATTTTAGCTTTTAATGCTTCTATATCTTTCTCATTATATTTTTTCAATTTTATTCACCTCGTTATTTTTTAAAAATATTAATTGTCTTTTTCTAAATCTAGCGTTATTACAAAAATAATCTTTATTATTTTTTATCATCTTTGAAACACATATTAAACCACAAAAGGCTTTTTTTATTTCTTCACTTGCATCACAAAACACACTAAGAACTTCTAATGTATTACAAATCTCAAATACTTCATTTAATTTTTTTTCAAAATCTACTCTATTTAATTCATTTAAAGTACATATATCCTCTAATATACTTAATCCTTTATTAAAATCTTTAATTACTAGTTTTTCATTTATTTCTATAAAATCACATCCTAAAAAAGTCCCCTGGGGACATCTTTTTGAAACCACTAAACTCTATTTATACAAAATCTAATATATTTATATGTTCTAAAATTATTTTTTAATAATCTATCAGGATTTATTATGAACTCTTCAAAACATTGTGCAAAATATTCATCAGAATTTTTTATATAATAGTTTATATCTTTATCTGAATTTAACTTTAAATAGTTTTTTTCATTTGCATATATATCTAAAAAAATACTCTCACTTGTATCATTATATAAGTCACTAATAAAATGACCCATCTCATGTATCAAAGATTGTTCAGACCAATTTTCTTTATCACTTAAATAAATAGTTTTATCAAAATAAACTCCTGCTAATGCATATTCACTAATAAATCTATCTTGTAGAGAATCATGTGTTAAAACAATTTTTCCTCCATTCTCTGCAAATTCATTTATAACATTATTTGGTATTAAACTCATATATTTATAAAGTTTTAGTACTTTCTCATTATTATCAGAATCAACCTCAATCATTGATTCATAATTATATTCTAATCCTTCAATCTGATTATAATGAGGTTTTAAATTATCTATCTCATTATCCCTATATGCTTCTATTTTAACTGTACATATAAATAGAAAAAATAGACTCAGCATTACAAGTTTAACTTTAAATATATGTTTTTTTAAAAGCATAGACATACTCCTTTTACAATTAAAAAGATGTCCCCTGGAGACATCTTCTTCTAATTTATATCTTCTTGAATTATTATTTTTTTATATTTATCATATTCCACAAAACAACCAATTTCTATTTCACTTTCTTCAACAAACCCTTTTTCCATAATTATTTCTGTAATATCATTACTTTCTATATCTTCTATAGTTAAAGTATCTGCAGATATATTAGTAACTATTCCTTTATTATTATTTGACATTAAAAAATCCATTCAAATCACTCCTCTTATATTATTTATAATTTACATATTATACTCTTTTTCTTCTTGCAATCTATCATAGTAACTTTGATTTTTCAAACTATTAAATTCATCATTTAAAGATTTTTCTAACTTCTTTAAATTAGATGCAAATATTTTTAAATTAATCTTTTTATTCCTCTTTTCTCTTAACTTCTTATCTTTAATTTCTAATAATTCTTTTTCTCTTAATTCCTCCATTCTTATATGTTCCTTGATTTCATTCAATATCCGATTTCCACACCTTGTATATAAATCTTGTATCTTATTATCTTTATAATGTTTATATTTTTCATTTTTACCTTTTCCATAAACTTCTTTCAATATATGTTCTTGCTTATCCAATTCTTTCATTAATAAACTCCAATCATTAGATTTTTTTTCATCTATATAAAGTGAAGTTATCTTATCTAAATAGACTCTAGCATCTGACATTGTATTATAATTATAATACCATTGTCGCCTATCAACTGGTAAATTTTCTACTACTTTCTTGTATAAATTCTTTAATTTATTTTTATTATAATTAATTGAATTTATATCACTTACAATATTTTCTCTTATTATATCATTTATTTTTTTATAACTTTCTTTTTCATTACATAAATTATTTACAAATTTACTTTTCATATTTTCAAGTGTTTTTAATGTTCTTTTACCACGTTGTTTTAATGGATTAAGTTCACATGTAGCGATATGTATATGTATATTATCTGTATTATAATGTATAGCAGCACTCCATATTGCACTACCATCAAGCCCATCTTCTTCAAACCAATATTTCATAGAAGCCCTTACAGCATTTTTTATTTTTTCTTCATCAATATCTTTTGTTCTCCTATCATAAAAACCTACTTTTTCTAGCCATGCATTATTAAAACTAAATACATCTTGCCACATTATGCTTTTTTTTGATTGTGCCATTGAAAATAAATCTTTTACTTTTTCTTTATCTTTCTCTCTCAAAAAATTTCTATCTTGTGTAAAAAGAGCACTTGTTTTTTCAGGATTGCCCATGTAATCATTATAGGCTGAATATCTACTATAAGCATTATTTCTTATTGCTTCATCCCTATCAACATAATCAATATAATTTTTAAATTCTTCTGAAGTAGATATAACAAATCTTGACTTATGTATAACACCTGGAGTAGACATTAATATAATTTTCCTTCCTTTTTATATTTATTTAATATCTGTCTGTCTTTAACTATTTTTTTTGATGAGTCTAAAGCTTTAGAAGAAATTACATCAGTTGAAACTACATCAACATACTTTTCTTTAAGATAAATCCCATTTATTAATTCTATTAATATTTGAACATTTTCATCTATAATACTTGTTGTCTTTTTAGTACTAGATAAGTATGTCTTTATTCTATCAAATAGTTTATCCGCTATAATATCAAATATCTCATTTTCATTCATATTATTCATATATTCTCTTATTATATCTGATATAATCTTACTCCTATTGCAGTTTTTTTCTTTCTTTAAAGTTTCTATAAATTCAAAACTTTTATCATCCAAACTTACATGTATTTTATGCATATTCATCTCCTAATTTTCATCTAAAGAGATCATATTTTCTATCATAAATAAATTCATCACTTCTCTATTTTTTTGAATCTCTTCTGAATTTTGTTCAATTATTACTAAAGCCTTTTCTAAAATTAATTTATATTTATCCTCAATTTTAAATATCTCTTCTGATTCTACTAAATTCTCTAAATGTTTTCTTAAAAAAGTTTCCCTTTTCATTCCATTTTTTTTTGCCATTATGTCTATTTTTTCTATAACAAAATCTGGTAAATTTCTAATTTTTATTTCTCCCAATATCTTTCACCTTCTTTTGTTTTGTAATATTATATTTCTTTACAAAGAATTTTAAAAAGATTTCTAAACCTGTATTTATCATAATTACATCTCTACACTTTTATACACATCTTTATTTCTTAAAATCTATTATTGGTAGTTTTTTTTACTCGTTTCTCCTAAAAAAAAGAGCATAAGGAGTTTTTGTCCCCATATTACATAAATTTCATTTATTCCATAACATGGGGAGCTAGGCAAAGCCTAGCAAAACTCTTTAGTTAAAGTCAAAATGCTATGTATTCTATAGGTTATTTTCTTTGGGGTCAGAAAATCACTCAAAAATACACATTTAGACCACTCTTAGACCACCAAAAATACATGTTTTTTTGTATAAATTTAATGATTTTTTCTTGCATAATCTTTTACTTTTAATCTTAATTTACTAATTTTTTCTCTATATTCTTTAATCTGATTATTATATAATTCTACATTTTCTTTAGAACCTTTTTTTGTGCTTTCTAAAGAGCTTATTTCATATTTAGCATCCTCTTTTTCTTTATCTGTTCTATATCTTTCATCACTTCTTATTTTATTAATTTCATATATCAACTTGTCTTGTTTTTCTTTTTCAGCATCTATTAATTTATTTTGCTTACCTATTTCGCCTTCTATAAATTCAATTTTCTTATTTGTTAATTGAATTAAATACTCATATTTATTCTTTTCTTTCATTTTGTAATCTTTTTCTATCTCTCTTGAATCTGTATAAATTCTTACTTTATTATTACCTTTAGATGTAGTCTGTTTATCTAAATTATTAATATTATTTATATAGTCTGTTTCTTTTTTTACTGAATCAATAGCATCCAAATAGTCTTTTGTTTCATCAACAATAGATAAAGATAATACCTCCCAATTTTTAGGTACTTTTGCTATAATAACATAATTATCTTCATCTAATCTCTTACTTTCTAGTGGAATTGAAATAGTAGGATTCTTCTTTTCTCTTAGTTCAAATTTCAAATTACTTTCCTTTAATTTATCTTGTTGTTCTCCAGATATTATAAATTCTACTTTTCTATCTATAGGATTATATCTTCTATTCATTAAAGCTATATTTGTACTTCCTAGAGTTTGTTCAACGTATAATGGTGTGCTTTTTATATCCTCTTTAGATGAAAAAATAGTTTTTGAATTAAAAAAAAATGAAAATCCTAGAATCATACATACTGGAATAACATAATATATAAAGGCTTTATTTTGACTTATTTTTTTATATACTATATTTAGTTTTTGAGGTAATGTATTCAAAAATTTTCTTACCTTTTCTTTTATTTTATCCATATAAAATGCTACCTTTCTTTTCTTTATCTTTTAATTTTTTTACTATCAAATTGTAAGCTAAAATTGACCCATTTTCCCTTTAAGTCCATATTTACTATCGCATCATAAGAACTAGACCCATTTTTTTTCTTAAATCCTTTAACTTTAACCTTTCCATCTTTTAGTAGATTCTTAACCATTGTCTTTGTTGGTTTTTTCCCTCTAGCTTGAAAAAATTTATCTTCTTTAGATATATAAAAAGTACACTTATTTACATCTTTATAGCCCTCACAATAAAAACTTTTAGGACCTTCAAATACATTTTTTCTACACTTAGGACATACACCTATAACCTCTTTTTCTTTCACATTAGAGTCTATTTTTTTTACTTCAATATCCTTGCTATTGTTTATTGTATTAACTAAATCATTTGAATATAGTTCAATAGCCTTATCAAATTCTATTTCTTTTCTGTATACTTGTTTTAATATTTTTGATAATTCAACAGTTTTATTTTTATCCATATTAATGTTTAATTCACCAAGAGATTCGATTAATATTTTCCCTAATTCTTTTATGAAAAACGTCCCTTTCTTTTCTTCGATATATTGTAACTTTTTAGCTTTATTTATTATTTCTGCTCTAGTAGCAACAGTCCCTATCTCAACTCCTTTTAACATTAAATTATATTCTTCATCTTCTGTCATTTCATCATTTTTAAATGGATTTTTTAGATAATTATTTAAATCTTCAAGAGATAAATGTTTAAGTGGTTGAGTTTTTTTCTTTACAGTTTCTATGTTAAAATCTAATTTTTCTCCTTGAGAAAATTTAGGAACTGCCTTCTCGCTCAAGTCATTTTCATATGCTAAATATCCTAGTTTTTTTATAACTATTCCTTTTAATTTTATTTCATGTTCACCAAATTCTAAAGTTGTAATAGTTTCTTCTAAAAGAGTTTGTTCTTTTAAAAAATTACACATAAATCTGTTTTTTATAATGTTGTATACACTAGTTTCAATACTATCTAATTCATCTTTTCTCGGTAGTTTTTCAGTTGGTATTATAGCACTATGACTTTCAATCTTCGTATCATCAAATATACTCTTTTTATCTTTAATTTCTAATATTCTATTTTCAGAATCATGTATATTTATAAGTTTTTTTATCTTTTCTTTTTCTGATTCAGCAAGATATTCTGTATTTGTACGAGGGTAAGTAACATATCCTTTTTCATATAAATTTTGTATGATTTTTAAGGACTCATCAGCACTTAATTTTAAATCTTTTGATAATTTATTTTGAAGTTTATCAAGTGAAAACAATTTTTTAGGACTCTTTTTGACCTCTTTTATATCTATATTTTTAACTACTAAATTATACTCTTTTTGTTTCAGTACTTCTGAATCGCAATCACTTTTTGAATCAAATTTCAAGTCATTTACATTACACCTTATTTCTTCTCCATTCTTTAATATAGTTAATTCAGGCTGAAAATAATCTTTAGATACAAATTTTTCTATTTCTAAATCTCTTTTATAAATAACCTCTACAATTGGAATTATTACTCTTCCCACTGAGAAAGTTTTATTCTTTTTTAATGTTAAAAATCTTGTTAGATTTATACCATAAAGCCAATCTATATGGGTTCTTAATAGACCTTCTGAATACAGATTATCGTATTTATTAATATCTTTTAAATCATTCAATGCGTTTAATATATCATTTTCTGTTTGTGCTGGTAGCCATAATCGTTTTACTCTTTTATCTACTTTTATTTCATTTAAGATTAACCTTATGATTACTTCACCTTCTCTATCTGCATCACCACAACTTATTATTTCGTTTACATCTGATCTATTTACAAGTTCTTTTATTGTCTCAAATTGTTTCTTAACACCATCATCAGATTTTAATTTAAATTTGAATTTTTTTGGAACAAAAGGTATATCATCAATGTTCCAATAAGTTCTCTCTCTATTTAAATAATCATCTATATCAAATAATTCAAACAGATGTCCAAAAGCATATGTAACTATATACTCATTATTTTCGTAATAACCATTTTTCTTACTAAAACCTTCCTTTATTGCACCTACTATTGTACGAGCTAGGCTGGGTTTCTCTGCTATGATAACACTTTTCATATCTTTTCCTCCAATTAAAAAAAGTCCCCAGGGGACATATGCTTTACACTTTATTTAATATTTAAATTTCAAATGGTATTTCATAATCATCTGCAATTGGCTCTGGAGTATATTTCAACTCTGTATCATTACTCTTACTTAAAAATCTCACATAATTAGTACTCACTCTAAAATAGTTTTTGTATGCCTTTATATAACCTTCTATAGCCACTAATTGCCCCTTAAAAAGTTCACATGCATATTTTTCAACTAATTTACCATTAACTTCTATAGGGACATAAGAAACCATACTTTTACTATATTGGTTATCTATAGCTACATCAAAATAAAGCACATAATTTCCATTTTCTTTACATTTTATATTTGGTTCTTTTGTTAATCTACCAATTAAATTAACATGATTCATAAAATAATCTCCTCATCTTTTTTCCATATAAATTTTATGTGAATCTCTTTTGCAAACTTTTTTGTTATTTTATTCTTTAACTTGCACATTTATTTATTAGTCATATTACTTATATTTTTGTACTTTCTAATAGTTCTCTCTCTTCATCAATTTCATTCAATTTATGTATTATATTTATATTGATTTTCAAAGAATATTCATAATAAAAATCTTTTAAATTGGATTTTAATTCTTTTACTATTAGTGTTCTCATTATCTCTGTCTTTGCATTTTTCAGATATATTTTCCATAAAGTTAATGCCATACCTTTAATTTGTTCAAAATAAACATTAGATTTTTCTAAATTTATAACATTGTCAGAATCTAATATTTTTTCTATTTCTTTAAATATTTTATATTCATCACTATATTTATTTCTTTGTCTTACAAATCCATATAACGCACCTATAAGGATTGCTCCACTTTTCACATATACAATTTTTCTATCTAAAATATTTTCAGATACATTTAAATTGATAGCGAATTTTTTATATAAAAATCTTATTTCATCTACTTCTTCATTTAAACATTTAATATTATATTCTTCCATAATATGACTCCTTATTTATAATCACCTGGGGACACTTTTTTTGAATTAAATTTACTTGTTTAAATAAATCTTTTTGCAATTTTAAATCTGTTTGCATAATATTCTTTATCTAAACTTGTTATTTTCACTACATCACCTGTTTGTGGTGAATGTATAAATTGACGATTTCCAATATACATTCCAACATGAGTAATCTTATCTACACTAGAACCAAAAAATACTAAATCCCCTGCTTGTAAATTATTTTTATCTACTGGTTTTCCTGCATATGATTGCGATTGTGCTGTTCTAGGTATTTGAATACCTATTTGCTTATGGCAATATTGAGTTAACCCACTACAATCAAAACTATTTGGTCCTGTAGCTCCCCATACATATGGTTTTCCTTTTTGTTTAAATGCTACATCTAATAGTTGCTTTGCTTTTGGAGAATTTGGATTGCCACTTATATTAGGCAAATCACTTGCACTTTCTCTAAATTCCATTGCATATTTAAAAACTTTATTTGGGTAATTATTTTGTGCTTTATCCAGATTTACTTTTAAACCATATCCAGGTCCACCATTATAACATGCAAAGGAACGTCTTAGTATTTCTTTAAATGTTACATCATTTTCATTTGCATTCCAATTAATTAAGTCCATATTTTCAGCCATTTTCTGATTATCTCTATATGGTACACTATCAATTATATTTTTACTTTTCAAAACTATATTTGTATATCTCATGCATTCCCAAGAACCTGCTAAAACTTGTGCCCTTACATCATTGAGGTATTTTTGCCACATATTATCTGCACTAGAAAACGAATATCCTACACTTTTATATAAATCACCTAATCCATTTGAGATATAATAGCTCCAGTCTGTTTTTTGAATTTGCATTATACCCCAAGCACCACCATAGGCATCATTTGGATTAAAATTACTTTCTTGTTTTGCAATTGCTGCTAAAGTCCAATTTGGAACATGAAATATTGTTGCTGCTTCATTAAAATAAGGCATATATTCTTCTGGTACACCTTCTAAAATACCTCCTGAATAATTTCCTCCTCCACTAGAATTATTTGCTATAAAAAAAACAGAAAGTATCAACATAAATATCATCATAAAAGCTATAGCTAGACTTATCACAGATAAAAATATTTTTTTCTTTATATAATTTAACATCTTTATTCCCTACACTTTCCTCATATAAAAAAAGAAATTAAAAAACTACTATCTTTTAATTTCTTTTAAAAGATAGTAGTTTTTAATAAAATTCTGCTGGACTTTCAAATACTTTCCAGTTATTATTTTCTTTTAATAATCCAACATGATATACTGTCATTAAATTACCTTCTTGTATTTTCTTATCTTTATCTAACCAATCATACCACACTTTGACAGTCCAATAGACTTTTCCATCTTTCTCTTTGTAATCTACTGCAACTAGTTCTTTTATTCTTCTATAAGTATATTTATCTTTTCTAATATCATTATATTCAAGTTCTTCTTCATCCTTCAATTCTTTATAGAAATTTTCATTAATTAAATCTTTAGCTGAATCTATCCTATTTTTTGGATTTTCTTCAACTGTATGCCATGCTATAACAAATTTTTTTGCTATATCTTCTGTTTCTTCTTTGACACTTTTTTTCTCATTATTATTAGATTCTTTATCTTCTATTTTATCTTTATTTTCTATTACAAGTTCTTTATGCTCAATACCTTCATCTTTTTTATTATTTATACAAAAGTAAGATATTGATATTATTAATATAGAAATAGCAATAACAATTCCAAATACTATCTTTTTATTTTTCATTCTAAGCACCTCCTGCAAATAAATCTAATTCATATTTACTAATGTCGATTTCAAAGAAAATATTTTCTTGACCAGAAATAGACAACAAACATTCTCTCTTAGATAAGTTTGCTATCTGTGCTAATTCACTTTCTGATAGTTGACCTTCAAATACCTTATTAAAAACTTCTTTATCACTATGATCTTGACGCATAATAAACTTATACTGTGTAAGGGCAAATAGTTTTTTAATTTCTTGAAATACTTCTCCTGTTACGTCTTCTGGAACAAAATCCTTTATATTCTGAGATGCAAATATTATACCTGCAAAATACTTCCTTGCTTCTCTTTCAAAATCAGTTAAAAATTTTACAGCCTTTATATTATTTGAATTTATAATTCTATGTGCTTCATCTATAAGTAAAAAGAATTTTTTTGCTTCTTCTATTGATGAAGCAAAAGTTTTTGTTTGGTCTTTATTATTTTTATCAAACTTATCTTTCTCTCTTCTTCCTTGAACTAATGCTTCATTCCAAAGAAGATTTAAAACACTAAAAATTTGTGCATTAAATATTCTTTCATCAAACTGTGTTAAGTTTCTAAGTTCAAAAGATACTACTTGTTCATTAGTAATATCTGCAATCGAGGAATGTCCATTAAATAATTTTCCATAATCTCTAACTATACTCTCTAAATTTAATATTATATTTTCAAGTTTTTCTTGCCTATTTAATGTAATATTTTTTTTAGGAATTTTATTGGCTACATCATCATACATCTGCTTTTCAACATAATGTAACAAATCTTCAACAATTGGATACTTTTCTGTTTCATACTCAGTTGATTTTTCCTTTTCGATTCCATGATAAACATAAAATTCACTAAGTAATTTTTCAAACTCTCTTTGTTCACTTGCTGAACATTCTGGCACTAAAAATTTATATATTGTACTAACTTTATCAAGATGAGTAGTGAAAGACATTTCATTATTTACTTTATAAGTATGCTTATCTGTTATTGTAGCAAAAACTTCTAGTGGGTTTATTATTCCATCAGTACCATCTAAAGATACTGTCTTTCCTCCTTCAGCCTTAACTAATGCCTCAAATTCTCCAGTAACATCAATAATTCTTGTTGTATTACCAACAATTGTATTATTGTGTGAAAGTTCTTTTAATAATGTTGATTTACCTTGTCCCATAAGACCTACAATCACAGAATTATAGAATATTCTTTTCCTTCCATCATTAGTAAAGGGATCAAAAATTATATCACCACCAGTAAAAGTCTGTCCAAGATAACAACCAGTTTTATCATTTAAACTAGTAAATCGAAAAGGATACCCACCTGCAAGAGCAAGAGCTTGAAGTGGTTTTCCTTTTCTTTTATACCTAAAACTTTGTTGTTTCTCATATTTACAAAATAAGGACATCCACTCTTCTGTTTGTTCACTTAAACAAATAGCTGTTTTAAATCCTATACCTTCTAATTCTTTTGATATTTCAGCAATTCTATTTTCAACACCTTCTATTGTTTTATCAGATATATAGTATCTTACATGTATTGACTTCATTACTTCCCCAAAATTCGTAATATCCTCTACTAAGCCATATAAAGTATCATAAGAACCTTTTGCTTGTATTTTGCTTACTATATCACGATCTTCATAAAATCTATGATTATACTCAGCCAAAGATTTATTCATTTGATTTAAGGTTTTTTCTTTTTTTTCTGTTTTTACATCTAGTGTAGTTATAACGTTTCTAAAACTAAAAAGTTTTTCTAACCAAAAGGTATCATTTTGTTTTGGGTAACCATAAACATGTAAACAGGTCTCAAAACCATCACCTTTTTCTATAATTCTTGTAGAAAATCTAATTCCTCCTTGTGGCTGAATTTCTCTCAAAAGATATGGGTTGTACTCTTTTTTATTAAATTTATTAATTTTTATTAGTTTATTCATACTAAATCTCCCTTTATATCTCTCTATATTTTTGTATTTTGATTGGATAATTTAAAAAGTATTTTTATTTTTTTATCTAAATCAATTTTACTAAATTTGAATTTCCCAGCCGATAATCTAAATATCAAATTAATTTTATCATCCATTTCATCTTCATTATTTGCATATATAAAAATATAAAATTCTTTATTTTCCCTATTAAATTCTATACGTTCAAGTTGATCTAATTTTATTTTTAAAAAATGTAAATGTGTAGGATTAGTGGTTCTTTCTATAACTCTTTTAAAATACTGTTGTTGAATAAATGTATTTACTGGAAAATTCATTGATATAATTTTTATATCATCTTGATATGTTCTTAAAAACGTTGCAAAGGTGGAAATATGTGCATTTATTTCTTCTTTATTTAATGTATATATATCACAAGATGATATTTGAAACATATCCATAACCCCATCTTTAGTTTCAAAGGCTTCATTTTCTGTTACATCTAAAAAAGGAAGTAATTCTGTTATGTCTTTATCAATTTTTTTATTTATCTTTTTCAACTCTTTTTTTTCTTGCTTTTCCAACTTTTTTTCTTCTTTACTTAATTCACTTATATACTTTTTTCTAAGCATAATAACTCCTTTCAATATTAAATTCTCAAAATTACTTTATTCATCCCAATCTATAGAATGATACGTTTTTCTATCTCTAGTAATCAATAAATATATTGACATAAAGTTTCTCATTCCTGGATTTATCGGACTTTTTGCAACTAAAAATATTGCTACCACTAATGTATATATATAATATGCAAGTATTAAAGTTGGATAAACAATTGAACTTGTTATCCATGCAAAGAACAAGGCTAACAGAATAATCAATAAGTCAGTAACATATATTGATTTAAATATTTTAGTTTCTGAAGAAATTTCATTTGGAATATTATACATAAAAACATCCTTTCTAAATTATATTAATTGTTCTTTATTATTTTTTAGAACCCATTTTCTTATTTATACTATCTCTAAATTTTGCTCCTGTGTTTTTACCTAATTGATAATGCTGAGACACTTTTTGTGATAGTGGACTTATTTTTTCCTCAATCTTATCTACATATGATTCATTTCCTCTATCTGCTATTTTAGGAGAATCAACTTTAGGTACAATATCATCTTTACTATTTCTTAGATTGTTATTTGGAGTATTTACTCCTTCACTTTTACTATTGAAATTTTCTCCATTCCTATTCATACCTGTTCTAATATTATTATTCCTATCAAGACCTTGTGTTGATGTTCTATTTATATCATCCTTTTTCATAGGCTCTTTAACAGGATTTCTATTTATATTATTATCTTTGTCAGATTTATTTTCCACTTTAGGTATTTTATCAATATTAGGCATTTTATCAATACTATCATTCTTATTCTTATTGTTTAAGTCGTCTATTGATTTATTGTCACCTTTATTTTCTATTTTGTCTCTAATATTTCCTAAAGGAGAATCTGTATCATCATCTAGTTTATTTCTCATATTTTCATCTTTTAATTTATTTGGAATTTGCTTATCTTGCTTTTCTTGATTATCTGGTTTCTTTATTGAAGAATTATCTTTATTAGATTCCTTTTCATCTTTTGGCTTTCTCTCTTCTTCATCTATAGGTCTATTGGATTTATCATTCAAACTTAAATCTGAATTAGCACTAGGCATTTTATCAATTTTACTAATTTTATCATCTCCATTTAAACTATTGCTTCCTGTTCTAAATCCATCAATAAAACCACTCATACCAGATGCTACAGTAGCTCCACCCATTGCAACCTTACTTGTCATATCTCTAATTGCTGAGAAACCACCTTTTGCCATTTCTCCACCATGATATATTGAAGATATCACATTTCCAGTACTCACTCCAGAATTTATTCCAAAAATTCTTTCAACAATATCTGGTCCAGAAATAACTGCTGATGCTCCACCAATTAAAACTATTAATTCTGCTATTCCATCTACTTTTGAAGATGCATATGAACTAAGTAATAGATATATTTTTATTAATAAAGATATTGAAAATAATATAGCAAAAGATGAAAATAAATCTTTTACAATAGTCTTTAATCCTTGACCTGTACTTATATCTGCAAAAGAGTATAGTGTTGCAAATATTCTTTTAATTCCTATTTCAGCTATTATTTTTGCTATCCTTATTGATGAAAGCACTATGACTACAATAATACATGTTAAGGTTACTATTACATTAAAGTAGTCTAAGTGCCATCTATAATAAGATTCTCCACCCATACCAAAAAAACCATCACTTAAATCTACCAACATTTTTTTACTATTTTCATCAAAACCAATTTTCTTTGAAAATAAATCTTTATTTTTCACCTTTGAAGTATCTAATTCATCTAAAACATTTACATTCATGACTGCACTTTCAGGTATATTATTTTTAGTAGACTTATTGAAATTATTTGCTTCAAATAAATATATATCTGTCAAGTTTTCTTTAATAACCTTATTAGCCGTTGTTTCATATTTACTATTTACTGCTGATATTGCTGTATCAGTTATTTTTGCTACTTGTAACATAAATGTAGGTAACGCAACTACAACTACTACTGCAAGTGCTATATTAGTAGTTAAACCTTCTAACTTAAATTTTCTATTAAGCATTAATTGGAATCCTAAATAACCAAGTGACACCATAAAAATAACGAATATAACTGGCTTAAACATTTTTATTAACTCATTAATTTCAGGGCTATTAAAAAATCCGTTCAAAGTGTATACTTTATCAACTACACCTTCAACGGAATTAGATATCATAACTAAAAATTTTATTAAGTACCATCCAACTGCTCTAAATGCTCCTCCTATAAACTCTTTAATTACTATTATAGAATCATATTTGGATAATATATCTATCATTTCACTTTCTCCCAAAAAAAACACTCCTTTCTTTGGCTAAATTTATTTCTTACATAAGCAAATATCTAATCTAATACTTTCTTGATTGTTTCAATAAAATCTTCCCTTCCTATATCTTTTAAATAATCAAATATATCTTCTTTTGATGATAACTTTTCCAATTCTTTAATATCATCACAACTTAAAATTTTATTACCTATTTTTAAAATAATATTTTTTTGATACTCTGATATTTTTTGATTTTCTGTATCTATTTTTTCATTTTCATATGATAATGGATTTATTTTAGTTTTCATTATTGACTCTATTCGTTCTTCTATTTCTCTTTTCACCTCTTCTTTTGTCTTTTCATGAAATAAACTTAACTCTTCTAAATTCACATCTTTATGTACAGTATTAACTTGAATATCACAGAATGATTTCTTATTTCCAAAATCATCATTAAGATATTCATATCTATATCTAAATGCTCTTTCATCCCCTACCCGATTATATATTGGATATGAAATTATTTTTCTTCCTTTTAAATCTCTACGTTTTATAACCCTTACAACTACGGTTTCTCCTTCTTGTAGTTTGGTTAATTCATCTGCCTTCAATAACCTTCTTGTATCTAAGTTTTCAGTTTGACTTTTAGATAAAGAAAGTACCTTTCCTGACCTTGAACGTGTTATTACTGTTTTCTCTCCAACTAACTTTGAAAACTTTTCTGCTGTAGTGTCATCATTTGTAAGTAAATATATTTGATTACCACAATTCGCAACTATTGTATTCATATCCTTTCCATATATTTTTTCTAATTGTGAATATGCTTGTACTATTAAACTAAATCTAATATTTCTACCTAAACACACTGTTATTATATTTGCAAAAGACTCAATTGGTGGCATATTCCCAAATTCATCTAATATAAACTCAACTCCTATCTCGCATTTTCCATTTTTGCTTAAAGATGCATTTTTTGCTAGTACATAATATAGTTGTCTTATAAAAAGACTTGCTATTTTATGATTACTAGAATCATAATCTGGAGTTACCATGAATATTGCTTTTGGTTTATGTTCTTTTGCTAGAAGATTCTTAAATCCTACACCTTTCAAATCAATTGTATTTTTAGATGTCAACTTTGCCATCTTATCCATAGTAAAAAGTTGTAATTCACTCATAGCTGTTGTAAATATACTCGCTCTAGTATTACCTTCTGCAAACCTACTTGTTGCATATTGTAATTTAGCAGCTGAGTTATTTGGTAGTTTTTTAAAATATTCATCTAAAGCATTTATATTATTACCTTGATAATCTTTTCTATTTTGAGAACCCAATGTTGAAAGCATATTCGCAACTGTATACATAGTAATTTTATGTTCTTCACCCTTTTCTATACATTCATCACATATTGCTAGTATCATTGCATTAACTAGAGCTGATGCAGAATTTTCCCAAATTGGGTCTTTCGAGTTTGGATTATGATATAATGTGTAAGTCAAGGTCTTGCATATTAATTGTGCTTCATCAATTCTTCCACCTTTATAGGACTCTAAAACCAATTGAAGAGGATTATATGATGAAGAATTTAATGGGTCTAATAGATTAAGCATTAAAACCTCATATCCTCTATCTTTAAGTGTATCGCCACACATTGCAATTAACTCACCTTTTGGATCATTTATAACCAATGATGGTTTTTCTTTTGCCCTAGAAAAAATATCTATAGTTGGTACAACATACGTTTCACCTTTACCACTTCTAGTTGTACCTATTATTAAATTATTTACAGAACTATCATCAACATATATTTCTTTTGTCTCTGGATTCCTTGAAATAGGAATACCACCCTTGCCTTCATACAATTCATCTTTTTCTGGAACTGCTTTATATTGTTCATGTATCTCTTGATTGGTTGCAAATCTTACTGTTCCTTTTTGACCTTCTTCAAATTCTGCATAAGAGGTTTTTATATTCGCTATTACCTTTAAATATGCTACTAAGAATATAAAGTAAACTATTATGTATACTGGAAAACAGGTCAAAAATCTTGGAATAAATATTCTCCATAAATTAAATTCCCCTCCATTGAAAATTTGAGTCAATGATGATATTGATTCTAATACTGTATTTAGAAAAATAGTTATTATTATAAATATAAATAAGCCTATTTTTGTTAAATATTCTTTATTCACAAGTTTCTTTGCAAACTTAAACTCTGCATTTCTAGTCTCAAAAAATGAATTAATTAAGTCTTTTATAAGTTCCAACTTAGTACTCCTTTCTATAATTTTAATAATTGGCAAGTTGTAGGAATTGCACCTACTGATTTCGTTTAACTTGCATATATAGAAAGTGCTCATAAAGAGCACTTTTATAGTTTGAAAATTAAAAATTTTACGTATTTATAAGTAGAATTTAAAAAAATGAATACTGCATCAAAATGTTATACGACCTTGTAAGAACTCTGCAAATGCTTTAGCACCTAATACAAATAAGAATCCTGTACCAGCCCCTACATACCATCCTTTAGATTTATCAATACCTTTAGGTCCTCCAAAAATTTGAATTATTCCACCTATCGCAAGAGCAATTGCACAAGCAGGAAATCCCATTCTCTGAAGCCATGTAACAACTTCTAAGCCAAGATTACATAGAGAATCAATAACACCCATTACAAATCCCCTCCATTTCTATTTTCTTGATTTAATTTATCTAATCCACTACTTAACAAATTAACATTATGCATGATAAAATTATTGTGGGCTTCATTTAGCCACTCATCATAACTTTTTCCTTTTAATAAAAGAATCTGTTCTACCAACTTTTTTCTTTCATCTGTCTTTGATTTTTTAGTAGCCAATATTCATCACTCCTTTTTAATGACATAATAAAAAAGCCCCCAGAGGACTTATTTTGATATAACGAATTTCATTTTTTTAATTGTAACTAAACACTATTACAAAACATTTGCAAACACCCCCTTCAAATTTTTCCAATAAAAAAAGTCCCCTGGGGACATCTTTTTTTCATTATTTATAAACTTTTTTATTTTTTTCTATTTTCAATAACTTTTTTAATTTCATAATCATCCATTTTTATACTTATTTTTATTAACATAACTCCTATTAAAAAATTTACTATTGGTATAGCTCCTATTGCCATTTCTCTTACTATATATATATAATGTTTTTTACATTGTTTTAGTAATTCATAATTTTCTTTATTGCTTTTTATTTTTAGACTAACAGAATAAATACCTATTAAATAAATACTAATGGAAAATAGATATAATGCAATAAACATATAACATAACCCCTTTTCTTTTTTATTTTAAAAATCGACTACTTTTACATACTTATATCCAAGACCTGTTATTTTTAGTACATCTTCTATCCATGTAGGCGTATTTATTTGAACAGATTTAAATTCATCTCCACTAACTTTATAGAAATAACCTTCTGGTATCTCTTTATATCTGTAAATATATAAAATAAGACTTTCATCAATATCTTTTATATGTTTTCTAAATTTCAATGTATTCAAAAGTTCAATCGTCTCTTTTTCTACTAAAAGAATGATCGTTACACCTGTTTCTTTTGCCAAATCTTTTAATTTTTTATAATTGACTTTAACACTAAAGCTAGTTCCATCTACAAAAATAATATCAATATTATCAATTGATTTTATTACATACCTTAACATATCTTCTAGTCTATAAAACGATAATAAACTATAGCCATAAAAATTATCTTTAATACTTACTTGAAACTCCAGTTTTTCATAATCGTAATTTATAAAAATAGTTTCTTCACATATGTCTTTTTCTGATAAGTATAAAATAGTATTATCTCTTGATAATTCATCCATCACTGATAACATGATTTCAATTTTATTGCAATCCTTGTCACTCATAACAGAGATCAATTTACCAGATTCTTTTTTCCCATTTTTATTCATAGAAATATATCTCATGTCAATTTCTCCTTTATTTATTGTTTAATACTTTTAGCAACTCACTTACATTTACTTCTTTATTCGACTCTTCATTAATTATTCTTTCATATGTTTCAGGTTCTATATATAAACCTACACTCCATTTTCTTCCTCTACTGACTAAATCTACAAACACTGATTCTATATCAATCATCTATGGTCACCCCTCTTTTAATAATTCTTCTGACATGTTTTCTTTTGCCCAATCTATAATAATATTTTCTAAAAGTTCAGACCTAGAATTTTCTTTCGTCGATTCTGTTCTTGTATGATATATAAGTGCATCAGCAACTGAAATTGGTAGATTTGTACTTACTCTTACTTTTCCTTCCTCATATTCACCTATAGGGTAAATTCCTTTTTGTATCTCTTTTTGTTTTTTTCTTTTTTCCAGCCTCTTCTCATCAACTTTTGTAAATTTTATATTTTTATCTCCATTCATAATTATCCTTTCTAATGTTTTAATTCAGACTTGTTTTTATAATAGTTATCCCTAGTATCAAAGTATATTTTAATCCTCCAAAATAGTAACCTATTAGCAATAATATAGTTACAAACTGAATCATACCTAATGAAACAACTTTTTCAATATTATTTATCATAGTGTTCTCTTCCTCTAAAAGCCCCCAGGGGACTTTTTCATAAAAGTATTACATTTTTGAAATTTTCTTATTAATTTTTTCTAGTTTTATTTGCAAAGATTCTAATATCTTTAATATATCTTCATCATTTAAATTGAATTGTTTTTTTAATTTTTCTTTAGATTTAGTAATGTAATCTATTTTATCTTCAATATCTTTTTTTTCTATATAAAAATATTTTTTATCAGTACACTTCATTTGTTGTATCACTCCAATATTTGCACACTAAAAAAGTGCCCCAGGGGACACTTTTTAAATTTAATGTAACTGTTTAAATTTGCTTCTTGCTTTCTGAAACTTATTTTACAGGACCTATATGCCAGTCATCATATAAATTATTTTTAATATCAACATAATCATTTGTATTAATGCTCAGCATCCCTGTAGGAGTCCATACATCCATTACTTTAGAATTAGTTATATACTTTCCATCCAAAAACCAAAGTGGTGTGAAATGCACTTTTGAGTTATATGTAGAATACTTATTATTCTTGAATACAAAACTTGAATCATAACCTATCTTTGTATTTTGTAAAACTCTATTATATTTCTCATAACTAAATTCTGGAAATGTAACAATTACATTTTGTGCTCCTGTCAAACTATTTTCGGGAGCATTATACCCCACTTTAGAATCTACAACAGTATCAACCCCATAACCCGATTTTATTTCTTTTCCATTATTTTTTGCTGTAGGAACACTAGAATCTGCTTTCAAATTCATTTTAGCACTTAAAGTAACCTTATATGGTATCCACTTCCATTCCCACCAGCCCTCATCAACCCATTCGCCACTTCCTTCTCCATCACTATAATACACCCAATGTGATACCCAATAACAGTCCCATTCTCCATATTCAGTAGATGTTGTTTGGTTCTCTGGTTTAGGTGGTACTTTATAATTATCTGGCTTTTTATCATTCGCAGTTGGGTCTGGAGGTGTTTTTTCTTCCAGATTATTTACATTAGCAACTATTTTAGACGTTTCACTTGTTGCATTTGATGAAACAGTAATAATTATTCTTTCTGGTGTTTTCGGTGTATGCCACTTTACCCATGCATATTGTTCTCCACCTTCTTTTGGTAAGTAAATATCTTCCATTGTATATGTCTTATCTTTTATTTTAAAACTTACATTTACAGGATGATCTGGGGTTCTATTTCTACCACTAACTAACACAGATGATATAACATCTGTATCAGTTCTATATTCATATTCTTTCGTGTCTGTACCTTCTCCATCTTCATTTGGCTTAGGTGGTGTAGGTGTAGAGTCTGGTTTTATATCAATATCTGGTGGTTTTTCTTCTTCACTTTCATTTCCAAAGTAAATTATACCTAAGCCTAGTTTATCTTTTATAGTAGAGTTCAATTGCTTATTGTTAGTAGTTCCCTTCCAAGCAGGAAAACCTAAGTCTGCATTTTCTAAAAATAAAGCAAAAGGTAAATTTTTATGAGTAAAGGAAGGCATTTTTGACCTTAAAATACCTTTTAATTGTTCATCATATAATGCTGCTTCATGTGCTGTAAGTG
The DNA here is from genome assembly GCF_900243075.1 of Clostridioides difficile. GTDB lineage: Bacteria > Bacillota > Clostridia > Peptostreptococcales > Peptostreptococcaceae > Clostridioides > Clostridioides difficile_D. The sequence goes on from NZ_OEZH01000097.1 coordinate 52,502, forward strand.
CATATCTTTCACCTTTTATTGTACAATATCCAACTGGCTCTATTAAAAGCTTATATTTGCCACCAACTAACTCTTTATAATCCATACTCGTTAACTTTGCTAATGCATGTACAAACACTTCATCACAAAAATAAGCCTTTATCTTTTTCATATCAGGTTTACGACTATTACTTTTAATTATCACAGGAATATTTTTACTAAGTTTTTTACTTTCATACTCTTTCGTTGATGTACTATATCGTATCAATTTAGTTCCATTTTTATATTCTATTTTAGATACTTTTCCAAAATGATACTTTACATTTGGATTTTTTACATTTGTAAAATCTATTGGAGTTGATACAGATTTTCTAGTTTCATCATCTATAATAGTTACTCTGACACCTTCTTCTCCAGGTGTCCATTTGTAACCTTTAATTACACCTCCCATATCACCACCACCAGTGTCTACATTTCCACCTCCTGCTCCAAAAATAACAGCTGGTGTTATAAGAAAAATACATAATAAGATTATTATTATTTTTTTCAATATTTTCACTCCTTAAATCAAAAATAAAAAGAGTGTAAAAATTTACACTCTTTAAAACTTTATATCAAATTACATATCTGCTACTATATTCCCCCACTCGCCTTCCATTTCTACATATTCTTGAATGTTTCCATTGGAAGAGGTTATATTTTTATCATCTCCTTGATAATTATTCTTTTCCTCTTCTCCATTTAAAACATTTAAACATCTATCAATTGTAGTATTGTTTACACCACCGATTACATCAAACTTATTCATTCCTTTTAATACACTTTTATCACTAATTTCATCAGCTAATACTATTGGTTTATTTTTTGCAATTGTAGAACCTGTTAATGCATCAATTAATGTATATGCTTTTGTTATATAACACTCTTTCACATCTTTATAGAAATATGATATTACTTCTTTATTTGTTTTAAATCTATCTATACCACTTATTCTTACTGATTTTGTCTTACTCACTAAATTATCACTCATGCTAGATTTTCCACCAATTACATAGGTCTTTAGTCCTTCTGTATTAAATGGAATATTATTTCCATCAGTAAGTATAATTGGAGTTTTATCTCTTACTGCTACAGATGCAACACTCATTGAATCTGCTTCTCCTTTATAGGCATTAGTAAGTATTACATTTTTCACCTTATTTATAGAATCTATTGCTTTTGCCACATTATAACTTGTTTCTATTCTATCTTTTCCACTAATTCTTTTAACTTCCATTCTTCTCATAGTTAGCATTTGTTCTACATCTGTACTAATAGAATCTGCCCCACCAATTATGTACAGTTTAGTTACTGTGTTAAGTCTTTCAAGTGTTTCATTTGGAACATTATCCTTTTGAGTTAATAAAATTGGTGCATTTTCACTTCCAGCTAAACCACTTGCACTAAGTCCATCAGCAATACTTTTATCTGAATTTACAATTATAGCAGTAGTATATTTCTGTTTATCTGCAATAAGACCTGCTGTTTCATATCTGTTTTTTCCAACTATTTTATCAATATCTTTAAGTTGCATTGCATTTGAAACTAATGTACTACTACCAACTAAAAATGTTACAGTCAACCCTAATGATAATATTCTTTTCATAATTTTCATAAATTTTCCCCCTCATAAATAACTTAACTTTATTATATATTAAACTATCTCATATTTGCTATTATATTTCCCCATTCACCTTCCATTTTAACATCTTCTTGTATATTACCTGGATTCAATATTTCTTCATTATTATTACTTTCTTCATTCTCACTAATATCCTCAGACCCTTGATTATTAGAATTATGTATCACTTCATCTTTTGCATCACTTGGTCTTTTTACTGGTCTTGTTTTCTTTTGTATTTCTTCTTTAGTTCCATTTTCTCCTTTAGAATTGTTATTTATCTTTTTATCTATATCCTTACCTTTATTTTCAAACTTTTCATCTTTGCTCTTGGTATTATTTAACTCCCCTATAGTTATAGACTCTTTAGAAGTATCTATTTTGGGGACATTTATTTCATCACCTTTTTTAATGTCAGTTTCATGTTCTTTTTTATATTCTTTAGCTACAGGTATTTCTTTTTTTTGTTTCATCAATAATAAAGACAATAACAATACCATACACATTGTTAATACTATGCTACACATAATTATTGTTTTTTTTTTGATATTTATATTTAATTTTTTCATAATAAAAATCCTCTCTAAATTAAGTTTAATTCACCTCTTCACATCCGATAGATTTAGCATATTTTCTTAATTTTTCACTTTTTATATCATCTTTACAATCAAATATCAATATTTTCTTCTCTCCACTATCTTTTACATATTTTAAGTATTGTTCTTCAGTATAATATCTTCGATTGGTTGGAGTTCTAAATGCAATTAGTTTTTTATCTTTATCCCAACGCATCAGAGTCTTAACTGATATACCTAGTTTTTGTGCAAATTCAGATGGTTTATATGGCACTATTTATCACCTTCTTATTATTACTCTATATTTATAGTATACCATACAATTCCATATTTGTCCATATTTGTCCATATTTGTCCATATTTTTTTGAGTTATATAACTAATATTTAGACGTGTAAGCTGAACTTACATTTACATCTTTTTTTGCATAACTTGTTTTTCCATTATAATTTGATGGAATTTCTAATGTAAGTTGACCATTTACTCTATATTTTTCTAATTTTGTTTTGTCACTTGGAGCAAGTTGTCTATTTAATATATTTATTTTAATATCAGACAATTTAAACTCAATTTTATCTCCATTGTATTTTATAAGTTGTCCTTCTTCCTCTACTAATCCTAGTGATTTTTTAAGTTGTTCTACTACATTTCCTTTATCTATATTCTGCTCCCACTTATCAGACTTATCTAATTTGTATGCAGCACTATATCCTTCTCGTATACAAGGATATACCTCATCATAATTTTCTGTTGAGACATCAGTTACAGATGTCTCAAAAGCATTTCTTACACCAAAAGCAACTATTTGTAACCTAATTTTTTCAAAATATAGACTAATAATTAATACTAGAACTAAAATAACTCCAAGAATAACTATATTAACAGCTCCCTTTTCATCCCTCAATTTCTCCAATACACTTCACTCCTTCCAGAATGGCTTCCATGTAAAGGTACTGGAAAACGACCAAAATCAAAAAAACCTATATCAATAGTTTTTTCAACTCTAACCTTTATTTCTTCATTTAATTGTACTTTCTTAGTTCCTGTTATATATTTATTGTCCCAAATTATTTTATCAGGTTTAACAAGGTTATCTTCTAAGTTTTTTATCTTTTTATCAATATCTTTATCTATTTCTCCAGTTATTTGTGCTTCTCTAACTATTTCTTTAGCGAAATTATTTAATTGAACTTTTGTATCAAGTGCTGGGAATATGACAAATCCTAGTGAAATAAAAAGGGATGCTACAATTGCTATTAATATAACCCCAACTGTAGAATCTATAAACCCTCTTTCATCTTTTAATAAATTTTTCATATTTAGTTTACCTCCTTAAAATAATTCCTTTGAATATTTTAAAAATAAACTAGCAAATGCAACAAGAATAATCATAACAATAACGGTTAACATAATTATTTCATATTTTGCTACTTTAGATTTTTGCCCCAAAGCAATACTACTTAATTCTTCAAATTCAAATTTTTCCAATTTATCAGATAAGTTACTAAAATATGAAACTTCATCATTTCCATCTATTACACCTATTAGCCCAATAATAACTTCTGTTAAATATGAACTACCTATTCTTGTATCAAACCTTTTTAATGCTTGTTTATCACTACCAGATTTCATATCTGCTAGTGTTATCTCTAATTCTTCTGCAAAATCTGTATTTGCAAATTCCTTATATCCTTCAAATATTCTCACAAGATTTCTGGTATGTTCTAATTCTATTGCTAATGTCGCTGAAAAGTCTGCTAGATTACATTCAATTTTTCTTTTTTTATCTTTAAGCAATCTATATGGTTTTTTTATTTCTACACGAAAAGCATATATAGCTAAAATTATCCAAATTACACTAACAGATGGCATAATTAAATATGTGGGTATAAAAAAAATAAGCATTATAATTGAACTTACAAAAGCATTTGCAATAAAAGTCTCAGGTGATAATCTTATCCCTGAGACTTTTAATAAATAACTTATCTTTTCTTTTCTTTCTTCACTTATTTTAATAAACTTTGATAACTTTATAGCCATATGAGTAGTAAGATTATCAATATATTTTCCATCTTTATTCATTTTTAATACTTTACCCATTATTTTGTTATTTCTATATGTTGGGATATTAAGTATCTCTGCTAATATCAAGTAAATCGCTATAGCCAATAATACTATTGTAATTAGTAATGACAAATCCACACCTCCTTATTATTTCAACATTTTATAATCTACAGGTTTTTTCAGTCTTAAAACACCATGTATACAAATAAATGTCATTAATACTGCAATCGCAACACAAATTCTACCAAGATTAGTGAACATTAATATATCGAATAAATCTCTTTTTAAAAAGTAAAAAATCCCAAATAGTGAATAACATCCAATAACTAATGTATAGAAATTTCTAATTGGTTCAATAAGTTCATTTTCACATTTTTTATTAAGAACTTTTACCTTTGAGAATTTTTTTACAATCCCTTTTAAGGGAGATTTTAATACATTATCATTTTGGCAATCAATTACTCTCTTTATCCATTCTTTAAAAATATCATCATCAATTCTATCTTTCAATTTTACTAATACTTTTTTTACATCGGGTTCTAGCCCAACCCCAATTAGAAAAAATTCAAATTCTTTCCTAATTGATGGTTCAAACTCTTCTATATTATCTTGTACTGCTGTTATTATATTACTAGTTCTCATATATGTATTTGTAATACTAAATAAAGCACTTTCAAGATTATGGCTAATTTGACTCTTATAGTGACCTTCTGATATTTTTATGTATTGAAATGGAATCATAAAAAAACCAATTGCCAAAATCGGAACCAGAAATATATTCCCTATTAATAAAGATAAAAAAATTCCTACTACAGATAAAAAAACTGATGTCAAACAAATAGTAGAAAACATTGTTGTTCTTCCAGTAGATTTTAATATTTTTCTAGTGTCTTTTATAAGCAAAACAATGGTGTTTTCTTTTTTTTCTAAATTAGCCATTTTAATTTTATCTTTTATAGTATATTCTTTTTTTTGTGGATTAAAAAAATACAATATTCTTTTTTTAATATCGTCTTTAGATATATCAAGTATTTCAAACATAGCTATTACAACAAACACAAAAACAATTATATTTTTAATCACATTTATCACCATCCTTCCAATTTAAAAGTCTGTCTAATTCTTCTTTGGGGATATTGTTTAACTTTAATATATTTTGTGATTGCTCTGATATATTATTTATCTTTTTAAACTCTCCTTTTATATGTCTTTCTCCATTTATAATAAAATCTTCTATTTCATTAAATTCAAAAAGAGTATTTTCTCTAATATTACCTTCAAAATCTATAATAGTCTCTTTTATTTCCATAACTCTTTTTGATTCTAAAGTATCTTTTAATTTTTTCTGAAAAACAATAATTGGAAATGCTTTTATTACTCCTCTTAATAAAGTATCATAATCCATTTTTGATTTTTCTTTACATAAATCAACTAATCTAGGATAAGTGTCTGTAGCTGAATTTGAATGTGTTGTTGATAAAATTGGAATACCTATATTAGCAGCTTTCTTAGCAGAATCGGCTTCCTTCCCTTTCATTTCTGAGACTATCAAATAGTTTGGGTTCATTGTGAGTGACAATTCAATTAACTTATCTTGGTCTATATCATGACTATGTTTTGTTACCAGATGTATTACTTCATTTTTAGGTATAGCATCTTTATCATATTTTACAAAATCAAACTCTCTAACATCTTCCTCTATTGTAATAAGTCTATCATCATCCTCTATTGTATTTTCTACTATTAATGATGCTGTTGTTGTTTTTCCACTTCCAGTAGGTCCAGCTATACATATACTCATTCCATATTTATAAAATGTTTTTATTGCATAAAACATTTCTTCTGATGCAGTTCCCTTTTTAATATATTCTTCTTCACTCATATGTTCTGGATTAACAATACGAATTGATACAGCAACTCCTTTATCTTTATCAGTTATACCCATACCAACAGCAGTGATTCTTATATTACCATCTAAATGCCCTCTTACAATAGGATTAGCATTATCAAATACAATATCCGAACATTTTCTAAGCATCCTTTTTACTATATTTTCAGCATGTTCTGGTGACCTAAAACAATTTTTCACATGTTCTTTCTTACCATTTTTATATTTTACAATTATTGATTTCCAATGATTTGAATTAATTTCTTCTATGTCATCCCTAACAATATACTTATTATTTATTATTTTCTTATATAGGTATTTATCATAACATCCAAAACCTGCCATTTCAGAAATTAATTTATCTATTAATTCATCTTCTGATATTTCTTCTGTATATAATGAATTGTCATTTATATATTTTCTTATATAAGGAATCATTTCTTCTCTATCATCTAAAGCTTTTGTATATATTCTATACATATACTCTTGTACTTCATCAAGTATTGAATAAAAATCTTTATTATTTTTTTTATCATTAAAAAACTTATTATTAAGTAAATTTCTTCCCATTTATTACTTCCTCCAAATTTTAAAACCTTTTACCTCCTTATTTTCATTTAAAATTACAGCTGTTAATTTTCTGACTGTATCATTATATAAGTAACTTTTTTTACTCTTCAAATTATAGAATAATTCTCCACCCATCATTTGAGTTCTAAGTTCATCATTATATGGTAGTTCATACTTTATATCATATATATCTTTTACTATTTCAATAGAATCATCAGATTTAAAATTTGATAAAACCTTTATATGCTTTTCAAAATTAAATCTTTTATCTATTAGTAATGGTGTATTAGAATCAAAATATGAGATTGATTTTAGTGTAGGACTCATTAATCTTATTACTATATCAGATATTTCTAATGAGATAGAGGATATTAAGTCAACCACAAAATGACTAGAGCAATCTACAATTATATAATCTGTTATTTGTAACATATTTCTTATTAAATCTTTAACTTTATTTTCTCCATATTCTGGATATGTTGTTATATTTTCCCTTTCTCTATATCCTAACAAACTTATATAGCTGTTTTTTTCTAAATAAATACTGTTTTTAAGTATAATATCTTCATCAATTATTGTTGCAGACAAAATATTTCCTAATGATTTTTTTTCAGCATGTCCTGGTAAAATAATGTTCATAGTTGGACAGAACAAATCTGGGAACAAAACAATTACATTCTTTTTTTTAGCAGATAACTCTTTTGCCAATTTTACACTAAAAGTTGTTTTTCCACTAAATGGATCACCCCATATAGAAATAATTCTATTACTCATAATTACCTCCTAATTTGTTTCTGTATTATTTGAATCATTCAATTGTTCTAAACCTTCACTTCCTTTTAAATTTATAACTCTATCCTGTTCTTCTATAAATTTTTTTGCAGTTTTATCAGTACCTCTATATACTAATGTGACATGCATTTTACTTTTTTCTTCTAGGTCTGCTAAAATTTTAGACTGTGTCTCATTGACTAATAATGTAATTGTAGTTGGTAGCTCTTGTTCATCTTCATTACCTTTTTCAATTGAATCATCTTTTTTATCTGCACCTTTTTGATTTGTTACAGCTAATACTTGTATATATTCCAATTGTGGTAGTTTAATTGTTTTTTTATTTTCTCCATAATCTGATGCTATAACAGAAATAATATCTCCTGTTTGTAATTTACCAGATAAACCTGCTGCAAAATTTTTTATTGTTATAGACATTGCCTGTTTACTCCCATTGAGATTATATAAATAATCGTTTTCTGCAACAGGATTTTGTGATATTTTACTACTTAAAACATTATCTTCTTTATACATATCTACAACTGCATATTTGCCAACTACATCATCTTTATTTTTTATAATTGAATTAGGTAAACTTTTTGAATCAGTTGTAGTATATTCTCTAATTTGATTGCTAGATATTTTATTTCCCTTTTCAATCTTATTAATAACTCTCACATAAGTTGATTTCGATTTCATTCTTTCATATAGAGGTGAACCAAACCCTATAATCGTAGCCAAAATTAAAGTTATTACTGCTAATACTTTTCTATTTTGTAACTTACTTTTAAAATCCATTTAACTTCCTCCTAAATAAAATATGCTAAAAAGCACCCTACAGATAAGTAGGGTGCTAATGCTATTTTTAAGTTTTTGCAATTTCTGAGTTTGTTATAATTTATTACTATCTCTAAAATAAAACTAATAAAAAATGGTAATAAAGTATAGTAACCTTTGTATCCTATTAAAAATCCACTAGAAGCCAATAATTTTATATCTCCTCCTCCTATACCTCCAAATATAAAAGCAATCAAATAATATGGAAGAGGAAATAAAAATAAACCTTTGATTGATGATAGTAGGTTTATATCTATTATTGATATAAAAATAATAATAATGTGAATTTTATTAGGTATTAAGTAAACTTTATAATCTATATAGCTTGTATATATTAAGACTTGAAAGTAAAGTAAACCTTTGATTATTGATATATTTTCATCAAATCTTAATTTTAAGAAAAAATATAGTAGTATCTCAATCATAAACAATAATACTATATTTTTTTTATTTAATTTTATCTTTTCATTACTTCTAGGATAATATATAAAAGATATAAAAAAATCAATAATTTTGTTGTTAAACATCAAATATTAAATATACTCATAATTTTGTTTTGTAATGCTGGTAATACTGTATTTTGAAATGAATCACTAAAAAAAGCTACTACTAAAATTATTAATACTACTGCACCTGCTCCATATCCTGCTTTTGAAACATGTTCATCTACTCCTTTTTCATTAAATAAAATTCTCTTGTTTTTTTCTAAGAACAAAATAGATTTGTTTTTTACTTTTTCTTGTATCTTTAGTAAATGTGTTTCTTTATTTGATATTTGCATTACTATTCCTCCTTAATAAATATTATAATTTTTTCCTCCTTTCACATATGACTTATATATAATAAAAAAGTACCCCTAGAAAGTACTTTTGTTATTGAAATAAAAAAGTCCCCAGGGGACATCTTTTGTCTATATAAAATTTTTCTTTGACTAATACTCTTTTTCACTTATACAAATATTATCTTCTAAATTTGATTCAGAAATCACATTGATAACTAAAAGAAAAGTTAACATTAATAAAGACAAAGGTACAGCAACAAGCATTATTTTCAACTCCTTTCAATTTATTTTCATAACCTTTAAAATAACTAAAAAAGAAGCCCCTAGGGGACTTCTTTTATAAAAAATTTATTAAATAAAAAAAACTACTTCAATTTATAGATTGTTTTTTCACCAGTTTCTTTTGCTTCAAATTCAAATATTGTATTTTCATTGTTATATTCTTTAAAATTTGTATCTAGTATTTTATAATCTTTGTTTAATGGAACAAATTTAATTACTTTATTATTTTCATTCATGAATACTAAATAGTTATAATCTTTATCATTATAAGGAGATTTACTATCTAAATCCTCTTTATCTTTATTAAATATATTAAAGGAAAATATATTTAAGGAACTATCCTCTTTAGTCTTTTCATCAGATTTTCGTTCTATATAAGATATAAAAGATACATCTTTTACTTTTTCTTTTACTATTGAATAAGAACTACATATATATACTTTATCAAAATCCATATCTATTATTTTTTTAAATCTACGACTTTATTATCTTTAATATTCTCGACTATTTCATTTTCAGTATTAAAGTCTAATTGAAAATTACTTTGGTATCTGTCCTCATATTTATTCTCTAATTCAGACCAACTAAACTTTAAGAAACAAATCATTAAAATAAAGGCTGCAATTAAAAATGAAATTCTAACTATAGGATCATGTAAAAAATCCTTAATAATAGCTCTAATTTTATTAAAGATAAATTTAAATGGTTTTTTTAAGTTCATATATATCTTTCTTAGAATAGATTCTTCTTCCTTTGTGTTGTTTTTTTGTAAATTTATATTTTTATTTTTCATTTTATCCTTCTCCCTACTAAAAAAAGAAGCCACTCGAGGGCTTCTTTTTTTAAATTTACCAAATAAAAAAGCTAGTTTAATTTGTAAAGATATTCATTTCTTCACTTTAATTCATATACTGTTTTATCTTTATATCTCAATTTATCAAATTTAAATATAGCATCTTTTTTTGAATAAATTTTAAAAGTTGAATTTAATATTTTGTATTTTTTATCCAGCCCTGTAAATCTCACAACTTTATTATTTTTATTTACAAATATTAAGTAATTACTATCATCATCTATTTTTTTATGGGAAATAGCAAATGATTTATCTTTTAAAATATCTATCATTCTTATACTATTTTTACAAACATAAACTTTCTCAAAGTTAAAGTTGACTAATTTATTTAAATCAACAGTTGCATCTGCTTCTATATTTTCAACTATTTTATTTTCTAAATTAAAATCTTGATTATATTCAGTTTTATTATTAATATAAATTGAATTTACTATAATCATTACAAATATAGAGATCATTACCCAATAGGGTATTTTTTTTAAAAAACGATATTGACAACAAAATGCATTATGAATACTTAAAAGACATAGCAAACCAATTAATATTACCTCAAAAATCATTTAAATCTCACCTTTCACTAATTAGTATAAAATTAAGTAGAAATTTTAACTAAAGTAGTTTAACTCATATATTGTTTTATCTTTATATTCTAATTTGTTGAATTTAAATATGGCATCTTCTCTTGCATATTCTTTAAAAGTTGAATTTAATATTTTATATTTTTTATTTAGTCCTGTAAATTTTACAACTTCATTTTCTTCATTCACAAATATTAAATAATTATTATCATTATTAAATGGTCTATGAGAAATTGTAAATACACCATCTTCCAAAATATGTTCCATTGGTGCTTCTGGCGAACAAATATACATTTTGCTAAATTCAAAATCAGCTAATTTATTTAAGTCAATACTTCCATTCAATTCAATATTTTCAACTATTTTATTCTCTAAATCAAAATCTGGATTAAACTTAGGTTCATCACAAGTGTAAATCTTAATCATAAAAGCAATTATTATTGTGATAATTGCTTTTATAATATCATGTATAATTGACATTCCATACCAAGACCTAGCTATAGTATCAACACATGTAAAACCAATAACAAAAGTTATAATCATCCATAAAGTACTATGTAATAAGCTTGTATCACTCATATAAATACTCCTAACAAAATATATTTAACAAATTTTAAGTCCCCTGGGGACATTTTTTTAAATTCTTATTATCTGTGAAAAAAAGGGGGAAGGAGACAAATATCTGTCTCCTAAAATCTTTATTGGAAACTGAACCTATATATAAAATCTATTTAATAAATCAAATTCCATATATAGGTTCAGTTTCATAGAATTACTTATACATAGCCTCTTTAAATTTTAATACAATAAATATATTTATCCCTCCAAGTGTTCCTAAGAAAATAAGTTTAAAAAAAGGTTTCATTATTATATCAATAAGCATCTTTGCATAAATAAACAACTTCTCTAATTCTAAACCTTTATATTCAATTCTCTTTAGTTCTTACTGGACAAAATAAAAACGTTGCTTTAGATTTATTATTACAATTCATAATATTACCCTCACATTCTAAGTCCCCTGGGGACTTTTTTAATTAGATACTAAAATATATTTTTTTTATATATTCCAGGTATGTCATATGGTTTTGAACCCCTTTTATCATCAAATTTTATATCACCATTTTTACCATTTTTATAACTCTGTCTATTATATTTAAGAAGTGAACCATCATTTATATAAGTCTTATTATGCCTGTCTAATAATTTCAAAGTATCTTTTCTTATTATTCGATTTTCTTCATGTATCTTTTTTAAATCTACACAATTTCTATAGATGCATAAATTAACTGTATTTGCTTCTTTATTTAATGTATCTGCGATTTCTTTTGCATTATATCCTTTTAAATATAATCTTCTCACTGCTTCTATATCTACTGCTTTCTCATTGTTCTTTTTATGTATTTTTTTTAAATCTCCACAGTTTCTAATTATATTTTTTTCAATCATATCTATATTCTTGTGTAAAACATGTGCTATTTCTTTTGCATTGTATCCTTTTGAATACAATTTTCTTATTTCTTCTATAATAGAATTGCTGTTCTTCTTATGTATTTCTTTTAAATCCTTACAATTTCTAACTATATACTTTCTCACACTCTCATAACCTATTTCTAATGTAGTAGCTATTTCTTTTGCCCTATATCCTTTTAAATACAAATCTTTTATTTTATTTTCTTTCAGTTCCCTCACTTGTTTCCTCCTTAAAAAAAGACATAAATATAGAGTTATTTGAATTTTATTACATTCCGGACATTTTGGGACATTTTTAGTTTGTTAACATATTTTTTGCCAATTCAATTACAAACTAAAAAAAGATACCTCGAGCATCTTTTATACTAAAATACAAAAAGATAATCTCTTTTCGGTAACTGGCTGACTTAGCTAATTAGCCTTAGTCCCTCTAGCTTTGCCCCTATATTCTGCTTTTATGCTTCCATAAATTCTCTACTAGCATTAAAAATATCATAGATAGAAACACCGTATATTTTAGATAGTTTTATAGCTTTATCTAAACTTATTTTTGTAGACCTCTCAATTCCTGTAATTCCAGATGTTGTCATGTTTAGAAATATAGCAACATCAGTTTTTGTAAGACCACTTTTTTCTCTTAATACAGATAATTTATTTTTTTTCAATTAAAAATCACCTTCTTTGTTTTTTTATTTAAAATAAATAATATATTTTAAAAATTAACACAATAATTTTTATTGTGTCACAAATTAAGCTATAAATTATTTACATCTACATTATTTTTCTCTTTTTCATCAGATTTTTTATTATTAGTAGATGAATTTTGTAATGAATGAAACCAATATGCTAATTTTTCTATATTATCCAAATCATTTACATCTTTTACTTCATATAAATGACTTTTTATTCTTGCTATTAAATTCTCTTTATCTTTCATAAAACCACCTCTTTGTGTGTATATATACAATCATATAGCCATATTAGTGTATATGTACACATTATACCATTGCTTATTATTTTTTTCAATAGATAAATGTAATAATATACACCTTTAATAAAATAGTTGTGTAGCCTAACACATAATTCAATGGTATAATAATCTAAAGAGGTGATTTTATGTGCGAAATAGATAAAGATACAAAAACAAGATTTGTTGAAATAAGAAGAGAAAAAAATCTAACTCAAGAGCAACTCGGAGAAATATTAGGTGTCACTAGAAATGTAGTTGCAAATATTGAAAACGGTCGTATGGTGGCTAGTAAATTATATGTTAACCACTTTTGTTCTAAATTTAATATAAATAAGGACTGGCTTCTTTATGGAGTTGGTAATAAAGATAGAGATTATTTAAGTGAATCAGAAGAAAAATTATTGCTACAAATATTACCAGATATTTTTTCAGATATAGCTCTTGATAACAAATCTAAAATGAGAAATATTATTGAGTTATTACCAGAGTTAGATGATGAGTATTTAGAAATAATAGAAAAACTTATTAAAGGTATCATAAAAAAATAACCCTGTTAATGGGCTATTTTTTTTTCTATTCGTTTTAAATATTGATAAGTAAATTCAAGAACTCTTTCATTACGAATAATTTTTATAATATGAATCATTTCTTTTTTCATTTTTTCTTCAAGTTCTTTTTCTATCATACCATTTCCCCCTAAGAATAATCTTTTACCCTATAATTAATCTTTTAACTTATTTACATTTTAGCACAAAAAATTACTTCAAAAATATTGGTACGACCTATATTTCAGTGTTTTTTTTACATATTACCTTATATATTTTATAAAATATAAATTATTCTACATACGTACAATATATTTTCATTTTAAATTTATAGAATTATGATATTTTTAATATTTTCCAGTATTTTCTAAATATATATTATTAAAAAAATTATTTATTTTTCTATTTTTCGACATATAATGTAAGAGGGGGTGATTAATTGTTGAACAAAACATTAATGTATATTTAAATAAATATGTATATATACAAATTTAAATATGTTTTTTCAGCATAATAATATGAAAAATGTGTTAAAATCTAATCGTAAATCAAAAAAACTAACTCAAAATCAGCTGAGTAAATTGGCTAATATAAGCCAAAGTTATATTTCTGACCTAGAGAAGGAATATTTTGTACATAGCCCAACAGTAAAACAAATTATATCACTCTCAAAAGCCCTTTTCATTGAACCAAGTGAATTAGCAGAATATTTTATTAAAAAAGAAATTGAATCAAAATAAGATAGGAGGTATATTATGGAGAAATACTTTTGAGATGAACTTAATAAGTTAAATAATCCAACTATTAGTGAGATTATAGAAGTATCAGAAAAACTATCATTAAGTCCATTTATTATTGCATCTTATTTCATTGAAAAAGAAGAGGAAAGTAACAGCTCTATTTAAAAGTTTTTTCTAAACTGTATATATAAAATAAGTATTTATTAATACTTTTGAGATAGTTTTTTTGGTCCTATATTAAAAAATTTTATATAACAAGGAAAACAAAAAATAGTACTCTAATCAGTGCTATTTTTTAGTAAGTATAAATAAATATATAAATAGTATTATATATACAGAAATAAGTACAGAAGTTACTACAGTAATTAGCAAAAAGTTAAACTAAGGGAAATAGAGTAATTTCAATGCTTTTAAAAAATATAATTTTTAAATTTATAAAATCTGAATATAAGTATCTTTTTTTTATAGATAATTATTTTTATTTACTTAATAATTAATTTATAAATATTAATAAAAAACTTTCTATTGTGAATAATTTTTGACCTAAAAAAGCATAAAAAATAGAACCAATAAGACATTTTACATTCTAAATAGTTCTATTTCTTTGAAATAAAAATTTAATATAAACACTAATAGGAGTAGCCAAAATTAAATTTTTTGAACTACTCCTGATTATTAGATTTTTATATTACTAATATCATATTACTATTTTTAAACTTCCATTTTTATTTATATTTTTAACAATTATAGTTCTTATAAATGCACCTGGATTTTTTATTTCACTGTAATTTATATCATTTTCATCAATTGTATATTCATTAAAAATATAGTTTAGAGTTTTTAAGACTCTATTAATACTATACTGTATTGATAAACTAACTAAATCATTTATAATAATTTCTTTCTCTAGTTCAAGTTGTCTATTCAAATCTTCCTTATATAATTCATGTTTATCTAAATTAACTTGTTCAAGCACTTTACTATAATTAGCACTTAAAGAGCAACCAGTATTGTTAAAGAATTTCTCTATCTTTTCTTTAATAAAATTAATATATCTATTTCTAACCTTTTCTTTTGTTTCATAACGACTTGTATCTATTCTATTGTTACTTATATCAAATAAAGTCTTAGAACCTTTTAAAAAGGCTTCTAAACGCTTACTTGATTTTCTTATATAATCTGGAAGAACAGATATAAGATTTTCTTTATTAAATTTAACTTTTTTACCTTTGCTTGTATTAGCATCAGCCCAAAGTAATTTTTTTATTTCTAATTTTAATTCATTAACATTGTCAAATTTAAGTAAATGTTTTAATGTATCTAAAGACATAGTTATATAACCTTGTCCACCATCAGATTTTTTTAAATGATTTTTATACTCACCATCTATAACTATATCAAATTTACCTCTTTTAACTTCTGTAGAGTAAACCAGTCCAGTTTTAATTAGAATAGAGTGGTTATATCTTGCTGTTACAACAGAAACATTACATATATCAGCTATATTTTTAAAAGAAACAGATTTTCTAACGAAATTTTTATTAAAAGGTATAAAATGATAAGCTATAAATTGTTTAATAGCTGCTTTGCTTAAAGATATAGTTTTATTTTCATTTGTTACAATCTCTATTGTACCTGTATTAGTTTCTTTTTCAATTACATAAGAAAATTCTGTAAAAGTTTTTATTTTGGGACAATTTGAACAGAATTCATCTAATTTATCTTTATGTAAAGAATAATTTTTTCTAATATCACATGAGTTACAAACAGAGTTATCTGTTTTCTCTATTTTTCTTGTAGACGTTTTAAAGATACCCAGCATATTTTTAAGTCTGGATTTTGATATTCGAGTGATAGGTTTTAAGTTATGTATTACTATAAACTGGCTATCCATAATGAAATACCTCCTTTATATGTTTAAAACATATAAAAAAGCCTTAATATTAATAATATCAAGGCTTTGAGACATCGCATTTACAGTAACTTCCATCAGATTTAATCCAAAATAAGCATTAAAAGTATTGCAAGTAATCATAAAATATGATATTATAATCATAAATTATGAAGTAAATAAGAGTCTACATAGGCACATGATAATTAATAGTTGTCCTTAAAGTTTTATTAATTGTCAGATTGGTAAGTGAATTGGCGTTCCTTATCAATCCTGTGATAGTAGGCTTTTTTTATTTGTTTTATTATATTATATTTTATATTCTAATTTTTTGCAATTATTTTTATATTAATATTTAATATTATCAGTTTTTGTAACTATGTTATTTAGTCATTCCGAGTAGAGAAACCACTCAACTCTTTTGAATCTATTTTTTTAAGAATAGACCTAATTTTTTCTTTATCTTGATGATTTAAATGTTTAAAACGATTTGCAAAAGCAAAAATTAACTCTTTTTCATCTTTGTTTAAATCAGTAGTATCTATTTTAATTTCTTTTTTTGAATGGAGTATAGCTATTTTTAAATTTTCCATTTCACTATTTGATAAATTGTATTTTTCTACAATTATATCTTGCCATTCCTTTGGAATATTCCTTTTTCCTGTCTCTACCATAGACAAATAAGATGGAGCAACATTCAATTTCTTTGACATATCTTCAAGAAATTCATTATTATAATGTCTTAATTTTCTTACGAATATACCAAATTCTGTAACATTTGAAAGTTTCATATACATCATACTCCTTTCTAGTTATAGAATATCACTTAATAAAAAGAAAATCAATATATTTCACAATATATGTGAAGTATATTTTTGAATAAGAAAGATATATAAATTGATTGAATTTTTATATAGATAGTTTATATAATGAGCAAAAATGATACATAAAAAAATAGAGTAATATAATCAAAAGAGTGATTTTTCTAGGAGATAAATAGGGTAGTAGCTATTTCTATGATATAATGAATACAAGAAAATTATTTCTTATGCAAATTTTATTAATCTACTCAAATTTTAAAGACCACTCATAGTTGAACTATACCCCTCTTAGGAGACAGTTAAAATATGTAAAACTGTCTAAAACTAGGAGGGTTTTGTTATGTCTAAAACTAAAATATCATCAGAGCAA
>NZ_OEZH01000041.1 GCF_900243075.1 Clostridioides difficile
TAAAATACTAAAAAACAAATTAGAAATTTATGTTAAGTAAGGAGATTAATATGAAAAAAAATGCAAGATTAATAACAACAGGAATTCTTTCAATGGCAATTGTTGCACCTACAATGGCATTTGCTACTGAATCTAATGCTATGGAAAATAATGCAGATTTAAATATAAACTTGGAGAAAAAAAGTATAGTTTTAGGTAGCACATCAAAAGTTAGTGTCAAATTTAAAGAAAAACCAGATGCAGATAGCATTACATTAAAATATAAATGTTATGATATGCCATTAGATACAACTCTAAATTACAATCAATC
>NZ_OEZH01000078.1 GCF_900243075.1 Clostridioides difficile
TTCTATAAATTCTCCACAACTTGAGATACAAAATTCTTTAATTCCTAAATCTAAACCTATCTGATTATTAGTATTTTCAAATGCTTCAATATCTACATTAGTACAACATAATGATACATAGTACCTACCACTTGGTTCTTTAGATATAGTAGCATTAAGTATTCTCCCTTTAGGTACTTGTTTATCCCTTACTTTAACCATACCAAGTTTAGGTAATTTTATATGTTGACCACAATACACGATATTTCCATTTGTAAAGTTAGTTTTATATGAAAATCTATTAGTTTTCTTTGATTTAAATTTAGGAAATCCTGTCTTTTTTTTAAAGAATTTTTCATACGCATTATCTAAATCTTTTAAGGCGTTTTGTAGTGAAAATTTGTCAGGTTCTTTAAGCCACTTTAATTCTTTTTTTAAATTGGTCAAATCAGAACTACA
>NZ_OEZH01000037.1 GCF_900243075.1 Clostridioides difficile
CAATTATTATACAAGAATCCCAGGCTCTTTTGAACTTGGGATTTATTTTTTTTATACAAAAAAGGGCGTAGCACTATTTTTTAGTGCGACAGCCCCATAAATATAAGATAGCAAATTTTATTGTTAGATAAGGGAAAACGTTATTAAAAATTGAATTAATGAGTAAATAAAAGTGGGAGGAAATAATAAATGAAGAGAGAAGTTACAATTCAAAAGCAGGCTATATCTATAGTTTTGTTTATGGCAGTTTTATTTTGTGGGCTATTACTTCCAATGATTAACAATAATCCGGAATATAGTTTGCCAATAGAGTCAATAATGTTTATTTCAGCATCAATAATATCGCTATTTATAGTGGTTACAACAAATAAAACGTGGGAAGAAGTATTTGAAAGTGGATTAGATGGTGTAAAAGGAGCTTTACCAGGATTAATAATATTATTAGTAATAGGTCCACTTATTGCAGGATTTATTATGAGTGGATTAATGCCTATGTTAGTATATTATGGAGTTAAATTGATAAATCCAAGATTTGTATATGCTACAGCATTAATATTGTCAGCATTGTTTTCTTCATTTACAGGAACTTCCTGGGGATCAGCAGCAACTATAGGAGTTGTAATGATGGGGGTAGGTAATGCAATAGGAGCAAACAATGCTATTATAGCAGGTGCTATAGTAGGTGGAGCTTACTTTGGTGATAAAATGTCACCCCTATCAGATACAACAAATATAGCTGCAATAGCATCAAAAGTTAATTTATATGACCATGTTGCATCTATGTTATGGACAACAGGTCCAGCAACTATAATAGCTTTAGTTATATATATTGCTTGTGGGTTTATATTCCCAGCAACAAATACAAATTTAAATAGTCCAGAAATAACTAGATTATTGGCAGATTTATCAGGAATGTTCAATTTCAATATAATTTTATTTATACCTCTTTTAATAGTATTAGTAGGTTCAGCAATGAAAAAACCTGCAATACCAGTAATGACAATAGCAGCATTTTTATCACTTGCATTTGCAGTAATCTTTCAAGGTTTTTCTTTGGCAGATGTTCTTATAGGACTTAACAGTGGATTCTCACTAGATATGGTAACTTGGCATGAATATGCAAAACCTATAGAAGGACAAGCTTATATATTAGGTTTTTTCCAAAAAGGTGGCTTCTGGGAATTAGGTAAATTATTGCCAATATCAACATCTATATTATTTGTTGTTGGAGTACTTGGAAGTATTGATGCTATGCCAGCAACGGTAAATGTGATATTTGGGTGGGTTAAGTCTAGAACGGCTATAATATGTTCTTCATTATTAACAGGAATAGCAATGATAGCAATGACTGCAAATGGTATAGCATGTAGTTTTGTAACAGCAGGTATATTTGGAGATAAATACGATGAGAATAATATAGATCGTAGGGTACTATCAAGAACTACAGAAGATACAGGTACATTGTTAGAAGTTTTATTTCCTTGGACACCAGCAGCAATATTTTTCACTCAGACACTAGGAGTTAATGTTGGAGAATACGCACTTTGGTCTATAGTGAACTGGGGAACTCCAATTATAGCAGTAATCTTAGCAGTTACAGGGATAGGTACATATAAAAATTCAAAGGATAAAAAACAATCTAATAAAGTATCATAATGAATATTTTAACTTTATTACCTAACATAGCTTATAAAAAATAAGCTATGTTAAATGTATTTTCCATATATAAAAATATTTCATAAGGAGATTTAGAACATGGATAAAAATAAATATAAGATAGAGACATTAATGAATCATGTAGGAGAAAATTTGGATGGAGATTACGGAGCTGTAAACCCACCTATATATCAATCATCAATATTCGCAAGAAGTACATATGAAGATATAGAAGCATATTTTGAAGGTTCAAAAGATGGATATCTTTATTCAAGAACTAAAAATCCTACCAATGATATTTTAGAAGCAAAGTTGTCAGCGTTAGCTAATGCTGAAGCAAGTATAACCTTTGGTTCAGGAATGGGTGCTATATCAAGTGCTATACTTCATTTCGTAAAAAATGGTGACCATATAATAGCTTCAAATAATTTATATAATCCTACAATGAACTTTATAACCAAGGAATTAAAGGAGAAAGGAAATATAGAAAATACAATAGTTGAAGGTGATAGGATAGAAGATTTTGAAAATGTTATAAAACAAAATACAACTTTAATATACCTAGAGTGTCCCTCAACAGCAGTATTTAAAATGCAAGATATAAAAGCGATTGTAGAACTAGCAAAAAAACACAATATAAAAACAGTAATAGATAATACTTGGGCTACACCATTATATCAAAGATGTATTGAGATGGGAATTGATTTAGAAGTTCATTCTTTATCTAAATATTTAAATGGACATTCAGATGTAGTAGGTGGGTGTATTATTGGAAGTAAAAAAGATATAGAAGAAATAAGAGGGAGTGAATTAGCTTTATACGGTGCAAAATTAGCACCATTTGAAGCATTTCTAGTTATAAGAGGTTTGAGAACTTTACACGCTAGATTATCAGTACATACTAAAAATGCTAAGGAAGTAGTTAAATTTTTAGATAATCATTCAGCAGTTACTAAGGTATATCATCCATTATCTAAATATTTTACTCAAAAAGAACTAGCAAATAAACAGTTGCTTAATTATACTGCGTTATTAAGTTTTGAAATAGACGCAAAGGATGTAAATGATGTTAAAAAATTTGTAAATAAATTAGATTTATTTAAAATAGGGGTGAGTTGGGGAGGTCATGAAAGTTTAGTATTTGCTCCAAATATAGCTATATTAAATGAAATGACTTTAGAACAAGCCAAAGCATTAAATGTGTCACCATACGCAATTAGAATAAGTTTAGGTCTTGAAAATAGTGAAGATTTAATCAATGATTTAAATGATGCGCTATCCATTTTATAATATAATAAGCATATATGGAAAAAACATATTAACTAAATAGTCTATATGTTTTTTCTTTTTTGTTTGATAAGTATTGCTAGTATATAACAAAAATTATTACCCCTTTAAGAAAATTTCTTAATTTTTATACACCTAAAAAACTTTCATAAAAACAAAAAAACAATATCTTTTTGCCAACTGGTTGAAATAATTCATAGTTTTGATAAATATTTATTTAGATAAAAGTATGTATCTTTGGATTTTAATAGCATTTCTTATTTACTTACTATATAATTTAAGTAAGATGTGTAAATAGGGGGATATTTTATGAAGTATAAGATTTTAATAGTAGTTTTGTTAATATTCTTAACTAATGTTGGATGTTCAAAATCTGATACTTTAACAATAGAAGAGAAAGTAGCGGATTTTGAACAACTATATAATGAGATTAAAGAAGGATATCCATTTTTAGAAGTTAATAAGAGACAAAATAAAAAAGACTGGATTGCAAAAAAAGATAGTTTTAAAAAACGAATTACGAGTACCACGTCTGACCAAGATTTTGCTAATGAATTGGATGCCATATTGCAAGAATTAAACAATAATCATACTGAGCTGATTAATAATAAAGAATATTTTGATACGATTAAAGAACTTTA
This sequence comes from Clostridioides difficile, assembly GCF_900243075.1. Lineage (GTDB taxonomy): Bacteria > Bacillota > Clostridia > Peptostreptococcales > Peptostreptococcaceae > Clostridioides > Clostridioides difficile_D. Next base: position 3,585 of record NZ_OEZH01000037.1, read on the forward strand.
TGAACCTCTTGGATGGTATGATTTTTTTGATGATAGAGATGTAAATGATATGTATAACATTTTAGAAAACGGTCAAGGATATGGAAGTGAAAGTTATGAAGATATAGAGTTAAAAGATTTAGTCCAAGATAAAATTGGATATATATATATTCCTCAAATGAATTCTGCTAACAAATCAATTGAAAATGATATGAAAAGAATTAATTTATATTTAAAGAAAGTACAAGATTATCAATCACTTATTATTGATATAAGAGGTAACACTGGTGGTACTGATGAATATTGGGTGGATTTAGTATCTTTGCTTACAGATAAAGATTATAAGTGTAAGGGATATCGTTTATTTAGAAATAATTCAGATGTAATTAATAACTACACTAAAAAAAGAAATATAAATCTTAGTGATATTAGTAAATTACCTAAAGAATTGGTTAAAAATGCACCAAAAGAAGTAGAAAGTATGTTTACAGATTTTGAATATAACCAAGTAGTTGTAGAAGGAAAATCAAAGACACCATTTAAGGGAAAAATATATTTATTGGTTGATGACATGGTATTTTCAGCAGCAGAGTCATTTGCTATATTTTGTAAAGAACAAAATTTTGCAACTATAATTGGTTGTAAAACTAGTGGTGATGGGTATGTTTATGACCCTGTATTATTTAAACTAGAGAATAGTGGCCTTATTGCTAGAATGTCATCATCAATGTATTTAACTGATAGTGGAATATGTGATGAAGAGGATAAAGTCACACCTGATATATATGTTGAATATCCTATAAAGAATAATATACCAAAGCTTGATGATTGTATTAATAAAGTGTTAGAGCTTGAAAAAATTAACTATTCTTAGATTTCTATAGATTGTTTGTTGAATAATCTACAATTATATTATGGACTAAAAAATCCAATGAGCTAATTTATTGGTTTTTTATATTTGAGAGATTGCAAATTATTAGTTTGTATATCTCTTTTTTTAATAAAATCAATAATATATAAAATCATTGGTACATTTAATGACAATTCAAATATTGTATATAACCATAATGAAAGATATATAAATAAAATTTTAAATATACTTAAAAACATATTAATATAATGTACATAAAAAATATCATAAATATATGATAAGATAAATACAATAGCAACATTTTATTAATTTTTTGGGTTTTTATATATTTAGGTACTGGGGTGATATAGTTGAACCAAGAGATATTTTTTAAAGTAATGAATGAAATATTGGAAAATATTGATGAAGGGGTACATTTTGTTAATAAAGAAGGGAAAACTATAATCTACAATAATTCTGTACAAAAAATGGAAAAAATGAATAGACATGATATTTTAACCAATTCATTTTTTGATATAGTCAGCAAAATGAAAATAAATAGAAGTACACTAGTAGAAGTTTTGGAAAAAAGAGAAATTATTAAAGACAATATTCAAAAATATCTAGATAAAAATGGAAAAGAAATAACAGCAATTAATACTACAATACCAATTGACATTAAAGGAGAATTTGTAGGAGCACTTGAAATATCAAAGAATATGACAACTATAGAAAATTTACTAAACAGAAATTATAAAAAAAATTTAATCAATAAAGTTAATAACAAGCAAAAAAAGGGCTATGAATTTGATGATATTTTAGGGGAGAGTAATTTGATTAAAGAGGCAATAGCAAAGTCTAAGAAAGCTTGTAAGTCAGATGCGTCAGTATTTATATATGGGGAAACTGGAACGGGTAAAGAGTTATTTAGCCAGTCCATTCACTATGGAAGTAATAGAAGAAATTATCCATTTATAGCACAAAATTGTGCAGCTTTGCCAGAATCACTATTTGAAGGTATCCTTTTTGGGACTAGCAAGGGAGGATTTACAGGGGCAATAGATAGGCCAGGTTTATTTGAACAAGCTAACAAAGGAACATTGTTATTAGATGAAATAAATTCTATGCCTATTATGTTACAGGCCAAATTACTAAGGGTTTTACAAGAAGGTTATGTAAGAAGAGTTGGAGGAACTAAGGATATACCTATAGATGTAAGAATTATTGCAACAACAAATGAAAGTCCGAGGGTTATTTTAAATGAGCATAAAATGAGAAAAGATTTATATTATAGGCTTAATATAATTCATATAAAAATTCCTCCTCTTAGAGATAGAAAAGAGGACATACCTCTATTGTGCAAAAAATTTATTTCAAAGTATAATAAAAAGTTAAATAAAAAAGTGGTAGGAATTTCAGATGAAGCTATCAGAATTTTAAAAAATTACAACTGGCAAGGTAACATAAGAGAGTTAGAAAACATAATTTATTGTACTATGAGTATGATGGAAGATGAGGTGCAAATAGAAACAAGTATGATTAATCTAAATGACTATTATAATCTTAAAGAGAATAAAGAGAGTAATAATTATTCTTTAAACGATTTGGAGGAAAAAACACTTAATAAGATTATCAGTGAGATAGAAGAAAAGTATATATATGAATCGTTAGAAAAGACATCGTACAACATAACTAAGGCTGCATCAATTTTAGGTATGAATAGGCAAAATTTACAATATAAAATAAAAAAATATAATATCAAAATATTATAAAGAAGTAAAATAAAAAATTAAAATATAAGCAAAATCAAAGTAAAATAAAAAAGCAAAATAAAGGAGCAAAATTATTATAAAAGAGCAAAATATTTTGCTCTTTTTTTTATTTCTCATAAGAAATATTATTTTTTATTTATGAAAATACATAATAAAATAATTATAGTTTCAATGTTCTAATAAATATTTGCTTTAATTTTAAAGTTGGCACGATTTATGCTTTAACTAATTATTGAGAATATATAAATTTTTAGGAGGGTGTATATATGAGAAAAGTAAGAGTAGGAATATGGGGATTTGGAGCTATGGGAATAGGTATGGCTAATATGATTCTAAAGAAAGAAGGTATAGAAATAGTATCTGTTTGTAGTAGAAGTACTTCAGGGAAAAGTATGTATGATGTTTTAGGAATTGAAAGAGGAGAAAGACCAGAAGTTATTATCAATGGAAATTATGAAGAAGTCTTTAAAGAAAAAAGTGTGGATGTTGTTTTGTTAGCAACTGATTCATTCACTAAAAAGGCTTTTGATAAAATAATGTTCTTGTTAAATAGAAAAATAAATGTTATATCAACAGCAGAACAAATGGCATATCCACAAGCTGATGATGCAGATTTAGCTAAGAAAATAGATGAAGTTGCAAAAGAGAATGGAGTAAGCATACTTGGAACAGGAATAAATCCAGGATTTGTATTAGATTTACTAGTATTAGCACTTTCAGGGACTTGCGAGGAAGTTACTAGTATAAAAGCTAAGAGAGTAAATGACTTATCTCCATTTGGAAAGTCTGTTATGGTGGAACAAGGTGTTGGAGTAACAAAAGAAGTATTTGTAAAAGGTGTAGAAAATAATACTATAGCAGGTCATGTAGGTTTTGTAGAATCAATAAATATGATAGCTGATGGATTAGGCTGGAGACTAGATAAGATAGAACAAACAAAAGAACCAATAATGACTACAGTAGATAGAAAATCTAAGTACGGAGAGGCATTGGCTGGAAATGTTGCTGGTTGTAGACAGTGTGGATATGGATATGTAAACGGAGAAGTTTTAATTGAAATGGAGCATCCACAACAGATAATACCAGAAGCAGAAGGCATTAAAACAGGAGACTATGTATCAATAAAAGGTATACCAAACATTGATTTACAAATAAATCCTGAAATACCTGGAGGAGTAGGTACTTATGCAATGATAGTAAACTCTATTCCATTAATAATAAATGCTAGACCAGGTCTTAAAACTATGTTGGATATACCAGTACCTAGAGCAATAATGGGAGATATAAGAAATCAGATAGAAGTTGAATTAGAGGAAGAATCAAAGGCTAATTAGTAAAATAACAGTTAGTTAATTAGTAAAATAATAGTTAATTAATAAAATAGCAGTAAACTAATTATTAAAATAATAGTCAATTAATAAGGGGATGAAAAAATGGATGCTAAAATTAATGATTGGGTTATTATACACAATATAGTATTGACTCCAGAAGAAAGAGCTCCACAAGTTCCAGAGGATACTAAAAAAGTATCCTTAGAAATGTGGGTTAAAGGATTTATACAAAGTGATGCTTCTATAGGTGATTTAGTAGAAGTTAAAACAATTACAGGTAGACTTGTAAAAGGTAATTTACTTAAAGTAAATCCATACTATACTCATGACTATGGTAAATGTATACCAGAGTTACTCCAAATAGGAATACAAGCTAAAGAAATATTATTTGGAGGTGTATATAATGAATAATACAGCATCAATGAAAGACATGAGCTATCAAGCTGTTATGGGAAGAAATAATGAAATAATGAAAAATGCAATTGGATTGGATTACTCATCTTTTGAACAAGAAGGAATAGGATTTGATTATGAAAAAATGATGAGTGAAACAGGATATACATTACAAGATATTGAGGTGATTCAATCACAATATGCTGTTGGAAATACCCCTATAATAGAACTTAAAAATTTGACTAAGTTAGCTAGAAAATGTGCTAAAGAAGGTAAAGGTGCTAGAATATTTGTAAAAGATGAAGCAATGAATGCATCTGGTAGTTTTAAAGCAAGAAGAGCAGCTACTGCAGTATATCATGCCAAAAAAATGGGCTATAAAGGTGTAATAGCAGCTACTAGCGGTAACTATGGTGCAGCTGTAGCATCTCAAGCAGCAATGCAAGGATTAAAATGTATAATAGTTCAAGAATGTTATGACTCTAATGGTATAGGTCAACCTGAAATTATAGAAAAAGCAAGAAAATGTGAGGCATATGGAGCAGAAGTTGTTCAATTAACTGTTGGACCAGAATTGTTTTATACATTCTTAGTACTATTAGAAGAAACAGGATATTTTAATGCTTCACTATATTCGCCATTTGGGATTGCAGGTGTAGAAACTTTAGGGTATGAGTTAGCTATTCAATTTAGAGAAAAATATAAAAAAGACCCAGATGTAGTTGTTTGTACAAATGCAGGTGGTGGTAATCTCACTGGAACTGCAAGAGGATTGATAAAAGCCGGTTCTCTTAATACTAAAGTAGTAGGAGCAAGTGTCGATTTAAAAGGATTACACATGGCTAGTGATAATCAATTTAATAAAAAATCATTTACAACAGGGCATACTGGTTTTGGTATACCATTCTGTACGTGGCCTGATAGGTCAGATGTACCTAGGTCTGCAGCTAGACCACTTAGATATATGGACAGATACGTTTTAGTAAAACAAGGAGAGGTTTTTTATACAACTGAGTTATTGGCACAGTTAGAAGGTATAGAAAGAGGTCCAGCAGGAAATACATCTTTAGCAGCAGCATTCTCCTTAGCTCAAGAATTAGATGAGGATAAAGTTATAGTAGTACAAGAAACAGAGTACACAGGTGCAGGGAAACACATATGTCCACAACTTACTTTTGCAAGAGAAAATGGAATAGATATAAAATTTGGAAATCCAAGAGAAGAAATTCCAGGAGTAAACTTAATATTACCAGAAAGGCCAGAATTATTAAAATGTGTTGATATAGATATGAATAAAATAAGAAAATCATTTATAAAAAATTGTATATCTAACAATCACATTGATAATATTGATAATCTAAGTAATCAAGATATAGAATTTTTGATGGAGGAAGTAAAAAGTTCAAGAGATTTTGTTGTTGATGTATTAAATAATTTATAGTAATTATTGTTTTTTAAGTTAACATAGAATAAATATTCGGAAAATTCGATTAAATTAATATGAATGGAGGAATGTTCATGAAAAAAAGAGAGGATGATTTTGAAGTTAGAAGAAAACATCTTCAAGAACTAAGTGATGATGAGTTAAAAGAAAGGTTTTGGAGTTTAGCTACCCAGATAGTAGAACCAATGATAGACCTTGGTAAAAAGAATACAACACCATCAATAGAAAGGTCTGTTTTGTTACGAATGGGATTTTCTTCTCTTGAAGTAAAACCTATTTTAGAAGGTGTTATGGAAAGAGGTCTTATAGGTAAAGGGGCAGGGCATGTAGTTTATAAGTTGGCTAAATCTAAAAATATAACTGTTAGAGAAGCAGGTTTATTATTAGTTAATGGTGAATATTGGGATGAAGTTACATGTTTATTTAGAGAAGGGGTAGAATCATGTTAAAGGAAAATAAAAAGTTAGATATAGACTATATATTAAAAGATTTGGATAAATATAAACCAAAGAGAAGAGGTTGGGTTTGGAGAGAGCATTTGGAAAATCTTGAAATGGGACCTTTTGAATATAAAGACTGTACAAAACCTTTAAAAGACAGTGTGGGGCTACCATCATCTAAGTATTTCAATAATATAGACCCTCAACCAAGCCCAGTTATTACTACTGAAATAGCTTCTGGCAGATTTGAAGATGATATAAGAAGAATGAGAATGGCAGCTCATCACGGAGCTGACCACCTAATGGTTATTAGAACTGCTGGACAATCACATTTTGATGGTCTTATAGAAGGAACTCCACAAGGTATAGGTGGAGTTCCAATAACAAGAAAACAAGTGAGAGCTCAAAGAAAGGCTCTTGATTTTATAGAAGAAGAAGTTGGTAGACCTATTAATTACCATTCATATGTAAGTGGTGTTGCTGGTCCTGAAGTAGCAGTAATGTTTGCTGAGGAAGGAGTCAATGGAGCACACCAAGACCCGCAATATAATGTTCTATATAGAAATATAAACATGGTAAGGTCTTTTGTAGATGCTTGTGAAGCTAAGAAAATAATGGCTTTTGCCAATATAGCTCAAATAGACGGAGCACATAATGCTAATGCTACTGCTAGAGAAGCATGGAAGGTAATGCCTGAACTTATGGTTCAACATGCTTTAAACTCTATATTCTCAGAAAAAATAGGAATAGATAAAAGTAATATATGCTTATCAACAGTTCCGCCAACAGCACCTCCAGCACCGTGTTTAAGAATAGACTTACCTTACGCTGTTGCACTTAGAGAATTATTTAGTGATTATAAGATGAGAGCTCAAATGAATACTAAATATATGGAATCATCAACTAGAGAAGCAACAGTTACTCATGTATTAAATTTATTGACATCAGTATTAACTAGAGCTGACATACAATCAACTATAACACCTGATGAAGGCAGAAATGTACCTTGGCATATATACAACATAGAAGCATGTGATACAGCAAAGCAAGCTTTAGTTGGTATGGATGGTCTTATGGATATGATAGAACTTAAAGATGTCGGTGAATTAAGAGACAAAGCAAGAGAACTCAAAGAAAGAGCCGTATTATATATGGAAGAAATATTTGAAGTTGGGGGATATTTTGAGTCTGTAGAACAAGGATTTTTCGTTGACTCAGGAAATTATCCAGAAAGAAATGGTGATGGAATATCTAGAAAAATAAAAGGAGGAGTTGGTGAGGGGACTGTTTATGAAAGAGAAGAAGATTATTTAGCACCTGTAACTGCTCACTTTGGATACAACAATGTAGCTCAATACGATGAAAATGCTATAGACAATCCAGCGCTCTTAATAGATGGATGTACATTTGAAAATCCAGACAAAATCATATACATTGATGAGCTTGACGATTTTGATAATGTGGAAAATAGACTAAAAGAATCAGACGAATACAGAAATGGAACTAAAATTAAGCCTGAAATGGAATGGTGTGCAGATGGAATTGTAATGATAACAATGATGCTTCCTACTGATAAAAGAACAGCTGAATTTGCAGCTCTAGAATTTGTCAAAAAAATGAACTTACAAGAAGTTGAGGTTATAAGTAGAGAAGTTATGCATGAATCTGAAGGTACTAGGATAGAAGTGAAGGGAAGAGTTCCATTTGATATAGATTTAAGCAGTTTAGTAATACCAGAAGAACCTAAAGTACTAACTGATGAAGAAATAAGAGCAGATATAGAAGAAAAACCTATGAAAATAGTTTCAGCTACAGTTGGGGAAGACGAACATTCAGTTGGTTTAAGGGAAATAATAGATATAAAACATGGTGGTATTGAAAAATACGGTATAGAATGTCATTACTTAGGGACTTCTGTACCTGTAGAAAAATTGGTAGATGCAGCAATTGAACTAAATGCAGACGCAATACTTGCATCTACAATAATAAGTCATGATGATATTCACTATAAAAACATGAAGAAATTACACGATTATTGTGTAGAAAAAGGTATAAGAGATAAAGTAATGATTGCATGTGGAGGAACACAAGTAACACCTGAAATAGCCGTTGAACAAGGAATAGATGCTGGATTTGGAAGAAACAGCAAAGGTATACATGTAGCCACTTTCTTAGTTGAAAAAAGAAGAGAAATGAATAATAAATAGTGGAAAATAAAAAAGTTTCTTTAAAAATAGATGTGTTGGTAGCTGAAATTGGAAGTACTACTACTGTGGTAAACGCTTTCCACAATATTGATACTGATAATCCTGTATTTTGGGGTCAAGGTCAAGCTCCAACCACAGTGTTTGAAGGTGGCGATGTAAGAAATGGCTTATCAGGTGCTATTAAAGATTTAGCTAATAAATTATCTGTAGATGATATAGAGTATAATGATATGTTTGCAACTTCTAGTGCAGCTGGTGGATTAAAAATGACTGTTCATGGATTAGTATATGATATGACAGTAAAAGCAGCTAAAGAAGCTGCTCTAGGGGCTGGAGCTGTTATTCGTCAAGTAACATCAGGTAGAATTAAAAGAACTGATTTAAATAAAATAAAAGAGATAAATCCAAACATAATTTTAATAGCTGGTGGAGTTGATTATGGAGAAAGAGATACAGCTATTTATAATGCAGAAATGATAGCTTCTATGAATTTAGGCATACCAGTTATATATGCTGGAAATGTTGAAAATCAAGAGGAAGTAAGGTTAATATTTGATGATACAAATTATAAGCTTTATATAACCGAAAATGTATATCCTAAAATAGATTTATTGAATATAGAACCTACAAGAAAAATCATTCAAGGTGTGTTTGAAGAACACATAACTAAAGCACCAGGAATGAAGTACATTAAAGAAATGGTTAATGAAAATATTACTCCAACTCCAGGAGCTGTAATGGAAGCTTCTAAACTCTTATATAAAAATATTGGAGATTTGTTAACTCTAGATGTAGGTGGAGCAACTACTGATGTACATTCTGTTACAGATGGAAGTGACTATATTAATAAAATATTAGTTAATCCTGAACCTGTAGCAAAGAGAAGTGTTGAGGGGGATTTAGGTGTATATGTAAATATGAAAAATATAGTAGAAGTTATAGGCAAAGAAAATTTACAAAGTGAATTATTTATAGATATTGATACAATAATAGATAATTATCCACCAATACCAAAATCAAAAGAAGAAATATTATTTGTTGAGAGATTGACACAAGAAGCTGTTGTTAAAGCTATGTTAAGACATTCAGGAAAAATAAGAAATATATATGGAACAACTGGAAAAATCAAAATTGCAGAAGGGAAAGATTTAACAGAAGTAAGATATATAGTTGGTACAGGGGGAGCACTTACTAGGCTCCCTAGTAGAATTAAAATATTAGACGATATGCTTAAATACAATAAAAATAAAGAATTACTATTTCCAAAGGAAAAAACAAAAATATTGATAGATAATGACTATATTATGGCATCTATGGGTGTTTTATCTAAAAAATATGAAGAAGCATCTCTTAAGCTCCTATTAAAAAGTTTGAATTTTGAGGAGGAAAGATTATGTACCCTAGGTTAGAAATAGATATAGAAAAGTTAAAGCATAATGCAAAAGTAATTTCGCAGATGTGTCATGAAAGAAATATTAAGATATCTTTTGTTACTAAATCATTTTGTGCACAAAAAGAAATAGTAGAAGCAGTATGTAGTGAAGGAATAGACCATATAGCAGATTCAAGAATACAAAACTTAAAAAAATTACAAGACATAAACTTACCTAAAATATTGATTAGAATCCCAATGCTAAGTGAATTAGAAGAGGTTATAAATTATTGTGATATTAGTTTTAATTCAGAGTTAGGAACAATAAAGAAATTAAATGAATTATGTGAAAGTAAAAATATTGTTCATAAGATAGTCCTTATGTTTGACTTAGGGGATTTACGAGAAGGATATTTTTATGAAGAAGACTTTTTTAATAATGTAAGAGAGATAGTAAGATTAAAAAATATTAAAATAATTGGTATAGCTACAAATTTAACTTGTTATGGAGCTATTATACCATCTAGAGAAAATATAGGTAGACTAGTAGGTATAGCACAAAAAATAGAAGAGAAATTTGGAATAAATCTAGAAATAGTATCTGGAGGTAATTCAAGTTCCATACATCTAATAACAAGTGATAGTATGCCAGAAGGTATTACTAATTTGAGAATAGGCGAATCGATTTTACTTGGTAGAGAAACAGCATACGGTAAAAATATACATGGGACATATCAAGATGCATTTAAATTAATATGCCAAGTAGTTGAATGTAAAGAAAAGCCATCAGTTCCTATTGGAGAAATAGGAGTTGATGCTTTTAGAAATAAGCCTGTTTATGAAGATAAGGGAATCTTAAAAAGGGCAATCATAGCTATAGGTAAACAGGATATAAATATTGACTCTTTAATTCCAATAGACACTTATATAAAAATATTAGGAGCAAGTTCAGACCACATGATATTAGATGTAAGTAACACAAATCATAATTATAAAGTAGGTGATAATGTGGAATTTTTTTTAACTTATGGAGGTGTCATGTCATCTAGTACAAGTGAATATGTTTCAAAAAAAATTATAGTGTAGTGTTCAAATAATTAGGAGGAAATTATTTTATGAAAGAGCGAGAATGTAGAAAAGCAAGTCTGTTTGATGCAATGATACCAATTACTTGTTTGATATTATTTTTAAGTCTAGGAGTATTAATATATGGCTCATCACCCCATGTACCACTAATAGGAGCCGCAGCAGTAGCAGGACTTGTAGCTGTATATAGGCTTGGATTTAAATGGAAAGAGTTAGAATTAAGTATGTTTGACAGTATAAAGATGGCAATGCAAGCAATCTTAATCATAATTATAATAGGCGTACTTATAGGAACTTGGATAGTAAGTGGAGTAGTTCCATGTATGATTTACTGGGGACTAAAAATTTTATCACCAAATATTTTTTTAGTAGCATCAACACTAGTCTGTGCAATAGTATCTCTTGCGACAGGTTCATCTTGGAGTACAATGGGTACAGTAGGAGTAGCTCTTTTAGGAATTGGTCAAAGTCTAGGTATGCCAGTTGGATTAATAGTAGGTTCTATAATATCTGGAGCTTACTTTGGAGATAAACTATCACCTTTATCTGAAACAACTAACTTAGCTCCAGCAATGGCAGGAACAGATTTGTTTACACATATAAAATATATGCTATATTCAACTATACCATCATTATTAATTTGTTTAGTAATTTATGGTGTAATCGGAATGAAGTATTCAGGTCAAGCACTAGATATAAAACAAATAGAACTAATTAGGTCTACATTAGATTCTACATTTAATACTTTATCGCCAGTATTATTATTAGCTCCAGCAGTAGTAATTGGACTAGTTATATTTAAAGTTCCTGCTATACCTGGGCTTATAGTGGGTGTTGTATTGGGAATATTGTTTGCAGTAGTTTTTCAAGGAGAATCTATGAATACGATATTAGACGCAGCACAAAATGGATATGTTTCATCAACACAAATAGAAGAGGTAGATGCTTTATTATCTAAAGGTGGCATTATGAACATGATGTCTACTGTATCTTTAACAATATGTGCTCTATCTCTTGGAGGTATTTTAGAAAAAACTGGTATGCTTGAAGTAGTAGCCTCTTCTTTATTAAGATTAGCAAAGGGTGTATTTGGAACAGTATTATGTACGATGGTAACTTGTACGGTTACTAACATAATAGCAGGTGAACAATACTTATCCATAGTTATACCAGGAAGAATGTATAATAAGGAATATAAAAAGAGAGGTATACATCCTAAGATGTTATCAAGAGCTTTAGAAGATAGTGGAACTTTAACTTCTCCACTAGTACCATGGAATACGTGTGGAGCGTATATAACAGCGACATTAGGTGTATCTGCATTAACATATGGTCCATATGCTTTATTAAATATTATAAATCCAATAGTATCTCTAGTATTAATTGCATGTAAGTTTAAAATAGCAAAAATAGAAGATGAACCTGAAACTTGTTTGAATTCTAATATTTGATATTAATAAGTTTAAATTTATAGTTTTATATTGGTTTATTATTTTAATATTTGAATTGTTTGTATAAATTTTTTATAAAAAAACAAGATTTCTTTTCAGACTTGCCTTAAAATTAGGCAAGTCTTTTAAGTATGCGTTGGTTATAAGAGCACTGTGTGACAAGCATGATAAGGTTGTTTTTGTTATACTTTCAATATAAGAAATGAAAGGAGATTCTGTTATATATTCATAGGAAATAATTAGATAAACAGTAAATTTTAGGAAAAAATACTAGAAATGAAAATAAAGTAATGGAGGGATAAAATGACTAGAATATCTAATATAACAATAGCTGAACAGCCTGAGTACTGTATTTTAGCAATACGAAAAACAATTGACTTTATGGTAGAGTTTTCAGAGTTTTCGAAGCAAAGTTTAAAAAAAATTTCTAAATATCTGGAGGAGAGAGGAATCTTATCCTCAGGAGCACCAATTGTATGTTTTCATAACATGGATTTAGCCAAATTGGATGTTGAAGTAGGGTTTCCTGTATCTACTTATATAGATGGGAAAAATGAAATTCTACAAAGAATTGTTCCTGCACAGAAAATAATAACTGCAATTGATTTAGGACCTTATGAATTACAAGACCCTACTCTAGAGGACTTATTTTCATGGGCAAAGAACAGTGGATATAAACTTCATGGCGATATATATTATCAGTATTTGAATGATATCAATCGTCCACCTAGTGAATATCTTACGAAAATGATGTTACCTATTATATAGAGATTAAAAAATTATTGTCTATTATGTGATAACAAAAAGAATATTTACTGTATAAATTTTATTCTAATGGTAATAAAGAGGTTTAATTTTTGTATTCTGATAATAGCTAAAACACATTGTGAAAGTGTATTTAAGGTAGTCAAGGATACTTAATTTATTGTTATATAATTTGTAGAGTGGTATAATTTAGAAGAAATAGTATAGATATATAGGGGGGAAATATGAAAATATATGATATATTAGCACGTTTTTATATTCAAGATATAGAAAAGGCGATACCTTTTTATGAGAATCTCTTAAAAGAAAAATGTTCTTTGCGTTTTTCTTATGAAGAAGTTGGTTTGGAACTAGCACAAATAGGAAATGTCTTACTGTTATCTGGCTCTGATGATGCTCTCAAACCATTTATAGAAACGAAATCTACTTTTATGGTTGACTCTGTTGATGAATGGAGAAGTTATCTATTGGATAATGGAGCAGTTGTGGTAAGAGATAAGAAAAAAGTTCCTACAGGATATAATATGACATTAAGACATCCAGATGGAACTATTATAGAATATGTTCAACATACAAAATAAGACTAGTTAAAAATAAATTTTGCTAATAAGCAACTAATTGTAATATACACTTATGAAGTCTAATTTATTACTCTTAGTTTCAACAAATTATAAGTCAAATTAGGATATTTCAAAATAGAATGGAAATTTATTTACATAGAAGAGGCTGTCTCAAAAGTGGATATGTCCCTGTCAAGTAGACAGACTTAAAAAAGGCTATCTTTACTCGGAATGAGTTCGATATTCAATCGGACTCATTCCGTTTTTTAATTGTAT
>NZ_OEZH01000036.1:0-44828 GCF_900243075.1 Clostridioides difficile
TGGTTTATAGTTATTGTTTTTCATATAATCACCTCTTGACTATATTTTACTATAAATAACTATATTTATCTATGTTTTTATTAACTAAAGATAACCTCATATAAGTCTATTTACTATCAACCAAATATAATTGGACCTATTATACTAGCAAATGCCACTGATGCAATAGTTACAGTAACAAATCCCCCTATAATCATCTTTGGTAACAAATAATCTGTTGCCCTTTGTTTTTCTTCTTCAGTTCCTTCCATAGCATCAATACCTTCATTAGAAATTATCTGTGTTGCTGGATAAGCAAGCATGCAAGTTACGCCAATTGCAGCTGACATTCTTGGAGAATATCCCAATAGCTTTCCTACAATTGCAGTAAATATTATTATGAATACAGAGCCTACAACAAGTATTCCTATAGTTGGAACAATCATCCCAAACAATGCTGTTGGAGTTACCTTAGCAAGTCCTCCAGGTAACATTAACATACAACCAAACATTATAATTCCATTAGATTGAGATTTATCTAAAATTCCTTTTTCTAAAAAACCTATTCGTGTAAAAATCAATCCCACTAACAAACATGCTATGTTGGGATTTAAATAATAGTTTGCAGGAGTAAATCCTGGTATTAAAGTAGCCAATCCTACAAAATTACCAATCATAGCAACAAATGAAAGCTTTGCAAGATACACTAGAGTAGATGATTTTTTACCTAAATCTTCTTTAAAAATTCTCATGCTTGGAAGCTTAAAATTACTTTTTGATTCATCTTTTAAGAAATCTCCACTATCTCTTTTAAATTTTAATTCTTTATTTATACAATATGTAGTTATCGGAATACCAAAGAATTTTTGAAATGATAATACTAGAATTACAAATGCTGCAAGTTCAGGTCTATTTGCTGCTTCTGCAACAGTTGTTACAATAATACCGGCAACAGTAGAACCTGCTATTGGAGGTGCTGCTATTAAAGCATACTCTCTACCAAATAACATACTACCTACTGTTAAACAACCAACCCCTATTCCTACAATACCTACTAATGCAATTACAACCGTTTTCCATTCATGACATAAGTCTTCAAGATTTATAAGTGTTCCTAAGTTAGTTATTAATAAAGCTATACCAAAGTTACTCATTGCAGCTAATATCCCTGATGCTCCTGTAATGTCTTTTGGTAAAATATTTGTCCAAAATCCTAGTAAAAATATAATACATACAAATAGCAATGTTGAAATTGCACCTTTTGTTTTCTTAGATAAAAACTCACTAAAAGCATAAATCATTACAGATACAGTAAAGCAAGTAAGCGGATTCCAAAAATTTTCCATTGTTGTTTCCTCCTAAATATAATAATTTTTTATCAATAAAACAATAATTATAAAATGTATATTCTGTAGTTATTCTTAACTACATATGGTATAGCTTGATATTTTTTGATGATATTTTATACGTCTTAAATTATTCCTAAAATACCTAAATAGATATAGCTATAGTTAACTCTTTAAATGTTGACTGTAATTATTAACTTACTAGATTTCTTTTTAATTTTTACTTTCTACATCATTTTATAAATGCAGAATTGTACTACAGCTATTTTCAATCTTAGTATACATGTTGGAAGACTTACATTTATTTAAATATTAAATATATAATGTATATTTATAAACGTCTTAAATTATTCTTAAAGTGCTTAAAATAAAATAATAATGCACCCATTAAATTAATATTATCAGAATAAACTTCATTTTAAGTCTTCTCTATGTACAAACTTTATCTACTGGCGCATCCCCTCCTTTGTAAATCAGATTATTTCTAAGTGAATTTAGATATCTTATTCCCAGAAATTATTCCTAGAAACAAAAATCATTTATTATATTAAATCAATGATAAACTATACTTTAAAACTCTTTCTAGATAAGTATAACTTATCATATAATGACGTCTATACCTTCACCTCAACAGTAGTCCTAAATTATTCTTAAATTAACAATAAAAATAATTTTGCTCCTTATAAAAACACTCGTTTTTATATTGTCAAACTATTCTTAACATAAATTATAATTTCAAACCTTTTCTTTGTCAATATATTCTGACATTTTTCCAGAAATTTTATAGATTTATCTGGTGAGTAAATCATACTATTTTTATGTAAGGAATAAATCATACTATGAACATGTCTAAATATTTACTTAAGTATAAATATAAAAAATGTGTATTCTCCTTTATATAATAACTTTAGTTGTCATTACTTTAGGAAGAATACACACTTTATTTTAAAAACCCCACACTCTATTTTAAATGTATTGCTAGATACTAATTAGAGTAGTACCTAACTTCTATTTATCTTATTCCTATTATCTTATTCCTACCCTACTACCATATCCGTAGAGAAATCTAAAACTTCTCCGTTCGTAGCTATTACATTTTTATACCAATAAAATGATTTTTTCTTAACTCTATTCTTAGTACCATTTCCCATATCATCTTGGTCTACATATATGAATCCATAACGTTTACTCATTTGAGACGTCGATGCACTAATAATATCTATACATCCCCAAGATGTATAACCCATACATTCAACACCTTCATCTATTGCTATAGCTATTTGTTCAAAATGATTTTTAAAATATTCTATTCTATAATCATCATTTATCGAACCATCATTTTCTACAGTATCATATGCCCCTACACCATTTTCAACTATCCATAATGGTTTTCTATAGCGATCATATAAATCAATAAGTGCTATTCTTAAGCCCTTAGAATCTATCTGCCATCCCCATTCACTAGTTGGTAAATATGGATTCTTAACACCTGTTACTAAATTTCCTCCAACTTTCTCTCTTTTTTCAGCATTTATACTTTGAACCATTGACATATAATAACTAAATGCAACAAAATCTGCTGTATATTGTTTTAATATATCTTCATCCCCTTCAAGCATTTTTATATTTATATTATTTTTCTCCCAATATCTTTTAATATGAATAGGATACTCTCCAAACACTTGTACATCACTATACATAGAGTTATTTCTATTATCTCTTTGAGCTAATATTACATCATCTGGATTACATGTTTCTGCATAAGTTAAAGTCTTAGTAACCATACATCCAACTTGAGAATCTTGTATTATCTCATGACAATACTTTGTAGCTAATGAAGCTGCTACAAATTGGTGATGTAGTGCTTGGTATATTGCTTCTTCTGTTTCTCTTTTACTTTTATATTTTTCTTCTAACACCCCTACTGTAGTAAATGCATGACGAAATACACTATCAATTTCATTGAAAGTTAACCAGTATTTTACCAAGTCTTTGTACCTCTTAAAACATACTTTTGAATATTTTATAAACATATCTATAACTTCTCTAGATACCCACCCATCATAATTATTTACTAAATATATTGGCATTTCATAGTGTGATAATGTAACTAATGGCTCTATACCATTTACTCTTAACTCTTTAAATAAATTTTCGTAAAATTGAAGCCCTTTTTCGTTTGGCTCTTCTTCTATACCCTTTGGGAATATCCTAGTCCAAGCTATTGAAACTCTTAATGTTTTAAATCCCATTTCTTTAAACAAAGCTATATCTTCTCTATATCTATTATAAAAATCTATACCTCTTCTTTTAGGATAAAAAGTATCTTCTTCTGCATTCATAGCTTCTTTCAAATCCTTGATTCCCACATGCCATTGACTTTTATAGTCTTTTATATCTATGTTAGGCTTGTACTTAGCTATATCAGCTACTGACATTCCTTTTCCATCAATATTCCAAGCTCCTTCTGCTTGATTTGCAGCTATTGCTCCTCCCCATAAAAAATTTTCTGGAAATTTATATTTATTTTTCATATTTCTCAACCCTCTCTTTAATTTCTAAATCTTCACCATTTGTTGATATGATTTGTTTGTAATAATCATAGCTACACTTTCTCATTCTTTTAAGTGTTCCTGACCCATCATTATTTTTGTCTACATATACAAATCCATATCTCTTTTTCATCTCACCTGTACCTGCTGACACTATATCAATTGGTCCCCACCAAGTATATCCCATTATTTCACAACCATCTTTTATTGCTTCTTTCATCATTTCAACATGTTTCTTTAAATATTCCATTCTTTCATAATCGTATATTTTTCCATCTGTTTCAATCTCATCGCTTGCTCCTAGACCATTTTCAACTATAAATAACGGTTTATGGTACCTATCATAAAGTTCATTGCATACATATCTTAATCCTAATGGGTCTATAGGCCATCCCCATTTAGTTTCTTTTAAATATGGATTTTTCTTACCTAAAATTCCACCTGTATTTCCTAGTATTTTCATACCAACTTCGTGAAGTGATGACCTATAATAACTAAACCCTACATAATCACAAACACCTTTTTTAAGTATTTCTTTGTCCCCATATTCCATATGTATATTTAAGTGGTTTTCACTAATTATTCTTTCAAAATATGCTGGATATTCTCCTAACATATGTATATCACTGTAAAATAAAGACCTACGTCTTAATTGATAAGATTCAAATACATCTTCTGGTTTACAAGATGCTGGATAAATAGGTGATAGTGATAACATACAACCTATTTTAAAATTCTTATTTATTTTATGTCCTTTTATAACTGCTTTTGCACTAGCTACTAACATATTATGACTAGCTTGATATATATCTTGAAGTTTAGTATCATCTTCTTTTATCTCTATAGCTGCTGCTATAAGAGGCAGTGTATGAGCATGATTTATTTCATTAAAAGTCATCCAGTATTTTACTTTATTCTTATATCTTTTGAATATTGCATTACAATAGTTTTCATAAAAATCTATAAGCTTTCTATTTTTCCAGCCTCCATAATTTTTTATTAAACCTAATGGTGTTTCAAAATGAGATATTGTAACTACTGGCTCCATTCCATACTTAATCATTTCATCAAACAAATTGTCATAAAACTCTAAACCCTTTTCATTTGCTTCATTTTCATCTCCATTAGGAAATAACCTACTCCATGCTATTGATGTTCTAAAGCACTTCATCCCTAAATCCGATAATTCCTTTAAATCTTCTTTATATGTATGGTAAAAATCTATTGCTTCATGACTTGGATAATACTTACTTTCATCTATTTCTAATTTGATATTATCAAAACGTCCTTTTCCTACTGAAAGTACATCTGATATACTTAAACCTTTTCCATCTTCATCATATGCTCCTTCTGCTTGGTTTGCAGCTATTGCTCCTCCCCATAAAAAATTCTTTTGAAAACCCATTTTATGCCTCCCCTAAGACTACTTTTGATATATTATTTATAACTTCATACTGACCACTTGTTACTATTATCATGGTAGTTATGTCATAGCCTTTTCTTTTTATCTTTTCTATATCAAATTTAATTAACTCTTGACCTTTTTTAACTCTATCTCCCTGTCTTACCAAAAGTTCAAATCCTTCACCATTCATTTCAACAGTGTTTATACCTACATGAACTAATATTTCAGTATCATCATCAAATCTCATTCCTATTGCATGACCAGTTGGAAAAGCAACTTCTATAGTCCCATCTTCTGGAGCTTTTACTATCCCTTTTGAAGGTATTACCGCTATACCATCTCCCATAGATTTACTTGCAAATACAGAATCATTTACATCTTCAAGGTTTACTAGTGTACCTTCAATACAAACTGGCAACACTATATTATTACTTGGTTGTACTTTATTTTCTTTCTCTATTACTTCTTCTTCAAAACCTAATATATAAGTTAAAATTGCAGATAAAAAGAATGACATTGCTATACCCATTATGTATATGACAAATGTATCTCCAAAGAATGCAGGTAGAGTAGTAAGTGCTGGGAATACATACACTATTGCCTTTGTTTTGAATAATCCCATAAATGCTCCTGCTATACCTCCAGCTATTACTTGTGCTATTAATGGTTTTTTGTATTTCACACTTAGTCCATATACTATAGGTTCTGTTATACCACCTAATAATGCTGGTATCATAGCTGATACTGCAAATGTTTTTATTTCTTTATTTCTAGAGCGAAAGAATATTCCTAGTGCTACACCTGCACTAGCAAAAGTAGCTGCTGCTATCATAGGTCTTATAACGTCATATCCTAAGTTTGCTATATTATTTATCATTATAGGAACTACTCCCCAGTGAATTCCCATCATTACTAAAAATGTCCATCCTGCCCCTACAATGGCACCTGCTAAAAGACCACTCTTATCACTTAAGAAATTTATTATATCTCCCATCCCATTTCCTAATATAACTCCAACTGGTCCTATCACCATAGATGATAATGGTACCATTATTAATAAAGCAACCATAGATAAAGTGAATATCTCTATACTATTTGGTATAAATCTCTTTAATAATCTTTCTATATGACTATAAATGTAAATAGTAAGGATTGCTGGTATAACTGTCCCTGAGTATCCCATAAGAACAACTGGTATCCCAAAGAAACTAACTACATCTCCCGTGTTTTGCATAAGCCCTGTAAAGTTTGGTTCCATTAAAGCCCCAACTATAGCAAGAGATATAAATGTATTACATCTAAATGTTTTTGCTGAACTATATGCTAGGAATAATGGTAAATAATAAAACACACTATTTCCTGTAGCACTTAAAATACTATAAGTGCTTGACTCTGTACTCATGAAGTTATATGTGGTCAAGATTACAAGTAGAGCTTTAATCATACCCGCACCTGCAAGTGCTATGATTATTGGATTAAATATCGACGACATTACATTAAACATACGTGTAAGTATATTCCCAGTCTTCTCTTCACCTTTATCATTGTTATTTCCTTTTTCACTCTTTATTTCAGGATATATATTTAATATAGTATTAAATATATCTGATACATGATTACCTACAACAACTTGAAATTGACCATTTCCCTCTACAACTGTTAATACACCACTCATTTTTTTAATAACTTCTTTATTTGCCAGAGATTCATCTTTAAGTTTGAATCTTAACCTTGTAACACAATGAAATAATGAGTTTACATTTTCAACTCCTCCAACTTCTTTAACAATTTTTTTTGCTAAATCTCGGTAGTCTTTTTTAGCCATATGATTCTCTCCTTTCATAATCCTTTTTAGATATCGTTTTCATTATTGTAATTGAATTATATCATCATACTTTTTTTACCTTATAATTTTCGATTTTTGGAAACTTTATTATATAAACAAAAAAACGTGGTATAATATTTAAGTCACCACGTTTTTTTGCTATTTATTAGTTCTTTATATCTAGATACAATAGTATCTGTAATTACCTGATATATTATAGGATGTGTTTGAACACTTGATTTATGTCCAAAACAGATACATAAATCAACATATGGACTTTTTTCTAGTTCTTTATTTGATGTAATTGCAACAATCTTAGCTTTTGTTTCTTTAAAAACGCCTTTATCTATATTCCCTCCTATCAGCTGATATTTCTTTATATAATCACCAGAGTTTGTAAATATAATTATTAAAGTATCCTCTTTTGCATTTCTAATAAATTCATGCTGTTTTACATCATCTATTCTAGAAAAAATATATTTATTGTTATAAGCTAACTTAGTTTGAAAATCTACAGCGGCAGACTGAGAATAAAGCACACCAAATGCTGCAATACTTTTATACTTAATTAAATCTTTGGCTAATTCATCTATTTTATTATATTGAATATTTGATTTTAAATCTTCTAAATCTTTCATTATCGCATTTATATAATCTTCAACACTATGACAATCAAGATATCCTAGTATATTATCATTATAATTTAATATATTTTGATTTTTATTACTTTTATATTCAGCTGCAGATTTTAAATCAGAAAAATCTTCAAATCCAATATATCTTGTAAACTTTGATATTGTTGACTTTGAAACAAAACATAATTCTGCTACTTCTGATATTGTCATATCTTTAATTTTGTCATAATTACATATTAAAATGTTTGCTATATGATAGTAAGTAGATTCAGTTTTTCCATTGTTTAAAATATTTAACAACCTATTTAAGAGTACTCCCATTTATAAACCACCACCTTCAAATAAATCTTAAAATGATAGTTTATATTATACTTTGTTTATATTTGTAGATAAAATCATTTTTAAATATTTATTTCAATATATTTTTTAATACTTCTTTTTCTAAATATAAAAAATGTTCCTTCTCCCTGTATAGCTATATTTAAGTTTTTAATTATCACCATTTAGTACAGTTTAGTTGATTATAGAATCAGATGTTTTTACTATACATAAAAAATGTGTACCTCCAATGATAGTAATTATACTTAGCTTCTTTATTACCACGGAGAATACACATTTTACTTTACATACCTAATGAATTTAAATTATCTCCATTAGATTTTATTACCTCTTTATACCAATCAAATGATTTTTTCTTATATCTCTTAAAACTTCCTTTGCCTTCATCATCTAAGTCAACATATATAAATCCATATCTTTTGCTCATCTGACCTGTAGTTGCACTGACTAAGTCAATTGGTCCCCACATTAAATATCCAAAACATTCAACATTATCCTCTTCAATTGCAGATTTCATTTGAGATAGATGCTTACTTAAATACTCAATTCTATAATCATCATTTATAGTTCCATCTTCTTCGATTTTATCATATGCCCCTAAACCATTTTCTGTAATTAATATAGGTAATTGATACTTTCTGTAAATATAATTTAAAGTAAATCTTAAACCTATAGGGTCTATTGCCCATCCCCACTTACTTTGTTCCAAATCTGGATTTTGAATTCCCCCAAATAAAGATTTATCACCTGATAAATTTTCTTTTGGAGTAGACACACTTGAAAAATAATAATTAAGCCCTATAAAATCTAACCTACCTTCTTCAAATGCTTTTTTATCTTCATCAGTCACTTCAATATTTATATTATTTTTTTCATATTCTTTTAATTTATATTGAGGAAACCTTCCATTACACATTGCATCAATTTGATAATAGTCACGGTCATTATCTAAAAATGCATTTAATACATTACTAGGATTACAATTGTATGGATAAATTGGATTTAGTCCAAATACACATCCAACTTTATTACTTGGATTGATTTCTCTAGCCAACTTTGCAACCTTTACACCTGCTAAAGTCATATTGTACCCTACATTTGCCAGTGTTTGAGCTTTATTTTCTATTTCACTATATTTAATACCTGCTATCATATAAGTAAAAATATCCGAGTGCTCTGTTTGAGGGTCAATATGGTTCATCTCATTGAATGTAACCCAGTACTTTACTTTATCATCAAACCTTCTTATTACAGTCTCACTATACTTTAAATACAAATCTATGAGCTTTCTGCTATTCCATGAACCATATTTATGTACTAAGTTCATAGGTAATTCAAAATGATATAGTGTTACAATAGGTTCTATATTATTTTCTATTAAAGTATCTATTAGACCTTCATAGTATTTAATCCCTAGTTCATTGGGGTTCTCATCATCCCCATTTGGAAAAATTCTTGACCAATCTATAGATATTCTTAATGCGCTAAATCCCATTTCCTTAAATAAAGCTATATCTTCTTTATATCTATTATAAAAATCAATTCCATTGTGAGATGGATAATCTAATTTTTCTTCTATTTTATCAGTAATTACTCTTGGTGTTTCATAAGAGCCTTTAGTTACAAAATCCATAATTGCAGGTCCTTTGTTATCAATATCCCATGAACCTTCACATTGATGAGCTGCAATACTTCCTCCCCAGAAAAATGTATCTTTAAAATTCATGAATTTCTCCTCCTAAAATTTATACTATTACAGTTAATAGTTCTTCTGATTCATCATTTGATGAAATTACATCTAAATAATCACTAGTATTTGTAACTACAGTTATTATAGTTGAATCAAATCCTTCCTCTATAATTTTATCAGATTCAAATACTGCTAAAACATCTCCTTTTTTAACTCTTTGATTTTGTGTTACTAGACTTTCAAAGAACTTTCCATCTAGATTTACAGTGTCTATCCCAATATGAATTAATATTTCCACTCCTTCATCAGTCACTATACCATAGGCATGTTTAGTTGGAAATACTATAGTTATAGTTCCATCTACAGGAGACATAACAGTTGATTTTGATTCACTAGGTATAATTCCAATCCCTTTACCTAATGCCCCAGAGGAAAATGCCTTATCATTAACTTCTTCAAGTGCAATTACCTGACCTTTTGCAACATTTCCAATACTAATAGTTCTTGAGTTATTTTCGTTGATTACTAGTTCTAATTCTTTTTCATCTGAAGGTATTCCTAATAAGTAAGAAGCTAATGTTGCTGCCACAAATGATACTACTACACCTATTATCATAAATGTAAAGTTAGATACCTCTCCTCCAACAAGATATGTTGGTAATGCAGCTAATCCCCAAACCATTCCATATGTTTTAACTTGTGCTAAGCCTGCTATTAAACCACCTATACCTCCACCTATCATTACTGCTACAAATGGTCTTCTATATTTCATAAACACACCAAACACTGAAGGCTCTGTAACTCCCATAAGTGCACTAAAGCTTACTGTCCCAAATAATTGCTTTTGTTCTTTATCTCTAGTTTTTAAGAAATATCCAAACATTGCACCACAAACTGCAATATCAGATATCGTTGCAGCACCCATAAAAATTGGGTCATACCCTAATGTTGTCACAGAATTTAAAGCTATAGGCATAGTAAAATTTGCC
Source organism: Clostridioides difficile (assembly GCF_900243075.1). Taxonomy (GTDB): domain Bacteria; phylum Bacillota; class Clostridia; order Peptostreptococcales; family Peptostreptococcaceae; genus Clostridioides; species Clostridioides difficile_D. The sequence goes on from NZ_OEZH01000036.1 coordinate 10,761, forward strand.
GCACCAAAAACTATTAAGAGTGGTTGTAAAGCCGCATATAATGCAACAACGCTCCAATTACCTAATGTATTAATTAAAAACATACATGCATAGTTTAGTCCATCACCAATCCACATACCAATAGGTCCAAATACAGTTAATGTAACTGATAGAGTTATTATTAAAGATAATACTGGAACTAAAAAATAGTGTAGTGCTTTAGGTAAGATTTTTTTCAAACCTCCAATTATAATTCCCATTGACCATACTCCTAAAAGTATTGGAATAAAACTGTTTGCATAAGTTGTAGCCTGTAAATTTATACCAAATAAACTTAATCCTTCTACACCATCTATTGATGAAGATAATAACGTAACTGCTAACACTACTGCTATATAAGGATTTACATTAAGTCTTTTTGCTGATGCTATTGCAATTAATACTGGTAAGAAGTGAAATGTAGCACTTCTTAATGTATCTAATATTTGATATGTAGGACTATCACTCTGAAGTATACCAGACATATTTAAAAGTGCTAATATACTTGCAAGTATACCGGCTGCAAGTAGTACTTCAATTACTGAAGTCATAGTCTCTGAGACTACCACAAAGATGGAATTAAATATACCTTTGACACCTCTAATTCCCTTTTTTCTTTCACCTTTTACACTTGATTCACTTGAACTTAAACCTATCATAGACATAAACTCGTTATATACATCTACAACATGAGTACCTATTATAATTTGATAAGCAACATCATTAGAAACTACATCAATTACTCCTTTTAATTTTTTAATTTCTTCTGTTTGAGCAATGCTCCTATCATTTAAGGTAAGTCTTAAACGAGTAACACAATGTGCTACCGACTTTATATTTTCTTTTCCGCCTATAAGTTTTATTATATTTTCATTTAAATCTTTATACTTCATCTGATTTTGCCTCCAGTCTTTGAGTCACCCTATTTATATGCAACATTAAATAAGTTTCTTCACTTATAGATATGTCGACATTAAATTGTGATTTTATATATTTTCTTATCTTTTGAACACTTCCAAATGACTTTGGATAAAGTTGACTTACTTGTCTATATAAATCTATTGAATTATCTTCATCTGTTGAAGCTTCATCTGACATAATTCTTTGTATAAAATACTGTAGATGAGTGGTAAATCTCATATAGCTTGTTGAAGTTTCATCTAGCTCTACATTAAAGTGATATTTTATTATCGAAACTATATCTCCTAAAGTTCTCAGTTCCACAACTGTGTCATCATGAGATTTTTTATTTACCTCCATATTTACAAAATGAAGTGCTATTGATACTGCTTCATCATCAGGAAGATTAATTCCCTTACTATCACCAATTAATTTTAGTGCATACATGCCAATTTCAAAGTGTTTTGGATAAAACCTTTTAACATTCCATACCAAAGGACTTTTTATAAATTGATTCTTTTCACATCTTTTAAGTAAAAACTCTAAATGGTCTAGTAAGGTTAAACTTAGATAATCACTTGATTTTATATTTAAAACTTTCTCACCATGTTCAATTATTTCATTAATAAGAACTATATTGTTAGAATCTGAGTTTTGTAGTAGATAACTAAAGTGTTCTAGCATATCGTATGAATCTAGTATATAAGTTCTCTCTATTTCATTTTCATTTATCACTTGTCCTACTCTTTTTTTAAAGCCAATTCCTTTGACAAATACAATAATTTCGTTTTTACCTCTTTTTACTAAGGCTACATTGTTATTTAAAATCTGAACTATTTTCATATATTCCTCCCTTCAATAAAAAGAACCCAAGCATATATGTATAGAGTATTCCTCTATTTTTCACATATATACTTGAGTTCTGCCTGCTAATCAGTAACATACTCAAAATTATGACTACATCGCCATAATTAGAATTCTTTTTTGTTTAATTTTATATCCTATATCTTATACTATCTATGTAAATCTGTCAACGATTTCCTAAATATTTTTTTAATTATATAACTACAGACTCTGTTAGGCGATTATCTTACAAAGTTCATATACTAAATTGATACTATTTTACCATCACTAATATTTATAATATTATCTGAATTATTAGCTATTTCAGCATTGTGAGTTATCATAACTAATGTCTGTTTATACTCATATACACAGAGTTTTAGAAGTCTCACAACTTCATTAGTTGTTTTACTATCTAAGTTTCCTGTAGGCTCATCCGCAAATATTATTGAAGGTTTATTTGCAAGCGCTCTAGCAATTGCTACCCTTTGTTGCTGACCTCCAGATAATTCATTAGGAAATTTATTAATTTGAGATTTTATACCTAGTTTAGCTATTAAATCTATTATATAGTCTTTATCTATTTTTCTTTTACTAATTGAAATGGGAAGTACTATATTATCATAAACATTTATAACTGGAATTAGATTGTAACTTTGAAATATAAATCCAAACACTTCTCTCCTTATCTTTGATAACTTATCATCATTTAGGGTATATAAATCTAAATCATCTATAAATACTTTTCCATCTGTAGGTTTATCAAGACCTGCCATACAGTGAAGTAATGTACTTTTGCCTGAGCCACTTTGCCCAACTATAGTTGTAAATTTATTAGGTTGTATTTCTAAATCTATCCCATTTAATGCATATACTTTATTATCCCCTTTTCCATATACTTTCTTTATATTCTTTATAGCTAATTTTTTCATAATACGGTTCTCCATTCTTCTTATTTAAATCCCACTAAATAGTATTACATTTTTATCTTGTCATTCCATAGCCTTAATTATTTTGTGAAATTCCTTCTGTTATTGTTGTACCTTCTATCTTATCTTTTGATACATATATAGAAATAAATCCCATAGCAATAAAAATTGTAAATAGTATAATTATTTGAGAAAAAGGAATATTGGGTTCTATTATCCTAGTATATCCACCTTCCAAAAGAACTTTGTTCGTTTTAGCCAAACCATAATTATGATATACTGTTGCAATTATAGCTCCTATTATAGAAGCTACCATTCCATACATTTGACTTTCAATAATTAGTATCTTTTTAATACTTTTTATACTCATTCCAATTGCCCTTAAGGTTGCCAGCTCTTTTCTTCTTGCAATAATATTACTTCTCATAATAAAAATAATATTCACCGCAAGTATTAATATAGTCAAAAACTGATATATTACAGAAAGTCTTTCTTCTGAACTTTGTTGCATTCCAATAAGTTTTAGTTCTTCTCCTTTTCCATTGATTTCAGTAGATCCATAATTCTTAGTGGTTTCTTCTAATCTTCTTTCTACAGAATATAATTGTCCCTTTTCAACTATGACAAAAAGCTTATTATACTCTTTTTGACCTGTTAATTCTTTATAGTCATTTTCTTTAAATATCATTTGAGCCCCTTGAGCTTGTGTATTCCCATCCTGACTTGATGCATATAATTCTTTCATGATAGCACCAACCTCTACCTTAAAGTTTTCATATTTTTCAATACCATCTCTATATACAGGTAGCTTTATCTCTATAATATCTCCTATTTTCACATCATCAATTATCTTTGCATCAAAAGAATGTGTAACTTGCGAATTCGTATTGTTAACTAAGATGACTTTCTTGTACTTGCCAGATGTAGTACTTAGTATATTTTCCCCTTTTTCAATAAATTCTTGTCTTTGCTTTAACATATCATCACTATACCCTCTTATCAAAAGTGGATATTCATTGTTATGTTCCTCTTGATAAGAGGAATTTTTTCTGTCTAATTCATCTTGATAAGCTTTTGATAACTTATTTTTAGAAAGTAAAATATGGCCACGATGATTATAAAAATGTGGTTCTACATACCTTACACCTTTCATGTCGTTCACTTTTTGTATTAAATTATTGTCTAATTTATAAAATAAAGATTCTGAACTTCTAGAATCTCCCTCAACAGTTTTATCAACACTTCCATATGACATTGACCATGAACCACCTGTTATCCCCTCTTCCATATTCTTTTTTAGCAAACTTTTAGCACCTAGATTTAAGATAAACATTATTCCAACCAATGTAATTGCTAATATTGTTAATATTGTTCTAGGTTTATTTCTCCATAGATTTCTAGTTGCCATACTTATAAGTAAATTTTTACTTTTTCCACCTATCTTTTTATTGTCATTTTTTGATTTTTTTTCATACTTATCACTTGACCTTATAGCCTCAATTATAGACATTTTTCTGGATTTTTTAATTACTATAAAGCTAGAAATAGATACTGATATGATTGAAACTGCAAAAGAACATATTACACTAGATATTTGTATTGTTAGCATAGAGCTGTATCCATACACTACTCTTAAACCAACACATGAAAAAATCATTCCAAATACTATTCCTACTAGAGTTCCTAAAATTATATAGATAAAGCTCATAATAACAAGCATATTTCTTACTTTCTTATTTGACATACCAATAGATTTCATAAGACCTATTTGACTAGTCATATCCTGAAAAATAATATTAAAAATATTGTATATTACAATAGTTGATACAATGACTAAAAGCACTGAATTTATAATATTTTCTTTGCTGAATTTTGAATTTTGTCTTTGATTCTTTGCTAAGTCAACCTCACCATTTTCATGCAGATTAAAGACATTGGTATCTATCTTTTTTGTCATCTTAGTTATAAATTGAGGTATATTTTTCTCTGATTTAAGATAAATTGTTCCATTATATGTATCTTTTATTTTTATTGGCAAATTGGAGTCTTTATACACAAAAGCTCGAAGTGTAATATTATACCTAGATTTATCGTAATATTTATCTAATTTTTCTATCACACCAACAACTTTGAATGTTTTATTTGCACTATCCATATGGTTAATCCCATTGTCATCAATATACTTATTTAAAAGCATCAAATCTATATTTTTGTTTAATGGGTTAGATATCCCCATTTGGCTTGTAGCTTCTTTTTCTATCACTATTTCTCCATCTTTTATAGGTTCTCTTCCATCTATTTTATATCCCAAAGAACTTAGAAAACCCTTGTCAAATGAATTTAAATAAAGCTTAACACCACTTTCTTTATCTACAACTTCACATAGCTCTTTTGAAGTGTTTGACTTTGATATACCTTCTTCATTTGTAAGGTCTTGTGTTTTGTCCTTTTCAAGCCCCTCAAACCATATATGATAATCACCATGTAAATCCTTTGCCTCTTTTATTTGAGAATCATATCCAGAATCCCTAATCACAATCATAGAAAAAATAAGCATTACAGCAAGAACTATACACGATAGTAGTGCTACTGTTTTTCCTTTTTGTCTTTTCATATAAGAAACTGCTAGTTTAAATGTAGTCAAAACTTTACCTCCTTCTTCTATTAAATCCTTGTATAAAAAAATGCTACCTTTTTTGTAAAGGTAACATTTCTAAAATTTTGATTCAATATAAGTCCGACAAGTGGTATTTTTTCACCGCCAACTAGCATATTAAAGACTAGCTTATAAGCTTTTTAAATGCATTAATCTATTGAATTTTTATTCAATTGGTATATGAGCAGTAACTATAAATTTATACTCACTATCCTTAATTTTTAATTCTCCATTGTATTTTCTTATTGAAGATTTTATACTCTCAATACCTATGCCATGAAGAAATTTATCTTTTTTAGAAGTAAAAATCTTATTATTTTTAATTATTACTTTATTCATTTTACTGTTTTCAAATCTGATTATATAATATCCTTTTATAAAGGTACTTTTTATAGTTATATATTTTTCTATATTATTGTCATCAATATTACTACATGCTTCTATTGCATTATCTATTAAATTTGAAAATATACTACTTACATCAATCATTTCTATAAATTCACATTTACTAAAATCTATGCCTACATTAAAATCTATATTATTCTCCATGCATAATCTACTTTTTTCATACAAGATAATATCTAATAGTACATTTCCTGTATTATAAATATTTTTAGTATTTTTTACTTCGTCTTCTATACTATTAATATATTTGTTTACGTCCTCACTACTGTTTTTTAGCGATTTTATATTTTTCATATGATTGTTCATATCATGGTATACTTGTCTCATTTTTTCTTGTGATTCTTTTACCGTAAAATAGTATTTATACTGCATATCTAACTTTTCACTTACAAATTCTGCTTTAATTTTTTCTTTTTCTGATTTTATAGAATTTATAAATATAGATATTAATAATACATTTACTATAAATAAAATATATGGAAATGTATTTTTCATAAAAAGTGAAAAATACATTGTATATACATTATAACTATATTCAATATGATTCTTTGTTACTATTGTATATAAATCATCCATTTTTTCAGTTGATATATTTAAAAATAAAACTATAACTACATTAACTGTTATTGTTAAAATTATATATAAATAATACTTCTTATTATTATAAATTTTATGTAGTATATCAAAAAAATAAACACCTGTAAAAATAATAATAAAATTTATTACAGTATTTGCTTTAAGTATGTAATGACCTACATACTTCCATGAGAACTGTAAAATCCAATACATACTACACCCTATCAAAATATATAACAAGCTATATATAACAGAATTAATAGTAGCTTTTTTTATGTTAATCTGATAAGTAATTTTACAAATTAAAGATAATATTAAAATTATTCTTATTAAAGCATGTAATGGCACAATCCCAAAAGGCATACCATTTATAATTAAGATTGCAGATAATATTAAAATTAATATAAGTTGAATATTAGTTTTGCATCTGTAAGTATAACCAATTTTATTCATCAACATAAAAAATAAAGCTATAAATATTACCATATTTATAATAGCTAAGCTATACACACTATCTAACATAATTTCTCCTCTATTAAATCAAAAAATTTATCTTTTGTCTCCTTAAACCTATACCTACTAACAGGTACTTCCTTGCTGTTTTCAAGTATAGCAACATACTGTTTTATACTTTTCACATGCTCTAAATTAACCAAAAAACTCTTATGACATCTAAAAAATCTACTACAATCTATTTCCTTTTCAATATTACTCATTGTACCATTTATTTTATAAACTTCATTTAAAGTGTGTATAGTTATAGTTTCTTTTTGCACTTCTATATATGTTATTTCACTTACATTTAATTTAGTTTGACTCCCTTGTGCTTTTACCATAATATATTTATTTTTTATATCCACTTCTTTTATACAATTTATTATATTATCTTTTAAATTATTATACTTTACTGGTTTTATTAAGTATCTATAAGCCCTTACCTCATAACCTTCTAGTGCATATTCTATTAATGCTGTAATAAATATAATTTCTACTTTGTCATCCAGTACTCTAACTTTTCTCGCAGTATCGATTCCATTAATTTGTCCCATTTGTATATCTAATAAAAGTATATCAGTATCTTTTGAATATCTTTCAAGTAATTCTTCCCCTGAATTAAATACTTCCAATCTACATTTAACAGACAATGCATCAAATATTTGATTTATATATCTTTTCAACAACTCTTGTTGTTCTTTTTCATCTTCACATATTGCTATTTTTATCAACTAATTCCACCCCATACACATTTATATACTTAAATTATTCTTAACAAAGCTAAAATTTTTCTTAATCTTCTTATTCAGTTACGTACTTTATTCTTAAATAATAATCATTTATGAGTTATTATGGAATACTCATAAGTGATTATTATTTTTTATGCAGTATACTCTTTTAATATTTAAGATAATATTATGTATATATTTTTCATAAATCAACCTTTTCTAATATATACTTTTATTCATTTTAGCAAATTATAAAATTATATTCTATATATTTAATATATAAACTTGTATAGGTTTCATAAGCTTAAAGATAAATAAACTAATCATACACTACTTTTATTTATTACATATATTTTTATTTACTTAAATACTATAAAATTTTCAGATGTCATAAATTATATGTTTATATATAAAGTCTTAAGTTTAGTTTTATTTAAACACTCTAGTGATATTTTTAAATAAATTTTAATAAAAATCCTTCTATTTTGTCATAAATCATTTATCTGACTTATATTTAAGATAAATTGGTGGATACTTCACACCTTTTAATTCTTCATTACTTCTTAAAAGTTTATTATTATTTTCCATATCATAAATCTGTAACATTACTTTATTTACATATAGAGCATAATAATTATCACTATAAAAATATTGATACTCATATCGAGGGTCATCTTTGTAATACACTTTGTATAGTATTCCTTTATAACTTGCTTTCTTGGCTTTTTCTTTTGTAATACTTTTTATATTATCTTTTGAAATCTCTTGCTTTACCATATACTTATCAATATATGTTTCAGCATCTTTCCATGGTTTAATGTAGTTTTTATATACAACAAACCCTGTTACACTTAGAATACCTATAATTAATACTATAAAAATAACTTTATATTTTTTCATATTAATCCTCCTTCATTTATTGTTTAAAACTTAATATAATGCACTAAAAAAAGGATGTTATCTTTTTTATTAAAATATAACATCCCTCATATTTAGCATCAATATATATGCCCCAACTGGTAGGTTAAAAGACCCCACTGTCAGTATTTTGCTTAATTTGAATCTCCTGAATTATAAAAGCTTTTTGATAGTTTAATTGCATTTTCTTTGTATCCATTGTCATTCATAACTTGAAATACTGCATCTTTAATATCTTCTGACTTATTTTATTTCATACAAAAAAGAATGTCTCATGAACTAAAAAGTTCATTTTGAGACACTCCCTTTTTCTAATAAAAGAATACTATCTACTTCTCTTTTAACTATATATCTAGCGCAGCATGATGCCCTTGGTATACTGCATTTGTTATTGTAGAAGCACGCACACAATCTCCAATTTGAGCTACATATGGAGCACAATCAAGTAAAGTATCTACCACTTCTCTTCTTGGTTTTTGTCCAAGTGCACATATTACCGAAGTTCCTGGAATATTTATTTTATTTTCAGATTTATTCATACATACTACACCTTCTGTTGTTACACTTAAACCTTTATGCTCTGTATATACATATATACCTTGTTTTTCTATTTCTTGTAGTAATATTGGACGATGTCTTATATTTGCATCTGGAGCAAGCTCTTCTCTCATCTCTACTAAGTGAACAGTCTTTCCTTCTTGAGCTAAGTGAATTGCAGCTTCACACCCTGCTAATCCCCCACCTAAAACTACTACTTCGTCAGTGACTTTTTCTTTTTCTAGGTAATAGTCATTAACTATTACTACATTTTCTCCATCAAGCCCCTCTATTGGCGGAACTAGAGGTTCAGACCCTACTGCTATAATTAATGCATCAACATTTTCATTTTCAACATATTCTTTTGTAACTGTTGTATTTAAACGTACTTCAACACCTAAATCTTTTGCTATTTTTCCAAAAGTATTTCCTAATTCATACATTTCGTACTTAAATGGAAGTGCTTGTTCTCCCTTTAAAATTCCACCTAATTCATTAGTCTTTTCACAAAGTATTACTTTATGTCCACGCTTTGCAGCTGTAATGGCTGCTTGCAATCCTCCTGGTCCACCACCTGCTATTAATACTTTTTTAGGTTTTAATACTGGAACAACTTCAGTTCCATCTAATTCACGTCCAATAAGTGGATTAACAGTGCAACGTCTTGTAGATGTGGTAGCACGTTCTGCCATACAAGTGAAACATCTTAGACATTTTACTATGTTTTCATCTTGATTACTCATAACTTTTCTTGGTAATTCGTGGTCAGCTAGTAATGCACGAGCCATATAAATAACATCTGCTTTTCCACTAGCAATTATCTCTTCCATCATTTCTGGGTCATTTAATGCTCCTATAGTAGCAACTGGAATACTTACATGTTTTTTAATTTCTTCTGCAAGGTATACATTACATCCATGCTCTAGGAACATAGAAGGGTGTGTTACTGCAAACCCTCTTTGGTATGTACCTGCTGATACATGAATTAAATCTACTCTTGATTCCAATAATTTAGCAATTTCTATTCCATAATCTAAATCATACCCTCCCTCAAATAATTCAGAACCACTCATTCTAAACTCTATTGGGAATCCTGGACCTACTGCTTTACGAACACTATCTAAAACTTCTTTAGCAAAACGAACTCTGTTTTCTAAAGAACCACCATATTTGTCAGTTCTTTTGTTAAAGTAAGGTGATAAGAATTGATTGATTAACCATCCATGTCCACCATGAATCATAATCATCTCAAACCCTGCTCTCTTAGCCAATGCTGCAACATTTCCATACGACTCTACTATTTCAGCAATTATTTCTTCTGTAAGTTCTTTTATCTCTAATCCATCAGGACGAACACTAGGACTTACTCCCCATTGTGATAATCCTCGTTTCTTATCTTTGTCAACTAAATAAGTTCCTGAATATTGTCCTGAATGAGATAGCTCTACACTTGGTATTGCTCCATGACGACGAATTGCATCGGCTGTGTAAGTAAAACTTGCTAAAGAGTCAACTATTTTTAAATCTAGATGATATGCATGTGAACCATCTGTTTCTAGATGAACCATACATTCACTAATTGTAACTGCACCTGCCCCACCTTTTGCTCTTAATTCATAAAAGGCTGTTGATTTTGAACCAATAGTACAATCTGCTGTTATGTCTGTTCCCCCCATAGGTGCTGAAAACATTCTGTTTTTGAATGCTACATTTCCAATTTTAATTGGCTTACATAGATTTGGATATTTTCTTTCCATCTTTTATATCTCCCTTCATTAAATTTTCTATTTTTAAATTTTGTATTTTATTTATATATTTATATAAAAATGTTAATATAAAACCTATTAAAGCTATAATTATAGCTATAATGAAAGCCCTTTGATAATTGCCATCTGCAGCATATACATTTTTCATCACTGCAGGTCCAATATATCCTGCAAAAGCAAATCCAATAAACATTATTCCATAATTTACACTATTATTTTTAGGTCCAAATTTATCTACTGTAAATCCTGGGAAAATTCCCATAAATGAACCAAAGCATATACCTATAATTATTATTCCAATATAGAATGTTGCTATATCTCCTTCTCTCGAGAATAATAAACAGAATAAACCAAAAATTGAAATAACTAACGCACCTGCTAAAGTATTTATTCTACCAATTTTATCTGAGATATATCCTGCAACAATACGACCTAATGTATTAAACAAGGCTAAAATTGAAACTACTATAGCTGCGTCTGAACTTGTCATGCCAATCATATTTGTTGCTAGAGAAGATGCTAATGACACACACATTAATCCATAGAAAGCTCCACAAGTTAATATTACAATCATTAGATAAAATATAGGTGTTGAAAGCATTTGTTTCCAATTTTTATTAATAATAGCTCTTGTCTTTCCTTTTTTCTCTGATGGTATCCATCCTTCTGGTGTGAAATCTGCTGGACATTTTTTAATAAAGAAAGAAGAAACACATACAATTACAAGAAATACTAAACCTATTGATTTAAATGCTGTGGTTACTCCATATTTATTAATTATCCAATCAGTAACTGGAGGCATTATTACTGAACTAAACCCATAAGCTGCTGTTGTTATACCACCAACTAATCCACTTTTATCTGGAAAGAATTTAATTGAATTACTTATTGTACAGCCATAAACCATGCCAACCCCAAGACCTGTTATTATCCCGTATGATAAAACCAACATAGGCAATCCCTTTGAAAAACCTGCCAATATCATACCTATACCAAAAATTAATCCTCCTACAAATACAACCTTTTTAGGACCAAATTTATCATTTATCATTCCCCCTGTAATCATAGTAATAGGTCCAACTAAGTTTGTAACTGTAAATACAATTGCTAAACTAGCAGCTGTAAAAGTTGCTCCAGTAATACTATTTAAATGCTCTGCCATAGGTGATGCGAATACACTCCATGCATATATTGAGCCAATACATAAGTTAATGAAACAACTTGCAATTAATATAATCCATCTTTTTTGTGTTAAATTCATTACTCTCCTCCTCGATAAATTTATTAAACAGAATTTCTTAGTTAAGATTATCACAATTTTTTCTATATGTAAATATAAACATGTAAATATTTACATATTTATATTTTTATAAATTTATTTTTATGTATAGTTTTGTTTATTTTTATTACTCATAATTTACAAATTCTTATTAAAACATAGCTATATTAATTGATTCAAATTAAATATATCGTGTTATAATAAGTATGTAATTAAAGAAAGAGGTGTATTTATGCGAACTTTAAAGTATGCAATTTTAGGATTGTTAAATAGAAATCCTATGACTGGTTATGATATAGCGAAAGAGTTCAATTTTCAATTAGCTGAGTTTTGGAATGCAAAGCATAGTCAAATATATCCTGAACTAAAGAAGTTGGTAAATGAAAAACTTATTATATATGATATTAAAATTAGTGGTGATGTATTAGAAAAAAAATTATACACAATCACAGAAAAAGGTAAAGATGAGTTCTTGAAATGGCTTGAAAAGGATGAGCCAATGGAAAGAACCCCTAAGGATATTTTTCGTCTTAGAATGTACTTTTCTAATAATTTAGATATAGATACTAGGCTTATTTTACTAGAGCATCAATTGCTTCAACACCAAGAAAGAATTGCGTTCTTGTACAGTCAAATGGAACGTTATAGTGAAGTTCCTCCTCTTGATAGTAATGATTTTGGTGATTATATAGTTCTTGATGGAGCTATTATCAGGGAACAAGGTGCTATAAAATGGCTAACAAATTGTATTAACCATCATAAAAATTTGGATAATACTACTTTGAAATAATAACTTGTTGATTTTAATAGTGTATTTAATTATAGACATTAAATTTATAAAAAAGACTGTACACAACTTTGTCTTTGTATACAGTCTTACAATCTTTCACAGGCAAATTATTATCTCTTCTCATATACAAGTCCAGTTGATGTCTTGTTACTAAATTTAATGGTAATCAAATTCTTTACCAATAAGTATAAAAATTACTAATGTGTTATAATTTTCTTAACTACTAAATTTTACATACATTTGAATAGAATATATCAATAAATTACTGGAATATATAAAAAAATTAAGAGTTAAAATAAAAAATAGTTAGGGAGATATTATTATGATTTTATATTTTAGCGGTACTGGTAATAGCCGATATGTGGCTTGTAAAATTGCACAAGAATTAAACGATGAACTAATATCACTAAATCAACTTATAAAAGAAGAAAAAATAGATGAATTAATGTCAGCAGATAAACCATTCATATTCGTATGTCCTACTTATGCATGGAGATTGCCAATAGTGGTTACGGATTTTATAAAAAAAACAAAGTTTTTAGGAAATGACAAAGTTTACTTTGTAATGACTTGCGGAGGCGATACAGCAAAAGCCATAAATTATATTAAAAAGCTATGTAAATACAAAGAGTGGCAACTAAAAGGTATGGCAGAAATTAAAATGCCAGAGAATTATATAGCTTTATTTTCTACAACAGACAAAGAAACATCAAAACAAATGATTAAAGAAGCAGATAAACAAATATACAGGATTATTTCTAATATACGCAATGAAAATGAATTTGAAACTATTACTCCTAGTGGCTTAGGAAGTACAATTAAAAGTGGTATAATAAATACAGTTTTTTATAAGATAATTATTAGTGCCAAAGGATTTCATTATACTGATAAATGCATTGGCTGTGGAAAATGTGTAGAGCTATGCCCTTTAAATAATATTAATTTAAAAAACAAAAAACCGGTTTGGAAAAATAACTGTACTCATTGTATGGCATGTATTTGTGGTTGCCCTACTGAAGCTATTGAGTATAAAAATAAAACTCAGAATAGAAAAAGATACTATCTAGAATAATACATTCTTAACATTTAAACCATTATAAAATGAACTATACCCACTGTTTTATACAGTTTTACATATTTTAACTGTCTCCTAAGATGGGTATAGTTCAAAAGAGAGTGTCTCAAAGTGAACTTTTTAGTTCATGAGTAACTCTTTTTGTATGAAATCAAGTATATTTTAATCACCTTTTCTTATATCATTTTCACCAATATGTTGTATTCCAACAAATATAAGATTTATTAGCTCTGTTAGTGATTTCCATTGTGATTTTTTTGAATCAAGATAATAATAATTTTTCGTTCCTTCTCTACGCACATTAACAATCTCTGCTTCTTTCAATATCTTAAGGTGATGAGATACAGCAGGACGAGAAAGATGTGTTTTTTCTGTAATTTCTCCCACTCGTATACCATTAAAATCACTCTCTAAGAGAACAATTAAAATCAACTGTCTAGTTTCATCACCCATAGCAGAAATAGCTTTACGACATTCTTTAAATTTAGATGTTATTTCTTCTATTCTTTGCTGACATTCTTTTTCCATAAAATCCACCCTCTCCTATAAGTATCTAACATTTGCTGCTTCTTTCTGTGCAGTACGTCTATATTTAACATCTGGGTATCCAATTACTAGTGTTGTAAGAACATGATTACTGCGTTTTAGACCTAAAAGCTTTTTTAACTTTGGCGAATTATTTGCTACATCTGAAAAATATCCACTAAATAAAACTCCTAGACTATAAGACTCTGCCATTAGTGCCATATTTGATGCTGCAAGTGAACCACTAATCTTATCTTTTGTAATTATCATTATTGCAATAGGAGCATTCTTAAAGAAAAAGTTATCATCAATCTCAACTTCCTTTGAATATTTAATAGCAATATTTGCAATAGGTTTTATTTTCCTAAAAAATTTCACTGCTTCGTTTTCATACATTGACTTTTTATTGTCTAAAACAATATATGATACATCTTGTGAATTTTTAGCACTAGGGGTATATCTACCTGCCTCAATAATTTGCTTTACAATTTCTGAAGAAACTTCTTTATCTTTAAATTTACGGATACTTCTTCTAGATTTAATTACCATTAGTAATTCATCTGAATCTAAGTTTGGCTTATTTGTAAGCTCTATTGGTGGTTCATCAAAACCTGTCAATGTAATAGCTTCTTTTGGACAGATTGCTGCACAATGTCCACACATTAGACAATCTTGATTTTTAATTACTGACTTTTTATTTTCTATAATTATATTGTTTACTGGACAATCATTTCTACAAAGTCCACATCCAATACAAAGCTCTTTATTAACTTCAATTATATGTTGGTATCTCATATTCATCCATCTACCTTTCGTTCATTGGTTTAAACTATTATAACACGTAGATATTTTTTATATTCATTGGTAAAGAATTTGATTACCATTAAATTTTTAATAGGTCTGTTACACAAGTTTTTCATAGGATTTTGAAACATCATAGTTTCCACACAATAAAAAAGACAAGCTTAAAACCTAAACTCGCCTTTTGCATCTTTTATTACAAAGTAAATTATATTACCTTCCTAACAATTCCCCTTTTAACAACTATCTTCATAAGTCTTACTATAATGTAAAGTACAATATAAAATAGTTCTATGTTAATTTTCTACAGTTAAATAATTTATAAATATATATCTTTTTCAATATATTAACTTACTCTTCTATTATTTTTAAATATTAAAGCTATATTGTTATAAATTTATAATAATATATTGATACATTTTGTATATTTTAATAGTGGATACAAATGAAAAATTATACTCACTATTAATTTTATATTCTTCTTATTTAATATAAATCTTCACCATTTGAAGCAATTACTTTCTTATACCATTCAAAACTCTTCTTTTTCGTTCTTCTCAAACTTCCATTACCACTATTATCTCTATCTACATATATAAATCCATAACGCTTTTCCATTTCTCCTGTGCTGGCACTTACTAAATCAATAGGTCCCCATGTAGTATAGCCTAATAAATCTACACCATCTATAGAAACTGCATCACGCATAGCTTTTATATGTTCTCTTATATAATCTATTCTGTAATCATCATCTACATAACCATTTTCATCAGCTATATCTTTAGCACCTAATCCATTTTCTACAATAAATAGTGGCTTTTCATATCTATCATATACGTGATTTAATGTAATTCTTAAACCTAATGGGTCAATTGGCCATCCCCATTGACTGTATGAAAGATATGGATTTTTAGCAGATGTAAATATGTTTCCTTCAGCTACATCATCTGCATTTTCATCAGTTCTAACACAACGGCTATTGTAATATGAAAATGAAATAAAATCTACTGTATATTTATTTAATAATTCAATATCACCAGGTTCTATTTCTGGTGTAATACCTTTTTTCTCCATATACTTTAATACATAGTTAGGATATTTACCTTTAGATTGTACATCCACAAAGAAGTAATTTTCTCTATCTAACTTTGTAGCTTCCCATACATCATTAGGGTTGCAACTATAAGGATATACACTTCCAGCTGCAAACATACATCCAACTAAGTTATTTGAATCAACTTCATGTGCTATTTTAGTTGCAATTGCACTAGCTACAAGTTCATGATGAGCAGCTTGATATTTTATCTTTTCAACATCTTCACCTTCTTCAAAGCAAATACCAGCACCCATAAATGGAGCATGTAAAATCATATTTATTTCATTAAAAGTTAGCCAGTACTTCACTAATCCTTTATATCTTCTAAAGATAACATTGCATAGTTTCTCATAGAAACCTATCATTTTACGATTACGCCATGCACCATACTTTTTAACTAAATACATTGGACAATCAAAGTGTGTAATAGTGACTAATGGCTCTATTTTATATTTTTTACATTCCTTAAATATATTTTCATAAAATTGAAGTCCCTTTTCATTTGGTGTTTCTTCATCACCTTTTGGAAATATTCTACTCCATGCAATGCTCATTCTATATACCTTAAATCCCATTTCAGCAAATAACTCTATATCTTCTTTATAATTATGGTACATATCAATACCAGTTTTAGCTGGATAATAATGCTTATCATCAAAATCAAACATTTTTAGTTTTCCTGTAATAACTGCTGTTCTATCTTTTCCTGTTGGACATACATCTACATTTGCCAATCCTCTTTCGTCTTCATTATATCCACCTTCACATTGATTGGCTGCAGTAGCTCCTCCCCATAAAAAATTATTCTTAAAACTCATAGTCAAAGCCTCCTAAAATTATAACCAAAGCACTAGCTTATGCTAATACCTCAATCTTTACTAAAATAAGACTGTAATTAGATTATCCTCTAATTCAATATTTTTACTTTCTGTTTCTACTACATCCAAAAATTGCGATGAATTTGTAATAATAATTGGAGTTACAACACTATACCCTAACTCTTTTATTGCATCAACATCAAAGCTTAATATAGTTTGACCTTTTGTAATTCTATCACCTTGTTTTATACATGCCTCAAAGCCTCTTCCCTCTAATTGAATAGTATTTAATCCAATATGAATAAGCACTTCAACACCTGCATCTGAAAGAATCCCTATAGCATGTAGACTAGGAAATAAGGTTGTAACTACTCCATCTACTGGAGCAACTACTTTTCCATCACTAGGTATTATTGCTACCCCTTGACCTAGTACACCAGATGCAAATGCTGCATCCTCTATATCACTTAATTTTAATATTTCACCTTTTATAGGACTTACTACTATTTCTCTTTCTAATTTAGTAGACTTGACTTCTTTTATTTCTTCTTTACCCTTATTTTTTACTTTTTTAGATTCTTCTACTTTCTCATCTTTATATAAAATCAGAGTTAATGCAAAAGCTATAACCATTGATATAGCTATACCAGAAAGAGCTACTATTAAGTTACCCATTCCCCCATCTGGTTCAATCATTGCTGGAAGTTCGAATATTCCCATACCTCCAGTTATAAACTTCCTAAGATTAAAGAATCCATAGAAAGCTCCTCCAATACCGCTAGCAATACAACTTATTATAAACGGTTTCTTTAAAGGCAATAATATTCCATAAATTGCTGGCTCTGTAACTCCAAATACACCAGATATAAAGTTTGGTATTGCCATCTCTTTTAGTTTTTTATCTTTAGTCCTGAAGAATATTGCCAACACAACTGCCGAACTTGCAAATGTACAAGCAAAGAATGGCATCATAACATTATCATATCCTAAAGTCATAACATTGTTTATATATACAGGAATGAATCCCCAGTGCATACCAAAAATAACAAGAATTTGCCAAGTGAACCCTACTATAGCACCTGCTAATAGTGGACTAAAATCTCTTATCGAAATTACAATTTGTGAAATAAGTGTAGAACCAAATGTTGCTATAGGACCTATAACTATAAGTGCAACAGGCACTGTTACTAATAGTGTAAGCATTGGCACAAAGAAGAATTTAACTAAATCTGGAATAAACTTATTAAATAATTTCTCACACCTAGACGCAAAATACGCTATAAATATAATTGGTACGACCGTTCCAGTGTAATCAATTGATACAATTGGCAGTCCAAAGAAGTCAATATATACTGGAGATGCAAACATTGTTCCTTTAAATAAAGTGTAAATCACATCTGCACCTGCTGATATGCTGCTACCTTGTATAGCAGGATAACACATGGCAGCTCCTAGCGCTAATCCTAACATTGGCTTTAAACCAAATTTCTTAGCTGAAGTATATCCTAAAAATAAAGGAAGGAATGTAAATAATGCATCTCCAGCTGCATTTATTACCATATAACCACCAGATACATCACTATATAATCCCATTGCCACAAATAAAGCATTAAATCCTTTTAACATTCCACAGGCTGCCATTATTCCTAACACTGGCTGGAAAATCCCTGATATTATATCTATACTTTTATCTAGCATACTACTTGATTTTTTAGTTTCTGAATTTGTACTTGAATCATCTAAATCGATTATTTCAACTATATCTTTATATACAGCTTCAACATGATTTCCTATAACTACTTGATATTGTCCTCCACTTTTCATTACAGTAACAATACCTTCCATATTTTTTAATACGTTGTCATTTGCTATACTTTCATCTTTTAAAGTAAAACGTAATCTTGTAATACAATGTACTAATCCACTAATATTTTCTTTTCCACCAACATTTTTTACTATTTCTTGTGCTAATTGTTTGTATTTTCCCATTTTTCTCCTCCATATTTCGTTTAAATTAATTTTTTTGAAATTTGAAGGTTTGGCCAACTCAATGTTACCATCCAACCATAGGTATAATTTTGTTAGTATCACTCCTTTCAATAATTCTTAATATACTACTGAAAATTTATTTCGCTTACATATTTGAGTCTTTAACTACTTTAGCTAAATGTATTGTTAAATATATAAGTTCATCATCTGTTAATATGTAGTTATATTGCTTTTTAATAAAATTTTTAATTTTAACTACACATTCAAACTCTTTATTATATTTAGATTTAATAATGCTTAGTAATTCTTTATCTGTCTCACCTTCATGTGCACTATCTAAAAGCAATCTCTGTGCAAAAAACTTTAAATGCATTATAAATCTATAATAAAAGACTGATTCTTCATGAAATTCTATCCTAAAATGATACCTAACTATACTAAGTACTTCTTGTATTAACTTTGTAATATCAGATGCCAAAGTATGACCTTCACTTAACTGAGCATTAACTATATGAAAGGCTATAAATCCAGCCTCATCTTCAGGTAATTTTATACCTGTTTTGTTTTCAATAATATCTAGTGCTTTCATTCCAATTTCAAACTCTTCTTTATAAAATCTTTTAATTTCCCAAAGAATTGCATTTTTTACATTTATTCCTTCTTTCATTCTTTGAATTGCAGAATATGTATGGTCACTTAAGGATATGTAAATACTTTCATTTAGCTTCTTGTTTAACTTTATTTGTGCATATTCTATAATTTCACTTGATAATTTCATGTGCTCTATAGGAATATTATTGAGTAATTCTTGTAGCTTGTTTGATATTTCTTTATTTGATATTCTAAATACTTTATTTACTTTAGTTTTATCTATTAAATTGCCTTTTGATTTTTGATAACCAATTCCTTTACCCATGACGATAATTTCTTCATTATTATCATCTAATGTGATTACAACATTATTGTTTAATATCTTATTAATTATCATGATTATCCTCCTTTTAAGCATAAAAAAAGCTTATCCATAATAATGGGCATACCCCTTCCTAGGATACTGCTATTATTAATGAATAAGCTTAGCTTGTACTTAAACAATTACTACCTAATTCCAATTATTATGATAAAACATTAGACATACTTTGTCAACTTTTTCTTTCCATATATTTCATCAATCTTTTGTGTTGCTTTTTTGTCAGTTATAATAATTACTCTCATTATATTAATTGAATAGAGTCTATTTTTTAATAGTTCTATTATGCTTTTTAAAATCAACAACATTAAATTATATAAATCATTTATTTATTAGAAGATTATATATTGTTACATGTTTTAAATTATATTTTCTTTCTCACCTCTAAACTATTATCTATCTCTTTTTTATTTCTGTAATAAAAAACGACCTTCTATAGTATTGAATCTCTCACAGGAGGTCGTTTTTTGATCTATAAATTCAATTATTAACCTCTTCATTTGACTTAAAATCTATACCAAATTTGTCTTAATAATAAAAAATTTATAAGTCTAATTTAATATTTCTTTGAGCCAATATAAATATAAAACAATTTATAGACAATACTACTAAAAATTCTATTAAAATCAATAAATAATTAATATTATAATCTCTCTGCAACAATGAAATTAGTAAGAATCTAAATAGTTCATAAAAAATTGCTATAAGAATACTTTGGATAATTGATACAATTATCATTTCTAATAAACCTATTTTTATCAATTTTCGTTTACTCATTCCTACTCTATACATAATTTGATAATCTAGTACTCTCCTTATAAAAATAATTATTTGAGATGTTAGTATTAGAAGTATACTTGACAATGACACAGCAAGTATAATATTCAAAAGCAATGACTTTTGATTATCAACATATGTTTTCATAGAATAAGCAAAATCATTATAGTCCTCTAAATTAGCATCTTTATCATTATGTAATAATTTACTAAGTAAATTGTTATCTAACTTTTCTTTAAAAAAATATATTACTGATTGATTTTTAGATAAATCAAGGGTTTTAGGTGAAATATTTTCATTTATATTTATATATCCTAAATCTACACCTTTGTTCAATGATTTTGGACTTAAAAATCCTATTACTTTAAAGTCTATCTCCTTTCCATTAATTTTTAACTTTACAATATCTCCTAGTTTATAATCTATTAAGTATCTATGAAGATAATTATTTATAATTATACTATTTTCTTTACCATTTTCTTTAAACCAGTTTCCATACTCTAAATCACTTTTTAATATTGTCTCTTTAGCGTTGAATAAATCAACACTTAAGTCATTTAAATCATTCATTACATCTTTTCTATTCTCATATGGAATTTTGTCAATATAATCATTAATAGAAGTATTATTTACTGACTCTATACTATCTATTTTAATTGGATAATATTGAAAATAATCTATATCATTTTCGATAAGTTTCTTATCAGTAATTAATTTTCCTTCTAAAGTTGTTTGATATACAATTGAATTTTTTATACTATTATCAACTTCATAATTGCTAAACATAGCAAAGGTTATTTCAGATATCATAAATAACAACAAAACAAATATTATTGTTATTGTTAATAGACTAGAGCTAAAAGCATTAGTTTTACAATCATTATTAAGATATATAAAAGTAATTGAGTATTTTCCCTTAATAATTTTTTTAATTAGACATACCAATTTTAATAATGCATATATCAAACTGTATACCAATAAATCTAGTAGTATTAATCCTAAAATAAAGAAAATACCTAGGAAAGATTTCACATATATTGTAAAAGAAATACTTGTTAAAAATATTACAAGAATTATATCTGGAATAAAGTTAAATTTATATGAATACAACATACTATTATCTCTATTTATTCCTTCATAAGGTATATTTTTAACAAAACTTATAGGAATTAATGAGAATATTGATGTTTCAATTATTATAATAACTATTGAAATGAGAATATTTTTAGTAATACTAAAAATAGAAATATCCAATAAATTAATATGCTGTAAGTTAATATAGAATATAGTTATAGGAAGCCCCAAAATAACACCAATTATAATCCTTTTTATAGTAAGTGACATAAGTTCAGTAAATACTAAAAGAGATAAACTTCTTTTTTTAATTCCTAAAGCCTTAAAAGTTGAAAAATCACTTATTCGATTTAAAATAAATACAATAAATGTAGAACATAGACAAATTCCAGTAATTAATAATGAAATAGCTCCAATTAAATTTATTGAATCTAATTGCATAGATATTCTCTTCATTATTGACTGTTCTAGTTCATCAATTGTTCTAACTTCAAAATGGCTTTTAAATACATCTTTTATTTCATTTTTAATATTTTTCACATTTTCTTTGTTTATTATATTTATATAAGCCACATTATATTTAGTTTCATTAGGCAAATATACGTAACTTTCTCCAACTACCTCTTGACCAACCTCTGCTTCTTTTTGGGCTGTACTTAACGAAAACCTTTTTGGTATTATATCCCTAACTTTGAAATATGTATCATCATAAACTGAAGAATGTAGTTTTAAAAACACTTTATCTCCTATGTTTACATTTAATTTATTAGCTGTTTTTTGTGACAAAACTATATCATTTTCATTTCTTAATTTTAAATATGTATTTTGCATTTTTACATTGTTTACTACAGTCAATTCAGTACTTTCAATCATACCATTTGACAATATATTTGTGTTCATACTACTTCCTAACTGAAAATCAATAAACTCTCTATCTTTTAATTCTTCTAATTTATCTATTTGTTCACTTGTAAAGTAGTATTTATTATATTCTATATTTTGTATTTTTATATCTCCGCCATTTGTTATAGCCATATTTCTTTTAACTTCACTTGAATATATGTCAGTTAACATTCTCGTAAAGAGTAATATTGCTGTGGCAAATACAATAGATATTATACAAGAGATTTTTAATAATTTATTATTTTTCAAACTATTCTTACTATATATTTTATAAACTTCGTGAAATATCAATGTATCACCACCTATTTTATAATAGTTCCATCTTTGATACTTATAATCCTATCACTATATTCTGCCATTTGAAGATCATGAGTAACCATTACTATTGTAGTACCATACTCATTGTTTATATTCTTAAACAACTGCATTATAGCATGACTATTAGTACTGTCTAATGATCCAGTTGGTTCATCAGCAAAGAGTATATTTGGAGTACAAACTAGAGCTCTTGCAATAGCGACTCTTTGCTTCTCACCACCTGATAATTGTTTAATATTATTTTTTATTTTTGATGTTAGCCCAACCTTTTGAATCATCTTATCTACTATTTTATATTCTTTATTATCAGAAAAAATCAAAGGCAATTTTATATTTTCTTCAACAGACATTGATGTAATTAAATTAAATGATTGAAATACAATTCCTATCTTTCTATTTCTATATTCAGCAAGTTCATCATCAGTTAATTTCGATAAATTTTCACCACAAACATTCACGTCGCCAGTATAGTTTTTATCAAGACCGCTTAAGATACTTATTAGAGAGCTTTTTCCACTGCCACTAGCACCCATTATAGAAACGAATTCTCCTTCTTCTATATATAAATCTATATTCCTTAGTATAGTAAGTTCTGTGTTTAACAAGTCTACAACTTTAGATAAATTTGAAACTTCAATTATCATTTTTTTCATACATTATTTCCTTTCATATAAAACTTTTAAGATTGATTATTAATTAAAACAGAGTATATAGGACACAAAAATATTAGAGAAACTTATACAAGTAAGCTTTTTTGAGAATAATATGTTTTCTAAAACTGTACAAATCTTAATAGGTCATTATATTTCTTATTATATATAAGATTGCTTGACCAAAAGTTAGTAAAATTATAAAAAATAAACTTTTTCAATGATAAATCTAAAAAATATAATATCATCAATAATTCAGAAATGGGATTTAATTTAATACTAAGTTTTAGCTTAGATATACAGAACCTCTCCTCAAAATTTATATAGTTATAACACTTTATGTTATAACTATATGACTCTTTCAAATAAATTTCAACAGAATATTGAGAATATTTGATATCCTTTAGTACACCCAAAATACCATCTTTCTGTAGTAGGAATATAGGTATCAAATTTCTTCTCCAAAATAAAAAATATGCCAGACCTTAACAAAACATATTTTTATATATTTTACTAAAGTTTGGCTATTTAAGAATCATATTTTTTAAAGTTTTAAATTGAGTTTATCTTAATTATTATATAACTATTATTTACTAAGTTTTATAGGTTAATCACTTTTATTATTCATACTACTTAACACACTTCCTTAATTTATCTGTACTTTCCTTAACATTTTTTTCAACTCCAAATATATATGTCATAATAAATGGAGCAACCACTGCTATAAACATCACTATAAGTCCATTTACTATATTTGAACTCCCTTTTTCTCCTGATAGTCCAAGTACTGCCATTATACTATTTTGTGGAACATATAAAGTTACATGAGTAATCCCTGCGAATAATCCTGCAATTCCTGCTCCTATAGATGCTAGCATAGCAGGTTTTTTAAGTTTTAATGTAACTCCATAAAGAGCTGGTTCAGTTATACCCATAACAGCTGATATCCATGCAGCTGATGCTAATTGTTTCATCTTACTATCTTTACTTCTTAATGCTACAGCTAATGTAGCACCACTTTGTGCTAAATTAGCACAAACTTGAGATATTAATATTAGCGATTCTTGTCCTGTAGTTGCAAATGCTGATATGAATATAGGAGTCAATGCATGATGCATCCCTGTCATAACGATAAATGGCATTGCAGCTGCCAATAAACAAACCATTATAAATCCTAACCTTCCTTGTAGTAAGTTTATTATACTAGCTAATCCCTCTCCTAAGAAATTTCCTATTGGTCCAATTACTATTAATGCTATTGGTGCACTTATTAATAATACTAAAGTTGGATTTAAAATCGTTTTTAACATACTAGGTGTTAATTTATCAATGAATTTTTCTATATACGACATCATCCATACTGTTAAAAGTGCAGGGATAACAGATGCTGCATATATAACACCTTGAATTGGTACTCCTATAAATGATATAGGGTCCCCACTTGATACCCATGCAGAGAAATTTGGATGTAAAAACACACCTACTACTATAACTGCTATTGATGTATTAACATTAAATTTTTTAGCTGCATTTATTGCAAGTATTATAGGCATAAAGTAAAATGCTACATCTCCTATTATATCTAATACTCTATATGTACTTGAATTTGATGATAACCAATTAAAAGCGGTACAAAGAGATAATATAACTTTTATCATCCCAGATGCTGTAAGAGCTGGTATCATAGGTGTCATACAACCAGTTATTGTGTCTATTATATTATTTAAAATACTATTTTTTTTATTTTCATTTTTTATATCGCTTTTAATATATCCTGTGGTATTTATCCCCTCATTTATTAGTGCATTAAATACAACACCTACCTCATTACCTATTATGACCTGATATTGAGTTGAAGTTGAGTTTACTCCAACTACCTTATCTATAGATTTTAATTTATCTGCATTGACTTTCTTTTCATCTTTTAAGATGAACCTTAATCGTGTCATACAATGAGTTAAGTCAATTATATTATCTTTTCCTCCAAGTCCATCAATTATCAATTGAGCTACATCTTCATATTTATTCTTCATACCTTATCCTCTCTTTTAAAATAATTTTTAATATAGCTTTAAGCCAAATTAATCTTTTTACTCCAAGCTTGTAATAGTGTATTGTAATTTAATAAGCTAGTATCTTCTACAATATGGTCACATTTTCCTAGTACTTCTTTTTTCCCCACACCAATTGATGTCATATTGGCAGCATTTATAGCTTTAATACCCGAATAAGAATCTTCTATCCCTACACAATCATATTGTTTTAAATTTAGCATCTTGCTCCCTTCAATAAAAATATCAGGATATGGTTTTCCCCTTTCTAATAGAGATGGATTTACTATACAATCAAATTCATCTTTTATTCCCAAAGATTCTAATATTCTAGGTGCATTCTTACTAGTAGATGCTATTCCCAATTTCACATTATTTTTTTTAAGTTCTTTTATAAGCTCATTTATCCCTGGTAATATATCTTTATATGTTAATGAGTTTATTAACTTTATATAAATGTTATTTTTTTCTTCACACATCTTTAACTTTTCTTCTTTAGTATAACTATCTACTTTATTAGCAGATAACAGTATTTTATCTAATGATTCTTCCCTGCTTATGCCTTTTAATTTCTCATTAAAAGTTTCATCTATTTCTATATCTAGCGATTTTGCTATCTCATGCCAAGCTTCAAAATGATACTTAGCAGTATCTGTTATAACTCCATCAAGATCAAATAAGACTGCTTTCATATTAATTACTCCCTTTAAAACAATTATTAACTTCTATTAAGTTCTTTGATAATTTTATTTCTTTATTATCGTGTAATATGGTTATGTTTCTACCTTTGATTAATTTATAATAAGACTTATATTCTTCTATATTTACAGAAACTAAATTATCTCTAAATAATATATTAAATTTAATGTTTTTCCAGTATTTAGGTATCCTTGGTTCAAAACTTAATTTATCATTTTTTATTTTCATTCCTGCAAATCCATATACTAAACTCATCCATGTTCCACCCATATTAGCAGCATGTATTCCATCACTTGTATTTTTTTGTAGGTTATTAATATCCATTAATGCTGTGTCCATAAAATAGTTATAAGCTTTTTCATGATTTCCAATTTCACTTGCCATCATTCCAAATATTGACCTTGACAAAGATGAATCATGAGTAGTTATTTTTTCATAGTATTCAAAATCTCTCTTCTTTTGTTCTAAGCTAAACTCATCAGGAAAAAGCAACGCTGAAAGTACAGTATCTGCTTGTTTATTTACTTGATATCTATATATTGTTAATGGATGATAATAGAGAAGTAATGGATATTTTTCTTTTGGTGTATTTTTAAAATCCCATACTGATTTTTCTAAAAATGAATCGTCTTGTTTGCTTATTTTCTTCTCTTCATCATATGGTAAATACATATTTTGAGCGGCATTTATCCAGTTTTTTACTTCATATTCTTGTAATTTAACTTTTCTAAACACTTCATTTGAAAATAAATTATGCTTAAATTTATCTACCATCTGTACTGCATATATTAAATTATATTTAGCCATTAAATTAGTGTAGTAATTATTGTTTACTATTGCTGTATATTCATCTGGTCCTGTTACTCCATTTATACAGAATTTATTATTTTTTGATTCTATATAATCTCCAAATTCAACCCAAAATCTTGCTGTTTCTATAAGAATTTCTAAGCCGTTTTGCATCATAAATTCTTCATCATTAGTTGCTTCAAAATACGTTCTAATCCCATAAGCTATATCTGCATTTATATGAAACTGTGCTGTTCCTGCTGGATAATATGCACTACATTCATTGCCATTTATAGTTCTCCATGAATATAAGCAACCTTTATTTATTCCAAGTTCTCTAGCTCTTTCTCTTGATGCATCTAAGATTGAATACCTATAATCTAATAAAGCTCTAGCAATGGATGGTTGAGTATATATAAAAAATGGTAATATATACATCTCTGTATCCCAAAAATAGTGACCTTCATAGCCATCACCTGTAAGACCTTTAGCTGATATATTAGTCTTTCCATCTCTTCCTGCTGATTGATAAATATGAAATAAATTAGTTTTTATCCCCAGTTGAAGAGTTTTATCGCCTTCAATCTCTACATCAGAGGTTGTCCAAAACTCATTCATTTTCTCTCTCTGAATAGTTTTTACTTTATCAAATCCAATATTACATGCCTCTCTTAAAACCAATTCTAATGATTTTAAACGTTCTTCGCTTAAATTTAAATCAGAACATACTCTACTATATCCTACAACAATTTCTAAATTTAACCTTTCACCTTCTTTGGCATAAACTTCTATTTCTCGCTCAATACATTCCTCTGAAACATTATAAGTCTCATTTGTAATATTTCCACAAGTAATATATGAATCAAATCCACACCATAACCCTAATTTACTTGTTTCTGTAACCAAATTCATAAAATACTTATCGTTATATTTTTTTATATCAATTTTAAATTGCTTCTTATTTATAGATGCCACTCTTGGGTCATCTACTTTTTCACAATTAAACTTCTCCATACTATTTTCCATTTTATTTTTAAATTTTATTTTTCCATTAAAATTCAATGGCGTTATTGTATATGAAATCATCATTAATTCTTCTATATCTTGTGATATTAATCTTTCTATAGATACTTTAACTTTTTTACCACGAGAGTTTTCCCATATAAATGAACGTTTAAGAATCCCTTCATTTAAATCTAGTATCCTAGTATGTTCACTTGTAATACCTTTTGATAAATCAAAGTAATCTCCTTCAATAGAGAAATTTACTATATGAGCATTAGGTAATTTACAGATAGTCTGATTTTGTTTTGCATAGCCATAAGCACTTTCTCCATATGTAATTGGAGATGATTCATAAAATCCATTTACATATGTACCCATATTATCTACATACTCATTATTAAAACCAGACTCTTCAATATTCCCCCTAATTCCTAAATGTCCATTAGCTAGTGTAAACAACGTTTCATTGGATTTTATTGTATCCTTATTAAACCCTTGCTCTATAAGTTGGTTCTTAGTAGTAAATATTAAACTCATAATAACACTCCTTTCTTAAAATGAATTATGCATGAGTTTCCATATCATTAAATAAAATTTCTCCATCTGTTTCTATTACTTTTTTATACCAAAAAGCACTTTGTTTTTTAGTTCTTTTAAATGAGCCTCTTCCATAGTCATCAGAATCAACATGAATTATACCATATCGTTTTGTCATCTTTCCTTCACTTACACTGGTTACATCTATACATCCCCACATAAGATATCCTATAAGCTCTATCCCATCTTCATTTACTCCAAGAATCATATTTTTAATATGTTCTTTCATATAATCTATACGATAATCATCAATTATTTTTCCATCTTCATTTACAATATCTTGAGTACCCAGTCCATTTTCTACTATAAATAAAGGTAACTGATACCTTTCATATAACTGATTCATAGTTATTCTTAATCCTACAGGGTCATTTTGCCATATACTATTTGATTTTGGAAGATATGGATTTTTTATGGTTTCTGGTCCATTTGTCTTTGATTTTTCTAAACCTTCAGCTCTAGCTGAACTACAAGCACTAGAATAATAGCTAAAAGATACAAAATCTACAGTATTATCCTTAAGTGTTGATAAATCTTCCTCTTTTATTATTAATTTTATTTGATTTGATTTTAAATAATGATTCATAAAGCTTGGATACACACCCCTAACTTGAACATCAGAAAAAAACAAATTATGCCTTTCATGCTCTAAAGTTGCAAATACATCTTCTGGTTTACATGTGTATGGATATGTTTTTCCAGCAGCTAACATACACCCAAACTTAAATTCTTTATTTATACACCTTCCTATTTCTATAGTTTTTGCATTAGCTAATAATTGATGGTGTGCTGCTTGATATTTTTTCTGAAGTTGATTTTCATCAGCTATAAAAGTTAACCCAGCACCTATATATGGAATATGCATTATCATATTCATTTCGTTAAAAGGAATCCAGTATTTGACATCATCTTTATATCTTTTCATCAAAATTTCAGCATATTTTACATATAAATTAACCACTCTTCTATCAGCCCACCCCGAATATTTTTCAACTAGAGAATAAGGTATATCAAAGTGGCTTATCGTTATTAATGGTTCTATATTATATTTTTTTAATTCTTTTATTATATTATCATAAAGTTGTAGTCCCTTTTCATTTGGTTCACTTTCTTCTCCTGTTGGGAATATTCTTGACCAAGATATAGAAAATCTAAAACATTTAAAACCTATTTCTGCTAACATTGCTATATCTTCTTTGTAATTTTCACAAAATTTAATCCCTATATGACTTGGATAGTATTGATTATTTTCATTTAAAATATTATCCTCATCTAAACATACATCTTTTAATCTCTTATCATTTAATGGGAGTTTATCAAATTGAGATAAACCTTTTCCTTCAGCTAAATAAAATCCTTCACTTTGATTGGCTGAAATTGCCCCTCCCCATAAAAAATCTTTACCTAATTTCATGCATCTACCTCTTTCACAGTATAAAGTTTTATAATTTCTATCTCATATTTAGTTATAAGATTTTTTTCATACTATACCTTTTAAATAATTCAATTTAAAAATCCAATTATACTTTTTACTCATTATAATTAATATTGTCTATTTTCAATACTTTCATATTAAATATCAATATTAGATATCTATGTATATAATTATATATATAGCAAATACATTTTTATATCCTCATTATTGTTATCTTATTCTCATATATTGCTGTATATTTATATATATAAAAGAAAGTGCCTCATGAACTAAGTTCATTTTGAGACACCCGCTTTTTTCTCCAAGCTATTATATCTTTTTTTAAATTCTAATGGAGAGACTCCAATTTTTTCTTTAAATACTCTGTAAAAAGTTTTTGTACTTCCAAAACCAACTTCTTCAACCAAATCTACAATGGATATATTGTTATTAAGTAATATCCACTTTGCTTTTTCTAATCTATATTCATTTAAAAAAGTTATAAATGTTTTTCCTGTATTTTTCTTGAAAAATTTAGTAAAATAATATACACTAAATCCTACTTCATAAGACACATCTTCTAATTTTATAGGTTGTTTATAATTTTTTTCTACATATTTGAATATGTTGTTCAATCTCTCTAGTATCTCTTTAGAGTTTATTTCATATTCTACTGTATTTTCTTCAATTTCTCTAGGAATCTGTCTATATAATATAGGAATTAAATTATACATTTTACCTTTTATTGCATAACTATATCCTTCTATTTTGTATAGGTCTTCATTGTATATATCTATCAATATATCGAAAACTGACTTTCTTATTTTTGCTGACCAATCTCTACTACATTTTTTTATACTACTAAATAAATTAATTAAGCTTTCTTTTTCTTCATTTAATAAAATTAAATCATTAAAAAAAGATATGTCAAATTGAAATACTAATCTTTCACTTCCTGGTGATGGCAGTATATAATGAATATCTCCTCCTTTTATTATCACTATCTCGCCTTTTTTTAGTTGCATAGGCTTATCATTTATAAATAGATTTACTACACCTTCTGTTATAAGTAATATTTCTATTTCCTTATGCCAGTGTGGTGTTGTTAATACTTCTCCTTCATTTGATAGACTACGAAAAGGAAATTCATGTATTAATTTAGGCATTTCTAAATATATTGCCATAGATATCTTCCCCTTTCTAGTGTCTAAAAATTAATCTATACTATCTAAAAGAATACACACTTTATTTTAAAAACCTCAAATTTATAATTTATACAATACCTACACTTCATAAAATATATCTAATATTTCTTTTTTTGTATGTGCATTTAAAAGTCTTTCACTTATATTTTTACCACCTAAAATGTAAGCTATTTTAGATATTAATATCATATCTTCATTACCTCCAGATTGTGGCATAGCAAACATAATTATTACCTTTACAGGTAAGCCATCTATACTTGGCCAATCTACACCTTTTTTAGATTTACCTATTACTACAGATGCCTTCTTTACATATTTTGTTTTTCCATGTGGCATGGCCATTTGATAACCTATACTAGTAGAGCCTATTTTTTCTCTATGTTTTAGTGCCTTTATAAACTTACTTTTTAAAGTTATACTTCCTGTATCGTATAATTTATCTACTAATTCCTGTATTATGCCTTCTTTTGTAATTGATTTCAAATCTAAAATAATGCTTTCTTCTGTTAATATTTCTCTAATTTCCATTTGTTTTCTCCAGTAGATTATTCTTAAATAATATTTTAATATCCTCTTTGCTCTTGCAATCTATTATATAGTTTATATAGTTCTTTTGCCTATATAAATTTGATATTTCCATTAAAATATTCTTTAAAAAACTTTGATTACTAATTTCTAAATAAATATCAATCGTTCTATTAACATTATTGATATTCATTATCCCTTTATTTAATTTACTTTGCTTATGTATATATATATTTAAATCTTTTCCTAATGAAATAGATTCATATTTACTCCCTAAATTCACACCTATTAAACTTTCCATCTGAGCTACATCAAAATTAAAATATATATTATCTTCTAAATACATTCCTAATAAGTTTGTATCTAAGTTCATACTTTTTTTAGGTTTAGAAAGTAAAGCATTTTTTATATTATTAATATCACTTTCCATTAATAGTACTGATACAACTATATGTAATTTATCTTTCAAATCTAAGTTTACAGTAGATATTACAAAGTCTACATCATCTAAATTTCGCTTACTCAACTGATGCATAGGAACTATATCAACTATAGTCCATTCAGGAAATTCTCTTTTTAATCTGGCTGCAAGGAGCTGAGATGTTCCATATCCTGTATGACAAACTACTATTACTCTTTTACTACTCATATTTCTTTCTATTGCCGCTTGAAAATATGTGGCAAGATACGAAACTTCATCTATACTAATATTCTTCAAACTATCATACTCTGGCATAATATTTATAGTCATCATACATAATCCCAGCACATCTGAAAATCGCTCTTGTATCTCTCCTAATAATGGGTTTTTTATTTGAATATCATATCTTAATCTGTTTAACATAGGCCTTACATGAGATGCTAGACTTTTTTGTAGTAAGTCATCATTTTTGAGATTTATATTTAAAAATTGTGACATATTCTCTATCATTATAGATGAAACCTTTTCACTTTCACTTAATATATCTGATTCATCATTATAACTACTATTATTTTCGCTACTAAATCCAGATGATACAAAAAAAATATATATGTACATAATTTCATCTTTTGTTATTTTTACTCTGTATCTATTTTCTATTTTATCTATAAGTGTAGTGACATTTTGATATACTAACTCGTCCAAATTATCTACAGAAACTTCTCTTTCTTCTTGAGACTCTATTTGATTACCTTCTTCGATTCTCTTTAAACATATAAGTATATGGGTAATTAAATTTATATAGTAGGGCTGATTTATAGTATATCCTAAATTGTATTCTAATTCTGTAATTATAGTTTCTACAAATATAATAGAATCTATATCAAATAAATTTATCAATGCACTAAATGTAACAGAATCTAGTCTTGTTAACTCAGATATATCATCTTGTTCATAATTTTCATCTAATAAATCATCCATCATTTTGGCAATCGATTTCCTTATATCCACTTCTTTACCTATAATCTTAGTTCCCTCTAAAGTCTTATTAAGCTTTAAATTGTATTCTTTTATCCATGCCTCTATATATTTAAAATCATTTACTATAGAAGTTTTACTTACATAATATTTATCTGCTAACTGATTTATTGAAGTTATATTATTTGAATTTAGTAATAAATACTTTAAAATCTCCATTCTTCTCTGCTCTACTGATAAAGATTTATTTTCCTTCGATTGTATATTTAAACTATTAATTAAGTCTATGTTCTTCTTTGCTAAATCTTCTATTAATATTCCATAGCCTCTTTTTATATCAATTTTTATATTAAAAGTTTCTAAATATCTCTCAATCATCTTCAAATCTTTTTGTAAAGTTTTATCAGATACATTTAATTTATCTTTAAAGTATTTTATAGGTCTATATTTATTTTCGTTTAATCTGAACCTCCCATGACTAAAGTCACAGGGTTCCTGCTTCATAGAATTTTGCATACTAAAATATGTCTTACTAATTCTCCACAGGC
>NZ_OEZH01000036.1:44952-45615 GCF_900243075.1 Clostridioides difficile
ATGAGTTTCATTACAACTAGGACAAATCCATTCTCTTATATTTAAGTTCTTAACTTCCTCGTTTTTATACCCACATTTATTGCATATTTGTGAACTTGCAAAGAATTTACCTACCTTTACAATTTGTCTACCATACCAATTAGCTTTGTATTCTAATTGACGAATAAATTCTGACCATGACACATCAGAAATTAAGCGAGATAGTTTACGATTTCTAATCATGTTCTTTACTTGTAAATCTTCTATGCAAATAATATCATTCTCTTTTATTAATTTAGTAGATAATTTTTGTAGAAAATCCTTTCTTTGATTAGCTATATGTTCTTGAAGTCTCGCAACTTTTAATCTTGCTTTATTTCTATTTAAACTACCGATTGTCTTTCTCGATAATTCTCTTTGTAATTTAGCAAGTTTGTTTAATGACTTCTTAAGATACTTAGGATTTTCTATAAAGTCTCCATAACTTGAGATACAAAATTCTTTAATTCCTAAATCTAAACCTATCTGATTATTAGTATTTTCAAATACTTCAATATCTACATTAGTACAACATAATGATACATAATACCTACCACTTGGTTCTTTAGATATAGTAGCATTAAGTATTCTCCCTTTAGGTACTTGTTTATCCCTTACTTTAACCATACCAAGTTTAGGTAATTT
>NZ_OEZH01000016.1 GCF_900243075.1 Clostridioides difficile
TATCATATCTGGTATATAGTGTTGTGGTGAACAATTTATTAGTAAATGTATGTGGTCTTTATCACTATTACATTCTAATATTTGAAATTTATTATCTTTAGCTATTTTGTTTAATATATTAATTAAATCTTCTTCAATTTCATTTGTTAATACTGGATGTCTATATTTTACACACCATACTATATGGTATTGTACTAAATACACATACCCTCTACCATGAGTCACTTCCATTTTTCATCACCCAACATAATATTAAC
>NZ_OEZH01000009.1 GCF_900243075.1 Clostridioides difficile
TAAACATAAAAAGTGTGCACCTTCCTTTATATAGTGATATTTAATATTTTAATTATCACCACTTTTTAGAAGAATACACACTTTATTTTAAAGACCCCATAAATGGTGTTAATGTGTTCCAATATCCAAGTTCATCTTCATCATATGCGATTTTTAGCTCTTTATATCGATTTAAGCAAGTCGTTATTACATATAAATACGCTGGATAAAATTTAATATTTCTTTTTTTTGTTTCCTTAAGCAAATTAGTAATATCTATTTCTATAGTCAAATCAAATCCTACATTTGTCATTTTTGAAAAATAGTAAAAATGTGTATATCGTTCCCAATTTTGTAAATCAATTTTGTGGAATTCTTGTTTATTCATATAAAATCACCATATCCTTTATAATATTTATTTGATTATCAATGTCTTCATTTGTAAGTTTCAAAACGGAAGCAGATGTTTTCATGCTATCAAATAAGAACATTATGTGTATTGCAACTGCTTTAGAATCACATTTTTTAAATTCACTTTTATATTGTCCATAATCTATTAAATTTGAAAGCATTGTGATAGCTGAACTGTATCTTTTATTCATATAATCATGTTGGTCTTTTTCTACAAAAGCAAATTCGTGTATTACAAAGTCAAATCCACAATATTTTCCATTTATGTCAGTTTTTTGTTGTTGTAAAAAATATTCTAGCATATGCTTAGCTGATATATTTTCTTTGATACCTTTATCTAATAAATTTTGAGAGTAGTCTTTATGAGTATTTAATATACTGATAAAAATTTCTTTTGGTGAATTAAAGTGTCTATATAGTCCACCACGACTTAAATTACATGCTTCACAAATATCTTTCATTGTTACATTACTATATCCTTTTTCAGAAAATAGCATTATTGATGTATCAATGATAAATTGTTTAGTTTGTTCTCCTTTTGTTGGCATATATTTTAACCTCCTTTTTAGCGACATAAGTGTCACTTTTAATCGTGAGACATTTGTGTCGTTTTGTCAAGTTAAAGTTATCTACTATAAAATGATTAGACAATATTTTCTAAATAATCTGTAAAAATTATTCGTGATGACTTTCTTCAGGTTGTTGAAAGTCCTAATGGGAGAGGTCATAGTGCTAAGATTAAAGGAATTAGTATTGCTGGTAAAACTGGTACAGCAGAAATTAAAGCATCAAAAGATGATGTTACAGGTGCAATACAGAGAAGTTTCTTTTTCATTGTTGAAGTGATGAAAAGATATTTTATTTTGTACAAAAAATTAAATAGTGGCAACAATTGAGGATGTGAGGGAGAGTTGCCACTATTTGTATAGGGTATTATATTATGTTTTTAAGCTAGTTTTACTATCTTCTATGTTTATATAATAAACCTCGTATATGAATTTAATCGATAATTAATATGAAAATTATGTGAATTTTTTAGAATGTATAGTAAATATATTAGGGGTTATAGATTTTTTTGTCATTTAATATAGATAATGTTATCTTAGATGCTGAACTACCATTAGAATAATCTTTACTTTGAATATTTGTAGCAAAGAAGTAAGTATTTTCATTTTTTTCTACATAACCTATAAACCAACCATTTACATCTTTTCCATTTATATTAGCAGTGCCTGTTTTACCAGAAAGTGATACCCCATCCTTTTTTGATATTAACAATGAATCTTTTACAGTTTCTATATTTTTATCTTCAAATTTAAACTTATTTGTATAAAAACTTTCAAGTAATTTTACCTGTTCCATAGGTGAGATTTTTAGTGAAGATTCTAGCCAAAAGTTTGATATACCACCTGAAACATCATAATTACCATATCCAATTTTTTTAAGGTAAGTTTGTATGCTTTTTATACCTGTTTTTTTATCTATATCCTGAAAATACCAGTTTACAGAGTTTTCCATAGCAGAAAATAAGTCTTGACCTACATTCCAAGAACTATTAGAATGACGTTTACCATCCCAAGGAATATATGAATTATTTCTTGCTATTATCCCATTTTCTAATCCCAACAAAGCACTATAAATTTTATAAGTAGAATTTGGAGAAATTCTTGTTTTACTTTTTTCTTCATTGTAAATATGATATTGCTTAGATTTTAAATCATACATAACAAAACTTCCATCAAAACCTTTAAAGTACTGACTTAAGTCTTCATACACAGTTTGGTTATTTGTAGGTCTATATTTTTCATTGACATCTGCCATAATAGATAGTGCTGGGCTATTTCCAAATACAACTAAAGCTAGCAATGTAAAAATTAAAATACTTTTGAATTTTAAAGTTTTTGATTCAGTATGAAAATCCATTATCTTTAATAATCGTTTTTTTATTTGTTTTTTTGACCCACCAATATCTGATGTAAGTGTGAGATTAGATTGCCTTGAAATATTATCTACAAAGTTTATTAGCGTTTGTCCATATTCTATATAATTGTCTTTATCAAGTTTTTTTAAAACTGAAATATCACATGCAATTTCACGGTCTATTCGAATTTCGTTAAGTGCATGCCACACAAGAGGATTAAACCAATATAATATTTGAAAAAAGCACATTGTATAATTCACCAGTATATCTCTATTTTTAAAATGTTGCAATTCGTGAAGTAAAATATATTTTATATCTTTTAAAGATAATTTAGATATAGATTTATCTGGTAATATAATGTATGGCTTAAAGTATCCAAATGTAATAGGTGTATTTATAATGGGTGATTTACATAGTATAAAATCCTTATTTATGCAAATATCTTTTTTACATTGTTCAAATATTAAAACTATCTCTTCATCTTTTAAAAGTTGTGACGATTTTTTTATATTTACTATTTTAAAATTGCAATGGATAGTAATAACTATCATAATTAAAATTCCAATTATCCATAATGTTAGTAATAAAATATTAAAACTATCAAAGTTAGATTGGTTTAGAGATACTGAAAAATCATTTAATGCATTTGAGTTATTGATTATAGAATTTGAGTTATTTTTTATTATAGAAGTATTAGCATTACTGTTTTCAATTTGATTAAAACCATACAGATAGTTAAAAAGATTAATATATTTAAGGGGGATAAATGGAATTATTAACATTATAAGCAATATAAATCCAATATTGTATTGATATTTTGCAGAAATATGTTTTTTAAATACTTTTTTTGTAAGTAAAATTACAACAATTAATAATGATAAGGTCAATGTACTGAGTAAAAATCGGATAAAAAATGTAGCACACATATTTATTTATCCTCCTTAGTCGTCCTTTTATTTAAGATTTCTCTCAACTCCTCAATATCATCTTCAGATAGTTTATTATTTTCTAAAAAGTTTAGTACCATAGAATTAAGAGTACCATTATAAAAACGATTTAAAAAAGAACGGCTTTCTGTAGCTACATATTCTTCCTCTTTAACAAGTGGAGTATAAACGAATACCCTACTATTTTTTTCATACGTTAAAGCTCCCTTTTTAACTAATCTTAACAACATTGTTTGAATCGTTTTAGGACTCCATGTGCTTGTTTTTGCTAGTTTTTCAATTACTTCAGTAGTGCTAATAGGAGCATATTGCCAAACAATCTTCATAACTTGATATTCTGCTTCCGAAATTTGTGGTAGTTTTTTCATACTATACCTCCTTATACTTACATTTGTAATATATAAAGTATATTATCATTAATTTAGTTTGTCAATTCTTAAAAATAGTTCATTTGTAGTTATTAAAATAATCTTATCTAGTTAAATAGAATTTTTAATTAAGTTGTATATACTTTAAACCAAATATATGGTTTATATTGACAGTAGGAAATATAGTTGATATACTTATTGTTGATATAACAACTAAAATGGAGGTATAAAAATGATAATTACAGTTATAAATGGAAGTCCTAGAAAAAATGGAGCTACATCAAAAGTTTTGACTTATTTGTATAAAGATATAGAAAAATTAATACCAGATGTAAAAATTAATTATTTTGATTTAAGTGAAGTCAATCCATCATATTGTATAGGTTGTTTAAATTGTTATAAAATGGGGAGATGTATTAATCAAAGTGATAAAGTAGAGTATATTCATGATATAATTACTAAGAGTGATGGTGTTATTTTTGGCAGCCCAACTTATGGAAGTAGCGTAACTGGGCTTTTCAAGGTGTTTACAGATAGAGCACATATGATGCTTGAAAGATTATTGTATCGTAAGCCATGTATAGCAGTTACTACATATGAAAATGCTCGTGGTTCAAAAGCTATTTCTTTTATGAAATCAATGGTCTTAGATTCTGGAGGCTATGTTTGTGGTCACTTATCTATAAAAACTGGATTTAATCAAAATCCTATAACTGAAAGAGTGGAATCAAAGATACAAAAAGTATCTAAAAAATTTATTTATTACATAGAGAGGAAGAAAAATCCACCTGTGTTTTCTCAAGTTTATAACTTTATTGCTATGAACGCTGTTTTAAAGCCGATGGCTTTTAAGAATATTGAGCAATATAAGGGAATAATTGATAGATGGGAGGCGCAAGGGATTATTTAAATGGAGGTAAAATGAAAGATTTTGAGAAACTATATGAAGCTACAATTAAGTTAGTAAGTACTTCATTGAAAGTAAAAGATGACTTGAAAAAGATGTTTAAACAAAATGGATATGATATAACAACTGATCATTATGCGTTATTAAGATTTCTATGGGAACAAGATGGAATTTCTCAGATAGATTTATGTGAAAAATCATGTAAGGATAAATCTAACACGACAAGAATTTTAGATGTTATGAAAAATAAAGGATTGATTGTCCGTAAAGTAGATGTTAAAGATAGACGTAAGTTTCAAATATTTTTAACAGATTTAGGGAGAGAATTAGAAGAACCATTAAATGAAATTGCAAGTATATATGCAACAGAGACATTTAAATCTATCTCTGATGAAGAATTGCCTTTGTTTACTGAGATTTTAGATAGAATTGGAAAGTAAATATAAATCCTATTTTAAGAGACTTTTTAACTATTGATGATGCAGAAAGATAGAAAGAGGGATAAGAATGAATTCTAAGATTTATTATTTTTCTGGAACAGGGAATTCGCTAGTAGTTTCAAAGATTTTAAAAGAAATGTTAAATGGAAGTAAAGAAGTTATACCTTTAGCTATACATAGAAAAGAAAACAATATAGATATAAATGAAGATATATTGATAATTGTTTTTCCCGTTTATTTTGCTAATGCTCCTGATATAGTAAAATCTTTTATAGAAAAATTAAATTTTAATAGTAAGACTAATATATATGCTATTGCCACTTGTAATGGGGTGGCTGGACATAGTTTATTTACTATAGATAAATTACTTAAGAAAAAGGGTAAAAAGTTATCTGCTGGTTTTTTAATTAATATGCCTGGAAATGCTTTGATAACACCTCCAGATGTTGAAGAAGAAAGATTGAGAAATCAAACTAATAGAGTAGCTGAGATTGCAAAATGTATCAATAACTTGGAGATTGGAAATATAGAGGGAAAAAATAATTTAAAGTCACATATAGATAGTGCTGTGCTTCGTTTAGTAGGTAAGAATATGCAAATTGCAACCACTAAATTTTTTGTAGAAAATAAATGTAATGGATGTGGGACATGCAAAAGGGTTTGTCCTGTAGAGAATATAAGTATAGTTGATAAAAAGCCAAAGTGGGGTAGTGAGTGTGAAAGATGCCTAGCTTGTTTTCACTGGTGTCCAAAAGAGGCTATTAATATAAAAAAATCATTCCTAACAGATAGAAAGAAGTATCATCATCCAGATGTTACTGTGAAAGATATATTTTTAGATAAATAGATATATTTAAGTTATATTAATAATTGTTTTATTAAATAAAAACTTTAGAGTTAAAAAAAGACATATAAAGTAATATTATAAAGACCCGTAATGTTACCTATACTAAATGAAGTAGATATTAAAAATAACAATATAAATATATAGTTATGTTAATAATATATAGTTACATTAATATAAAAATAAAAGTGCCTCATAAATAGAAGTTTTGAGGCACTTATTATTTGTTTAAATTAATATTTATCACTTTCTAATCTCAATCATTTATAATCTCAATCATTTTTTTTATATCCTCTGATGCCATTTCAAATTTTGATTTTTCAATCAATATGTTTCCGCCAGTCATAATATATGAAGGAAACACTCTTAAATTATCATAATAAAGTTCACTGTTACGAAGTTTATATGTTGAAATGGAAGGGATGGCATTCTTTTTTGTATGTTTTTTAGTAATCATATTAAAAGATTTCTTTGCAACATCTCCCATTAACATTACTACTTCTAGGTTTCTAAATAATTTAATTTCTTCTTCTAAAATAGGCATATGTAATTTAATTGTGTCACGAGTTATTGTATATTCTGATTTAGGAAGTTTTACTGCGTTAGTTATATAGATACCCATATCTAGGATATCATTTATATTAGATACTTCTATACCTGCATTGTTGAATAATGGAAGAGTAGTTTTTAAATAGTCAGCATCTTTATCTACACTATAAAAATCGTCGTTAGGGTTAGTTGGTACAACTTCATTAATCATTATAGTCTTTATTTTGTCTGTATCTATTGTTATATTAGGAAGATATGATATTATTCTGTTGTCATTAAAAAGATTATTCTGTTTAATAAATTCATTTAATGTTGATTTTATATTTATTTTCATATAACGAATCTCCTTAGTCTTAAGCTTTAAATACTATAAAAGAGTAGTTCTAAAACATATAATTTTGAAAATATAATAATATATTTGAAAGTATAATAACATATAAAACATGACAACAGAATGTCATGTTTTATTAATAATCTATTTCAACTTAGAATTTATTAAAGCTTCTGCCTGTTCATAATCGTCTTTATGAACATAAATTGAGTACTCATAAGAGAAATCTTCTTTTTGCCCTAAACTGCCAAGAATTATTTCATTAAAAAAAGGTTTTTTAGAGTAAGTGTTATTTTTAACTTTATACTTATATTTAATTTTATTTACTGATAATATACTACATATCTCGTTAAATCTATCTAAAGAATACCCTCGGAAAAGCTTAGTTCTATTTAAAATCATAAAGACAACCTCCTTTTAAAAGTAATATATTGAAAAGCATAGGAGAGATGAACTATAAGTTGTTATAAATAAAAGGTAGCAAATTTAAATTGATTTGTAAAGCTTTTAAGAGTATTATACTAGTAATAAAATAAATATAAGCCATTTTCACAAAAGATTCTC
Organism: Clostridioides difficile; assembly: GCF_900243075.1. Classification (GTDB taxonomy): domain Bacteria; phylum Bacillota; class Clostridia; order Peptostreptococcales; family Peptostreptococcaceae; genus Clostridioides; species Clostridioides difficile_D. The sequence continues at coordinate 7,262 of NZ_OEZH01000009.1, forward strand.
AATAATAAAGAATTAAGACCTATTGTATTTACAATTCCAAATGAAGGAAATGCAAAAAAATTGTATGATATACAAGAATAAGTTTATAGTGGTTGTCCGATTATTGTAGGTATGGAATTTGAAACAGGTTGTGTTTTTGTAGAGGGTAGTGATGAGCTTAATGATGAAATAACTGCCTTTAAAGGATTAGATAAATATGATATAAATAATTATTATTTAGTAGCAAACTATGTTAGATGCCTAAAGAAATATGATTTAATAGATTAGTGCATGATTTAGATATATAGAATAAACTTTAGGCTAGTACAATTATGAAAAATAAGTTTAAGTTTAATGTAAATAAGTTTAAATCTAATATAATTGTGAAACATAAACTTAAATAGAGTTGCCAAAATAAAATTGGCAACTCTATTTTTTATTTTAATTTTTATTAAAATTGATAGGTGTTATAGAATTGTTATTTTTTCATGTTAATATTCTCTTAGTAATAGATTTAAGGTATTACAAGAAGGGAGAAATAAATATGAAAGATTTAATTCTTGAAACAAAAAACTTATCAAAAAGATATGGAGAACAAATGGCAGTTAACAATGTTTCTCTACAAATTGAACGAAATAGTATATATGGACTTTTAGGACCAAATGGAGCAGGAAAGTCCACAACACTTAAAATGCTTGTTGGTCTTCTTCGCCCAACAGATGGTCGTATTATTTTTGATAGAAAGCCTTGGAAGCGAGAATCTCTTGCAAAAATAGGTTCTTTAATAGAATCCCCTGCATTGTATGGAAACCTTACAGCAGAGGAAAATTTGTTAGTACATACAAAAATATTGGGAATACCTAAAGATAAAATTTATGAAGTGTTGGAAATAGTAAATTTGAAAAATACAGGTAAAAAGAGAGCTTCACAATTTTCTATGGGTATGAAACAAAGGTTAGGAATAGCTATTGCACTTTTGAGTGACCCAGAGTTGTTAATACTAGATGAACCAACTAATGGGCTTGACCCTTTTGGAATTCAAGAACTTCGTGAATTGATTGCTTCTTTTCCAAAAAAAGGTATAACTGTAATTCTTTCTAGCCATATTCTATCAGAGGTTGCTCAAGTTGTAGATAATATAGGAATTATAAATGGAGGACGACTACTATTTCAAGGAATGCCTGACCCTAATGAAAATCTAGAAGAATTTTTTACAGATGTTATTCTTAAAGGAGGACAAAACAGATGAATGCTTTACAATCAGAACTTTTAAAGTATAAAAGAACATTTATGGGTAAACTTATTGTTTTTTTCCCAGTGTCTTTTGCAGTATATGCATTTATAATGCAATCAACACTCATGCAAAATCCATTATCTCAAATAACTTCTTGGGCGTGGCAAAGTCTTTTAGCATTAATTTTTAACTGGTGGTCATTTTTATTTCTGCCTATTGGATTTGCATTGTTTGCTACTTTGGTAGCTTCCCAGGAAAAAAAAGCTGGAAATTATCGTGCTTTACGTACACACAATGTGTCTCCTATGACACTTTGGATTAATAAAGTTATAGCTATGGCAGTCTACAGTTTTATTTCAACATTAGTTTTAATAGTCGTAACAATTATAACTGGTTTAATATTGAAAGCTGGTCCAATTCCTTTTGGACAGATTATAGGGGCAAGTATTGTATGCTGGGTTGTTTCTCTTGCTATACTTCCACTTCAGCTATGGCTAGCTACATGGAAAGGTATGTTCCTAAGTATGGGAGTTGGAGCTTTAGGCATGATATTTGGTGTCCTTGCTGCGACAAAACCATTTTGGGTTGCAGTACCTTGGAGTTGGGCAGTTAGAATGGTATGCCCAATTATCAACATACATCCTAACGGTACTGTATTAGAAGCTGGAGACCCACTTTTGAATACTTCAGTGATTCCTATTGGGATTGTTGTTTCTTTGGTTGTGTTTATAGTATTAACAGCACTTACTGCAGCTTGGTTCAATAGGAGGGATGACAAATGATAAAACTATTATCATCAGAATGGCTTCGAGCAAAGAGGACAGCTGTCCAGGGGCTTACTCTTTGTATGCCTATTATTTTTTCATTATGTGTGGTTGCTTATCTCACAACTAAATCTGGAAGTACACAAGAATTTGCTTTTGAAGGATTTTTTACAGTATGGACTGTATTCATCATTCCTATTGGAGTAGGTATTTTAGCAGGATTTATAGTGCAGGAGGAAGAGCTTGCTGGAAATTTTAATGGTTTTTTATGTTTAGGTATTTCTCGTGTTAGATTATATCTGGGAAAATTTCTTTTTCTTCTGTTTTGCCTAACTATATGCACATTTATTGCTACGTTGATACTCTGCATAGGAATGAATATTGCAGTGCCATCTGGAGCAACAATATGGTTATTCCTGTCAGCAGCAGGACTTGTGGTGATTGGGACACTTCCACTATTAGCTATTCATCTTTGGGTGAGCTTTGCATGGGGTATGGGTGCATCTATTGGTATTAGTATCGGTGGAATTTTGATGGCAGCAATACTTGGAGTAACTAGCGTTGGTGAAAAAGTATGGGCATTTGTTCCATGGACATGGCCAGTAAAACTAGGTATGCTTCCAGGGATTTATTTTATTAAAGAAGCTGGAACTATTTCAACTGAGGTGTTTTACTCTAAAGTGATGCAAACAGCTAGTATAGAGCTTATAGTAGTAGCAATAGGTTTGATTATATTCTTGATAGGAGGCGTTATTTGGTTTAAAATGTGGGAGGGAAGGAAAAGTTATGAGTAGACAAATATTGTTTTAATACTGACCTTCCCATAAGAGAAAGGTGGTGTTATATTGAGTAAAATATTGATTATTGATGATGAAATGGACCTAGTAATGCTACTTGAGGACGAATTGAAGGCAAAAGGACATGAAGTGTTGATAGCTTATGATGGTCAGGCAGGCATAGAGTTATCAAAACAGGAGCCTGACCTTATTATACTGGATATTATGATGCCTAAAATGGATGGATTTGAGGTATGTCAGGCAATTAGAGATGATGTTTTATGCCCAATTATATTTTTAAGTGCAAAGCAATCAGAAACCGACAAAATCAAAGGGTTGACCTTTGGAGGGGATGATTATGTAACAAAGCCATTTGGACTGCGTGAACTTATGGCAAGGATTGAAGCTAATATGCGTAGGGAAAAGCGTTCACAGTATATCAATGAAGAGAACAAGAGGTCTACTTTGTATTTTGGAAAGTTATGCTTATATATGAAGGAGCGTGCAATTAAAATTGATGGTAAGAATATTGATTTAACAAAAATAGAGTATGATATTGTTGAATTACTAGCACTCCATGCAGGACAAGTTTTCTCAAGAGAACAAATCTATGAAAAAGTATGGGGGTGTGATTCTGAGGGTGATTCCTCAACTGTTGTTGAACGAGTAAAAAAAATACGAGCTAAGTTTTCTGCTGTGACACCAGAAAAAGAATATATTTCCACAGTTTGGGGTATTGGGTATAAGTGGAATAAAATGTAAAGAGAGAGAGGTTATTAAATGAAAAATCAATCCCTTACTGCCCAATTCAGGCGTACTTTTATTTCTATTATAATAGCCAGTATAGTTGCCACAGTGATTACTTATGTATTTGCTTTTTATTTGTTTATTTATTCCTTAAATAAGGATATTTATCCACCAAACTATTATGAGCGACAAGTTCCTGGAATTGAAAAATACATCAATGAAAAAAATATAGCTTTGTTATCACAATCGAATGAAGAGGGGTTAAAAAGAACTATTCGTGGGGATGGTATGCTATATCAAGTTGTGGATGATAATGGCAATATTCTATATGGTACTAACCCAAAAAAAACATTCAAAACAAAAGAAGAATTATTTAACAATTTTGTCAATAAAACTGTTCGTAAAGGTGGTTATATCTATACTGTTCCAATCAAAGGTGATAATGGGAAGATTGAGGGAGCTGTTATTCTATCCTATCAAGTTAAAATGACCTTTGCAAATACTAAAGGAAGATTGGTATTTATAATTATTGTAATGGCTTTTGTCTCTCCATTTTTCTATATTATTATCTTTACTATATGGCTCTCTAAATACTTTGTAAAAAATATCAATAAGCCATTACACCTATTGATTGATGCATCCAAGAAGATAAGAGAAAAAGACCTTGATTTTGAAATTGACTATTATTCAGATAATGAACTCGGTAAACTTTGTAGTGCCTTTTCTGAAATGAAAGACGAATTAAAAGGTTCTTTATATGCACAGTGGAAGATGGAACAGGAACGTGTTGAAATGGTGGAAGCTCTAGCACATGATTTAAAATCTCCTCTTTCTATTGTTTTAGGATATACAGATGCACTTATTGGTAATAATACAGATGACAATGAAAAATTGCATAGGTATCTTACAGTGATAAGAGAAAATACGGAAAAAAGTGCTGCTCTTGTCCAAAAGATGCAATATACGTCTGACTTAGAAAAATCAAATATACAATTAAATCTTGTTCCTGTAAATTTACCTGAATTTTTGATGCAAAAGGTACAAGACTATGAATTACAGGCTCATCAAAAGGAAGTTGAACTTATATTGAAAATGCAGGGTAATATACAATCCCCAATTCAAATCGACGTGGATAGGTTGACACGAATTTTTGATTAAAAAATAGCTACGCACACTCGTGACTTTAGTCATGAGTTAGTAGCTAAAATAGTCAGCATATAGGGAAACCTATATGTAGAGATAGGA
>NZ_OEZH01000129.1:0-756 GCF_900243075.1 Clostridioides difficile
ATAAGCGCTGAAAGCATCTAAGCGCGAAGCCAACTTCAAGATAAGATTTCCCACCGCAAGGGTAAGACCCCAGAAAGACTATCTGGTTGATAGGTCGAGGGTGTAAGTGCAGCAATGTATTTAGCTTATCGATACTAATAGGTCGAGGACTTGACCAATATTATTTGATGTTCATTCATTAAGATATATATGTAGTTTTTAGAGTGCTAACTCTAAAAACTTAGTTTTACTAATTTATAAAAATTATGCGGGTGTAGCTCAATGGTAGAGTTCTGGCCTTCCAAGCCAGCTGTGAGGGTTCGATCCCCTTCACCCGCTCCAAAAGATTATGTGGTTACAATAGCAGAGAGGATACACCTGTTCCCATTCCGAACACAGAAGTTAAGCTCTCTAGCGCTGATGGTACTTGGTGGGAAACTGCCTGGGAGAGTAGGACGTAGCCACGTAATCTTTTTTTGTTGTATTAAATTTAATTAAACTACAATAATTATATGTTTTTATTTGTCTTTTATAGATTTTTTTGGCAATAAATGATATAGTGGATATAATTAAATATATTATATATATTTAATTTTTTTATTTTTTGTGTTTTATAAGTTTATTTTTTATGGACTTATTTATAATTTTGGGAAATACACTTTGACATATTTTTAAATGTTAAAATACTAAAAAACAAATTAGAAATTTATGTTAAGTAAGGAGATTAATATGAAAAAAAATGCAAGATTAATAACAACAGGAATTCTTTCAATGGCA
>NZ_OEZH01000129.1:837-58287 GCF_900243075.1 Clostridioides difficile
GACTGGGGCATATGAAGGAACTATCAATTACAATAAAGACCCAGAATATCTAAATGTCTGGGAATTACAAGGGATAACAATAAACAGTGAAAATAATCCTAAAACTTTAAATAAACAGGACCTAGAAAAGATGGGATTAAATTTAAAAGACTACAATGTAACACAGGAATGTATAATTGAAGATATAACCTCAAGAAAAGATGTAAATAAGTATTTGAGAAAGACATCTGCACCTATCACAGAACTTACAGGAAGTGATAGATATGAAACAGCAGTTAAAATAAGTAAAGAGGGTTGGAAAAATGGTTCAGACAAGGTAGTTATAATAAATGGAGATGTAAGTATTGATGGAATTATATCAACTCCATTAGCAACTACATATAATGCACCAATACTTTTAGTTGAAAAAAATAATGTTCCTGCTAGTGTAAAATCAGAATTAAAGCGTCTAAACCCTAAAGATGTAATTATAATTGGAGATGAGAATTCTATTTCTAAAACTACTGCTAATCAAATTAAATCGACTGTAAATGCTAGTCAAACACGTCTAAATGGTTCTAATAGATATGAAACATCTCTATTGATAGCAAAAGAAATAGATAAAAATCACGATGTAGAGAAAGTGTACATAACAAATGCTAATGGTGGAGAAGTAGATGCACTTACTATAGCAGCAAAAGCAGGTCAAGATAAGCAACCAATTATATTAACTGATAAAGATAGTATTACAAATAATACATATAAGTGGCTAGAGAGTGAGGATTTACAAAGTGCTTATTTTATAGGTGGTCCTCAAATGTTGTCAACAAATGTTATAAATAAGGTAAATGGCATAACTAAGGATAGTGTTACTAATAATAGAGTATACGGGGCAGATAGACATGAGACAAATGCAAATGTAATAAAAAAATTCTATACAAGTGATGAATTAGAAGCTGTTTTAGTAGCTAAATCAGACGTGTTTGTTGATGCTTTAGCAGCAGGTCCATTGGCTGCTAATTTAAAATCTCCAATACTTATAACACCAAAAACGTATGTGTCTGCATACCATAAAGAAAACTTAGAAGCTAAATCAGCTAATAAGGTATACAAAATAGGAGGAGGATTGACTTCTAAGGTAATGAATTCTATAGCATCATCATTATCTAAACACAATACAACTCCGATAGACCCAGGAACTAATGGAGCTAAGACAGTTATGATTGACCCAGGACATGGTGGTTCGGATACTGGAACAACAGGTAAACCGTTGGGAGGTATTAAAGAAAAAGACTATACTTTAAATACTTCACTTGCAACAACTGAGTATTTACGTTCAAAGGGAATCAATGTAATCATGACAAGAGATACAGATAAGACTTTATCTCTTGGAAATAGAACTGCTTTATCTAATTCTTTGAGACCAGATTTATTTACAAGTATACACTATAATGCTTCTGATACAACTGGAAACGGTGTAGAAGTATTTTATAAACTTAAAGATAAAAATGGGGGAACTACTAAGACTCTAGCTACAAATATATTAAATAGAATTTTAGAAAAGTTCAATCTAAAGAATAGAGGTACAAAAACAAGAACACTATCAACTGACCCTACAAAAGATTATTTGTATGTTTTAAGAACTAATGATATGCCAGCTGTACTTGTAGAATGTGCATTTTTAGATAATGAGAAAGATATGAGCTTGCTTAATACATCAAATAAAGTAAAAGAAATGGGTACACAAATAGGTAAAGGTATTGAAGATTCATTAAAATAGTCTAGAATGAAAGTACTCAAAAATTTAATATAAACTAATTCACAGTTTTAAATTTAGATTAAATCTATAAAATAAGAACATAATTATGATAGTAATAAAGACTGTATATACATTGTGCATATAAGTGCAAAATAGTGTATATGCAGTCTTTTTGTAGTTAAGTGTAAGTATAAAGGATTTATATATACAAAGGCTATAGTTAGCTATCAAAAGTTGTGTTATTCATCTGAAAAAGATAATAAAAATTCAACTATTATGTGTTATTATGTGTTTTTTATAGATTTTTATGGCTTTTTATAGCAATAAGTGATATAGTAAAAGTAATTAAATGTATTAAATATATTTAATTTTTTTATTTTTTGTTTTTTATAAGTTTATTTTTTATAAACTTATTTATAATTTTGAGAGATACACTTTGACATATTTTTAAAAGGTAAAATACTAAAAAACAAATTAGAAATTTATGTTAAGTAAGGAGATTAATATGAAAAAAAATGCAAGATTAATAACAACAGGAATTCTTTCAATGGCAATTGTTGCACCTACAATGGCATTTGCTACTGAATCTAATGCTATGGAAAATAATGCAGATTTAAATATAAACTTGGAGAAAAAAAGTATAGTTTTAGGTAGCACATCAAAAGTTAGTGTCAAATTTAAAGAAAAACCAGATGCAGATAGCATTACATTAAAATATAAATGTTATGATATGCCATTAGATACAACTCTAAATTACAATCAATCAACTGGTTTATATGAAGGAACTATCAATTATAATCAAGACCCAGAATATCTAAATGTCTGGGAATTACAAGGGATAACAATAAACAGTGAAAATAATCCTAAAACTTTAAATAAACAAGATTTAGAAAAGATGGGATTAAATTTAAAAGACTACAATGTAACACAGGAATGTATAATTGAAGATATAACTTCAAGAAAAGATGTAAATAAATATTTGAGAAAGACATCTGCACCTATTACAGAACTTACAGGAAGTGATAGATATGAAACAGCAGTTAAAATAAGTAAAGAGGGTTGGAAAAATGGTTCAGACAAGGTAGTTATAATAAATGGAGATGTAAGTATTGATGGAATTATATCAACTCCATTAGCAACTACATATAATGCACCAATACTTTTAGTTGAAAAAAATAATGTTCCTGCTAGTGTAAAATCAGAATTAAAGCGTCTAAACCCTAAAGATGTAATTATAATTGGAGATGAGAATTCTATTTCTAAAACTACTGCTAATCAAATTAAATCGACTGTAAATACTAGTCAAACACGTCTAAATGGCTCTAATAGATATGAAACATCTCTATTGATAGCAAAAGAAATAGATAAAAATCACGATGTAGAGAAAGTGTACATAACAAATGCTAATGGTGGAGAAGTAGATGCACTTACTATAGCAGCAAAAGCAGGTCAAGATAAGCAACCAATTATATTAACTGATAAAGATAGTATTACAAATAATACATATAAGTGGCTAGAGAGTGAGGATTTACAAAGTGCTTATTTTATAGGTGGTCCTCAAATGTTGTCAACAAATGTTATAAATAAGGTAAATGGCATAACTAAGGATAGTGTTACTAATAATAGAGTATACGGAGCAGATAGACATGAAACAAATGCAAATGTAATAAAAAAATTCTATACAGATGATGAATTAGAAGCTGTTTTAGTAGCTAAATCAGACGTGCTTGTTGATGCTTTAGCAGCAGGTCCATTGGCTGCTAATTTAAAATCTCCAATACTTATAACACCAAAAACGTATGTGTCTGCATACCATAAAGAAAACTTAGAAGATAAATCAGCTAATAAGGTATACAAAATAGGAGGAGGATTGACTTCTAAGGTAATGAGTTCTATAGCATCATCATTATCTAAACATAATACAACTCCAGACCCAGGAAGTAATAATGGTGCTAAGACAGTTATGATTGACCCAGGGCATGGTGGTTCAGCACCTGGAAATTCATTTGGAGGAATGATTGAAAAAGATTACAATTTAAATACTTCACTTGCAACTACTGAATATTTACGTTCAAAAGGTATAAATGTAATTATGACAAGAGATACAGATAAGACTTTATCTCTTGGAGCTAGAACTGCTCTATCTAATTCATTGAAACCAGATTTATTTACAAGTATCCATTATAATGGCTCAAAGAATAAACAAGGTCATGGTGTAGAAGTATTTTATAAACTTAAAGATAAAAATGGAGGGACTACTAAGACTGTAGCTACCAATATATTAAATAGAATTCTAGAGAAATTTAAACTTACAAATAGAGGAATAAAAACAAGAGTGCTTCCTAGTGACTCTACAAAAGATTATTTATACGTTTTAAGAAGTAATAATATGCCAGCTGTACTTGTAGAATGTGCATTTTTGGATAATGAGAAAGATATGAGTTTAATAAATTCACCTGCAAAAGTAAAAGAAATGGGTACACAAATAGCTAAAGGAATAGAAGAATCATTAAAGTAACTAAAAATAAAGATATGTAAAAGTGTAATGTAAATTTATAGTTGTAAATTTATATTAAAGTCATAAAATGAAATATAAGTGTATCAATAGCAAGACTGTATATACATTTGCATATATAAATGCAAGACTGTATATATAGTCTTTTTTTGTAGTTAAATGAAATAATTTGATTGTATTTTGTAAAATACACAATATGATATAATTAGATAATATACACTTAATTTAATTGAGGAAGGTGATTATGTGGATTATTTATTTGAAAAAAGCAGTTTAAAAGAATATGGAAATGAACCTTTAGATAAATATAGAGAATTGTTAGACAAAACAGAGAACAATTCAAGAAGTATTCTTTTACTAGTACCAAACAATAACACAAAGATAAGGTATGAAAGGTCTTTAAGATTAGATTATAGTGAAGAATTGAAAATAACAACATATATAGGGTTTGTTAAAAAAGAATTATTGAAATATTGGCCATTAATAATAGAAAAGTGTGATGAAATGAGTAAGAAAGTTGTATCTCCAACATTTATATCAAATAGCTTAAGTGAATATTTAATAGTGCAAAAAGTTAAGGAAAAAAGAATACAAGAAGGGTATTTTGAAGATATTACAGGAACAAATAAATCAATAGCTAACAGTATAATGAATAATATAAATAAGTCTGCATTTAATTTAATTGATTTTGATTTTATTGGAGAAAAAATATATTCATCAAAGAAAAATAAAGATAGTATATATAGATTTTCATACACTCAGATGGATGAAATTATATCATATTATATAAATTCATTACTATCAAATTCACTTTTGGATAATGCACTAAGTGTATATCTATACAATCAGTATCTACTTAATGATGATTTCTATATAAAAAAACTATTTAAAGAAGTGAGATATATAATAGTGGATAGCCTAGAAAGTTCAAGTAATGCAGAAGTTGATTTTATAACAGAAGCATTAAACAATGTATTGAAAAGTTATATATATATTGATTATAGCAAGGACTATTCTGCATTTAATAATGTGGATATGAATTATATAAATGATAGGATAATATCAAAAATTAAATCTAAAGAAGAACATATTAAAAAGAAGAACATTGAAATAGAAGATTTATATTTATTACCTGCAACTATAGAATTAAATCAATCAAGCCAATTGTACAATGAAATGTTAGATTTAATAAGTAAAAAAATTATTTCTCTTATAGAAGAGGGTATATCTCCAAGGGATATAGCAATTATATCTCCTATAAACAATACTATATTGGAGTATCAAATTAAAGATTCTTTGATAGAAAAAAATATAGATGTTTTTAATACTAAGAAAGATAAAAAAGCTGTAGATTATCCATATGGAAATGCCTTAGTAGTGGCTACATGTATATTTTATGGGTATTTAGATTTTATAAAAGATGAAGAGTATTTAAGTTTTATAGAAACTCTTTTAGAAATAAATAGGATAAAGGCATTTAAGATTTTTAATGAAACAAGACATTTAGATATTAATCATATAGATGGATATAGTCAATATCGTGATATTTTACAATATATTGAGGAAAAGAAGAAAAGTGACATAAAAATACATGAATTTTTAATTCAGTTTTATATAGATAAAATGTTAAGTTTAAAAGAAGGTAAAAAGAATGTTGGGTTATGTAAAAAGATAATAGCTGAAAGTGAGTCTTTTAGCGAAAGTATAGGTATACTTGGTATGAAAAAAGAAAAGATATTTATAGAAGCTTTAAAGACTACAATAAACGATTATTACTCTGTTGTTGACATAGAAGAATTGAAATCCAAAGACAAAATAGTAATAACTACTCCTTATTCGTATATATCATCAAATATAGATAGGAGCATACAAATATGGGTGGATATAGGAAGTAATGCTTGGAATATGAAAATAGAAAAAGATATAAGCAACTTAATTGTACTTAGAAAATCTTTTGAGGAAAAAAAGATTTATACAAATGAAATGGAAGAATATTATAAGAGATATTATCTATACAACACTGTATATAATTTGTTACTAAATGCAAAGAAAATTTATGCTTATAAGAGTGAGTATGCGATTAATGGCTATATCCAAGAAAGTATGTTATATAGTATACTTTTAAAAATCTCACATAAAGGAGATAAAAATTATGATTAATATAAATTATAGGGAAGACCAGATGCCAATAATAAATTATGATAATGGTACTATGGCAGTACCAGCAGTACCAGGTGCTGGAAAAACATTTATAATAACAAATTTAGTTGCCAAATTATTACTTGCACAGAAACATAAGGGTGGTAAAATATTAATTCTTACATATATGAATAGTGCTGTAAATAATTTTAAAGGTAGAATAAGGAAGATTTTAAAAGAGAATGAAATAGATGATACTAGTTCATATGAAGTAATGACTATACACAGTTTAGCTGTAAAAATAATAAAGGAAAAACCAGAAGTTGTAATGCTAAGTGAAGATTTTAACATAGCTGACGATTTACAAAAAAACATCATATTAAATGAATGTATAAATAGATTTAGATTTGAAGGTGGAGAAAGAGCTTTTAGATGGTTCTTAAAGGAGCAAAAAGATGAGCGTTGGAAAGAAATAACTCTTGAGGCTTGGGAAAGAGGTTTTTTTGAATTTGCAGGAAATGCAATAAGTGAACTTAAGTATAAGGGAATTTCTCCAGATAAGCTTGAAGAAATATTGTCAAGAGGACACAAAGGAATGCTTAAAATTATTCTCCCAATATATAAATTATATGATAGAAAGTTGAAGCAAAATGGATTACTAGACTATGATGATATATTAATTTTAGCAGAAAAGACTTTAAGCTTAGATGAAGGACTTAGAAAGAAGTTTCAAACTAGATACAAATACATCTTTGAAGATGAATGTCAGGATTCAAATGAAATCCAAGGAAATATAATAAAAATTATATCTAGTGAAAATAAAAATTTAGTTAGAGTCGGCGATATAAATCAGAGTATAACAGGTACATTCTCATCATCAGACCCTAAGTTTTTTAAAGCGTTTATAAATAATGCCGATTTTTGTTATAGGATGGATATGTCAAATAGAAGTTCAAAAGATATACTTGATTTAGCAAATACTCTTGTAGAATATGTTACAAAGGAATTTAGACAGGAAGAATGTAGACATGCTCTTGAGAATATGCAAATAAAGACTGTTCCAAATGGAATGGGGTATAAAGAAAATCCTAATCCAGAACATTACAATATAAATGTAAAGTGGTATGAGAGCTGGAAAAATGAAATAGAGCAAACTGCTAAATACGTTAAAGGTATAAAAAATAAGTATCCAGATAAAAGTATAGGTGTATTGGTTCCATTTAATGAACAAGTTACACAAGTTGCTAAAGAACTTAGGGAGTATAATCTAACTTTTGAAGAATTAGGACCAAATTCTTTGAGTAAGAGAAAAGTTATAAACAACATAGCATCTATTATTGAGTTTATGCTAAATTGTGATGATGTAGAAAAATTAATAAATGTACTTGATAAGGTTTTTATAAATACTGATAATGAAGCAGAAGAAAAAAACTTTTTAGAAGCATTAAAAAACTATTCGACAGAAGAAATTATATACAACTTTGAGTTTAGTAAATTAGATAATGATTTAATAGCAATTAATGAAGAAAGTGAGATATATTTAAGTTTCAAAAGAGGAGTAGATATTATAAAAGATATATTAGATTATCCAATAATAAGGTTAGACCTCTTAGTTTTGTTTATTGGCAAAAAACTTAATTTAGAAAAAGAAGATAAAGCTGTACTTGATTATATATCTTTTTATATAAAGTATTTAGTATCAGAAAATATATATATGGATTTAGAAGATGTATATAATTTATTGTTTGATGTAAAAAATAAGGTGTTCAATCACATAATAGATGTAGTATATGAGATAAATGGATATGAACCAGAGCCTGGTAGTATAACACTATGTAATTATCATAAATCAAAAGGTATGGAATGGGATTGTGTATTTTTACTAGGTCTTATTGAATATAATTTTCCTGACAATATCAATCAAAAATTTCAGAGTGATAAATGGTATTTAAAAGAAAAATACAAAAATCCTATGGCAATTATTAAATCAGAAATAGAAGCTATATTAAAAGGAAGTATTTCAACTAATTATGCTCATAAAACTAAGATTGACTCTATAAATGAAAAGATTAGACTTTTATATGTAGGAATCACTAGAGCAAAGGAGATGTTGGTACTTTCAGGAAGTGCTTATAGAGATGAAAGTGATATAGGTAACAAGAGAAAAGAGCAAAAACCATGTATATATTTAAGCAGACTTAATCGACATATTATTGAAAAGAGGTCAAATTAATATGTAATGAGTTTATTAATATATTGCTTAATGTATTGCTAAAAAGAGGCTAGAACAATATATATAGTAAATAGTTATGAAAAAATAAAGTTAAGAGAGAAGTGATATGAATGAATGACAAATTAAAATATTTTTCTTATAGTCAAAATTCAATTAACACATATAAATCATGTCCATTAAAATTTAAATATAAGTATATTGATGGGATAAATTGGAGAAATGATGATATTGGCAGTAGGGAGTATTATGAGAGTTTAAAAACAGGAAGAGATTTTCATTTAATTTGTGAAAGATATTTTAGTAATATACCTCTTGGAATCTATTTTAATGAGGACGATAAAAATGGTAAAAAATTTTTAAAGTGGATTGAAAATATAAAAAAAGTTGTTCCTATTGAAGAAGATAAAACTTATCTGCCAGAATATGAAGTAAGGATGACTTTAAATGGGGATACAATACAGGCAAAGTATGATTTAGTTATAATTGGAAAAGACGATATAGAGATATGGGATTGGAAAACTGAGTCCAAAAAGATTGACTATAAAAATGTAGAAAGTAGAATACAAACAATTGTTTATATGTTTTTAGCCAAAGAAGTAATACCGAAAGTTTTAAAAATAGACATAAATGTTAAAGATATAAAGATGAGGTATTATCAACCTGAATTTGATGATTCACCAATCAACATTTCATATGATGATGAAAAACATGAAGCAAATAAAAATAAAATTCAAAATTATATAAGTATGATAAAGAATACTAATTATGAAGAACATACATACGAAGACAATCTATACAATAATATAGAAAAGGTATATAATAAAGAAGAACGTATGTACTATAGAAATAAAAAGCATTGTAAATATTGTGAATTTAATAAGTTATGTAATGGTAAAGAAATAGATTATAGTATTTTGGAGGCGGAAATTTATGGGACTTAGGTTTGTATTAGGTAGAAGTGGAAGTGGAAAATCCACCTATATACTAGATGAAATTAAAAAAGAAGCTCAAAAAAATGAAACAACATCAATTATACTTTTAGTTCCAGAACAGTACACATTTGAGGCTGAAAATAGGGTAAGTAGACTATTTTTAGGAAAAGAAAAAGATAAGTATTTGAGAGTTAGGGTGCTTAGTTTTAAAACGCTTAGTAATATAGTTTTTTCTCAAGCAGGAGGATTAACAGATGTAAATATAAATTCTAGTGGAAAAGCAATGATGGTATATAGAGCGATTGAAGATGTAAGTGAAGAATTAAATGTGTTTTCAAAATCAAAGTCACAATCTGGTTTTGTAAGTTCAATTACAGATATGATATCAGAAATGAAACAGTATAATATAAGCCCTGAGATGTTAGAAAATATATCTGGGGAATTAGATGATGAAACTTTAAGTCTAAAATTAAAAGATATAAGTAAAATATATAACTCTTTTGAAGATAAGTTACATGAAAATTATGTGGATGCTCAAGACATGTTAACTTCATTGGCAAATAGAATCGAATTAAGCAGTTATTTAGATGGAGCTTGTGTTTATATAGATGAATTTACAGGTTTTACACCAAATCAGTACAATGTCATAAAGAGTATATTAAATAAGTCTAAAAATGTTAATATTTCTTTGACTGTAGATGATGTTAATTATACTGGGTATAGCAAAGCAGATGTATTTTCTAGAACAAAATTTACCTATTCAAAATTAACTCAATTGTGCAACGAAGAAGGAATAAAAATACTACCACAAGTAAATTTAAATACAGGTGTTATAAAAAGGTTTGAAGGAATTAAAGAGCTACAACACTTAGAAAGGTTTTATAATGCTTATCCATATAAAATATATTCAAATCCAACTGAAAATATAAAAATAAAAGAGTTTAATAATTTATATTCAGAGGTAGAAGAAATAGCCAGAGAAATTGTACATTTGGTTAGAGATAAAAATGTCAGATATAGAGATATAACTATTGCTACAAGAGATTTAAATAGATATGATTTTTTAGTGCATTCTATATTTAATGAATATAATATACCAAACTTTATAGATAAGAAGAGAGAAGCAAAAAGTAACCCAATAGTTATCTTAATTATTTCAGCTTTAGAAATGAAGAATAGGCGATATGGATATGAAACTATGTTTAGGTATTTAAAAAGCGGACTTATAGGAATTAATAATGATGATATAAGCTTACTAGAAAATTATGTGCTGGCTAATGGGATTAAAGGTAAGAAGTGGTTTGATGAAAAATGGGATTATAAAATAACACAAAGTATTTCCAGTGAAGAAAGTGAATTTGAACTGGAATTAAAAGATAGAATAAATAAAATAAAAAATAGAGTACTAGAGCCAATAGTTACCTTACAAGACAAATTAAAAGGAAAAAATAGAGTAAAAGAAATATGTAAGTATATATATGAATTTTTATTAGATATAAATATGCCAGAAACTATAGAAAGTTTAATAGTAAACTTTAAGGATAAAGGAGAACTTGATGTTGCAAATCAATACTCACAAGTTTGGGACATAGTAGTGGATATCTTAGACCAAATGGTGGAACTTATGGGTGATGAAATAATTTCTTTAGAAAAATTTATAAAACTAATAACTTTAGGTTTTGATGAATATGAATTAGGGTTAGTTCCTCCTAGTATAGACCAGGTACTTGTAAGTAGTGTGGATAGAATGAAAAATCCAGATACCAAATATTTATACCTAATTGGAACTACTGATGGTGTATTTCCTCTGATTACAAAGGATAGTGGAATATTGAGTGATAATGATAGAGAAAGTCTTGGAAGCAAAGGAATCGAAGTTGATATTGATAGTAAAACTAGAAGTTTTGAAGAACAGTTTTTAGTATATAAAGCCCTTACTTCGACATCTAAGAATTTAATTATAACGTATCCAATATCTGACCATGAGGGTAAGACACTTAGACCATCGATAATTATATCAAGACTTAAAAAGATATTTCCAAATATAGAAAATAAAAGTTATCTAATAGAAGAATATAAAAAAACTGATGAAGACATACTTGCAAATATAACTGTTAAATCACCTACATTTAATGAGCTTATAAATGTAATAAAAAATTATGACAGTAATAGCTATAATAAAGAAGATGTTAACAGTATTTGGCTAGATATATATAGATATTATCTAAAGGATGAAATGTATAGTTCCATAACAAAAAAAGTTATAAAAGGTCTTAGTTATACTAATCAAGTTCATAAGATTGAAGAGAAGAAAATAAGGTCATTGTATAAAAGTAATTCTCTTAGTATATCTAGGCTTGAAAAATATGCTGAATGTCCATTTGCTTATTTTATACAATATGGTCTAAAAGCTCGAAAACGTAAAGAGTATTCATTTACACCACCAGATTTAGGAACTTTCATTCACAATATTTTAGATAGGTTTTCAAAAGAGCTTTTACAAGACAATTTATCTTGGAGAGATATTGATGAAAAATATATAGAATTAAAGATAGGTATAATAGTTGACGAAATAATTTTAAAGATACCAGGATATATATTAAATAGTTCTGAAAGATATAAATACCTTGCATATAGATTAAAGAATATGTTGACAACTGCTATAAATATAATTAGTCAGCAAATAAAACAAGGTTCATTTGAACCAATAGATTATGAAGTTAAATTTGGCAATAACGGAAAATATCCTCCTATAAAAATAGTATTAGAAAATGGACAAGAAGTAAATTTAGTTGGACAAATAGATAGAGTTGATGAGTTTGAAGAAGGAGAAAATAAATATATAAGAATAGTCGATTATAAATCAGGCAATAAGTCCATAAGTTTAACAGAAATATATTATGGTCTACAATTACAATTGCTTGTGTATTTAGATGCAATCCTTGAAAGTGTAAAAGGTGAAAATATAAATATAAATCCAGCTGCAATATTATATTGTAGAATAAATAATCCAATAGCAAAATTTAATGAAGATAAAGATGATGCAGAAATACAAGAAGCAATATTAAAAGAGCTTAGAATGAAAGGGCTTGTAGTAAAAGACTCTCACATAATAAAAGAGATGGATAAATCATTAATAGATGGAGAAAGAAAAAACTCTTTAGTAATACCAGTAGGTCTTACTAAGGATGGAAATGTGGGTAAAAGCACTTCAGCAGTAACCTATGAGGATTTTAAATTACTTAGAAAATATGTAAAGCATGCTATAAAGGATTTATGTGAAGAAATGTTAAGTGGAGAAATACGTATAGCTCCATATAAACATAAAGATGGAACATCATGTGACTTTTGTGATTACTCAGCTATATGCCAATTTGATTCAACTATGAAGGATAATAAATATAAAAATTTAAATAATAAGAGCAACGAAGAGATAATAAAAATGATGAAAGGAGATGTTAATTAATGAGTTCTCCTAAATGGACAAAAGAGCAACTAGAAGTCATAGAAAGTAGAGACTGTAATTTATTGGTTGCAGCTGCTGCTGGGTCAGGAAAAACAGCAGTGCTAGTTGAGCGTATAATTCAAATGATAACAAGTAGAGAAAATCCAATTGATATAGATAAGCTATTAGTTGTTACATTTACTAATGCTGCTGCATCAGAGATGAGAGAGAGAATAGGAGATGCTATAGGAAAAGCCTTAGATGAAAATCCAGAAAATAAACATTTACAAAATCAACTTGTTCTATTAAATAAATCTAGTATTACAACAATACATTCATTCTGTTTAGATGTTATAAAATCAAATTTTCATAGAATAAACTTAGACCCTAATTTCAGAATAGGGGACCAAACTGAATGTGTTATTTTGAAACAAGAAGCAATAGAGGAAGTATTTGAAACTTTATATGAAGAAAGAGATGAGAGCTTTTTAAATTTAGTTGAAAGCTATGCTGAAAGAGGAGGAGATAAAGAAGTACAAGAAATTATATTGGGAATATATTCATTTGCAATGGCTTCTCCTGAACCTAAAAAATGGTTGATTGATTCAGCAGAAAGATTTAATATTGACGAAAATTTTGATTTTTCACAGTCTATTTGGGCTAAAGCTATACTAGATACTGTAAAAATAGAAATTAATGGTCTTTGTCTAAACATGGAAAAGGCATTAAAAGAGGTTGAATCAATAGAAGAATTAGAAACTTTTGCAGAAAAGTTATCTATTGAGTATAAAAAAATAGTCGATATTTCACAAGCGTGCAATCAGTCTTGGAATGAGGCATATAAAAAGATGGCAA
Organism: Clostridioides difficile; assembly: GCF_900243075.1. Lineage (GTDB taxonomy): Bacteria > Bacillota > Clostridia > Peptostreptococcales > Peptostreptococcaceae > Clostridioides > Clostridioides difficile_D. Next base: position 14,695 of record NZ_OEZH01000129.1, read on the forward strand.
GTATGTCTTTTGAAAATTATGTAAAAGGGGTAAAAAGAATTCCCAAAGATGCTCCTTCATATATAAAAGAATTAAAAGAAAAGGCAAAAACTATGAGAGATAAGACTAAGAAATCTTTAGAAAACATAGTAAATGCTACATTCAACAAAGATAATGACTCTATCAAGGAAGAAATAAAATATCTTTATAATATAGTTAAACCAATATCTAATATTGTACTGAGATTTGAAGAGGAATACAGCAATAAGAAAAGAGAAAAAGGAATAATAGATTTTAATGATATAGAGCATTTTGCCTTAAATATACTCACAAATCTAGATGAAAAGGGTAATATTATACCTTCTGATATAGCAGTAGGATATAGAAATAAATTTTATGAGATATTTATAGATGAATATCAAGATAGTAATCTAGTACAGGAAGTCCTACTTAAAGCTGTAGCTAATACAGAAATTCCAAATAGATTTATGGTTGGTGATGTAAAGCAGAGTATATATAGATTTAGACAAGCAAAGCCAGAATTATTTTTACAAAAATATAATAACTATAATGATAAAAAGGGAAATCCCCATAGAAAAATAATGCTTTATAAAAACTTTAGAAGTAGAGAAGAAGTTGTAGATGCTGTAAATTATATATTTGAAAATATAATGAATGAGAATATAGGAGAAATTGAATATACAGAAAAAGAAAGACTCAATTTGGGTGCAGATTTTAAATTTGATACAGATGAGAAGTCTATTGTTGGTGGAGCAACAGAGATACACCTTATACAAAAAGATAATAAAATTGATGAGGATATTATAAATAATAAAGATGATAGTGCTAATAACGAAGAAAATGAATTAGAAGAAGAAGAAAAATTAGATAATATACAACTTGAGGCTAGAATGGTTGGAAAGATTATCAAAGATTTAATGAAAGTTAATGAAGATGGAAAAATTCAAAAGGTCTATGATAAGGGAATTGATGGATATAGACCTGTGGAATTTAGAGATATAGTGATTCTTTTAAGAGCTACATCTACATGGGCTCCAGTGTTTGCAGATGAATTGATGAATATGGATATACCAACTTATGCTGATGTTGGAGTGGGATATTTTGATACAATTGAAATAAAAACAATATTGTCATTACTTCAAATAATAGATAATCCAATGCAAGATATACCTCTTATATCTGTATTAAAATCGCCTATATTTGGCTTTACACCAGAGAATTTGATTGATATTAGAATTCAGAGCAAAGATAAAACTTTTTATGAAGTTTTACAAAGTACATCAGAGTATGATGAGTTTACAGATTCTCAAAATGAAAATAATTCTGAATTTATACCAAGTGAAGAATGTATAAACAAAAGTAAAGATTTTTTAATTAAACTAAAGGAATTTAAAGAAAAATCAATGTACATGAGTACAGATGAATTTATATGGTATTTATATACCAGAACTGGATATTATGCTTATGTTGGGGCATTACCAGGTGGAAGTCAAAGACAAGCTAATTTAAAAGTGTTGTTTGAGAGAGCAAAACAGTTTGAAGAGACTAGTTTTAAAGGGCTATTCAACTTTGTAAATTTTATAGAGAAATTAAAAAAATCTAGTTCTGATATGGGAAGTGCAAAAACACTTGGTGAAAATGCAAATGTTGTTAGAATAATGAGTATTCATAAAAGTAAAGGACTAGAATTTCCAGTAGTTATATGTTCTGCAATGGGGAAAAATTTCAATACTCAAGATTTTAAAAAGAGTATTTTATACCATCATAATTTAGGGTATGGACCTCAATTTGTAGATTACGAGAGAAGGATTTCTTTTCCAAGTATAGCTAAGGAAGCATTAAAAAGTAAAATAAATATAGAAAATTTGTCAGAAGAGATGAGAGTTTTATACGTAGCATTTACAAGAGCAAAAGAAAAATTGATTATAACTGGTTCTACTAGAAATATACAAGATAGTATAAAAAAATGGCTAAATGGGATTGAAAGTATAGATGCAATATCACAATATGAGATATTAAAAGGTAAAAATTTTCTAGATTGGATAATGCCTTGTATATTAAAACACAAGGACTTGTCTAATTTATTGGGAGATGTAGGATTAGACCCAGTATTTAGTGTTGAACATAATTCAAAATGGTATGGAAAGTTATGGAATAAGAATGATATTTTAGTAGAAAAGAAAATAAGTGAAGAAAATGAAAGTATTGAAGAAATTCTTGAAAAAATAGACGTAAATACTCCTGACAGCGATTATTATAATGAAATAGAAGAAAAATTAAACTATGTGTACCCATATGAATTTAGTACAAGAAAACCTGCTAGTATATCTGTTACAGAGATAAAAAAGATACAAAATAATTATGAAGAAGAGTTGATAAATACTATATTTGAACAAAAGGTAACCTTGAAAAAACCTCTATTTATCCAAAATGATGAAGAAAGAGAAAAAATAAATGGAGCAGAAAGAGGTACAATAGTCCATTTAGTTATGGAAGTTTTAGATTTAAAAAAAGTAAGTAGTGTAAATGATATAAAATCGCAAATAAAAGGTCTTGTTTCAAAAGATATAATAACAGAAAAGCAAGCTAGTATAGTAAATCCATATAAAATATATAAATTTTTTGCTTCTGACATAGGAAAAAGAATGTTGAATGCTGAACTTATAAATAGAGAAAAATCAATTTATGCACAAGTGAATATGAAAGATATATATATTTATGAAAAACTTATAAAAAATGATGATAAAAAACTTTATGATAAAGAAAGTGTCATGTTAAGAGGTATAGTTGACGCTTATTTTGAAGAAGATAATCAAATAGTTTTAGTAGACTATAAAACTGACTTTGTAAATGAAGAAAATATAAATCAAATAATAGAGAAATATAAAAAACAGTTAGATTTATATGCAGATGTTATTGAAACTTTAACTGGTAAGTCAGTAAAAGAAAAATGTATATATTTATTTGGTGTTGATGAAGCTGTTTGTTATTAGTTTTTATATAAATTAAACATAAAGATAGAGGGAGAGAAAAAGATGAGATTTATTCATACATCAGATTGGCATCTAGGGAAATCCCTAGAGGGCCATTCTAGAATTGAAGAACAGGCAAAGTTTTGTGAGGAATTTATAAAAATAGTAGAATCAAATGAAATAGATATGATTATAATTGCTGGAGATATATATGATACTTCTAATCCTCCAGCACAAGCAGAAAAATTGTTTTATCAGACTGTATCAAGACTTGCCAATAATGGTCAGAGGTGTGTATTAATAATTTCAGGAAATCATGATAATCCAGAGAGACTTTCTGCAATAACACCTCTAGCACATGAACAAGGGATACTTATATTTGGTTATCCATTAAGTGCTACGATAGAAGCTAAGTATAAAGGGTTTGAAATAACAGATGCAACACAAGGATGCACAACACTGAATATAAATGGAGAAAGTGTTGTAGTTGCTACATTGCCTTATCCAAGTGAAAAAAGGTTAAATGAGGTTTTTTCAAGTGAAGATGATTTAGAAAAACAAAAAAATTATTCTGAAAAAGTAGGAGATATATTTAGAAGTCTAGAAGAAAATTTTAGAAGTGATACTATAAATATAGCAGTATCACATATATTTGTAATAGGTGGAGAGAGTACTGAATCAGAAAGACCTATACAACTTGGAGGTAGCTTTTTGGTTGAGAGAAAAGACTTACCAGAAAAGGCTCAATACACTGCATTGGGTCATTTACATAAACAACAAAAAGCTTCTGAACGTTTAAATGCATACTATTCTGGTTCTCCACTTCAATATAGTAAGGATGAAAGAGCATATACTAAGGGTGCATACATAGTGGATATAAAAGCTGGTGAAAAACCGATAATAGAGGAAGTATATTTTAATAATTATAAACCTATAGAAGTATTTAAATGTAATGGAATAGAAGAGGCCTTAGTTATATGTGAGCAAAATCAAGATAGAGATATTTGGTCATACTTTGAAATAAATACTGATGAGATAATATCACAGAATGAAATTAAAAAAATGAAGGAACTATTAAAAGATATAATAGAAATAAAGCCAATAATAACATCTTGTTATGAACAAGAAGGTGTAGATATAAAAGAAAAGTCTATGGCAGAGTTATTTAAAGAATTTTATTCTTTTAGTAAAGGTGTAGAGCCAAAAGGTGAGCTTATGGATTTATTTCTAGATATAATAAGTGAAGAAGGTGAATCAGAAGATGAGACCAATTAGATTAGAACTTACAGGGCTTAATAGCTATATTGATAAACAAGTCATAGACTTTGAAAAACTAATTGAAAGAGGTTTATTTGGAATATTTGGAACTACTGGAAGTGGAAAATCTACAATTTTAGATGCCATAACGATTGCTATGTATGGAAATATATCCAGAAATACAAAAGAATATATAAATAGTGTGTGTGATAAGGCAATTATATCATATGAATTTGAAATAGGAAGCAAAAACACCAGAAGAAGATACATTGTAGACAGAACTATTGCTAGAAGTAAAACAGGAACAAAGACTTCCAATGCTAGATTAATAGAAGTATTGAATGACAATACTAAAAATGTTTTGGCTGATAAGGTTGTGGAAGTAAATGAAAAAGTAGCTCAGGTTGTAGGATTAACAGCAAATGATTTTACTAGGTCAGTAGTTTTACCACAAGATAAATTTAATGAGTTTCTAAGGTTGTCACGTGCAGACAGAAGAGACATGCTAGAAAGAATTTTCAATCTTGAGAAATATGGAAGAAGCCTTGGAGAAAAAGTAAAAAAGAGAAAAAATCTACATTTACAAAATTTAAAAGATTTGAAATCAAAATTAAGTCAATATGATGGAATTACAGATGAAGTATACAATAACATAAATCAAGAGTTAATAGAGTTAAAAAAATTAGAAAAAGAGAAGAATAATGCTTTAGATTTAGCTCAGAAATCTTATGAAGAGAGTAAAGCAGTATATGAAGAACAATTAAAATTAGAGAAAAATGAACTTAGAAAAAATGAACTTAATTTAAAAAGTAGTGAGATAAAAGAAAAGATTGCTCTTGTAGAAAATGATGGCAATGCAAGAAAAGTAGACCCATACATAGGTTCAGTTCAAAATCTAGAAAAAAAAATAAATGAAGATAGCTTTACAGTAAGCAATTTAGAAAAGAAATTGGTTATATTAAATCAAGAACTTGAAGTCATAAAAAGTAGATATGAAAAAATAAGTAGAATTAAAAATGAAGAAGTACCTAAATTAAGTGAGGAAAAAATTAGATTACAACAAGCGATAAAATTAGAAGAAGAATTAGTTTTACTAGATAAAGAATTAAAAGAGTTAAAAGAAAATGGAATTAATTTAAATAAGAATAAAGTGGAGTTAGAAAAAGTAAAACAAGAGTCTGAATCTAGAAGAGATTCAGTTAATAAGTCTATAAAAGAAGTTGAAGGAAAAATTGATAAAGTAAATATAAGTGCAGAATTAAAGCAGAAAATATTTTTAGCCTATGAATATGAGAAAGATTACAATAAAGTGTTACAAGAGAAAAATCAAAAAATAAATAAACTAGAAGAAATACTCAAAGAGACAGAAGATATAAATTTAAAAGTCAGATATATTGATAAAGATAAAAATGATATAAAACGCAATTTAGAAAATTTATCTCTTCACTTAGATGTTCTTCTTAAAAAATGTCCTGGTAAGAGCGCAGATTTACTTTTAAAATCTGAATATGTAACTGAGTTAAGAAATAAAGCAAATAATACCAAAGAAAATGAAATTAAGAAAAATAGTATACAGGATGAATTGAAGATAGTACTTGAAAGTAAGTTTAATACTGAAAGAGAAATAAATTTACTAAATGAAAAACTTGAAAATAATAGAAAGAATAGAGAAGACCTAGAAAAAGAGTTAGAAGAACTAAAATATTTAAATTTAGCCTCTGAACTTAGACGTGAATTAAAAGAAAATATGCCTTGTCCAGTTTGCGGGTCAAAACACCATGAAAATCATAATATAACTAAATATGATGAGAATATAGCTTTTGTTAAAGAAAAACTTGAAAAATTAGAAAAAGAAAAAATAAGTATAAGAAACAATATAGAGGAATTAAATGCTAAAATAAGTGGATATTTATCTATAGAAAAAATGAAGACTAAAGAACTTGAATATGTAAAGGGCAAACTAGGGGATATTCCATCTAGCCAATTATTAAAAAAACTTGATGATGAGCAAAGAAAGCTTGCTTTGTTAAAGTCTAATATTCAAGATTGGGAGAAAGAGAAAGAGGATACGGAAAATAAAGTAACATTAGCTAAAGAAGAAAAAAATAGAATTGAAAAAGAAGAATTAAAAGTAAAAGAAAGTTTGAATAACTATAAGAAATTAACAAGAGATTTAAATACAGAGATAGAAGGTTTAGAAAATAAATGTAAAAAACTTAAACAGGAGTATATAGGACTAAAGACAATTACCAAAGTTTCTAATTTATTGTCAAAAGTAGAAGAAATAAGAGAGAATGAAAAAAAATTAGAATTACTAAGCACTGGGTATTCAAATTTATTAAAAAATAGAGACTTATTGGACGTTAAAATAAGAGAAAATGAAAGTAAACTACATGAAATAGAGATAGAGTTAATAAAGGCTAGAGAACTATATGCAGAAAAAAAATTGCATAGAGATAATAAGTATAAAGACGTTATTAACATAACGAAAGGTGATTTAGCTAAAAATCTTTTACATAATGTTGAAGAAAATATATGTAAGATATTAGAACAAGAAGAAACAAGTAAGAAAAAATTGGAAGAGCAAAGATTAGAATATGAAAAGAATATTGCTGAAAAACACAATATAGATGGAAGGCTTAAAACGGCTAAGGAACAATATAAAGAACAAAAAGCAATACTAAATAAACTATTAGAAGAAAATAAATTTGAAAGCATATATGCAGTAAAGAGAGCTTTATTAGATGCTGATGAAACAAAAAAATTGATTGAAGAGATATTAGAGCATGAAGAAGAGCAAAAGTTATTATCATTTAAAATAAAGTCATCAAAAGAAAAGTTAAATGGAAGAACTATAAAGAAGGAGTACTTTGAACAATTAAAAGATGAGATTTATAATCTGAAAGTAGAAATAGGAAATATATCTAAAGATATTGGAGCTAATCAAAATAAACTAATAACATTAAAAGACTCTTTAGATAAGATAAATGATTTTAATAAAGAGCTTAAAGTAGTTGAACACAATGTAGACTTATTGGAAGAACTAGATAAATGTATACAAGGAAATAAATTTGTAGAATATGTTTCTACAAACCAATTAAAATATATAGCTTTGGAAGCATCAAAAAGATTAGATGGAATAACAAAAGGAAGATATGCACTTGAAATTGACTCTACACTAAATTTTGTAATGAGAGATAACTTTAATGGAGGAGAAAGACGAAGCATTGATACTCTATCTGGCGGAGAGACATTCTTAACTTCTCTATCACTAGCACTTGCTCTTTCATCTCAAATACAATTAAAGGGAAGTGCACCACTAGAATTCTTCTTTTTAGATGAAGGTTTTGGTTCATTAGATAGTGAACTTTTAGAAATTGTTATAGAATCATTGGAAAGATTGCATAGTAATAATCTAAGTGTGGGTATAATAAGTCATGTCGAGGAACTTAAAAATAGAGTTCCTGTTAAGCTATTAGTTTCATCTAGTGAGGCTGGAATAGGCTCAAAAGTAAAAATTGAATATAGTTAGAAAATATGTGTTAATTGAATATATTATCTAATATTTCCAAAAAATATATAATTGTGATATAATTAAAACTAATATTAAAGTTATTTATAATTAATATTAATATAAAAACATGTAAGTAGGAGTGTGGTAAGTGTTGGAATCGCCCAATAATTTGATTCAGATTATATTTTTAATAGTATTACTTATGGGGTCTGCATTTTTCTCAGCATCTGAAACGGCTTTAATGTCGTTGAGTAAAATTAGAATCAGATATATGCAAGATGAAGGAGTTAAAGGAGCTAAGTTAGTAAGTTCATTAATAGAAAATCCAAATAAACTTTTAAGTTCTATATTGGTTGGAAATAACGTCGTAAATATAGCAGCAACATCCATATCAACATCTTTGTTTATAGGATTAATGGGAGAAAAAGGAGTTGCACTTGCTACAGCTGTTATGACAGTATTAGTATTAATATTTGGTGAGATTACTCCAAAAACAATAGCAGCAAGTAATTCAGAAAAGGTTTCTCTATTGGTATCTAAACCTATAAAAGCAATTATATTTGTATTAAGACCAATAGTATGGATATTTAACATAATCACAAATGTTATATTTAAATTACTTGGTATAACAAACAAAGGAGCTAAATCATTCATAACTGAAGAAGAATTAAAGACTATGGTAAATGTAAGTCATGAAGAAGGCGTCCTTGAAATGGAAGAAAGAGAAATCATAAACAATGTATTTGAATTTGGAGATATGCAAGCTAAAAATGCAATGATACAAAGAATAGATATGGTAGCTATAGATATGGAAGATAGTTATGATGAGATAATACAGGTATTTAAGACTGAAAAACTAAGTAGAATGCCTGTGTATGAAGAAACTATAGATGATATTGTAGGAATACTTAATATAAAAGATATTATATTTTTATCTGATGAAGAAATAGAGTCATTTGATATTAAAAATTATATGAGAGAGCCTTTTTTCACATATGAGTTCAAAAAAATAACACAACTTCTTGAAGAGATGAAACTTGAAAAAAGCCAGATGGCTATAGTTGTAGATGAGTATGGTGGAACATCTGGACTTTTAACTATAGAAGATTTAGTAGAAGTAATTGTTGGAGATATAGAGGATGAATATGATGAAGAAGAAGATGAAATACAAGTTATAAAAGAAGATGAGTATATTGTAGATGGAAGTACTAAAATTGGTGATGTCAATGAACTTATTGGTGTAAATTTAGAATCTGAGGAGTTTGATTCTATAGGTGGATTTATAATTGGGCACTTAAGCAGATTGCCAGAAGAGAATGAAGTAATTGAAGTCGATAATATAAGATTTTGTATAGAAAGTATCGAAAAAAATAGAATTAAAAAAATAAGAATATATACATAATGTAATAATGTTCTTAAATTTATCATAAGTGCATGAATATAGAAGCTAACTTTTATATTCATGCACTTATTTTTATTTTATATTCAAATAAAACTAGTATGAAATGGACAAAATAAAAATATAAATTAGAAGAAAGGAGATTTTAAGATGAGCATATTAGAAAGTAATTTTTTATATAAGTTAAAAAATAACACTATCTTTTTTTGTATATATACATTGTCATTCGTTTTTATTTACAAAGCTTTTCCATACATAGCTCCATTTTTTTTAGGTGGTATAATAGCACTTATGATTAACCCTATATCGCAAAAATTAGAAAACAAGTTCCATATAAACAAAGGTATATCTACACTCGTTTTAAGTTTTCTTGCAGTAGCTGTAGTTAGTACAGTTACTACAATAATAGTAATAAATTCAGTAAAAGAATTAATGGGATTTTTAAATAATATATCTGCTAACCCTGAGGATATAAGCAATAATATTATGTATTTCTTAAATAAGATAAATGACTTTATGAAATCGTTTCAAGAAATAGCCAACTTTGATGTAGAACAATTAGTAAATAAATTCAGTGGAGAAGTAATGCAAATTACAAAAAATCTTCTTACTAGTATACTTGGACTGGCTACTTCTATTCCATACATTATAATATTTATAATTACTTTGTTTATTGCTACATATTTTATAGCAAAAGACTTAGATAAGATTGAAAATGGTTTTTATGATATGTTTACTGTTGATGTCAGAAATAAGGTGAAAAATGTAAAAAAAGAGGCAGGTATTTCTCTTGTTGGATATATAAGGGCCTATACAATACTAATGGCTATAACATTTTTTGCAATCTGGGGAAGTTTTGCTTTATTTGGATTGAAATATGGTCTAATAGTAGGGTTTGTGGGAGCTTTAATGGATTTAATTCCATTTCTTGGGATAATAACAATATACCTTCCAATAATTGTTTACTATTTTCTTATAAAAAATTATTTTATAGCTATAAGTATGACTATAATATTTTTTACCTTATCTTTAATTAGAGAAATACTTGAACCTAAACTAGTATCAGTAAATGTTGGACTAAATCCATTAGCTACACTAGCTGCGATTTTTATTGGAATCCAAGTAAAAGGAATAATTGGAGTAATTTTTTGTTTGGGTTTGGTATGTATGCATGATATACTTAAGAAGGTGGATATTTTTTAATTATAATAATTTAGAGATTTTTTTAATAAAATTTTATTCACTTACAAATAAAAATTTTCATTAATATTATAAGAAAGAGGGTATATATGTGAAACAAAAAGTAGTAGAAAGATTTTTAAAATACGTATCATTTGATACAACATCTAATTCTCAATGTGAAAATTGTCCATCTTCAGAAGGTCAAAGAGTTTTAGCTAAGTATATAGTTGAAGAGCTAAAGATAATGGGGATTGATGATGTGAATTTAGATGAAAATAGTTATGTAATGGCTACTTTAAAAGGGAATACTGAAGGTGTGGATACTATAGGGTTCATATCACATTTAGATACAATTGAAGATGTTAGTGGAAAAGATATTAAGCCAAGAATAATAGAAAACTATGATGGAAAAGACATAGTTTTAAATGAAGAATTAAATGTTGTTACATATATAAAGGATTCTCCAGAGTTAGCAGAATTTAAAGGTGATGACTTGATAGTTACTGATGGAACAACATTACTTGGTTCTGATGATAAAGCTGGTATAGCTGAAATAATAACTGCAATAGAATATCTAATAAATCATCCAGAAATTAAACATGGAGATATAAAAATAGGATTTACACCAGATGAAGAAATTGGTAGAGGTGCTGATTTATTTGATGTTGAAAAATTTGGAGCAAAATATGCATATACTTTGGATGGAGGAATAGTTGGAGAACTTGAATGTGAAAACTTCAATGCAGCAAATGCAACTATTACTATACATGGTAGAAATGTTCATCCAGGTTCAGCTAAAAATAAAATGGTAAATGCTATACATATAGCTACTGAAATATCAGAAATGTTTCCAGCAAATGAAAGACCAGAAACAACAGAAGGGTATGAAGGATTTTGGCATTTAAATTCTATAGGTGGAAATGTTGAAAATGTAAGTATGTCTTATATTATTAGAGACCATTGCAAAGAAAAATTTGAACAGAGAAAATCTATTATGATAGAAAATATAGAAAAAATAAATAAAAAATATGATAATAGAGTAGAATTAGATTTAAAAGATTCTTATTATAATATGAAAGAAAAGATTGAGCCAGTTATGTTTATAGTTGATATAGCTAAAGAAGCTATGGAGGAGTTAGATATAAAGCCACGTCTAGTGCCTGTAAGAGGAGGTACTGATGGAGCAAGGTTATCTTTTAATGGGCTACCTTGTCCAAACATCTTTACTGGTGGATTAAACTTCCATGGAAAAAATGAGTGTATACCAGTTAGTTCTATGGAGAAAGCTACTAGATTAATTGTAAGAATAGCTGAAAAATATGCTGAAAGAGTTTAGTTAAAAAGTATTCAAAAATTAAGCATTTAAAGTTATAATAGCTATATCATTCTTTATAAGTCAGGCTGATTATAAGCTTGTATTGTATTTGAAATGGTATAGCTATTTTTATGATTATTTTTATAAAAGATAATTATTTTTAGTTTAGGGTATCAATAAGAAATATGGATATCAATAGGTATTAACATTTAAAAGGGGGAATTGTATTGAAAATTAAATCTAAAAAAGTAATAGCATTTGCACTTTCATTTGGGATTATGATGCCAAGTTGTGTATATGCAGACACTACTAGTAAAAATCAAAATAAACAGGTAGATATGAATCATTATCTTCAAAACAGAAAATCTCCAAAGGAGGAAACGCTAATTGGTGAAGATAGATTTGATACAGCCATAAAAATATCTCAAAGTGGATGGAATAATGGTTCAGAAAGGGTGTTTCTAGTTAACTCAAATTCATTGCCAGATGCATTGGCTTCAACTCCTTTGGCAAGTAAGTTGGATGCACCAATACTACTTACCAATAAAAACAGTATACCAGAGAATGTAACAGATGAAATAAATAGGCTTAATCCAGCAGAAGTTATTTTAATTGGAAGTGAAGGAGCTATTTCATCAAGTGTAAAAGAATATCTTGAAGATATAGGAGTGTTAGTTAGTAGAATTGGTGGAGCAGATAGAGAAGAGACATCTTTACTCCTTACTAAGCAGTTAGATGATACTGGTGATTTAGGTGTTTCAAAAGTGGCAGTGGTTAATGGATATAATGGGCTAGCAGATGCAACTTCAATATCAAGCCCAGCAGCAAGTGATAATATGGCTATAATATATACAGGTAAAGATAGTATAAGAAGTGAAGCAAAGAACTTTATTACACAAAACTCAACTGAGACATACATAGTAGGTGGAGAGTATAGCATAAGTAAAAAACTTGAAGGACAATTAATAAATTCAGAAAGACTAGCAGGAACAGATAGAAAAGATACAAACGCTAAAGTCTTAGAAAAATTTTATGGTAAGTCAAGTAAGGTTAATAATATGTATTTTGCAAAAGATGGAAGTGGTAGAGAAGCCGATTTAGTTGATGGGCTTGCTGCTGGAGTATTAGCTTCAAAAACAAAGTCACCTGTAATCCTTGCAAGTGAAAGTTTAAGTAGTGCACAGAAAAGTTTTATAAAAAAAGTAAAGGCTGATAAATTTGTACAAGTTGGTGGAGGTAAGAATAGTAAGCCATATACAGAAGCATTAGCATTACAGTAATATTGTGTAAATCAAAATTAATATATAATAAGAGCAAGTAAACTAAGTTATGCTTCAATATAATATATAATAAAAACAAGTAAACTAAGTTATATTTCAATATAGTATAGAATAAAACAAGTAAACCAGATTCTATTTAATTTGAAGTTTAAGGTATTGTACTTAAATTTCTAGTTGAGAAGAAATAAAATGGTTTACTTGTTTTTTATTATGAATTTAACAAATTAAAGTTTACTTTATCTTTATTGAAAGTTTACTAATCATTAATATTTATTATATTCCCAGTATTGATGTCAATTAAGTTGATATCAAGTTCAAGCTCATCTTCATCATCAGTTTTTATGATATCTATAATTGCAACAGAATGGCTTCCATCTTTTGGGATAGAAGTACTTCCTGGATTTATTACTATTAAATTATCATCCATGTATAGCTTTTTTACATGAGTATGTCCTAAAACTAATATGTCAGTACCCATTTTCTTTGCCTTGTCAATAATTTCTTCTTCTGATTCTGTATAGCCATGGTTCAATATAATTCTAATTTCACCAAATTGGCTCATGACATAGGGACTCTGAATAGGATGTTGTATTACCATTTGGTCAACATCTGCATCACAGTTTCCTTTTACAATCATAATATTTTCTAATTTATTTAATACCTCAATAAATTTTTTAGGATTATATCCTTCTGGAATTTCATTTCTAGGGCCATGATATAAGACGTCTCCACCATGTAATAGAACGTCACAATCAGACAATACATTTAACGCTTTTTCAAAGTAAAGTAAACTACCATGAGTATCACTCATTATTCCTATTTTCATATTTAAAATCCTCCTAAGTTCAGTCTATAAAAATTTTTCAGATACTCTATGCCAAAACTCGTAGTTTGACATCCTAAGTAATTTTATTTTTGCATCAGATATACTAACTTTTATGTTTTCGATTTGTCTAAATCTGTGTTCAACTCCATCAACGACAATCAATACAGAATCTTCAAATCTATATTCGGGTGCAATTTTTATAACAGATTCATTTGAACATATTATACTTGATGTAAAGCACCTATATGCATTAGTATTTATCGGATGTAAAGGTGTAATCTGCATAAGTTCAAGATTTATATCAACAATACTACCTCCAGCAGAATAGTTATAGGCTGTCGAACCTGTGGAAGTAGAAATAATCATACCATCTCCACTAAAATTTTGTATATGTTTATCATCAAGGCTTAAATTTAGGTGTATAGTCCTAGACTTGTCTCCTCTTATAACAACCTCATTTACAGCAAGCATATTAGAACCACTAGTAGTTGTATATACTTCTGCATTAAGAAGTGACATTTCTTGAATAATATAATCTTTTTTTGTATAAGCTTCAATAAAGCTATCAATCTTATCTGGTAAAATATCAGGAAAAAACCCCAGATGCCCTGTATTTATTCCCATTATAGGAATCTCAGGAAAATCGAAATCTCTAACTGTTCTTAAAAAAGAGCCATCACCACCAATTGATATAATGAGCTCTGTATCTGGATAAATATCTGAATACACTTCAAAGCCAGCTTTGATAAGTTTTCTAGTTAAGAGTTCTTTAGTCTCAAGAGACTTATTTAATTGGTTTGTATTTATAGTTATAATTCTTTTCATATATTCACCTCTTCATACTTTGTATTATAACATAGTTTTATAATTCTTAATTTATAAATTTATAAATGACCTTTGTAGTGAATGTGTTAAAATATGTATAGGTGGGTATAAAAAAATGCATAAGAGGTGAAGATGTGTTTAGCATAAGGAATATCACAAAAAAATTAGGAAAATTCAAGTTAAATAATATAAACTTAGAGTTAAAGGAAGGGGACATTGTTGGGATTATAGGACCAAATGGTTCTGGAAAAACGACTTTAATAAAACTTATAATGGGGATTATTGATGCAGATGAAGGCGAAATTGAGCTTTGTAATGAAACTATTGAAAATTCTCCAATAAGCTTTAAAAACAATATTGGTTTTGTATATGATTCTTTACAATTTTATCCACATTTAAAGGTTAAGGAATTTAGAAGAATAGTTTCTTTATTTTATAAGAATTTTGATAGAGAAAGATTTGATGAATACCTTAATAAGTTTGAAATAGAAGAAAATATACATATTAAAAATTTATCTAAAGGTCAATCTGAAAAACTTATGTTGTCAAGTGCACTTAGTCATGATGCTAAATTATTGATTTTGGATGAACCAACTGCTGGGATAGACCCAATTGTGAGAACTGAAATAATGCAGTATTTAAAAGATTTTGTGAAAAATGGAAACAGCAGTGTTATAGTCTCTACTCATAACACCGACAATCTAATTAAAGTTGCTGATTATCTTGTTTTTATAAATAAAGGAAATCAGATTTTTACAGTTAAGAAAGAATTGATAGAACAGGAATATAAAATAATTAGGGCAAATAAAGCAGAATTAGAATCAATCAAAGAAAATATAGTTGGTGTGAAAGAGTATAAATATTATAATGAGGCACTTGTTAAAGTTGGAGATAGCTTGAAAGTAAAAAGCCTATTGATAGAAATTGATAAGCATAAGGTCAAAAATCCTACTATAGAAGAACTAATGTATTATTATGTAAATGAGGTGAAATAATGTTCAATTTAATAAGGAAAGATTTAATAATAGGGATTAGTTCAGATGGTATCCGTAATTTAAAGTACATATTGCTATTTTTTGTGTTTTATTTTTTCCTTAATTCAATTTCATATTATACAGTAAGTATTGTTGTGAGTTATTTAATATTTATAAATACGTTTGAGTGTGATTATGAGAATGATTCAAGGATTTTTATAAGGAGTATGCCAGTCAGTATAGAAGACATAGTTTACTCAAAATATTTATTAGGTGTAGGGCTAATAATTTCTGTAACAGCAATTGTGTCCTTAATGAGTAAATTGACATCACTAGTATTCTTTAGAAATATGGTTTTAAATGATGTATTTTTTTCTGTAAATATATTTTTAGCAATTTTGGCAGTTTTACTTCCTTTAATTTTTAAGTTTGGATATGGAAAAATGAAAGTTTGTGGTCTTATAGTAAGTATTTTAATTTACTTTGTATATGGAAGTCTTTTGAGGACGATTAGTATGATTGTATATCAAGTAAAGCATTTTAATTATAGTAAAGTTGGAGGAGTGTATCTTTCAAATTATGTAACTGATATGACTAATACTAAATATATAAATTTATATAGCATAACATTTTTAACAATAATAATTTTTATAATATCGATGTATTTTTCTATTAAGATTTCAAAAAAGAATAAGTTTAATTATTAAAATTTTAATTAATATTATAGCACAATAGCACAAAATATAAGGAGACTAGAAATGAATAAGTTTATAAAAGTTTCATTTTTTATTTTGGGGATTTTTACACTATTCATAGCTATAAATAAATTAGTATATAGAGATATGGTAAGTGTCAAAGATTATGAAATAAATCATTTAGAGGAGATTGTTTTTGATTTTGATAGCAGAAGAAGTAGGAATATTGGTACTATTGTAAGGTTTAAAATAAGCAATAATAGTAAATATAGTTATAAGTTAAACAGTGCTAAAATGAAGTTTGAAAATTGTGTAGAAAATAAAAAAGGAATAAATAAATGTTCTTCCTATGTAAATGTAGATTTATTTAATGAAAAAAATTCTATAACTGCAAAAACTCTAGAATATGGAATAAAACCAAATGATCAAGGTTATGTTGATTTTGTAATTCCAAGAGGATTAAATTTTGATTATAGGTACTTTAATGAGTCTGGTATAAGTGTCGAATATAAGGGAGAATATATTGTCGATATTCCAATGGCAAAAGGATTGTATTTAGTAGTTGGAAAAAATAATGATGTATGGAATGCTAATATTATGGAATGATTTGAAAAAATTGAAAAATGAATCAATCATAGATATAATTAAGAATAATATTAAATTTATAAACATTCAGATTAGGAGGCGGATTTGATGTCAATAAGTAATGTAAGAGAGTATTTTAAACAGTTTGGAAGAGAAGGTAGTATATTAGAATTTGAGCAATCTAGTGCTACTGTGGAACTTGCAGCTGAAGCGGCAGGAGTTATTCCAGCAAGAATAGCTAAGACACTTTCATTTAAAATAGGTGATGATGCAATTTTAATTGTAACAGCTGGTGATGCTAAGATTGATAATAAGAAGTATAAGGCTGAATTTAGTTGTAAGGCTAAAATGCTGACACCAGAAGAAGTTTTGGATTTTACTGGACATGCTATCGGTGGTGTTTGTCCATTTGGTCTAAAGAATTCTCTAAAAGTGTATTTAGATGATTCAATGAAAAGATTTGATACAGTATTTCCTGCATGTGGAAGTAGTAATTCCGCAATAGAACTTACATGCGAAGAAATGGAAAAGTTTTCTAAGTGTGAAAAATGGGTAGATGTTTGTAAAAATTGGTAAAAAATATAGTTAACTTAATGGAAATTAGTAAAAAACTATCTCTGTATACGATGTATACAGAGATAGTTTTTTTGAGCAAATATTTATAAATCTGAGAGAATAATCTAATTTAAACTAATAATCCAAAATGAAGTTAAAAAATTCTGATTTTTCTTCAAAACAATAAAAAAATGACAAAAAAGTGGAAAAAATGTAATAAATATTGTTAAAAAAATAATTAGAAATTATTGAAAAATTATCCTTTGAGTGATACTATTATAGATGTAAGATATTTAAAAATAAAAAATAATCAGATAAAAATATCATTATTTAGCTCTATTAAAATAATTTTTATACGATAAAAAAATTCTGAATGTGGCTAAAAAGCACTTATATACACAATGTTTACTATCTAGTATACCCTGATATAAATATCGTAAACAAATTATTTTATCTATAACCATTGTGAAAGAAATCTTATTCTAATTTGAAATTTCACAAAATTCCAAAAAGCGAGATTTTTTTTAAGTGTAGTTGATTTTAAATTAACAATTTATAATTAAATTAATGTCATAATTGGTTAGTATAGTCACATATAAATATAGGGCGGACTTTAATTAAGGTTATAAATTTCTCGACGTATATTCAAATACTTTATTATAGATGCTGCCGAGATTTTAATTAATAAATGAAAATAAAATATTTATAAAATACTGAGGAGGCTATTATGGATTTAAATTCTAAAAAATATCAGATGCTTAAAGAGCTATATGTAAGCTTCGCTGAAAATGAAGTTAAACCTTTAGCAACAGAACTTGATGAAGAAGAAAGATTTCCTTATGAAACAGTGGAAAAGATGGCAAAAGCAGGAATGATGGGTATACCATATCCAAAAGAATATGGTGGAGAAGGTGGAGACACTGTAGGATATATAATGGCAGTTGAAGAATTGTCTAGAGTTTGTGGTACTACAGGAGTTATATTATCAGCTCATACATCTCTTGGTTCATGGCCTATATATCAATATGGAAATGAAGAACAAAAACAAAAATTCTTAAGACCATTAGCAAGTGGAGAAAAATTAGGAGCATTTGGTCTTACTGAGCCTAATGCTGGGACAGATGCGTCTGGACAACAAACAACTGCTGTCTTAGATGGAGATGAATACATACTTAATGGCTCAAAAATATTTATAACAAATGCAATAGCTGGTGACATATATGTAGTAATGGCAATGACTGATAAATCTAAGGGTAATAAAGGAATATCAGCATTTATAGTTGAAAAAGGAACTCCTGGATTTAGCTTTGGAGTTAAAGAAAAGAAAATGGGTATAAGAGGTTCAGCTACTAGTGAATTAATATTTGAAGATTGCAGAATACCTAAAGAAAATTTACTTGGAAAAGAAGGTCAAGGATTTAAAATAGCTATGTCTACTCTTGATGGTGGTAGAATTGGTATAGCTGCACAAGCTTTAGGTTTAGCACAAGGAGCTCTTGATGAAACAGTTAAATATGTAAAAGAAAGAGTACAGTTTGGTAGACCATTATCAAAATTCCAAAATACACAATTCCAATTAGCTGATATGGAAGTTAAAGTACAAGCGGCTAGACATCTTGTATATCAAGCAGCTATAAATAAAGACTTAGGAAAACCTTATGGAGTAGAAGCAGCAATGGCAAAATTATTTGCAGCTGAGACAGCTATGGAAGTTACTACAAAAGCTGTACAACTTCATGGTGGATATGGATACACTCGTGACTATCCAGTGGAAAGAATGATGAGAGATGCTAAGATAACTGAAATATATGAAGGAACTAGTGAAGTTCAAAGAATGGTTATTTCAGGAAAATTATTAAAATAGATAAATATTAAAATATACACAATAGGTCGATATTAAAATAGATATGGAGGAAGGATTTATGAATATAGTCGTTTGTATAAAACAAGTTCCAGATACAACAGAAGTTAAACTAGATCCTAATACAGGTACTTTAATTAGAGATGGAGTACCAAGTATAATAAACCCTGATGATAAAGCAGGTCTAGAAGAAGCTATAAAATTAAAAGAAGAAATGGGTGCTCATGTAACAGTTATAACAATGGGACCTCCTCAAGCAGATATGGCTTTAAAAGAAGCTTTAGCAATGGGTGCAGATAGAGGAATATTATTAACAGATAGAGCATTTGCAGGTGCTGATACTTGGGCAACTTCATCAGCATTAGCAGGGGCATTAAAAAATATAGATTTTGATATTATAATAGCTGGAAGACAGGCGATAGATGGAGATACTGCGCAAGTTGGACCTCAAATAGCTGAACATTTAAATCTTCCATCAATAACATATGCTGAAGAAATAAAAACTGAAGGTGAATATGTATTAGTAAAAAGACAATTTGAAGATTGTTGCCATGACTTAAAAGTTAAAATGCCATGCCTTATAACAACTCTTAAAGATATGAACACACCAAGATACATGAAAGTTGGAAGAATATATGATGCTTTCGAAAATGATGTAGTAGAAACATGGACTGTAAAAGACATAGAAGTTGACCCTTCTAATTTAGGTCTTAAAGGTTCTCCAACTAGTGTATTTAAATCATTTACAAAATCAGTTAAACCAGCTGGTACAATATACAATGAAGATGCGAAAACATCAGCTGGAATTATCATAGATAAATTAAAAGAGAAGTATATCATATAATTTAAGGGGGGATAAAGAATGGGTAACGTTTTAGTAGTAATAGAACAAAGAGAAAATGTAATTCAATCTGTTTCTTTAGAATTACTAGGAAAGGCTACAGAAATAGCAAAAGATTATGATACAAAAGTTTCTGCATTACTTTTAGGAAGTAAGGTAGAAGGTTTAATAGATACATTAGCACATTATGGTGCAGACGAAGTAATAGTAGTAGATGATGAAGCTTTAGCAGTGTATACAACTGAACCATATACAAAAGCAGCTTATGAAGCAATAAAAGCAGCTGACCCAATAGTTGTATTATTTGGTGCAACTTCAATAGGTAGAGATTTAGCACCTAGAGTTTCTGCTAGAATACATACAGGTCTTACTGCTGACTGTACAGGTCTTGCAGTAGCTGAAGATACAAAATTATTATTAATGACAAGACCTGCCTTTGGTGGAAATATAATGGCAACAATAGTTTGTAAGGACTTCAGACCTCAAATGTCTACAGTTAGACCAGGAGTTATGAAGAAGAATGAGCCTGATGAAACTAAAGAAGCTGTAATCAATCGTTTCAAGGTAGAATTTAATGATGCTGATAAATTAGTTCAAGTTGTAGAAGTAATAAAAGAAGCTAAAAAGCAAGTTAAAATAGAAGATGCTAAGATATTAGTTTCTGCTGGACGTGGAATGGGTGGAAAAGAAAACTTAGACATACTTTATGAATTAGCTGAAATCATAGGCGGAGAAGTTTCTGGCTCTCGTGCCACTATAGATGCAGGATGGTTAGATAAAGCAAGACAAGTTGGTCAAACTGGTAAAACTGTAAGACCAGACCTTTATATAGCATGTGGTATATCTGGAGCAATACAACATATAGCTGGTATGGAAGATGCTGAGTTTATAGTTGCTATAAATAAAAATCCAGAGGCTCCAATATTTAAGTATGCTGATGTTGGTATAGTTGGAGATGTTCATAAAGTACTTCCAGAACTTATCAGTCAGTTAAGTGTTGCAAAAGAAAAAGGTGAAGTTTTAGCTAACTAATTTCTTGGGGAGGGTATTATGAGTACAAGTGATGTTAAAGTTTATGAGAATGTAGCTGTTGAAGTAGATGGAAATATATGTACAGTGAAAATGAATAGACCTAAAGCCCTTAATGCAATAAATTCAAAAACTTTAGAAGAACTTTATGAAGTATTTGTAGATATTAATAATGATGAAACTATTGATGTTGTAATATTGACAGGGGAAGGAAAGGCATTTGTAGCTGGAGCAGATATTGCATATATGAAGGATTTAGATGCTGTAGCTGCTAAAGATTTTAGTAGCTTAGGAGCTAAAGCTTTTGGAGAAATAGAGAGTAGTAAAAAAGTAGTGATTGCCGCTGTAAATGGATTTGCTTTAGGTGGAGGATGCGAACTTGCAATGGCGTGTGACATAAGAATTGCATCTACTAAAGCTAAATTTGGTCAACCAGAAGTAACTCTTGGAATAACTCCAGGGTATGGAGGAACTCAAAGACTTACAAGATTGGTTGGAATGGCAAAAGCAAAAGAATTAATCTTTACAGGTCAAGTTATAAAAGCTGATGAAGCTGAAAAAATAGGGCTAGTAAATAGAGTCGTTGAGCCAGACGTTTTAATAGAAGAAGTTGAGAAACTAGCTAAGATAATAGCTAAAAATGCTCAACTTGCGGTTAGATACTCTAAAGAAGCAATACAACTTGGTGCTCAAACTGATATAAATACTGGAATAGATATAGAATCTAATTTATTCGGTCTTTGTTTTTCAACTAAAGACCAAAAAGAAGGAATGTCAGCTTTTGTTGAAAAAAGAGAAGCTAACTTTATAAAAGGGTAAAAATCTAATTAAAAATATATTTGCTGTTAACTAGATTGAATAGTATTTTAATCTAGTTAACAGAATATAAATACTAAAATAACAGGAGGTTATAACTATGAAATTAGCTGTAATAGGTAGTGGAACTATGGGAAGCGGTATTGTACAAACTTTTGCAAGTTGTGGTCATGATGTATGTTTAAAGAGTAGAACTCAAGGTGCTATAGATAAATGTTTAGGCTTATTAGACAAAAATTTAACTAAGTTAGTTACTAAAGGAAAAATGGATGAAGCTACAAAAGCAGAAATATTAAGTCATGTTAGCTCAACTACTAACTATGAAGATTTAAAAGATATGGATTTAATAATAGAAGCATCTGTAGAGGATATGAATATAAAGAAAGATGTTTTCAAACTATTGGATGAATTATGCAAAGAAGATACTATTCTAGCAACAAATACTTCATCATTATCTATAACAGAAATAGCTTCTTCTACTAATAGACCAGATAAAGTTATAGGAATGCATTTCTTCAATCCAGTTCCTATGATGAAATTAGTTGAGGTTATAAGTGGTCAATTAACATCAAAAGTTACTTTTGATACAGTATTTGAATTATCTAAGAGTATCAATAAAGTGCCAGTAGATGTATCTGAATCTCCTGGATTTGTAGTAAACAGAATACTTATACCTATGATAAATGAAGCTGTTGGTATATATGCAGATGGTGTTGCAAGTAAAGAAGAAATAGATGAAGCTATGAAATTAGGAGCAAACCATCCAATGGGACCATTAGCATTAGGTGACTTAATAGGGTTAGACGTTGTTTTAGCTATAATGAACGTTTTATATACTGAGTTTGGAGATACTAAATATAGACCTCATCCACTTTTAGCTAAAATGGTTAGAGCTAATCAATTAGGAAGAAAAACTAAGATAGGATTCTATGATTACAATAAATAAGAATTTAGGAATTAACAATTTAAATAATACTGTTTAAAAAAATTTCGGACATCTGATAAAAATATAATTTAATGGGGGTAATGAATATGAGAGAAGTAGTAATTGCCAGTGCAGCTAGAACAGCAGTAGGAAGTTTTGGAGGAGCATTTAAATCAGTTTCAGCAGTAGAGTTAGGTATAACAGCAGCTAAAGAAGCTATAAAAAGAGCTAATATAACTCCAGATATGATAGATGAATCTCTTTTAGGTGGAGTACTTACAGCAGGTCTTGGACAAAATATAGCAAGACAAATAGCATTAGGAGCAGGAATACCAGTAGAAAAGCCAGCTATGACTATAAATATAGTTTGTGGTTCTGGATTAAGATCTGTTTCAATGGCATCTCAACTTATAGCATTAGGCGATGCTGATATAATGCTAGTTGGTGGAGCTGAAAATATGAGTATGTCTCCTTATTTAGTACCAAGTGCTAGATATGGTGCGAGAATGGGTGATGCTGCTTTTGTTGATTCAATGATAAAAGATGGATTATCAGATATATTCAATAACTATCACATGGGTATTACTGCTGAAAATATAGCTGAGCAATGGAATATAACTAGAGAAGAACAAGATGAACTAGCTCTTGCAAGTCAAAATAAAGCTGAAAAAGCTCAAGCTGAAGGAAAATTTGATGAAGAAATAGTTCCTGTTGTTATAAAAGGAAGAAAAGGTGACACTGTAGTAGATAAAGATGAATATATTAAGCCTGGTACTACAATGGAAAAACTTGCTAAGTTAAGACCTGCATTTAAAAAAGATGGAACAGTTACTGCTGGTAATGCATCAGGAATCAATGATGGTGCTGCTATGTTAGTAGTAATGGCTAAAGAAAAAGCTGAAGAACTAGGAATAGAGCCTCTTGCAACTATAGTTTCTTATGGAACAGCTGGTGTTGACCCTAAAATAATGGGATATGGACCAGTTCCAGCAACTAAGAAAGCTTTAGAAGCTGCTAATATGACTATTGAAGATATAGATTTAGTTGAAGCTAATGAGGCATTTGCTGCTCAATCTGTAGCTGTAATAAGAGACTTAAATATAGATATGGCTAAAGTTAATGTTAATGGTGGAGCAATAGCTATAGGACATCCAATAGGATGCTCAGGAGCAAGAATACTTACTACACTTTTATATGAAATGAAGAGAAGAGATGCTAAAACTGGTCTTGCTACACTTTGTATAGGTGGTGGAATGGGAACTACTCTAATAGTTAAGAGATAGTTTTAGATTATAATTTTTATAAATTAAATATTTAACTATGAATTTAACCTGTAAGAATAACTGTTTGTTATTCTTACAGGTTTTTATAGTTAAAAATAATTATTATCTATTAAACAAAAATAGTGTAAAATATATAATATCATGATTTTTAAGATATAAAAGAAAGTAGGTAAAAGTTTGTTTAAAAAAGAAAATCAAAGATATAATCTCATATCGTATACAAATGAAGAAGAAATGACTTTAAAAGAAGTTTTATTGGACAAACTAAATTTCTCAGTTAGGTCATTATCAAAAATGAAGAGAGAAAAGAGTGTCTTAGTAAACGGGGTGTATAAAAAGCCGAGTTTAAAAGTCTATTATGGTGATTTAATAGAAGTAAAGATAGAAGAGGAAAAAGCAAAATTTGAACCTCAAAATTTAAATTTACAAATAATATATGATGATTTTGATATAATTATGGTAAATAAACCTCCATTTATGGTAGTTCACCCAACAAAAAGTCATTATGATAAAACAATAGCAAATGGTATTAGTTACTATATAGATAATCAAAAAGAAAACGTAAAAATACGATTTGTAAATAGGTTAGATATGAATACTTCAGGACTAGTTATAGTAGCAAAAAATGCTTATGCGCATCATACTATGTCTACAGCAATGAGTGAAAATAAAGTTGAAAAAACGTATATAGCAGTAGTTAGTGGGATTATAGAAGAAGATGAGGGAACTATAAATGAGCCGATTTATAGACCTACAGAGGATTCAATAAAAAGGATAATAGATGAAAGAGGACAAGCGTCTATTACTCATTATAAAGTAGTAGAAAGACTAAAAAATGCAACTGTACTAGAAGTAAGATTAGAAACTGGTAGAACACATCAAATAAGAGTTCATATGGCTCATATAGGTCATGGAATAATAGGTGATGAGTTATATGGGTGCATAGATGAAGAGCTTATAAATAGGCAAGCACTCCATGCATACAAGCTGGAGTTTAAACAACCAAGGACAAAAGAAAAATTAAAATTTAAAGCAGATATACCAGAGGATATGAAAGAGCTAATATCGAAATTAAGATAATGGGGTGATATATATGATAATACATAAGTTTATAATACATGTTTTGGATAAAAATAGTGATGTTCCAATATTAAACGACTTTGAAGGTAAAGTTAATCAAGAAGTAGATGGTTTTTTCCAGAAGTCTATAAAAAGAATTGCAAAGGATGAGGATTTAAGAAAAGGTGTTTTTAAAGATTATAATGATAATCTAATTAAAAACTGTTGTGAACAAATAATATATGATGAAAGTACTTTTTTAAAAAATTCTAAGGAAATTGCATCTTACTTGTTTGATGTTATGAAAATCAATGCGGCACTAGAATCTTGTGATTTGGCAATTTGTTTATATACTATTAAAGATGAAAAGAGTGTAGCTATATTGAAATTAGATTATAAAAAGTTGTACACTCATTCAATTGAATTTATAGATGATAAATTCAATATTCAAATGGTTTCAAATGAGATTGGTATTCCAGAGACTCTAAGACAAAAGCAAGGAGCGTTGATTAGTTTAAGTGGTATAAATGATGAGTTTCATTTAAGACTTTTAGATAAGGATGCGGAAAAAGAAGGGTCAGAATCAAAGTTTGTGACAGAATTTTTAAATGCTAAAAAAATAGATGATGATAAGTATAAGACAAAAGTATTTAAAAATACAGCTGAAAATTGGATAACCAATGCTCTTAGCAATGATATAAAGCAAGCTGAAGATGTAAGAAGTATATTAAATTATACACTAAAGGAAAAACATGAAGTTGATATAAATGATTTTGTTGATAATTCAATTAAAGATGATGAGTTAAAAGATAGCTTTAAAGAGCATATGGAAGAGAAAGGTCTCGATGAAAGTTTTAGTATAGATAAAAAATGGGTTGAGAAAAAACTTAAAAAAAGAAGTATAAAAACAGATAATGGTTTTGATATAAAAGGAAACCTAACCGATTTTGAAGACCCAATGAAGTACACTGTAAAACAAAATCAAGATGGGACTATAGATATAATAATAAAGAATGTAACGTTTTATGAAGAAAAGTAATTTTGATTTAAGTAATTTATATACTTATATAAATTAAATACAATAGTGTATATTTTCTATATATTGTAAATAAACGTAATGTAGTCTGTGTGAACTTTGATATAATTATCATGTAAAAGTTTACACAGACTATTTATATTTGTAGACAAAACGATATTATTTGTTTTCTTCAATATATTTACATATATCACCAATACATTTAAAATTTTCAGCTTCCTCGTCTGGTATTTCTATTCCAAATTCGTCTTCAAGAGCCATTATAATTTCAACAGCATCTAATGAATCAGCTTCTAAGTCATCCATTAAAGATGCTTCCATAGTTATCTCATCTAAATTGTCTACCCCTAATTGTTCTGCTATTATTTCTTTTATTTTTTCAAACATTTTAAGCCTCCTAAAGCAGTTTTAATTAATTTTAATGTTAGTTTAATATAATATCAAGAATTTTTCAATATGGAATCTATAAAAAATAATAAAATTTTATAAAGGTAGTAATAAAGTCTTATTTGCTGAATAAACTTTATTGATAACAAATATAACTTAGGAGGAAATGCTATGAAATATGTAGGACTATTACTAACATCAGTAGGAATGTTTTTACTTATAGCAGTAAATTTTTATTATAATTCAATAACTTTAGATATGCAACGTATAGAGGACTACGTAATGGAGACTAATTTAATCCTTGAAGATGTAGCTGAAAAAGAGAGTTATGTATCTAATGAAAAAGAAGATTACATATCAAGATTAATGAATGTAAAGAAAGGAATAGAAAATTCAAAAACATCATTCTTGATAGAAAGATATAAAGCATACAAAATAAAATCAATTGAAAGTTTAATTTATACTATATCAGAAGAGAAAAAAGATTATCTAGATGAAGTTGATAGATACAATAAACTTGGAGAAAAAGAAATAAATAAACTAATAAATAAAAATTTTTTAGAAGTAACTTATCTGTCTATTACTACATATATTTAATTAAAGAGACAAAACTTAGTCTCTTAATGATTCAAGGAGGATTAGTTATGACAAAATTAGAAGACAATATGGAACGTTTCTTTGGAGGATGCGAAGGATTTTTTGGTAATAAAATGCTGATAATAATAGTTATAGTATTCTTATTATTATGTACAGATATTTTAGAAGACTTATTATGCGATGACAATATATGGATATGGGTTATATTAATAGTATTGTTATTATTTAACTTCGATGATGGTTGTTGTTGCTAAAAAATATTGATTATTAAATAGGCAAAGCCAGTAACTTATACAAGTTATGGTTTTGCCTTTTTTAGTTTAGATTAAAAAATTAAAAAAATAATAAAAATACATTAGCAAAATGGAAACCAAATGCATAGTATATGTTAGGAGCGAAAAGCTCAATAAAATATCAACAGGAGGTAACGTGGAATGTTAGATAGATTCTTTGGAGAAGAAGGATGTTTTGGTGGAGGAGGATGGTGGATAATAGTACTATTCTTCCTATTCTTAGCTTTTGGAGATAGCTGGGCAGAATTTGACATAATGGCATGGATACCATTCCTAATAGTTTTATTAATACTTTGCTGCTGTGGTGGATGTTTAGAATAAGAGTGTAGTTATTAAAAAAAGGAGGACTTTGTTATGTTAGATAGATTCTTTGGAGAAGAAGGATGTTTTGGTGGAGGAGGATGGTGGATAATAGTACTATTCTTCCTATTCTTAGCTTTTGAAGATTGTTGGAGAGATATTGATATAATGTCATGGATACCTTTCTTAATACTATTATTAATAACTTGTTCATGTGGTGGATTCTTTGATGGTGACGGAGGCTGCGGCTGCTAATACTGAAATCATTAAAATGGAAAAATGTTGGTATAAAATACCAACATTTTTTTATTTTATTTTTTAATATAATTTAAATTAAGAATGAATATTATTAAATTTGTTGAATATAGGGTATAATATAAAATATAATGTATTTAAATGTACTTGCTTTTATGGTAAAATAAAAACTTATATAAATGTAGTTAAAATAGGAACCTTCAAAAATTTGGTTCAGTTTTAGATAAATTTTTAGTAAAATAAGGAGGATGAAGATGAAAGGTAATATAACGATAAAAGATGTTGCTAAACAAGCAGGCGTGTCAATATCTACTGTATCTAGAGTTATAAATGATTCAAAACCTGTAACTGATGAAGTCAAACAAAAAGTTTTAGAGGTTATAAAAGAGACTGGATATATACCAAATCCGCTTGCTAGAAGCTTAGTAACTAAGAAGAGTCAATTAATAGGGGTAATAGTTCCAGAAGTTTCAGATTCTTTTGTTAATGAGGTATTAAATGGAATAGAAGAAGTTGCTAAAATGTATGACTATGACATTCTTTTAGCTAATACATACTCTGATAAAGAGCAAGAACTTAAGAGTATAAATCTATTGAGGGCAAAACAAGTGGAAGGTATAGTTATGATTTCATGGATAGTTGAACAAGAGCACATCAACTATATACAAAATTGTGGTATACCAGCAACATATATAAGTAAAACTGCTAGAGATTATGATATATATACAGTAAGTACCAGTAATAAAGAGGCTACTTTTGATATGACAGAACACCTTATAAAGAAAGGTCATGAAAAGATAGCTTTTATAATGACAAGTAAAGATGATACTGTTTTAGAAATGGAAAGACTTTCTGGTTATGAAAAAGCACTTTCAAATAACAATATAGAATTGGACAAGAGTTTAATTAAGTATGGTGGAACTGATTATGAAAGTGGATACAATAGCATGAAAGAATTATTAGATGACGGAATAATACCTCATGCAGCTTTTGTAACAGGGGATGAGGCTGCTATAGGAGCTATAAATGCTATATGTGATGCTGGATATAAGGTTCCAGAGGATATATCAGTTGCAGGATTTAATGATGTTAAGATAGCTAAAATGTATAGACCTAAACTTACTACAGTATATCAACCTTTATATGATATGGGAGCAGTGGCAATAAGAATGGTTATAAAATTGATAAATAAAGAATTAATTGAAAATAAGAAAATAGAATTACCTTATAGAATTATTGATAGAGAAAGTGTTATCGAAAGAGAAAAATAAAACTATTAAAATTCATCAGGTAGTGCTCAAAGCACTACCTGATTTTTTATGTCATTAATATCAAACTTAAGAATAGCTTATTTAAAAAATAATTGTTTGATTATCTAAACGGTTTATTTTTTACCTATTCATGAGGATTGGACTTTTTAGTTTTCTTAAATAAACCTTTAGATTTCTTTTGTTGACCACTTGGTGTATTTTTTGGTGCAGGTGAATTTGATTTACCTTTAGTAGGTTTAGCCTTCTTAGTTTTAGCTGGTTTAGCATCTCTTTGAGTTTCTGCGTCTGAGATTTTTTCCATTATAGTATCCAATTTTTTGCGTTGATTTTCATCTAAAAATGCTTTGAATTTTGATACTACTTCATCTCTTCCATCTAAGTTCTTGCCTATTTTTATAAGTTCCTCCATAAGTTCATTTTCTGATTTTCCTTTGTAACTATCAGCCATCTTTTCTATCTTATCCTTGTCAATATTTTTTTGTTTAGCCATTTTTTCTAATGACTCTGTATCTAATTTTTTCATAAAAAAACCCCTTTCTATAAATATATATTGAATTATATTCATACTATTTATATATAGAAATAATATTGAAGTGGTGAATTATAAGTGATATATAATATAAATAAAAATTCTTATAGATAATATATATGCACTGAGCTTTAAAAATGGAACATTAAAATATGAAAAACATACTTTAATATAGGGCAATTATATAATATAAGGGGGAATTGTCTTGAATAACTTACTATTTTTGATTGGAGTGATTGCATTGAGTAATGGTAATATCTCTATATTTGATGATAAAAATAAATCAAAAGGAAATAATAGAGTTAGAAAAAGCAAAAAAAATGCAAATGATAAGCTGTCACAGTCTGCACATAGCAATTTAAGGTTTGATGCAAATGACATAAAAAGAGGTTTAAGGCTTATGGATTTAAGTGAAGAAGATTTAGAAATGGGAATGGAGATAATAACAAGAACTAAGAAATACATGTCAAGAGAGGAAAGAAAAATACTAATAAAAATAGAAAGTGTTTTAGATTTGGTTAGAGGTATAAAAAAATTAAACAATATAGACGTGGTAGATATAGAAGATGAAACAGATTTTTTCAGAAAAATGGATAGTGATGATAAAAAGAACATGATGATAAAGGAAATTATAGACGTGTTTCCAGAAAAAAGAAAAAATTCAGTTGAAAAAGCTATAGGAATGAAAAAGAAGATAGACTTATTTGCAGAATTATTTTTACCAGATGATTTTGGAGAAGGTGGATTTAGTCTAAGTTCTTTGGCAAATATAAACAATCTTGGCAGTATGAATAATCTAAAATTGCTAGGCAGTCTTTTAAGAGGTGATGATAGTAATAATGATACTGATGAAGAAGATAATAGTGAAGAATTGAATTATGAAGGTGAAGAATTAGATTATGATAGTGAAGAGTTAACAGATGAAGATGAAATAGATAATAATGAAGAGGAATTAGTAGAAGATAAGAAAACAGACTTTGAAGATACAGCAAGTGATGAAGATATAGTTTATGATGAGGAACTATACAATGTTAATGAGCAAGAATCTGAACATAATTATAATGAAAAAAATACTAAAAATAGAACTAAGAAAAAGCGATAATCAACTAAATACATAAAGAGAAAAGGAAGAAAAAGTAATGATAGAATAAGATTATCTCAATTACTATATAAAACCACTTTAAAAAATTCAAAATTTATTATATAATAATAATATGAAATCCTGAAACATACGATAAGGCTTTTTTAAATTCAACCTACAAATGAAATACGGGAGACCGTGTCTGGTAAATTATAACATGCCTGATTAGTTTTGGACGTTAAAGGTTACTGGCAAGTCACCCACCTGGGAGTGCCTAGGGTGTGAATTTACTTAGCCACCGGTGTTTCGGGACAAAAAAAGTGCTACTATTTTAAATAGTAGCACTTTTTTTATTAAAATGCATTTTTCTACTAAATATGCCTAATTATTGATAAATTTAAAAAGCAAGTAACAATTAAGATTTAAAGAGCATAGTATTAATTAGGCTTCAAAAAGCCAAAGACTTAATAAGAATCGCTTACAGGGAGGGCAATGAAAAATGCAAGATTATAAAAAAAATAAAAGAAGAATGATAAATCAGCCAATGTCTACAATGAGTGAAGAAGAAGTGTATACAGATGAAATAAATTCAGAGGACATGAGAGGGTTTAAAAAGTCACACCATCATAATGGATGTAATACTGATAATCATTGTGATTGTCATGATGATTGCAATCCATGCAATCCATGTAAACCTAATCCATGTAATCCATGTAAACCTAATCCATGTGATGACAATTGTGGATGTCATGACGATTGTAAATGTGATTGTGAACCATGTCAAATGGATTCAGATGAATGTTTTGAAAACAAATGTGGACCAGACTGCTGTAATCCTATATCTCCAAGAAACTTCTCCGTATCAAATGCAGTGCCATTTGCAATAGAGGCTAATAGGATATTTGACACTATGCAATTCCAAACATTTACAGATGCTACTGGACCAAATGGAGAGCCATTAACTTTTGAAACAGAAGTAGTAGAAGTATTTGGTTCAATTCCAAGTGCAGGTCGAGCAAGTGTAACTATAGACAAAATATGCTTAAGTAATGATGGAATAGTTATAGATACAGGAATGACAACTTTAGAAGATTTCGATTTAGACCCATTAGGAGATATAGTAGGAAGAAATTGTGAAACAACTTTTGAATATGCAGTATGTGGAGAAAGAAATGCTGAATGTTGTAGACAAGGAAAAGGCAAATCAGTAGCTTATAAACAAAGAGGATTAACTGTAGCAGTTCGTAATTTAGTATTAGAACTAAGAGGTAGATGTGGATGTACAGAATTCGTTGCATTAGCTTTCCCAGCAGTCAGAGCAGGAGGTGGATGTAAGAAGAGAGTTGATTATGTAGAATTTACTTTTAACACACTTTCAGCACCAATATGCTTGCCAGCTGACGGAAGAGCTGTTACTTTAAGACAAGAATACCAAACTAACTTAACTGTAGATTGTATAGGAAAATCTATATTAAAACTAGAATGTAACGAATGTTGTGAACCTTTCTATGAATTAATAATACCAAATGATATAGATTTAGTACTTTGCTTACAAGAAACAGTTAGCACATTAATAAGTGAACAAATAGTAGTTTTAGCATCACCAAATGCAATCCAACCAAGACTTGTTGATACTTTCTCTAAAGTATGTGATTTTTCGCAATGTGGACCTAATCATGGAAGTGGAAAGCCTAGTTGCCACAGATAGATAGGTAGATATATAGACAGTTTAAATTATAAATAAAAATCATCTAAGGAAGGCTACCAAAGTAGATAATCTACATTGGTAGCCTTCACGTTTTTATACCTAACGTATAGATTTTAGTGATTTAAAAAGTACTATAGTGTGCAATAGACAAGTAAATATTGATACTATTGTCATTGTGTATATGTATGCATAAATATTAAGTCCTGGAATAGGAAGAAATACATATAGAGCTACTAGTTGAATCAACATACCAATAATAGTATTTATACTTGAAGCTAACTCTTTTCTTATTGAATGTAAAATGCCAGATAGCGTTTGATTTAGAGACATAAATAGTGGAACTAAAAACATAGCTTTTAAATATTCTCCAGCAAGTGTATTTTTAAATACTAGTATACACAAATCTTTTCCAAAGAAATAAAAAAATATTGATGATAGTATACCTACAAATAAAGTTAGGAGTATAGAGTATTTGATTTTCTTTATGACACTCTTACGCTTTCTTAGAGCCATTTCTTGTGATATAGTGGGTATTAAGTTTACAATAAGCGCTGAACCAACAGTAAAAGGTAAAAATATAAAAGGCATGACCATTCCACTGATGATACCATACATACTTAAGGATTGCTGATAAGTCATTCCTGATAATGCTAATCTTGATGGTATCATCATAGAACTTATAGATTGTAAAAGTATGTTTGACATTCTATTACAAGTTATGGGAATGGACATTCTTAATGTTTCCATAGAAGAATTATAAAAATCTTTTATGCTTATGATATACTTATTGTCAAATGATGAATCTCGCCATAAACAAATAAGCATGAATATGATATTACTCAATTCACCAATCGATATACCTAATAGGGCAATATAACAATTCATAGATTTATTATTTATGTACATAACAAGTAAAACAACAAATAAAATTTTACCAATTTGTTCAATAATTTGTCCAATAGCAGGGATTTTTACATTCTTTATACCATAGTAATATCCTCTTAGTACATTTGAAAGAGTTATTATAACTATAGCAGGACAAACTGCTAGTATAAATAGGTTTAATTTAGGGTCTTTTAAAAACTTAAGTGATAAAAAAGAGCTATTAAAAGATGCAACTATAGATATTGCCAGTGCTACAAAAAATGCTATATATAAAGTTGATATAAATAAAGCATTGGTATTGTGTTTATCGTTTAAAGCTTTTCTCTTTGCAACTAAACAACTAAGTGCAGTAGGTATACCTGTTGTTGTAACGGCTAAGCAAATCATCAAAAAATTAAAAATCATATGATAGATACCTAAACCTGTTTCACCTAAAGCTCTTGACAAGAATATCTTATATAAAAAACCAAATATTCTTACAATAAAGTTGGATATAAATAAAATAACTGTTGATAGTACTAAATAAGGTACTTTCAAAAAAATCACCTCCTTATCTTTTAAATATATTCACAAGGAGGTGTAAAAATTTATAATTTTATAAATTCTGGTTTTAACTTATTAAATTTAGATACATATTTAAATCCCATACTTTTTAGTAATGAATATATGTAATCAAACTCACACGCAACTTGACTTACATGGTGTGAATCTGAACCTGTAGTTATGATTTCTCCTCCCAAGTCTTTATACATCTGAAGGATATATCTAGATGGAGTCAAATCTGGAAGATTATATCTATAACAAGATGTATTTATCTCGATACCTTTACCATCATAAATGGCTTGTTTAAGCGTTTCTTCAATTATATCAGAAAATAGTCTATCATCTAAAATAGTATCATAAGGTGCATACCTTTTAATCAAATCTAAATGACCTAAAACAGAGTAATCCTTATAATTCTTAACAATATTATATAAATAAAGATAATAATTTTCATAAACTTCATGTTGTGTTTTATCTTTAAAATAATTACCAAGGTATAAGTCCATTGTATCTATAGCATGGATAGAACATATTATAAAATCAAATGGATATTGATGTGCTTCCTTTTTATATGTATCCATCAATTGAGTCTGAACTCCAAATTCAATTCCTTTTTTTATAGATATTTTATCTTTATATTTATTTTGAAGAGTTTCTAGACTCTTAAAATAATCCTTGTAGACAATTGAAAAAGAATCATCAGCATAAACATCATAATCAACATGGTCTGTGAAACAAATTTCCTTCAAACCAAGTTCAATAGATTTTTTTATCATTTCTTCCATTGTAGATTTTCCGTCAGTAGAGAAACTTGAGTGCATGTGATAGTCGTAAAACATAAATATTTCCCCTTTTTATAAAAATTTTGGTATTATATATACATACTAAATAATATCAAATATGTATGAAAGCATCAATAAAATATAAAAACAATGAGCGGTGATAAATGTGGAAAAATACAGAATAGATTTAAGTGAGAAAAAGTTAACTAAATATATACAGATATTTAATCATATAAAGGAATTGATAATAAATAAAGAGCTAGTTGAACATGAAAAACTGCCACCAATAAGAAAACTATCAGATTTTCTACAAGTAAATAATACTACTATAGTTAAAGTATATGAGCTTTTAGAAAATGAAGGATATGTATATAAGATTGTAGGAAGTGGAACTTTTGTATCAAGTTCAAATTCTTATAAAAATGGTATAGATAACAGAAAAAATAAGATTATTGTGCAAAGAGAAGATTTAATTCATTTTGACAATGGAAATCCATCTAATGATATGTTTCCTATCGATTCATTTAAAAATGCTGTAAATATGGCATTATCTAAAGATGGCAGTTCAATATTTGATTATGATGAAGGTCTTGGTTCTGAAGAATTAAGAGATAAGATGGTAGAGTATCTAAGTGATGGAAATATAAAAACTACGAAGGAAAATATTCAAATAATATCAGGTGCTCAACAAGGTATAGATATAGTCTGTAAAGGGCTTATAAGTTATTCAGATGTTGTCTTTATGGAAGAGCCTTCTTACAATGGAGCGATTGAAGTGTTTAAAAGTAGAGGAGCAAAAATAATATCTATACCTATGTTAGATGATGGGATTGATATAGGTATTTTAAAGTTAAAATTGGAAAAAATAAAACCAAGACTTATATATATTATGCCTAATTTTCAAAATCCAACAGGAATATCTTACTCAACGTATAAAAAAAAGAAGTTAATAGAATTGGCAGAAGAACATGATTTTTATATAATTGAAGATGATTTTATAAGTGATTTTGTTTTTGAATCAAAAGACAATAGAACGGTTAGAAGTTATGATGATAAAAATAGAGTAGTTTATATAAAGAGCTTTTCAAAAATACTTATGCCAGGTCTTAGGATAGGAATTGTAGAAATGCCAAATGAATTATTAAAAAAAGTTTTATGGGCTAAATATTCATCAGATATATCAACACCAGGTCTAATTCAAAAATCAATGTATTACTATATGGATAATTTTGATTGGAAAAATTATTTGAATCATATAGAGAAGATATATACTGATAAGTACAAATTGGCAAAAAGCTTGATTAATGACAAATTGAGTGGTAAATTAAAAGTTAGAAAATCTTGTGGAGGAATAAACTTTTTTTTAGAATTACCAAGAGGATATACTTCTCAAGCATTTACAAGTTTTATGTTAAACAAAGGGGTATCTATGCTTCCAGGAACTTATTTTTTTGATAATCTAGTAGATGATAGATTTTTTAGAATCAATATAGCTCGTCCGAGCGTGGAAGAGCTAGAAAAGGGAATATCTATAATAAGTGATAATATAGATGAGTTTTTTTGTGAATATAAAAATAAGTTAGATATAAAGAGCAATAAATTATTTTATTAAATAAATAGAAGTTTTTTAGGAGGAAAAAATGTTTGACAAGAAGAAATTAGATAGGATTAATGAATTAGCAAAGAAAAATAAAGAGGGAGTTCTTTCTGCTGATGAAATCAAAGAAAGAGAAATTTTAAGGAAAGAATATTTAGAAAACTTTAGAGCCCACTTTAGATCAAGACTGGATAGTGTAAAGGTAGTTTCACCAGAAGAATATGAACAATACATGAAAAATAATAAAAATTAGAACTTAGTAGGAGGAAAACATGAACTTAAAGTACGAATTTAAGAATGCCTGGGATGTTGAAAGAAAAGAAAATACTATTGAACAAATTATGCAATATTCTCGCAATTATATGGATTTTTTAAGTAAGTCAAAGACTGAAAGGCTTTCAGTAAAAGAAATTATAAAATTGGCTAAAGAAAATAGTTATATTTCAATAGATGAAGCTATGGAAAAAGGAAGCATAAGTTGTGGTGATAAGATTTATGTTATAAATAAAGAAAAGGCAGTAGCACTTTTTGTAATAGGTAAAAATTATATAGAAAAAGGTATGAAGATTATAGGGAGTCATATAGATTCCCCAAGATTAGATTTAAAACCAAATCCACTGTATCAAGAGAGTAATCTAGGTTTTTTTAAGACTCATTATTATGGTGGAATAAAAAAATATCAGTGGACGGCTGTTCCACTTGCTTTACATGGTTTAGTTATATTAAATGATGGAACAAAAGTTGATATATCTATTGGGGAAGAAGATAATGACCCAGTATTTTGTGTAACTGATTTATTGATTCATTTGGCTGGAGACCAAATGCAAAAGAAACTATCTGAAGGAATTAGTGGAGAATCTTTAAATATATTAATTGGTAATATTCCTTTAGATGATGAGGAAAAAGAGCCTATAACAGCAAATATATTAAAGATTTTAAATGAGAAATACGGTATAGTTGAAGAAGATTTATTAAGTGCTGAAATTGAAGTAGTTCCAGCTGGTAAAGCAAGAGATTTAGGGTTTGATAGGTCAATGGTGTTGGGATATGGGCATGATGATAGAGTATGTTCATATGCTGCTGTAAAAGCTATACTAGAAACTGAACAACCAGAATTTACTTCAGTTGCATTATGTGTAGATAAAGAAGAAATTGGTTCTAAAGGGAATACAGGTATGCACTCAAAGTTTTTTGAAAATACTGTGGCTGAACTAATTGCTTTAGAAGGGGATTATTGTGATATTAAAGTGAGAAGAGCTTTAGCAAATAGTAAGGTACTATCAGCTGATGTTTCTGCTGGATATGACCCAAATTTTGGAGAAGCATATGAAAAGAGAAATTCTGCATATATGGGAAATGGAGTAGTTTTAACCAAGTATACAGGTTCAAGAGGAAAGAGTGGATGTAATGATGCTAATGCTGAATTTATGTCAGAAGTAAAGCGAATTTTTAATAAAGGAAATGTAGTATGGCAAACTGCTGAACTTGGAAAAGTAGACCAAGGAGGAGGCGGAACTATAGCTCATATATTAGCAAATCAAGGTGCAGAGGTTATAGATTGTGGTGTTGGAGTTTTAAATATGCATGCACCACATGAGATTGTCTCTAAAGTAGATATATATGAAATGTATAAGGGATATAAGGCATTCTTTAATATCAATTTATAAATATAGTAAGTGAATAAAGACCATTGTATAAACAATTTTAAACTGTTATACAATGGTCTTATTTTTTGTAAAAGTAACGAATTATTACAATGGAGAAAATAAAATAAAAAACTGTCAAATTAAAAATTATTTTAAAAAAAATTGACAACGATTTCATCTTGTTATAATATGTAATAAAGAACTTGTTATATAATGTTATAAAAAGTTACATAGGGAGGTGAGCAAAATGGATGAAAAGAAACAAAAAAAAGAGATGGATTTAGAAGTAAATTCCTTTGTTCCTTTATATCAGCAGCTATATGACAATATAAAAAAACAAATAACATCTGGTATATACAAACCAGGAGATAAACTTCCATCTGAAGGAGACCTGTGTAAAGAATTTAATATAAGTCGTATAACTGTGAGAAATGCACTTAATGAGCTTGTAAAAGAGGACATATTATGTAAAAAACGTGGTAAAGGTACTTATGTAACAATACCAGAGAGAATAGAAGCAACATGTGCTGGAAATAGTTTTACCAATTCTTGTCATCGTATTAATGCAAAACCAAGTACTAAAATAATCTCTGTTTTAATAAAAAAAGCTGATAAGCAAGTGGCTGAAGCTTTAAGTATTGAACTAGAAGAGAAGGTAATATGTATCAAAAGACTTAGATTAATAGATGAAGTACCTGTTATCTTTGAAGTTGACTATTTTAGAATAGATTACATGTTTTTATTAAAAGAAGAACTAGAAGATAAGTCTTTAATGGAAGTTATATCTAATAATATAAGTACATTACCTAAGCGTGTAGAAAATATATTTGAAGTAAAACATTCGAACAAAGAATATTCTGACCATCTTAAATGTGCAAGTAACATGCCATTATTGAAAGTAAGACAATCAGTGTATACAGAAAATAATGATGTCTTATATTACAATGAGCAATTTATAAGAAGTGATAAGTACAAATATGCAGTATCAGCAGAAATATAATCTATATTTATTAGGAGGACAGGTATGAGAAAGATAATATTAGCATCTCATGGAGACTTTTCAAAAGGGCTTTTGGATGCAGTAAAAATGATAGTAGGAGATTTAGCAGATTGCGTTAGTTCGTATGGTTTGTATCCTGGGCAAAGTGCTTCAGATTTTGCTTTAGAATTAGAAAAAACAATATTAGAAGATAAAGAATGTGAATATATAATTTTATCTGATTTATATGGAGCAAGTGTATGTACAGCAATGTTGAGATTGACTAATTTACATAATGTTAAGTTATTTTCTGGAATGAATTTGAATATGGTATTAGAACTTCTTACAAGGTTTTCTGGTGCATTAACAGGTGAAGATTTGGACCAATTAGTAGAAGAATCTAGAAGAGGAATACAAGGTGTGACATTACAAATTAAAGAAGAAGAAGAGGTATTTTAATTTATGAAAAAAAAAGGAATATTATCAGTATTTAAAAATAAAAAGCCAATTATAGCAATGATACACTTAAAAGGAGATACTCCAGAAGATATCTTTGAAAGAGCTAAAAAAGAAATTACAATTTTTGAAAAAAATGGTGTAGATGGAATAATGCTAGAAAATTACTATGGCAATTATTATGACTTAGAAAGAATACTTGAGTATGTATCAAAAGCTAATTTGTCAATACCATATGGAGTAAACTGCTTAAATGTTGATACTATGGGATTTGAGCTGGCAACAAAATATAATGCTAGTTATATACAAGTTGATTCTGTAGTAGGTCATGTTAAACCTAGAGATGAGGCTACTTTAGAAGAGTTTTTTAAATTACAGCGTTCAAAATGCCCAGCGTATTTAATTGGAGGGGTACGTTTTAAATACCAACCAGTATTATCAGAAAATGATGTTGAAGAAGATTTAAAAATTGGGATGACAAGATGTGATGCTATAGCAGTTACAGAGAATGCTACAGGTCAAGAAACATCAATGGAAAAAATAGAACTGTTTCGTAAAAATTTAGGTGATTTCCCATTAGTTATAGCTGCTGGAGTTACATTAGAAAATGCAAAAAAACAGCTTGAACTAGGAGATATGGCAATAATAGGAAGTTATTTTAAAGATAATTATAAAGATTTTGGGGATGTTAGTGTAGAACACGTAAAAACATTCATGGATGAAATAAAAAAAATTAGGGAGGAATTATAATGATTAAATTAGTAAGAGTAGACCACAGACTTATACATGGACAAGTAGCATTTACATGGACAAAGTTTTTAAGTACAGACTGCATATTGATAGCAAGTGATGAACTATTAAAGGATGAATTAAGAATGGCAGGACTTAGAATGGCTAAACCATCTAATGTTAAGCTTGTAATGAAAAGTATATCAGATTCTATAAAAGCACTTAACTCAGGTGTTACTGATAAATACAATTTATTGATACTTTGTGAATCAGTAGAAGATGTTTATAGACTAGCTAAAGAAGTAAAAAGTATTAAATCTATAAACCTTGGTGGAACAAAATCAGATGATAATCGTGAAAATATATCTAAGGCAGTGCATGTATCAAAAGATGATATAAATATGATTAAAGAATTAGATTCAGAAGGCGTAAATGTATTTGTACAATTGGTTCCTGATGATGATGCTACAAATGTAATGAAATTAATATAATTTTAGGGGGATGAAAATGGAATTTACACAAGTTATTCTGATAACTCTAATTGCATTCTTTGCATATATGCATTGTTTTGTAGGTTCTACAATGCATAATAGACCTATAGTTGTTGCACCACTTGTTGGTTTAGCACTAGGTAATCTACATACAGGTATAGTAATAGGTTCAACATTAGAATTAGTATTTATGGGTGCATTTCCTGTTGGGGCAAGTAATCCTCCTGATTTTGTATCTGGTTCTATTATTGCCACAGCATTTGTAATATTAACTGGTCAAGATGTATCAGCAGCAGTTGTCCTTGCAGTTCCTATAGCAACTTTAGTATTGCTTATAGATAACTTCTTAATGACAGTAGTACTTACATGGGGAGCTCATCTAGCTGACCGTTATGCAGAAGATGGAAATATTGAAGGTGTAGAGCGTGTGCAATTATTATTTGGTATAGGAAATAAATTAATATTAGCAATAATAGTAGGTATAGGATTCTCATTAGGTGTTCCAGTAATAGAAAAAATACTTTCATTTATACCATCATATGTAACTCATGGGATGGATGTTGCAGCAGGTGTGATACCAGCAATAGGTTTTGCTATGTTAGCTAGAATGATGCTTAATAAGAAGACAATAGCATTTTTATTATTAGGATTTATATTGGTTGCTTATTTAAATATAACAGTGACAGGAGTTGCGTTATTTGGATTAGCAATAGCTTTAATATATGTTAACTTTGTAGGAGAGAAGGAGGTAGTAGTAGATGACAACGAATTCTAAGAAATTGGAGACAATTTCACCAGACAGTAAAATAACGAGGAAAGACTTTTGGAAATGTTTTAGAAGGTCTTTAACATTAGATTCATCTTGGAACTATGAACGTATGCAAAATATAGCATATGCATACATGATGGCACCGATAATTCGTAGACTA
Organism: Clostridioides difficile; assembly: GCF_900243075.1. Lineage (GTDB taxonomy): Bacteria > Bacillota > Clostridia > Peptostreptococcales > Peptostreptococcaceae > Clostridioides > Clostridioides difficile_D. The sequence goes on from NZ_OEZH01000129.1 coordinate 56,382, forward strand.
TATAAAGATGATAAAGTAAAAAAATCTAAAGCTTTAAAAAGACATCTTGAATTCATGTCAGTTACTCCTCATATAAGTACTCTATTAGTAGGTATATCTGGAGCTATGGAAGAAGAAAATGCAAAGAATGAAGAATTTGATGCAAACAGCATAAATGCTGTTAAGTCGAGTTTAATGGGTCCAGTTTCTGGAATAGGAGATTCGTTTTTCTGGGGAACATTGAAGCTTATAGCAGCTGGAGTTGGTATAGCTTTAGCTTCTCAGGGAAATATAATGGGACCAATTTTATTTCTTCTAATAATAAATATTCCTCATTTTATTATACGTTATATATGTTTAGAAAAAGGATTTAAATATGGAACTCAATTTTTTAAAGATGTAAGTGGTTCAAATATAGTTTCAAAAGTTATGGAAGCAGCTTCAATGCTAGGGCTTATGGTAATTGGAGGTATGACTGCATCTAACGTAATGCTAAAACTTAGTGTCAATGTAGGTAGTGGAGAATGGGCAGAGCCTATTCAAACTTACTTAGACCAAATAATGCCATGTATGCTTCCAGCTATGATATTTGGTATTATGTATTGGCTATTAGGAAAAAAGGTAAAGACAACTACGATATTAATCTCGGTTATGATTATTTGTATAGTATTAGCTGCTATTGGAGTAGTATAAATAAAAAATCCCAAGTTCATCTGAACGAGGGATTTTTAACTATTTATTAAAATTATTATATTATGATTTCGAAATACTCACATAATCTGTTCAGAAATTTATCTTCTAATGGGGAAAAAGTTTTCTTTTTAGAATAAATAAAGAAAAATTTTCTAGTAAAATCAACATCTTTTATTTTATAGCATTTTATTTTACCTGCATTGAGATAATCAATAGCCGAAATGTACGATATAAAGGATACTCCAAGACCTAATCTAACCATTTCTTTAATAGCCTCATTTGATTCTACGTGAGCTAGTACATTTAATTTATTTACTGGAAAGTTGTTTTTGCTAAGTGTGTTTAATATTAAGTTTCTTGTACCCGACCCTTCCTTTCTCATAATAAAATTTAGATAAGCCAATTCTCCTATATCGATGTAATTATTTTTATTATCAATTTTAAAATCTGAAGGGGTGATAAGAACAAGTTCATCGTCTAATAAGTCTAGGTACTCTATTTGAGGATTATTGATTTTAGAACCAACTAATCCAAAGCTTATTCGTTCATTTAAAATTTCTGATATAGCATATTGAGAATCATAATGGCTTATGGAAAATTTTACATCTGGATAACTCATAGAAAAACTCTTCATAAAATCAGGCAAAATATAAGTTTCAGGTATAGAACTACATGCTATATCTATAATACCTTCTATTTTTCCTGAATATTCTTTTATATCATAAATTGCACGTTTACAGTTATTCAATATATATATAGCATGTTCATAAAGAATTTCACCAGATTTTGTGAGTGTAATAACTTTGTTGCTTCTATTTATAAGTACAGTTTCTAACTCTCTTTCTAAATTCTGTATGTGTGCACTTACAGTAGGTTGAGTTAAAAAAAGTTCTCTTGCAGCTTTTGAAAAACTTTGATGTTTTGCAACAGCAACAAATACTTCAAGTTGTTTAAAATCCATTATTTAATCCTCCTTAAATTATCTAAAACTATTATAACATATTTGATAAATTAATAGTCAAAGGTGATTTTTAAAATAGAAAACCTTTAAATATTCATGGAGTTTTTGATTGTTTAGGAATAATTTGGTATAATGTTATAAGGATATTTGCAATAAAAATATCGTAAATTGAATTTTCAAAATTCAACTTTAAAATGTGTTTTATTACAGAAAAATTACAAATAGCTTCTTAATCTTATTAAATTCAAATAAATATTATATAATTATTTTATA
>NZ_OEZH01000129.1:58447-74078 GCF_900243075.1 Clostridioides difficile
TGATTTATGAAGTTAAAAAGGTCATTAGTTTGTGTAACTATTTTAGGTATTATACTTGTTGGATGTCATAAGGAAACTACGAAAGATAAAAATCAAGTAGCAAGTAAAGCAACACAGCAAAAAACTATGACAAAAGTTCAAAATGATGTTAATGAAATTATGAATAAAGATTATAAGTATATTATAAAAAATATGGGTATACCTTATAATACATTTTATTATATAAAACCTAAAGTTTTAAAAGAATCAGATACAATGCAAGATATAAATACATCAAGTTATATGACATTAGTTTATCCAAAGTATACTGGAAATAATGAACTAGATGGAAGTGCTTTATATGTTGATATTAATGAAAATAAAGTTGTCAATGTTGAAACTAATTCTTTCTCATCGCAGAGCTTGATAGCCATTGATACTGCATCTAGTATTATGATTGAAAAAAATGACCATGAAAAATCGGCTGTATCACTAGAAAAATTTAGACACATTGACCTGGGAGAGTACGTTGGAGTTGAAGAGTCCAGAATAAATGAAATCGTAGGAGATGCGAATTATGATTTGACAGCATATAATCATGAAGGTAGTAAAGTAGTTAAGAGCTATAGATTAAAAGAAGATAATAAAATATTAAAAAAAGAAATACTTACAATAACTATTGTAGATAGCAAAATAAAATCTATAAAAACTATTGAAAGTGATAAAATTGTAAAAATAATAAAAGGAGCTTTATTAGAATAATGAATTCTAGGGCATACAAGGCTGTTTCAAGATAGAAGTAAATTTCTATCTGGAAACAGTTTTTTTATTAGATTCAAAAAATTTATTTTATTATAATTGGCAATAATTTTATAATGTTTATTAAATTTGAACTGCACTTATAGATAACAATTAGTTATAATTAAAGATAAGATAAAATTATTTTCAACTTTTATATCTATAACAGATTACTTTAAAATGTCTTAAATAAAAAATATATTGGGGAGTATTTAAAATGATAGAATTAGCAGATGCCATAAAAATTATTGAAAAAAATGTTTTACCAATAAACAGGGTCAAGAGAGTAAATCTCATAGATGCAGTAAATAAAGTAGTTGCAGAAGATATATGTTCAGCAATTGATAGCCCTCCATTTGATAGGTCACCATATGATGGTTATGCATATAATGCAAATTCTGAAAATAGAAATTTAAAGGTTATAGGGACTTTGTATGCAGGAGAAGTGTTTGATAGTATATTAAATAAAAATGAAGCAGTGAAGATAATGACTGGTGGAAAAATACCAAAGGGTGCAAACTGTGTAATAAAAAAAGAAGATGTAACGGTTATAGGTGATATGATAACTTTAAATGTAAAATTAAAGGAATATGATAATTACATATTTAAGGGTGAGGATATAAAAAAGGGTCAATTGATTATTAATAAAAATCAGAATATAGGATATGATGGTATTGGGGTATTAGCAAGTCTTGGAATATCCAAAGTAACTGTTTATGATGATTTAAAAGTTGGAATTTTGAATACAGGTACGGAACTACAAGATATAAATGAGATTTTAGAGAATGGTAAGATATATGATAGTAATAGATATACCTTATATTCAAGATTATTAAAACTTGGAATACAAGCAGATACAATATGTAATTGTTCTGATGATATATTCGAGCTAGAAAAAAAGGTAAGGGATATGTTACAGAATGTAGATTTTTTAATTACTACAGGTGGCGTGTCTGTTGGAGATAAAGATTTAATTCCAGATGTATTTAGAAAAATAGGGGCAACAGAATTGTTTTGGAAAATAAATATCAAACCAGGAGGTTCTTGTTATGTAGCTACATTGGGAGAAAAAATATTGTTTGGTCTTTCTGGTAATCCACATGCAGCAATCGTGGTATTTGATAATGTGGTAGTTCCTGTGATTGAGTATTTGACATATAAGAAAAGGAATCATTATATAAAAGCCTTATTTAGAGGAGAATTTAATAAAATTTCAAATAAAGATAGGTTTGTAAGTGGAAAACTATATACAAGTGAAGGTAAACTATATGTAGAGTTAAATGATAAGAAAGATGCCAAAGCTAGGTTATCTGCGACTCTAAGAAGTAATTGTATGATTAAGATTAAAAAGAATGAAACAATAAAAGAAAATCAATTGGTCGATGTTATTACTAGATAGTTTTATGAAAGGACGCAATTTTATGTATAATATATTGTCAATTGTCTCCTATTCAGGAGTAGGTAAAACTACATTGATTGAAGGCATAATAAAAGAACTAAATAAAAAAGGGTATCGTGTTGGAGTTATTAAACATACATGTCATGATTTTGATATGGATGAGGAAGGAAAAGATACTTACAAACATAGAAAATCTGGTGCAAGAAAAGTCTGTATAATATCAGATAAACGAGTAGCATATATTGAAGAACTAAAAGATAAGAATCCATTATATAAAATGATTCAATTATATGAAGATATGGACTTAATTATTATAGAAGGATATAAAAACTATAGGTTCAAAAGATTGGAAGTAACTAGAAAAGATAAATATGAGGATATTTTATCTAATAAGTCTGATTTGATAGGTATTGTTAGTGATATAGAATATAACTTGAATATTGAACAGTTTGATTTAAATGACTATGAAAATATATCAAAGTACATAGAGTCTTGTATAAAAAATGATACTTTAAGTATAAGCAATGTTGAAATAAAAAACATACTAAAAGAATAATTTTAAGATGTTCTTTTTATATAAAATGATATAATTATTTATATAGATAAAGATATAAGAAATTTATCAGTTGTATTTTAAATTATAAAATATTGAAGAAATTGTAGGAGGACAGTATATGAAAAAAATATTAGTAGCATGTGGAGCAGGAATAGCAACATCAACAATAGTTTATGATAGAGTAGAAAAATTGGTTAAAGAGAATAATATACAAGCAGAAATTATACAATGTAAAATTGCCGAATGTTCAACAAAACAAGAAGGTGCTGATTTAATCGTATCTACTACTATACTACCAACAACTTATGATATACCTACAATAAAGGCAACAGCATATATAACAGGCATAAATACAACCGCATTAGATAAAAAGATATTGAATGCATTGAAATAGTTTTGTATTTATAAAAAAATTTAGTATTAAATATAGAGTTGTATCTTTATAAGATTTTGTTTATATAGGTATGGCTCTTTTATGTTGTTTTAAATGTAAAAATATTCAATTTTATGAAAAATATTGTTTTAATTTATAAGTTTGTAAAAGATTTAAAATTATTGTTATGTTATACTAATTTAGGGGTATTTTTTAGAAGTACCAATGAAGGAGGGATTTAATACTTATGATAAAACAATTTGTCAAATATTATAAGCCATATAAGAAAATTTTTACCTTAGACCTTATAGCAGCTTTTTTATTTTCCTTATGTGATTTAGTTTATCCTATGATAACTAGAAATATAATGGATGACGTTGTTCCAAATAAAAACTTAAGAATGTTAGTAGTTTTTGCAGTAGTACTTATACTTATATTTATAGCAAAAGCAGGGCTTAACTATTTTATGCAGTATTGGGGACATGTTATTGGTGTAGATATGCAAGCTGATATGAGAAATGAAGTATTTACACACTTACAAAGACTTCCAAATACGTATTTTGATAATAACAAATCTGGAGTAACTATGTCTAGAATAGTAAATGACTTAATGGATATAACAGAACTTGCACATCATGGACCTGAAGATTTATTCATTTCTATAGTAATGTTGGTTGGTTCATTCTTTATACTTATAGATATAAATATTCCTCTTACTCTTATAATATTTGCTATATTACCATTTATAATTTGGTTTGTAATAACTAAAAAAGATAAGATGAATACTGCTTTTATGAAGAGTAGAGTTACTATAGGTGATGTAAATGCTACTTTAGAAAATAGTATAGCAGGTATGAAGGTAACTAAGTCTTTTTGTACTGAGAAAGAAGAATTAAATAAGTTTGTAAGAAGCAATAAATTATTTAGAAAAGCAAGACAAGATTCTTATAAAGTAATGGCAGAATACTATTCGGGTATGAATTTATACATGGACATCTTAGAGTGGGTAGTTGTCATAGCTGGTGGTTACTTTACTTATATTGGAAAAATTACTTTGGGTGATTTTGCTGCTTATATACTATATGTAAAAATATTTATAAACCCTATGAAAAAATTAATAAACTTTACAGAGCAATATCAAAATGGTATGACAGGTTTTAAAAGATTTATAGAAATAATGGAGCAAGACCATCAAAAAGAAGCTAAAAATCCTATTGAACTTGAAAATGTAAAAGGTGATATTGAGATAGAAAATATATCTTTCACATATGAAGATAAGACTCAAGTGTTAGATAATTTGAGCTTATCTATAAAAGCTGGTAAGACTATAGCATTAGTTGGACCTTCTGGAGGAGGAAAGACTACATTATGTAATTTATTGCCAAGATTTTATGAATTTGATAAGGGTGATATAAAAATTGATGGAAAGAGTATAAGAGATGTCAGTTTAAAATCATTGAGAAGAAATATAGGTATAGTTCAACAGGATGTATTTTTATTTACAGGAACTATAAGAGATAATATTCTTTGTGGAAATCCTAATGCTACAGATGAAGAAATGATAGCTGCTGCCAAAAAAGCTAGAATACATGATTTTGTAGAGACTTTGCCAGATGGATATGATACTTATATAGGAGAAAGAGGAGTAAAATTATCGGGTGGACAAAAACAAAGAATTTCAATTTCAAGAATCTTTTTAAAGAATCCTCCAATAATAATATTGGATGAAGCTACATCTGCTTTAGACAATGTAACAGAAAGAGAAATTCAAGAGTCTTTAGAAGAATTAAGTAAAGATAGAACAAATTTAGTTGTTGCACATAGATTGACTACTATAAAAAATGCTGACGAAATTATAGTATTGACGGATAAAGGAATTGAAGAAAGAGGTACTCATGAAGAATTAGTAAATAAAAATGGAGTATATAGTAGGTTACACAATAACTAGTATATAAATTTCACACTATAGCTAACATACCTGTTAAATTTATAAACATAGAATATATTAAGATTCCTAAAGCAAATTCATTTTATATTAATGAGATGTTTTATGAATAAAATGTATTCTATGTTTTATTTTTTGCAAATTACATTTAATTTTCTTTATAAGAATATAGCTAAATAGCCAATAATTAGGATAACGTTTTTACAAAAAGAATAATTTAGAAAACTAACTTTAATTTATCGAATTTATCGAATTTTATGAAAAAAATCGAATTTTGACTTGAAATGTTTTTCAAAAGTAGTAAAATAATGGATAACTATACATACATTTTATAAAAATATATTTATTATGAGGGGGGATTTTGTATGGAGGCAATAACAGCTTTTTGTCTAGTTTTAGTATCACTGACGATAGGAGATGTGGTTTCAGCAAAAACTAAAGCTTTTGTTCCGTCAGTTTTTGTATCAGCAATTATATTTATAGTAGGATTTTGGACTTTTTTCCCAGAAAATATTGTGGACTTAGCTGCTTTAGGAACACCATTAGCTCAATTGGGAATGCTTTTATTAATAACTCATATGGGAACTATGATGAGTATTAAAGAATTAGCAGGTCAATGGAAAACAATCGTAATAGCTCTGGCAGGAATAGTAGGAATATGTGTAGGAGCTTTAGCATTAGGGACAGTAGTATTTGGATGGGATACAGCAGTAATAGCTACACCTCCTCTTACTGGAGGACTAGTTGCATCTATAATGATGGCAGATGCTGCTACAGCAAAAGGTCTTGCAAGCTTGGCAGTACTTGCAATTTTAATGTACGTTGCACAAGGTTTTGCAGGTTACCCTATTACAGCTCTAATGCTTAAAAAAGAAGGGAAAAGACTTTTATCAGATTTTAGAAGTGGAAAAGTAACTGTAAATAAAGCTGAAGAAAAAGTTGAGGATTTACCTGAACAAAAAAGTAGATTTAAGATAATTCCAGATTTACCTGAAAAATATGATACAACATACATGATAATACTTAGATTAGGACTTGTAGCATGGTTAGCAGTACAATTTACAAATCTTACACATGAAGTTGTATCAAGATATGTTATATGTTTAATATTTGGTGTAATAGCATCAGAACTTGGAATAGTTGATAGAAAACCACTTAATAAATCTGGTTCATTTGGATGGTTAATGACATCATTGATGGCTTTTATATTTGCAGGGTTAGCAAAAGCTACACCAGCAATGCTTGTTGAAATGGCAGTTCCTCTTGTAGGAATCATAATATTTGGTGTAATAGGTATGGGAATTTTCTCTATTATAGCAGGAAAGCTTTTAGGTGAAAGTAAAGAAATGGCTTTTTCAGTTTCGCTTACATCACTTTACGGTTTCCCACCAAACTATATATTAACTGAAGAGGCAGTAAAGGCTCTGGCTGAAACACCAGAAGAAAAAGAATTTTTAATGGATAAAATGCTTCCAAAGATGCTTGTTGGAGGATTTACTACAGTTACAATAGCTTCTGTAGTAATAGCAGGTATATTTGTAAATCTAATATAGTATTTAACTGATAAAAAGTATTTTAAATAAGAAGAATATGTACTACTTGGAGGTCTGGAATGGATATTAAAGAAATAACAAAGAGTTATAAAGACTATGTAATTAAGCTTAGAAGGGAATTTCATGAAAATCCTGAAAAAAGCATGGAAGAAGTTAGAACATCAAAGAGAGTTAAAGAAGAACTTGATAAAATAGGAGTACCATATGTATCAGCTGGAGGAACAGGTGTAATTGCAACTATAAAAGGAGCTAATCCAGGAAAAACTGTAGCACTTAGAGGAGATATGGATGCACTACAAGTTGTTGAATGTACTGATGTAGAATACAAATCGAAAAATGAAGGGCTTATGCATGCTTGTGGTCATGATGGTCACACATCAATGCTTCTAGGAGCAGCCAAAGTGCTAAATGACATTAAAGATAGTATTAATGGAACAGTAAAATTATTTTTTCAGCCAGGAGAAGAGGTTGGTAAAGGTGCAAGAGCTATGATTCAAGATGGGGCTATGGAAGGTGTAGATAGTGTATTTGGAATACACCTTTGGACTGATGTAGAGTCTGGGACTATATCAGTAGAAGAAGGACCAAGAATGGCTTCTGCAGATTTCTTTAAAATTACTGTAAAAGGTAAAGGTGGTCATGGTTCGCTTCCTCATCAAGGTGTTGATGCAGTACTTGCAAGTTCAGCAATAGTTATGAACCTACAATCTATGGTTAGTAGAGAAGTAAGTCCTCTGGAACCATTAGTTGTGAGTGTTGGAGTTTTAAATTCTGGAACTAGATTTAATGTAATAGCGAGTGAAGCTGTTTTAGAAGGTACGATAAGACTATTTAATCCAGAGCTTAGAAAGCAAATTCCTGGAATTTTAGAACGTATAGCAAAATCTACAGCAGGAGCATATAGAGCAGAAGCAGAATTAGAGTATGGGTATTTGACACCAGCAGTTATAAATGACAAGGAATGTTCAAAGATAGCCACAGATGCAGCAATTAAATTATTTGGAGAAGAATGTATAACACTATTTGAAAAAGTAACAGGAGCAGAAGATTTGGCTGAGTTTATGAACATAGCACCTGGTGCACTAGCATTTGTAGGAGCTAGAAATGAGTCAAAAGGCGCTTGTTATCCTCATCATCATGGATGTTTTAATATAGATGAAGATGCCTTAGAGATTGGAACTGCATTATACGTTCAATATGCGGTGGATTTCTTGAATAAATAATTTTAATATACTATTAATAAAAAGCAGAGACTAAGTTTATATCTCTGCTTTTTTATTGTGTATATTTTTTATAAATATTGACTATATAAAATATATATGATAACATAAAAGAAAATGATAATCAATATCAATTAAGAAAGAAGGTGATTCATTTGAATAATGTAGTATTTGCATTTTTGATAACATTATTGGCAGGTTTATCTACTGGTATAGGAAGCTGTATAGCGTTTTTTGCTAAAAAAACAAATACTAAATTTCTTTCTATAAGTTTAGGGTTTTCCGCTGGTGTTATGATTTATGTGTCTATGATAGAAATTTTTCCTAAAGCACAAGATGCTTTGACAAAATCTATGGGAGAGAAGTTGGGAAGCTGGTCAACTGTAATAGCTTTTTTTATAGGTATGGCTATTATTGCGATTATTGATAAGTTAATTCCACAAGAAGAAAATCCACATGAGATAAAGAAAATGGAAAATATAGAAGAAAAAAATATCAAAAAAAATAAATCTCTTTTGAGAACAGGCATCTTTACAGCAATGGCTATAGCAATTCATAATTTTCCTGAAGGATTAGCTACATTTATATCAGCTCTTGATGATGTTACAATAGCTATACCGATAGCTATAGCTATTGCTATACACAATATACCAGAAGGTATATCTGTATCTGTACCAGTTTATTACGCTACAGGGGATAAGAAGAAGGCTTTTTACTATTCTTTTTTATCTGGTATGTCTGAGCCTTTAGGAGCAATTATTGGATATGCACTTCTCAGAAATTTTTTAAATGATATAACTCTTGGAATTGTATTTGCAATTGTAGGAGGAATTATGGTATTTATATCACTAGATGAATTATTACCATCAGCTAGAGAATATGGTGAACATCATTTATCAATTTATGGATTGATTGCAGGAATGGGCGTTATGGCTATTAGTTTACTACTATTTAAATAGCTTTTTAGATATCTGATTGTAACCTAAAGTTAGTATCAAAATGATATAATTATTTAAATAGATTTTTAAGCTATTTAAAAATATCATTTTGGAGAGTGAGTATTATGGAAAAAAAAATAAAGTTCAAATTTGACTGGTATAGCTCACCTGATAAGATAGAGAAATGGCTAGAAGATATGGAAACTAAGGGATATAATTTATATAGGATAAATAAATTTGGAGGAATATTTTATTTTCATAAGGGAAGCCCAAGAAAAATAAAATACACTGTTGATTACTACTATGATGCAGAGAATAATTATTTTGATGAACATAAATCAAAGGGTTGGAATCTTGTATTTAGAAGTATTGGTAGTTTTATGGGTATATCTGCATGGTATATATGGTCGAAAGAATACAAAGACATACCTCCTAAATTATATAGTGACTATGATAAAAAAAATAAAGTAAAGTCAATTTTATTTATGAATATGTTTATATTCTTTATGTTAACAGTAATATTTATATATTTATTGAATATTGAAATAAGAAATTTATCTAGTGGTTATGGAGCATCTGTAACTGCTATTGTACTACAGATTATATTGTTGATTTTATATGTAGTACAATTGTATAGGAGAGTAATGTATTATTTAAGGCTTAAAAAGTTTAAATAAATAAAAGAAGGTGTCCTAAAACTATTTTTTAAATATTTTAAGACACCTTCTTTTATCAGTAAGTACTGTTTTTAATTATAGTAATTTCTGTCTCTAAATTGACGTATCAAAATAACAGTTATATGGGATTGAGTATTGATAAAAATAATTTGAAAATGTTATTCTAAAGTATCAGATATACAAAATTATCTTTAAATATATTATAAATATTTTAATTGTATTAACTAGAAATTATGTAAGGGGGTATTTTATGATTAAGATAGCAGTTTGTGAAGATGAAAAAGAAACACAACTTTTAATAGAAGATTACCTTGAGAATATATTAAAAAATATAAGTATAGAATATGAGATACAAAAGTATATATCTGGAGAAGAGTTACTGGAAAGTAATTTAAAAGATATAGATATATTACTTCTTGATATAAAAATGGAAAAACTAAATGGAATGGATACTGCGAGAAAGATTAGAGAAGTAGATAATGAAATGGAAATAATATTTATAACTTCATTAATAGATTATGTGCAAGAAGGATATGAGGTAAGAGCTTACAGGTATTTGCTAAAGCCAATAGAGTTTGAAGAGCTAAAAAAACATGTACTGGCTTGTATCAAAGATATTGAAATAAATAAGGAGAGTTATATTACAATAAAAAATAAGTCCAATACATACAAGATTTATTTAAATCAAATAAAATATATAGAGGTTCAAAAAAAAGATATGCTAATACACACTATAAATAAGAATTTTGATGTAAGATATAGTTTAAGCAAAATAGAAAAAGAATTAAATCCATATCAATTTATTAGATGTCATAAAAGTTTTATAATAAATTTAAGTTATGTTGAAAATATAAAACCTAATAATGTAATACTAGAAAGTGGTGAAGAAGTACCTATTAGTAGATATAGATATAAAGAGGTTAAGGAGAAATTTTTGAAATTTCTTGGTGATACAATATGCTAAATTTTATGACTGAGCTATTAGTAGTTTTATCTATATTTATACAGTTTTCTATAATGAACGGAATTTTAATTTATAAAAAGGATAGTAAAAAAAATGAAAAAATAGTATTTTATATTGTCTTATTTCTTATTTATATTATAGTTCAGATAAGTAGATTATTTAATGGAGGAAATTACTTTAGTAATATAAACTATTTATTTTATATATTAGCATTTATTGCTTGGGGAGGATACTATAATTATTTTTATAAGATGGGTTATATTAAGTATTCCATTTTCTTTTATCTATTTAGTGTATATTATAAATGTTTGGATGCTGTTATATATAGAATACTATTTTTTGCAATTACAGGTAATGTTGTTTCATCTAAAGAATCCTTATTGGTATCTCACTTAGAGTTTATAAAAATTCAGATATATAGTAATTTAATAATTATTCTTATATATATTATATTTAGTTTTTTTAGGAAGTCTATAAAATTAATTAGCCAAGATAAGAGAAATTATGTATATTTATTATTTGCCTTATTAGCTAATACAATGAATATGTTTGGAAATTATGTATTAAAAAAATTAGAACGGTTTGGGTCATTACATTCAGAAAGATACTATTTTGATAATTTTGTTAATCCCAAATTGGTAGGAGCGAGTAGTATATTTCTTATACTATTGTTTAAAGAAATAATAAAAGAAAATAGATTAAAATCTCAAGCTGAATTAATAAAAAATAAGTTAGATATGCAATATGCACATTATTTAAGTATTCAAGAATCTCATATGCGAGTTAAGAAACTATATCATGATATAAATAATCACATTTATTGTATAGACAACCTTAGAAATAATAGCAAAGAAATTGATGAATATGTTAACAATTTAAAAGATGAAATAAAAACATTTAAATATATTTATAATACAGGAAATATGATATTAGACATTATAATCAACGAAAAGAGTGAAATATGTTTAAAAAAAGGAATTAAATTTACTTGCTCTATAAATTTTTCAAAAGTAAATTTTGTAAAACCTATAGATGTGTCAAGTATATTTTCTAATATTTTGGATAATGCAATAGAAGCATGTGATAAAATATTGGATGAAAATATTAATAAATATATTAGAATTAAAGGAACTATAACAAAGTCATTTTTTGTACTTAAATGTGAAAATAGTAAACTAAATCAGTTTACTTTCAATAAAAATATAATGTTAACAAACAAAATGGATAAGTTTGTACATGGAATAGGTATTCAGAGTATTAAATCTTCTTTACAAAAATATAATGGAGAATTATTATTTGAAAATAGTATGGATAAATTTATACTAAATATATATATACCATTAGACCAAGATACTGACAGTTGGGGCGATTAAGCTACTAGTTGGGGCATATGTATTGATACAAAAAAATAAGGATGTTATCTTTTAATAACAAAAGATAACATCCTTATTTCTGTATTAAGGAACTTATAATTTTACTAATAGTAAGTTATAAGAATTGGATAGGAGGGTGATATGTATTGAATAATAAATTTTTAATATAAAGAGAATATAAACATATTCTAGTGCAATGAGTAATACTTTAGAGAGGTTAGTGTGATGGGAGGATTGTATATGAAAGTAAAGAGAAATATAAATAGAGTGGCAATAATTGTAGCTTTAAATCTTAGTTTAGCATTGATGGTAGGATGTATGTCTCCTGTATCTGATAAGAACTTAAGTAGCTCAGAACAAATTAGTAAAGATTCATTAAAAGAACAAGTTGAAGATAAAAAAGATGAATCTATTGAGCTATTTAATAATTACTCACAAAAAATTAATGATGTGAAAGGTAGAGAAGAAGTAAAAAAAGATTTATCTCAAAGATTTTCGAAAGCTATAATAGACAGTGGTTATAGTATTACTGACTCAAAATCAGATGGTAGTTTTGTGGTATCTATAAATGGTGCTGAAAAACCACCTGAAAAAAATATTAGAAGTTTATTCTATTCTATGTCTGAAGACGATAAAGAAGGAAAAGTAACAATAAACATTCTCTGTGCTAAAGAGTATCCAGAAGATGATAAGTTATCTGAGAGTGATAAATATATTAAATTTATATATAATTTATTTAAGTCATTGACTAATACGAACTTAACTGAGAAAGAAATTTTTTCTATGGTTGAAGAAGACTTTAATAAGGGAGTAGGTGTTGTAGAGCTTCCTTATATGAAGGATATACATGTTGAAGTTAACAAAGTTAAACAATCAACTAAGGTTTTAAAACTAAGTCTAGTATACAAATTTGATATTTCAAATCGTTAGTATATTAGAAATAACTATAACAATATAGAAAATATATCATAGAAAATTTTTTTAGACTTTATAAATTTAACAAAAAAAGTATTAGTATATAGGTGTTCAAGGTAGATGAAAAAAAATAAGTTATTTTGCTTCCATTTTATGCTAAAGGACAGTATAATATAATTAAAGTATGTTATAACATACAAAAATATAGTATATGTTTATCCAAAGGGGGATTTTAAATGAGTCAAACTAATAGAATAGAAGCATTTAGACAAGAATATATTAATTCTAAACCTATGATATGTTGTGAAAGGGCTAGAATTTTTACAGAATCACATAAAAAAACTGAAGGAGAAGCTATATGTATAAGAAGAGCTAAAGCTTTTTTGGAAACATGTAAAGAACTTCCTATAAAAATTTTTGAAAATGAATTAATTGTGGGTACAGCAGGGAAATTTAGAAGAACAGGGATATTGACACCAGAATTTTCTTGGCAATGGGTAGACAAAGAAATGGATACTTTTGATAAAAGAACTCAAGACCCATATGTAATATCAAAAGAACAAATAGAATTTATAAGAAAGGAAATATTTCCATATTGGAAGGGAAAATCTTTGGAAGAAGTTTTTTTAGCAAGAATTCCAGAAGACACAGCTAAGATATTAGTAGATACAGGTATAATAGATAATGATTCTAAGTGGAGACAGGCAGTAGGTGAAGTAACACCAGATTATCAAGATATACTGTTTGTGAAAGGATATAAAGGGATTAAAGAAGATGCAGATAAAAAAATAGAAGAGTTAGATATATCAATTTCAGAAAATATTGAAAAAATAGACTTTTACAAATCTGTTTCTATAGTTGCAGAGGGTATTATGACATTGGCAAAAAGATATTCAAATCTTGCAAAAGAGATGAGCGAACAAGAGACAGATGAAAAGAGAAAGTTAGAACTTATAAAAATTTCAGAGATATGTATGAATGTACCAGCAAATCCGCCAACTAATTTTTATGAAGCAATACAATTTGTATGGTTTGTTCAACTAGGTGGTATTCTATCAGAAAATCCATTAGCATTAAATTTAGGTAGATTTGACCAATATATGTATCCATATTATGAAAATGATGTTAAAGAAGGTAAAATAACTGAATCAGAAGCTCAGGAATTGATAGAAGCCCTTTGGATTAAGTTATCAGAATGGGTATGGACTATATCAGCAAATACAGCAAATTATTTTGCAGGATATAATCAATTCCAAAATCTTACTGTTGGTGGTAAAAAGAGAAATGGTACTGATGGGACGAATGATATCTCATATATGTGTTTAAAAGCTACAGAAAGTGTAAAAACTCATCAGCCAGGGTTAAGTGTTAGAGTAAGTCAAGGAGCACCAGATAATTTCGTTATGGCAGTTGCTAAATTAGTAAAACAAGGTACTGGTTTTCCTGCTATACACAGTGATAGTGCAGGTGCACAAATGTTACTACAAGATGGATATGATGCAGAAGATGCTAGAGATTGGAGTAACTGTGGTTGTGTAGTACCTCATTTTAGAAAAACAGGACAGTGGACTTCAGCTGTAAACATCAATTTTGCAGTAGCTTTAGAATATGCTATGAATGAAGGTAAGAGTAGATTAACTGGAGAAAAAATGGGGCTAGATACAAAAAATATCACAGAATTTACTTCTTTTGAAGAAGTTAAGGGTGAGTTTTTAAAGCAATTAGCATATCTTATCAAGAATTCTGTTATAGGAACTACTGTTGCTCAACAAATTCATAAAGAAATGGTACCAAGACCGTTTTTATCTACTTGTGTAGATGGATGTCTGGATAAGGGGACTGACTTAAGTAAAGGGGGAGCAAAATATAATATAGGACCTGTATTAACTGGTATAGGGTTAGGTGTGGTTTCAAATTCATTAGCAGCTATAAAGAAACTAGTATTTGAAGATAAGGTTACTACACTGGAAGAGTTAACAAAAGCACTAAATAATGATTGGGAAGGTTATGAAGAGTTAAGAAAACTTGCATTAGATGTTCCTAAGTATGGAAATGATAATGATTATGTAGACTCATTAGCAATTGAAGTTTCTGATTTTTATTATACTGAAACTAGAAAATACAAGGATATATTTGGTTCTAAATTTAATAGTGCATTTATGGGAATATCAAACTATGTACCAACTGGAAAAATTGTAGGTGCAACTCCATGTGGAAGAAAAGCAACAAAACCTTTGACAGAGGGAGTTTCTCCATTTGTTGGTACTGATACAACAAGCCCACTAGCAGCTATGAAATCTGCATCAAAAATAAATCATGATGTTCATACTGGTGGAACACTTCTAAATTTAAGACTTAATCAAGATTTAATAGAAACAGAAAGAGGGCTTAGAAATCTAACGTCTATGGTTAAATCATACTTTGCTTTAGGAGGATTCCATGTGCAATTTAATACAATAGCAAATGACATTCTATTAAAGGCTCAAGAAAATCCAGAGGAATATAAAGATTTATTAGTGAGGGTTGCTGGATATAGTACTCAATTTGTTAATTTATCAAGAGAAATGCAAGATGCTATAATAGCTAGAAATTCACATAGTAATTTTTAATTATGAGGTAGATTATGAGTAGAAAAGGTAGAGTTGTAAAAGTACAACATTTTTCAGTAAATGATGGAGATGGAATAAGGACTACTATATTTTTAGAAGGATGTAAATTAAAATGTAAGTGGTGCTCTAATCCAGATTCATGGAGCAATATAGTAAAGCTAGGTGTTATGAAGGATAAATGTGTATCTTGCAATAGGTGTATAGATGTTTGTCACCAAAATATAAGTTCACTATTTGATTAAAAAATAGCTATGCACACTTGTGACTTTAGTCATGAGTTAGTAGCTAAAATAGTCAGCATATAGGGAAACTTATATGTAGAGATAGGATAG